>NZ_JBITZJ010000002.1:1021776-1141404 GCF_044546695.1 Streptomyces sp. NPDC053079
ACGCTGCTAAGGCTTTTGAGTTGGCTCGCCTGGGGGGGGGGGGCGGGGGCCCGGGGGGGGGGGGGGGGCCCGCGGGCCCCCCCCGGCGCCCGGGGCCGGTCCACCGTGCGCGATGTTCTGCGCGGTGCCCCTCCTCCGACGGGTGACGTTTCCATATCGGCGCAGGCCCGGGCCGCTTCCCCCGATACACTGCGGAGCACAAACGCGTCAGGCTCACAGCGTCGTGCGTCTTCCACGCGGCTGCCCCCTTCACCGCCTTCGGCCGTCGGGACGGCCGTCCGCGAAGGACTAGTGAGGACTGAGACCACGTGAGCCCTGCTTCGTCTCGTAAACCCGTCGTACTCATCGCCGAAGAGCTCTCGCCCGCCACGGTCGAGGCACTGGGTCCGGACTTCGAGATCCGGCACTGCAACGGCGCGGACCGTGCCGAGCTGCTGCCCGCCGTCGCCGACGTCGACGCGATCCTCGTGCGCTCCGCCACCAAGATCGACGCCGAGGCGGTCGCCGCCGCGAAGAAGCTGCGGGTCGTCGCCCGCGCCGGGGTCGGCCTGGACAACGTCGACGTCTCCGCCGCCACGAAGGCCGGCGTGATGGTCGTCAACGCCCCGACGTCCAACATCGTCACCGCCGCCGAGCTGGCGTGCGGCCTCCTCATCGCCACCGCCCGCAACATCCCGCAGGCCAACTCCGCGCTGAAGAACGGCGAGTGGAAGCGGTCGAAGTACACCGGCGTCGAGCTCTCCGAGAAGGTCCTCGGCGTCGTCGGGCTCGGCCGCATCGGCGTCCTCGTCGCCCAGCGGATGTCCGCGTTCGGCATGAAGGTCGTCGCCTACGACCCGTACGTACAGCCCGCGCGGGCCGCCCAGATGGGCGTGAAGCTGCTGTCCCTGGACGAGCTGCTGGAGATTGCGGACTTCATCACCGTCCACCTGCCGAAGACCCCCGAGACGCTCGGGCTCATCGGCGACGACGCGCTGCACAAGGTCAAGCCGTCGGTCCGCATCGTCAACGCCGCGCGCGGCGGGATCGTCGACGAGGCGGCCCTGGCCACCGCGCTGAAGGAGGGCCGGGTCGCCGCCGCGGGCCTGGACGTCTACGCCTCCGAGCCGTGCACCGACTCCCCGCTGTTCGAGTTCGACAACGTGGTCGCCACCCCGCACCTGGGCGCGTCCACGGGCGAGGCCCAGGAGAAGGCGGGCATCGCGGTCGCCAAGTCCGTGCGGCTGGCGCTCGCCGGCGAGCTGGTGCCGGACGCGGTCAACGTCCAGGGCGGCGTCATCGCCGAGGACGTCAAGCCGGGGCTGCCGCTCGCCGAGAAGCTCGGCCGGATCTTCACCGCGCTCGCGGGCGAGGTCGCGGTGCGCCTGGACGTCGAGGTCTACGGCGAGATCACCCAGCACGACGTGAAGGTGCTCGAACTGTCCGCGCTCAAGGGTGTGTTCGAGGACGTCGTCGACGAGACGGTCTCCTACGTCAACGCCCCGCTGTTCGCGCAGGAGCGCGGCGTCGAGGTGCGGCTGACCACGGGCTCCGAGTCCCCGGACCACCGCAACGTGGTGACCGTGCGCGGCACCCTCTCCGGCGGCGACGAGGTGTCCATCTCGGGCACGCTGGCCGGCCCGAAGAACCTGCAGAAGATCGTCGCGGTGGGCGAGCACGACGTGGACCTGGCGATGGCCGACCACATGGCGTTCCTGCGGTACGAGGACCGGCCGGGCGTGGTCGGCACGGTGGGCCGCATCCTCGGCGAGGCGGGCATCAACATCGCCGGCATGCAGGTGGCGCGGGCGACGGAGGGCGGCGAGGCGCTGGTCGCGCTGACGGTCGACGAGTCGATTCCGGCACCGGTGCTCGCGGAGATCGCCGGGGAGATCGGCGCGGCGTCGGCCCGCGCGGTGAATCTCACGGACTGACGGACGCGCGACGCGCCCGGGCCCGGCCGTCCCCTCACGGGGGGCGGCCGGGCCCGTCGCGTTGCGTGGCACGCGCGTGCGCTCAGCGGCTCGGGGTGCCGGCGTACTCCTTGCGGGCGGCGGCGTCGGCCGGGGCCGCCCCGGCCTCGCCGGGGGCGGTGCTCCGCAGGAATGTCGCGGCGGCGAGTGCCGCGAGGGCCAGGAGGACGGCCCCGCCGAGGGAGGCGACGGTCATGCCGTGCGTGAAGGCCTCGCGGGCCGCGCCGAGCACCGATTCGCCCGTGCTGCCCGGCAGTCGGGCCGCTGTCCCGACCGCACCGCCGAGCGTCTCGCGGACCGCGCCCAGCGCGTCGTGCGGCAGGCCCGCCGGCAGCGAGCCGTCCAGGTCGTGGCGGTAGACGGCCGTGCCGACGCAGCCGAACACCGCCATGCCCAGGGCGTTGCCGAACTCCTGCCCCGTCTCCAGCAGCGAGGCGGCCGTCCCCGCCTTCTCGTCCGGGGCCGTGGTCAGCGCCATGTCCGAGGCGGGCGCCATGACGGTGACGATGCCGACGGCGATGAGGGCGGAGCCGGTCAGGGCCGTGGCCAGTGAGGCGGTGTCCGCCAGGGCCAGCACGCCGTAGCCGAGGGCGCCGACGAGGAAGCCGGCGGCGATGACGTGGGCCCGGTGCGCCTTCTGGGCGGCCGTCGTCGCGACCGGGGCCACCGCGGCCACCGCCAGCGAGGGGACCAGGCCCCACAGGGCGGCCTCCAGCGGGCTCTTGCCCAGCACGCTCTGCAGGTACTGCGTGGTGAAGTAGGCGGAGCCCATCATGCCGATCGAGGCGAGGGTGTTGAGGGCGATGCCGGCGCCGAAGACGCGGTGCCGGAACAGCTCGCGGCTGATCATCGCGTCGCGGCGGGTGCGCTGACGGCGGACGAAGACGTACCCGACGGCCAGGCCCGCGGCGACGCACGCGGCCATCGGCAGGCTGAACCCGTCGGCCGCGATCTCCTTCAGCCCGTAGATCACGGGCAGCACCGCGCCCATCGACAGCGGCACGCTCACCAGGTCGAACGCGCCGGGCTCCGGGTCCTTGTGCTCCGGCACGAGGACGGGCACGAGCACCAGCAGCAGCACCATCGCGGGCACGTTGATCAGGAAGACCGAGCCCCACCAGAAGTGCTCCAGCAGCACGCCGCCCACCACGGAGCCCAGCGCGATGCCGCCCGCCATGGCCCCCGACCAGATACCGACCGCCTTGCTGCGCTCCTTCTCGTCGCGGAACAGGCTGCGCACCAGGGCCATCGTCGACGGCATCAGGGTGGCGCCGCCGATGCCCAGCACCGCGCGGGCCGCGATGAGCATCTCGGCGTTCTGCGCGTAGGCGGCCGCCACGGACGCCGCGCCGAAGGCCGCGGCCCCGAACAGCAGCAGCTTGCGGCGGCCTATCCGGTCGCCCAGCGAGCCCATCGTGATCAGCAGCCCGGCGAGCGCGAAGGCGTAGACGTCGAAGATCCACAGCTGCTGGGTGCCGGTGACGGCGAGCTCCTCGCTGATGACCGGGACCGCGTAGAAGAGGACGGAGACGTCCATGGAGACCAGAAGGAGGGGCAGCAGGAGGACGACGAAGGCCGTCCACTCCTTGCGTCCGGCGAGAGCTGCGCTGGAGTTCGTCATGCCGAGGAATATACGGATGTCTTAAACGCTTGTCTAGAACGCTTGTATAAGACGTGCGTCTGAAACGGGTGTATGGGGCCGCGTTAGGCTGCCCGGCATGGGACATCGCGAAGATCTGCTCGACGGCGCCAAGCGCTGCCTGCTCGACAAGGGGTGGGTGCGCACGACCGCGCGCGACATCGTGGCCGCCTCCGGTGCCAACCTCGCCTCGATCGGCTACCACTACGGCTCGAAGGACGCCCTGATGATGGAGGCGTTCCTCAAGCTGACCGAGGACTGGGGCGAGGGGATGACCCGGGCCCTGGCCGAGGTCGCCGAGCCCGGCGCCTCCCGCGAGGAGCACCTCGCGGCCGTCATCGACGGTGTCATCGCGAGCTTCGAGCAGGACCGCCGGTTCTGGGCCGCCCAGCTGGAGGTGATCGGGCAGCTGGGCAACCACCCCGAACTCAGGGAGCGGTTCGCCTCGATGCTGCCCCAGGGGAGGGAGGGGCTGGTCGCCGTCTTCGAGGGCGTCGACGACACCGAGGTCCCGGACGGGGCGGCGCGCACCGCCGGCTATGTGTACTACTCCCTGTTCACCGGGCTGTGGGTGCAGTGGCTCATCGACCCGGCGGGAACGCCCACGGGCCGGGACGTCGTCGAGGGGATGCGCCGGGCGGTGGACGGAACTGTTCTGGGGACGCCACCGAAATAGCGTTGCGCGACGGCGGTCTGACGGGGCGTACTGGACGTAACCGGGATGTATCCGCTGTACTGGTTGCCCGAGGACACCAGTACATATGTCTGGGAGGTTTCTCATGACAGGGACCGGCACCCACTCCGGCGCGCCGTCGGCGCCCGCCTTCCCCCAGGACCGCAGCTGTCCGTACCACCCGCCCGCCGGCTATCCCGAGCTCGCGGCGCGCGGACCGGTGGGCCGCATGACGCTCTTCGACGGCCGCGAGGTGTGGGCCGTGACCGGACACGCCGAGGCCCGCGCCCTGCTGGCCGACCCACGGCTCTCCTCCGACCGGAAGAATCCTTCCTTCCCCGTGATCGTGCCGCGCGCGGCGGACCAGGCCAGGGTCGCCATCCCGCTCCTGGGCTTCGACGACCCCGAACACGCCCGCCAGCGTCGCATGCTGATCCCGAGCTTCAGCCTCAAGCGCGTCGCCGCCATGCGCCCGCACGTGCAGGAGATCGTGGACGGCCGCATCGACGCCATGCTCGCGGGCGGCGACCGGGCCGAACTCGTCTCCGCCTTCGCCCTGCCCGTCCCGTCGATGGTCATCTGCCACCTCCTCGGCGTCCCCTACGCCGACCACGACTTCTTCGAGGCCCGCTCCCGCGCGCTGCTCGCCTCGCCCACCGCCGCGGAGTCCGGGGCCGCGCGCGAGGAGCTGCGCGCGTACCTCCACCGCCTCGTCGACGCCAAACAGGACCCGGCCGCCACCCCCGGCGACGGCCTCCTCGACGAGTTCATCGCCGAACGGCTCGCCGCGGGCCGGCTCGACCGCGACGAACTCGTCATGATGGCCCTGATACTGCTGGTCGCCGGCCACGAGACCACCGCGAACATGATCGCCCTCGGCACGTACACCCTCCTCGAACACCCCGAACAGCTGGCCGCGTTGCGCGCCGATCCCACGCTGATGCCCGGTGCCGTCGAGGAGCTGCTGCGCTATCTGTCCATCGCCGACGGCATGGTCCGCGTCGCCACCGAGGACATCGACCTCGCCGGCCACACCATCCGCGCGGGCGACGGCGTCCTGCTGCCCACCTCCGTCATCAACCGCGACGCCACCACCTACGAACGCCCCGACGCCCTCGACGTCCAGCGCTCCGCCCGGCACCACGTCGCCTTCGGCTACGGCGTCCACCAGTGCCTCGGCCAGAACCTGGCCCGCGCGGAGATGGAGATCGCCCTCACCACCCTCTTCGCCCGTATCCCCACCCTGCGCCTCGCCGTTGCTCCTGACGAGGTGCCCATCAAGCCCGGCGACACCCTGCAGGGCCTCTACGCACTGCCGGTCACCTGGTGACCGGGGAAACGGAGTACCGCATGCGCGTCAGTATCGACTCCGACCTCTGCATCGGCTCGGGCATGTGCGCCCTGACCGCGCCGGGAGTCTTCGACCAGGACGACGACGGCTTCGGCACCGTGCGGCCCGGCCGCGAGGACGGCGCCGGCGACCCGCTCGTCAAGGAGGCGGTCCGCGGCTGTCCGGTCCGGGCCGTCACCGTCGAGGAGCAGGGCTAGGGCTGCCGCAGCCGGGCCGCCTTGAGCGTCATGTGCAGCAGCAGACGGTCCTCGCCGTCGTCCATGTCGAGGCCCGTGAGCTGTTCCACGCGGCCCAGGCGGTAGTAGAGGGTCTGCCGGTGGATGCCGAGGGCCGCCGCCGCGCGGCCCGCCTGGCCCGCGCAGTCGAGATAGACCTCGGCCGTGCGGGCCAGCTCGGTGTGGGCCGGCGCCAGCAGCGGCAGCACCGCCGGGTCCGCCGTGCGCTCCGCCGTCAGCCCCGTCAGCACCCGGTACGGGCCGATCCCCGCCCACTCGGCCACCGGCCCCAGCCTGCGCTCCGCCCCCGCGGCCCGGGCCGCCGCCAGGGCCTCCGCCCAGGCGTCCGGCAGCTCCGCCAGCCCCTTGCGGGGCGTGCCGATGCCGGCCGCGGCCAGGGCCGGCGCGACCTCCGGCCGACCCGCCCGCGGCGAGCGCAGCAGCCGGTCGGCCGCCGCCATGGCCGGGGCGGGGGAGGAGACCGCGCGCAGCCGGATCAGGGCGGCCAGCGCCGCCGAGCCGTCCGGCAGCGCCGCCGGCACCGCGCACATCGCGGCCACCCCCGACTGGGCGGCCAGCGCCGAGCCCCCGGCGTCCGGACCCGGCTGGTCCGCCTCGCCGTCCTCGCCCACCGCCCGCCACGGCGCGACCGCGACCAGCGCCAGCGGGCCGTCCGCCGCCGAGCCCAGGGCCTCGCGCAGCGCACCGCGCGCCACCTCGCGGCCGGCCGGGCGGGCCGTCAGCAGCTCCCGCAGCAGCTCGCCCAGCTCGGCACCGGCCCGGGCCTCGGCCGCCAGCAGCGCCCCGATCCGGGCGGCGCTCTCCATCGCCTGCGCCAGCCGCGGGTCGGCGAACGGCACGCTCAGGTCCAGCCCCGCCAGATGACCGTCGTCCAGCAGCCAGACGTAGCCGTGCACCACCCCGCGGTAGCGCACCGGCAGACAGATCCGGCCCCTGAACACCCCGGCCGCCGGGTCCGGCGGGATCCGCAGCGGCGCCTGGGCCCCCGCGATGCCGAACGCCTCGAACCACGCCCGCACCGCCGCCGTCGAGCGCCGCTGCAGGATCGAGCGGGTCCGCACCGGGTCCATCATCAGGTCGAGGTCCTCGTCGCCCTCGTGGGCGCCGAACGCGATGAGGACGAAGTCCCGGTCCTCCAGCGTCGCGGGAGCGCCGAGCGCCGCCGAGATCTCGTCCACGAGCTGCTGATACTCGCCACGCATGCGCGCCGTGCTCCCTTCTGTCGCCGTCGGCCCTCATTGTCATACATCTGTCTGAGATGCCGACCACGAATGCGTGACAGCTGTCGATGGTCGCGCGGTGGCGCGAACCCTACCTTTCACGTTGAGTTACTTATGCCGTCTCCCCAGGTGGGAGCGGCCGTCACCGTGGAGGTGCCCGTGCTGGGTCCCGTGATTCTCGCCGCGTCGCGCAGCGACAAAATGCGCCGCTTCGTGTCGGCCGCACCGGGCACCAAGCAGGTCGTCGACCGCTTCATCGCCGGTGAGACGGTCGACCAGGTCATTCCGATCGTGGAGGACTCGGCCGCCAAGGGCCTCGAGGTCACCCTGGACGTCGTGGGCGAGGACATCACCACGGTCGAGCAGTCCTACGCCGCCCGCGACGCCTACCTCGAGCTCATCGGGCGCCTGAAGGAGCTGGGCCTGGGCGAGCGGGCCGAGATGTCGGTCAAGCTCTCCATGTTCGGCCAGGCCCTGGAGGGCGGCCACGAGCTGGCGCTCGCCAACGTCCGCCCGGTCGTCGAGGCCGCCGCCGCCATCGGCACCACGGTCACCCTCGACGCCGAGGACCACACGACCCTCGACTCGATGTTCGCCATCCACGAGGAGCTGCGGAAGGACTTCCCGCAGACCGGCTGCGTCATCCAGGCCTACCTCTTCCGCACCGAGGAGGACGCCCGCCGCCTCGCCGCCGCCGGCAGCCGGGTGCGTATCGTGAAGGGTGCGTACAAGGAGCCGGCCTCCGTCGCGTACCAGGACAAGGCCGAGATCGACAAGGCGTTCGTTCGCATCGTCAAGATCCTCATGGGTGGCCTGGGCTACCCGATGATCGGATCGCACGACCCGCGTCTGATCGCCATCACCCAGGAGCTGGCCCGGCAGGCAGGGCGCAAACTGGACGAGTACGAGTTCCAGATGCTCTACGGCATCCGCAGCGACGAGCACGTCCGCCTGGCGGCCGACGGCCACCGGATGCGCGTCTACACGGCGTACGGAACCGACTGGTACGGCTACTTCATGCGCCGCCTCGCCGAGAAGCCGGCGAACCTGCTGTTCTTCGCCCGCTCCATCCTCACCAAGGGCTGAGCCCCCAGACCCCCGTCAAAAGCCCCGAAGGAGACACGGAACCTCATGGACGCCGTAACCCAGGTCCCCGCGCCGGTCAACGAGCCGGTGCACAGCTACGCCCCCGGCTCCGCCGAGCGTGCCCGCCTCGAGGCCAAGCTCAAGGAGCTGGCGGCCAACCCGATCGACCTGCCGATGACGATCAACGGCGAGAAGCGGATGGGCGGCGGCGAGCCGTTCAAGGTCGTCCAGCCGCACAACCACGCCGCCGTCCTCGGCACCTTCCACCACGCCACGGAGCAGGACGCGCAGGACGCGATCGACGCCGCGCTGGCCGCCGCCCCGGCGTGGCGCGCGATGTCCTTCGACGACCGCGCCGCGATCATCCTGCGCGCCGCCGAGCTGCTGTCCGGCCCCTGGCGCGAGACGCTGGCCGCCTCCACCATGCTGGGCCAGTCCAAGACCGCCCAGCAGGCCGAGATCGACACGCCCTGCGAGCTCGTCGACTTCTGGCGATTCAACGTGCACTTCGCGCGCCAGATCCTCGCCGAGCAGCCGGTCGCCAACTCCGCCGGCGTGTGGAACCGCACCGACCACCGCCCGCTCGAGGGCTTCGTCTACGCGATCACGCCGTTCAACTTCACCGCCATCGCCGGCAACCTGCCGACCGCCCCGGCCCTCATGGGCAACGTGGTCGTCTGGAAGCCGTCCCCCACGCAGACCCACTCCGCCGTGCTGCTCATGCAGCTCCTGGAGGAGGCCGGCCTGCCCAAGGGCGTCATCAACCTGGTGACCGGCGACGGCATCGCCGTCTCCGAGGTGGCGCTGAACCACCCGGAGCTCGCGGGCATCCACTTCACCGGCTCGACCAAGACCTTCCAGTACCTGTGGAAGACGGTCGGCAACAACATCGAGAAGTACAAGTCCTACCCGCGCCTGGTCGGCGAGACCGGCGGCAAGGACTTCGTCGTCGCCCACCCCAGCGCCGACCGCGCCATCCTGAAGACCGCGCTGACCCGCGGCTCCTTCGAGTTCCAGGGCCAGAAGTGCTCGGCCTCCTCCCGCGCCTACATCCCCCGCTCCATCTGGGAGGACGGCTTCAAGGAGGAGTTCGCGGCCGAGGTCGACGGCATCACCATGGGTGACGTCAGCGACCTGTCGAACTTCATCGGCGCCGTCATCGACGACCGCTCGTTCGCCAAGAACAAGGCGGCCATCGACCGTGCCAAGTCCGACCCGACCTGCACGATCGTCGCGGGCGGCAGCTACGACGACTCGGTCGGCTACTTCGTGCGCCCGACCGTCATCGAGTGCACGGACCCGGAGAACGAGGTCTTCACGACCGAGTACTTCGGCCCGATCCTGGCCGTCCACGTCTACGAGGACGCCGACTTCGACGCGATGCTGGCCCAGATGGAGTCCGTCTCGGCGTACGCGCTGACCGGCTCGGTCATCGGCCAGGACCGCTACGCCGTCGCCGACGCGATGGAGAAGCTGCGCTTCGCCGCGGGCAACTTCTACATCAACGACAAGTCGACCGGTGCCGTCGTGGGCCAGCAGCCCTTCGGCGGCGGCCGCGCCTCGGGTACGAACGACAAGGCCGGCGCCGCGTCGAACCTGATGCGCTGGACCTCGGCCCGCTCCATCAAGGAGACCCTGGTCCCGCCGACCGAGTACGGCTACCCGCACATGGGCTGACCCGCCCCGTGTCGAACCCCGCCCCCGCCCGGCTCACCAGCCGGGCGGGGGCGGTGTGCGTGGTGGGGCGTCACAGGGTCGCCGCCATCGTGAGCAGCAGGGTCAGCAGCAGGGAGCCCATGCGGTCGAGGACGCCGCCGAGGAGCGGCAGCCGGGCGCCCGCGTCCCTGGCGCCCGCCCCGCGCGTGACCGCGGAGCCGAGCAGACCGCCCATCACGACGCCGCACAGCACCACGACCCACATCCCCTCCGTGAACGCGCCGGCCGTGCCCAGGGCCGCCGCCACGGCCATGCCGGCGCCGATGACGCCGCCCCAGGTCCTGGCGGGGGAGTGGGCCGCGAGCGGACGGGCCAGGGTGCCGCCCAGACGGGACAGCAGCAGGCCGCCGCACCGGCCACCGAGCTCACCGAAGGCCACGGCCAGCCCGACGGCCACCGCGGTGCCCTGCAGCATCACCAGGCCCGTCAGCGCCACCGGGATCCACAGCATCGCGAAGACGGCGCGGGCCGCCCGCTCGCCGCTGCGGGCCCGGTCGCCGGAGAAGAGCGCCGGCGCCACCGCGGCCAGGAAGAGGAGGCCGAACAGCGGCAGGCCGAAGGCGCGCGGCCCCGCCCAGGCCACGACCGGCAGCACCACGGCCGCGGCGGCGAGCGCCGTGTGCTCGCCCCGCCCCAGGCCGGTCGTCCGGACGTATGCGCCCACCGCTACGAGGCCCAGGGCCACGGCCAGCAGCGCCGCGCCCAGCGGGCCCAGGCTCAGCGCCCCCAGGAAGAGGGCCGCGGCCGGCAGGCAGGCGAGCCAGCGGCGGCGCAGCGCGCGGCGCGTCCGTACGCGCGCGGGCAGCACCGCGACGGCCACGCCGCCCACGGCGAGGACGCCCGCGACCACGGGGACGACCCGGGGCAGGACGGTGAGGGTGCCGAGGAGGCTCATCGCGCCTCACCCGGCTCCCGGCCAAGCCGTGCCGGGCGCGGAGGCTGGAGTGTGTACAGGCCGTTCATGGGCGCCACTCTCGCCCACGCGTCCCGCGGCCGGTCAGCGAGGGGTGCTCCCGGGCGTCACCCGTCCGCACGGCCCGGCCGGACCGCCCGGACGGGGAGCCGTCTCAGATAGTAGGAAGTCCGAGTAATCATGCAGACAGCGCGGCCGGGCTGTCCTAGCGTGGTAACAGCCGAACCTTCCGCTCCATCGAGCGACGGCGGTCGTGGCCCGGTGCGCCGGCGCAGGTGATCCCTGCCGCACCCAGACCCCCGCCCCTTCTCCGGCTTCCCATCCGACCTTCTCGGGGCTCGGCAGGACTCAGCAAGAGGAGACGTGACCCATGGCCGAAACCGCCGTTCGCAGGACCCGCCGCATCGCCCGTACCTCCGACAGCGCCCAGCGCCAGGCCGACCGGGCCAACGCCGCCGCCGCGCTCCAGCGCGCGCTCGACCGCCGCGACAACGGCGGCGTCACCGGCCACTGACCCACCGGGGCCGGCGACGCCCGAGGCCCTACGACCCGGTGGAGCGCACCACCTCGAAGTGGTCGATCCGCGCCCCGGTCTCCGCCAGGGCCGTCACCCTCAGCCGGGGGCGGCGGCCCGGCTCGGCCTCGACCGCCAGGAAGGAGTGGCCGGTGTAGCGCACCCGCGACCACTCCACGGTCTCCGGGCTCTTGGCCCGGCCCTTGCGCCAGTGGTAGCTGGTGACGCTGTCGAGGTCCTTCACCTGGCCCTCGTAGCTGTCCGTCACCCCGAAGTCGTACAGGGCCTTCCCGGCGCCCCCGGCGGTGACGTACACGATGCCGTCCCGCACGGAGTCGACGCTGCCGCCGATGGGCACCGTGCGGTTCACCCGCCGGCCCCTGATCGCGTCGGTGCGCTCGTAGACGTGGTTGTGGCCGTTGATGACGAGGTCCACCCGGTGCTTTTCGAACAGCGGTACCCACGCGTCGCGCACCCCGCCGTCCGAGGCGTGCGCGCGCGTGGTGGAGAACGCGCAGTGGTGGAAGAAGACCACGACGAAGTCGGTGCCCGGCCGCTCGCGCAGCTCCCGCAGCCGCCGGTCGAGCCAGGAGGTCTGGCGGCCGCCGCTGTAGCCGGTGTTCGCGGTGATCTCGTAGGAGACGTCGTTCGCGTCCAGCGCGACGACGCCCACGTTGCCGTAGGCGAAGGAGTAGACCCCCGGTGCCCGTCTGGGGTCGAAGCCGTTGTCGGGCAGCGCCCAGCGGGCGCTCTGGCCGCCGTAGCCGTTGGGGGAGTACCAGGCCTCCATGTCGTGGTTGCCGGTGGTCACCATCCACGGCACCCGGGCCGCCACCGTCTCGGTCTGGGCCAGGAACTGGTCCCACACCCGGGCGTCGTAGACGTCCGCCGGCTTGCCGGCTCCGCTGTCGTCGGCGTAGCAGAGGTCGCCCGCGTGGAGGTGGAAGGCGGGATTCTGACCCAGGATCAACTGGTCGTTGGCGAGGGCGTGGTAGCCGACTCCCTGGTCGCCGAAGGCCGTGAAGACGAACGGCTCCGCGTGCACGGGCGCCGTCGAGAACGCCCCCACGGTGGCGAAGCGGCGGGGATCGGCGGGGTCGAAGCCGTCGTGGCCGACCCCGTAGAAGTAGGTCTGCCCGGGGGCGAGGTTGTCCAGGGCCGCGTGCAGATAGAACTGCTCGACCGCCGGGAGCTTCTTGGTCAGGGCCGGGGTGCTCAGCGCGCGCACCTCGGCCGGGACGAGCTCGCTCAGCTCCCACGGCTTCAGGCCCACCCGCACGTACGGGCGCCGGACCGCGAACGGCACCTGCCAGGAGATCCGCATCTGTGTGCGCGGGTCGGCCCCGAACGCCAGGTGCCGCCCGAACGGCGCGACGAGCGAGCCGTCGACCTTCGCCGTGGCGGGCGCGGTGAGCAGGGTGGGGGACCGCTGCCCGGCGTCCGCGGGGCGGGGCAGGCCGGTGCCCGCGACGGCTCCGGCCGTCAGCGCGCCCGCCCGCAGCAGGCCGCGCCGGGTGAACTTTCCGCGCAAGTACTCGTGCTGCTCCGGCATCGTCATCCGGCTCGCGAGACGGCCGGGGATGCCTACCCGTGGGGTGTCCATGCCGGGAAGGTGCCAGGGGGCGGCGGCCCGGACACGTACTTCCGGTGAATGTGGCCTGTCCGGCTGGCATTGTGTCCATATCGTGGACGTCGCGTGTCATACAGCGGGACGGAAGAGTACGGTCCCGGTATGTCTCGCAGCATTCGCCTCGCAGTGATCCCCGGTGACGGAATCGGCCCCGAAGTCGTGGCCCAGGGCCTCAAGGTCCTCGACTCCGTGCTCCCTTCGGACGTCAAGCTCGAGACCCGGGAGTACGACCTCGGCGCCCGACGCTGGCACGCCACCGGCGAAACCCTGCCGGACGCCGAGCTCGCCTCCCTGGCGCAGCACGACGCGATCCTGCTCGGTGCCGTCGGCGACCCCTCCGTGCCCTCCGGCGTGCTGGAGCGGGGCCTGCTGCTGAAGCTGCGCTTCGCCTTCGACCACTACGTCAACCTGCGCCCGTCGAAGCTGTTCCCCTCCGCCACCAGCCCGCTGGCCGGCCGCCCCGACATCGACTTCGTCGTCGTCCGCGAGGGCACCGAGGGCCCCTACGTCGGCAACGGCGGCTCGATGCGCACCGGCACCCCCGCCGAGGTCGCCACCGAGGTCAGCGTCAACACCGCCTACGGCGTGGAGCGCGTGGTCCGCGACGCCTACGAGCGCGCCCAGGCCCGCCCCCGCCGGAAGCTGACCCTGGTCCACAAGAACAACGTCCTCGTCCACGCCGGCCACCTGTGGAAGAACATCTTCGACCGCGTGGGCCAGGAGTACCCCGAGGTCACCACCGACTATCTGCACGTCGACGCCGCGACGATCTTCTTCGTCACCGACCCCGGCCGCTTCGACGTGATCGTCACCGACAACCTCTTCGGCGACATCCTCACCGACCTCGCCGCCGCCGTCACCGGAGGCATCGGCCTCGCCGCGTCCGGCAACATCAACCCCGGCCGCGCCTTCCCCTCGATGTTCGAGCCGGTGCACGGCTCCGCGCCCGACATCGCGGGCACCGGCAAGGCCGACCCCACGGCCACGGTCCTGTCCGTCGCGCTCCTGCTGCGCCACCTCGGCTACGAGGCGGAGGCGGCCCGGGTGGAGAGCGCCGTCGCCGAGGACATGGCGGCGCGCGGCGACACGGTCCGCACCACGGGCCAGGTCGGCGACGCCCTGGTGGCTGCCGTAGCCCCCTGACATCGGCCGCTGTGCTACCGCGCGGTCGGATGTCACCATCGATTCCCGGCCGCGCACACGTTTTCCGTCGGGGCCCCCACGAGCGATAATCGAACGTGGGGCCGCGATATGAGGCGAAGCTCGGACGTCCCGATCCCCTCGGGACGGATGTGAGCGCGGTCCGCCACACACCAAGGTGAAGGACACGCATTCATGACGACGCCCACGATCGAGCTCAAGCCCTCCTCGCACCCGCTGTCCGCCGCGGAGCGCGAGCAGATCCTCGCCAACCCCGGCTTCGGCCGCCACTTCACCGACCACATGGTGACGATCAAGTGGACCGAGGGCCGCGGCTGGCACGACGGCGAGCTCGTTCCGTACGCGCCGCTGTCGATCGACCCGGCGAACATGACGCTCCACTACGCCCAGGAGATCTTCGAGGGGCTCAAGGCCTACCGCCGCCCCGACGGCTCCGTCGCCACCTTCCGGCCCGACGCCAACGCCCGGCGCTTCCAGGCGTCGGCCCGTCGGCTGGCCATGCCGGAGCTGCCGGTCGAGCTGTTCATCGAGGCCTGTGACGTGCTCGTCCGCCAGGACCAGGCGTGGGTGCCCCCGCACGGTGGCGAGGAGTCGCTCTACCTGCGTCCGTTCATGATCGCGACCGAGGTCGGGCTGGGCGTGCGGCCCGCCAACGAGTACCTCTTCATCGTGATCGCCTCCCCGGCGGGCGCGTACTTCCCCGGCGGCGTCAAGCCCGTCTCCGTCTGGCTCTCCGAGAACTACGTCCGCGCCGTCCCCGGCGGCATGGGCTTCGCCAAGACCGGCGGCAACTACGCGGCCTCGCTGCTCGCCCAGGCCGAGGCGGCCGAGAAGGGCTGCGACCAGGTGGTCTGGCTGGACGCGCTGGAGCACAAGTGGGTCGAGGAAATGGGCGGGATGAACCTGTACTTCGTGTACGGGGACAAGATCGTCACCCCCGAGCTGACCGGCTCGCTGCTGGCCGGCGTCACCCGTGACTCGCTGCTGAAGGTCGCGGGGGACCTCGGGCTGACGGCCGAGGAGGGCCGCGTCTCCACCGAGCAGTGGCAGCGCGACACCGAGAACGGCACGCTCACCGAGGTCTTCGCCTGCGGCACCGCGGCCGTGATCACCCCGGTCGGCCATGTGAAGTGCCAGAGCGGCGAGTGGAGCCACTCCGACGGCCGGCCCGGCGAGGTCACCATGAAGCTCCGCAAGGCGCTGCTGGAGATCCAGACCGGCGCGGCCGAGGACACCCACGGCTGGATGCACCCCCTGGGCTGAGAGCCGCGACCACAACGCACGCAAGTACGCATGATCGTTGCCGGCCGGACCCTTGTCCGAACCCGGGCTGTTCCGTCACCGTGATCGCTCATGGGACAGCACTGGAAGAAGATCTGGGTCGGCTCGGCCGGCAACATGGTCGAGTGGTTCGACTGGTTCGTCTACGCGAGCTTCGCCACCTATTTCGCGGGCTCCTTCTTCCCCGAGGGCAACGACACCGCGAAGCTCATGAACACCGCCGGCATCTTCGCGGTCGGCTTCTTCATGCGGCCGGTCGGCGGCTGGCTGCTGGGCCGGGTCGGTGACCGCAAGGGCCGCAAGGCGGCGCTCACCCTGACGGTCACGCTGATGTCGGCGTCCGCGGTGCTGATCGCCGTCGCCCCCACCTACGCGGTCGCCGGCTACGGCGGCGTCGCCGTCCTGCTCGTCGCCCGCCTGCTGCAGGGCCTGTCGGTCGGCGGCGAGTACGCGGCCAGCGCGACCTATCTCACCGAGGCCTCGGCACCGGGCCGGCGCGGCTTCGCCTCCAGCTTCCAGTACGTGTCGATGACCGCGGGCCAGATCCTGGGCCTGGGCATCCAGATCATCCTCCAGCGCACGCTCACCAGCGACGAACTGCACAGCTGGGGCTGGCGCATCCCCTTCATCGTGGGCGCCCTCGGCGCCGCCGTCATCTTCTACCTGCGGCGCAACATGCTGGAGACGGAGGCCTACGAGGAGAGCGACACCGACGCCTCGGAGCGCGGGACGATCCGGGCCCTGCTGCGGCACAAGCGCGAGGCGTTCCTGGTGATCGCGCTGACCATGGGCGGGACCGTCGCCTACTACACGTACACCACCTACCTGACGAAGTACCTCTCCAACAGCGCGGGCCTGCCCAAGCAGACGGCGACGCTCGTCAGCTTCTGCGCGCTGATCGTCTTCGCCTGCCTGCAGCCGCTGGCCGGCGCGCTCTCGGACCGGATAGGCCGCCGCCCGCTGCTGATCACCTTCGCGGTGGGCTCCACCTTCCTCACCGTGCCGATCATGACGATGCTGCGCAGCGCGGGGTCGTTCTGGCCGGCGCTGGGCCTGTCGCTGCTGGCGCTGGTGGTGGTCACCGGCTATACCTCGATCAACGCGTGCGTGAAGGCCGAGCTGTTCCCCACGGGCATCCGGTCGCTGGGCGTGGCCCTGCCGTACGCGATCGCCAACGCCCTCTTCGGCGGGACGGCGGAGTACGTGGCCCTGTGGTTCAAGAAGGGCGGCATCGAGTCGGGCTTCTACTGGTACGTGGCCGGCTGCGCGGCCGTGTCGCTGGTCGTCTACCTCACGATGCGCGAGACGCGCGACATCGACCTCAAGCGGATCGGCGGCGCCGCCGAGGGCACCCCCGAGGCGGACAAAGTGCCCGCATCCTGAGACACGGGCGCAGCACGGACCGGACGTGTGCCAACATGCCCGCATGCTCCCGTTCGCCACGATTATCGGCAACAGGCGCGCCGGTCCGCAGTGACCGCCTCGTACCACCCGTACGACGCGGACACCGTCGTCCCAGACCCGCGCGCAGACCTCTCGCACCCGCGAGAGGTTTTTGCGTTTTCCGGCCCACCACGCCGAAGACGCAGGGCGAGGGATCATTAAGGGGGACGGTGGAACCGGTCAATCCGGTAGACCGACATCCTCACAGGAGTCAGAGCAGCAATGACGGACGCAACCGACGGCCCCGACGGCGGCCTCGACGACAGTTTCCATGTCTTCGACACCACGCTGCGCGACGGCGCCCAGCGCGAGGGCATCAGCCTCACCGTCGCGGACAAACTGACCATCGCCCGGCACCTGGACGACTTCGGCGTGGGCTTCATCGAGGGCGGCTGGCCCGGCGCAAACCCCCGCGACACCGAGTTCTTCCAGCGCGCCCGCGAGGAGATCGACTTCCGGCATGCCCGGCTCGTCGCGTTCGGCGCCACCCGCAAGGCCGGTGTCCGCGCCGAGGACGACCCCCAGGTCGCCGCGCTGCTCGACTCCCGGGCCCCGGTCGTCACCCTCGTGGCCAAGTCCCACGACCGCCACGTCGAGCTCGCCCTGCGCACCACGCTGGACGAGAACCTCGCCATGATCCGCGACACCGTCGCCCACCTGCGCTCCCACGGCCGCCGCGTCTTCGTCGACTGCGAGCACTTCTTCGACGGCTACCGCGCCAACCCCGGCTACGCCACCCAGGTCGTGCGCACCGCCCACGAAGCCGGCGCCGACGTCGTCGTCCTGTGCGACACCAACGGCGGCATGCTCCCGGCCCAGGTCGAGGCCGCCGTGCGGACCGTGCTCGCCGACACCGGCGCCCGCCTGGGCATCCACGCCCAGGACGACACCGGGTGCGCCGTCGCCAACACGCTCGCCGCCGTGGACGGGGGCGCCACGCACGTGCAGTGCACCGCCAACGGCTACGGCGAGCGCGTGGGCAACTCCAACCTCTTCCCGGTCGTGGCCGCCCTGGAGATCAAGTACGACCGCCGGGTGCTGCCGCCCGGCAAGCTGGCGGAGATGACCCGCATCTCGCACGCCATCGCCGAGGTCGTCAACCTCACCCCCGCCACCCACCAGCCTTACGTCGGCGTCTCCGCCTTCGCCCACAAGGCCGGGCTGCACGCCTCCGCGATCAAGGTCGACCCGGACCTCTACCAGCACATCGACCCGGAGCGGGTCGGCAACACCATGCGGATGCTCGTCTCCGACATGGCCGGACGCGCCTCCGTCGAGCTCAAGGGCAAGGAGCTGGGCATCGACCTCGGCGGCGACCGCGAGCTGATCGGCCGCGTCGTCGAGCGGGTCAAGGAGCGCGAGCTGGCGGGCTATACCTACGAGGCCGCCGACGCCTCCTTCGAGCTGCTGCTCCGCGCGGAGGTCGAGGGGCGGGCCCGGCGCTACTACCGCATCGAGTCCTGGCGGGCGATCGTCGAGGACCGCCCCGACGGCATCCACGCCAACGAGGCGACCGTGAAGCTGTGGGCCAAGGGCGAGCGCATCGTCTCCACCGCCGAGGGCAACGGCCCGGTCAACGCTCTCGACCGCGCCCTGCGCGAAGCGCTGGAGCGCATCTATCCGCAGCTGGCCTCGCTGAAGCTGACGGACTACAAGGTCCGCATCCTGGAGGGCAGCCTGGGCACCGGCTCCATCACCCGCGTGCTGGTCTCCACCAGCGACGAGCACGGCGAGTGGTCCACCGTCGGCGTCGCGGAGAACGTCATCGCCGCGTCCTGGCAGGCGCTGGACGACGCCTACGCCTACGGGCTGCGGCGCGCGGGCGTCGAGCCGCAGGAGTGAGTCACAGGCCCTGAGCCGTGAACCCGGCGCCGAGCAGGTCGTAGGCCCGCCCGGCGTCGGCGTGGGCCGCGCGCAGGACGTCGTCGGTGATGCGGCCGGCCGCCAGGCGCCGCCAGTTCTCGTGGGCCAGGACGTGGTGGACGGCGATGATCTGCGCCGCCGCCAGCCGCGCCGTCACCTCGTCCGCCCCGCCCGTCTCCGACAGGGCCGCGGCCAGGGCCCGTTCGTCCTCGTCGGCGTAGCGGACCAGCCGGGACTGCAGGCTCGGCGTCGAGTAGAGCATGTCCCTGAAGGCCAGCACGGCCGGGACGTCGCACAGGCCCGTGATCGGGTCGCGGGCGTCGAGCCGGGCGTGGAAGTGCGCGCGCAGGGCGGCCAGTGGCGACTGCCCGGGCGCCCGGCCGCGGACGACGCGTGCCGCCTCCCCCTGGTGGTCGGCGATCCGGTGGAGGGCCAGGTCCTCCTTGGCGGGGAAGTAGCGGAACAGCGTCGGCTTGGACACCTCGGCCGCCGCCGCCACCTCCGCGACCGACACCTGGTCGAAGCCGCGCTCCAGGAAGAGCGCGATGGCGGCGTCGGACAGCGCCTGGCGGGTGCGCTGCTTCTTGCGCTCGCGCAGCCCGGTGGTCTCCGTCTCCTCGTTCACGCCCCCACCCTACCAGGAATATCTTTACCCAGCATCTTTCGTTACTCGGTTGCATTTTTCTCCCGGCCGGTCTTTCATGGCTGCACCGACCGACGGAGGAAGACGCATGACCACCACCGCTGTCCTGATCGTGGGCGCCGGCCCGACCGGGCTCACCCTCGCCTGCTCGCTCGCCCGCGCCGGCGTACCCGTACGGATCATCGACAAGTCCCCGCGGTTCCACCGCGAGTCGCGCGGCAAGGGCCTCAACCAGCGCAGCCGCGAGCTCTTCGAGGACCTCGGAGTGGGCGAGGCCGCCACGGCCTCGGGCATCGAGCACATCACCCTGCGCAAGTACCGCGACGGCGTCGCCCTCGCCGACGACGTCACCTTCGGCGACCGCGTCCCCACCCCCGACGCCCCGTACGCGAGCGGCCTGATCATCCCGCAGTGGCGCACCGAGGAGATCCTGCGCGAGAAGCTCGCCACCTACGGGGTCGAGGTCGAACTCGCCGGCGAACTGGCCGGGTTCGACCAGGACGAGGACGGGGTGACCGCCACCCTCACCGACGGCCGGCGCATCCGGGCCGCCTACCTCGCCGGCTGCGACGGCGGCCGCAGCCCCGTGCGCAAGGCGCTCGGCGTCGGCTTCGACGGCCAGACCGAGGCCGAGGAGTGCATGGTCATCGGCGACGTGCGCGCCGACGGCCTCGACCCCGCCTACTGGCACCAGTGGTTCGACGAGGACGGCGGGATCATGCTCTGCCCGTTCCGCGACAGCGACCACTGGCAGCTCCAGGCGGCACCCGAGCAGGACGCCCACGGGCGCAACCTGCCCCCGTCGCTGGAATCCTTCCAGCGGATGTTCGACCGGCACGCCCGCCTGGCCGGGGTGAAGCTGACCGACCCCACCTGGTTCTCCACCTTCCGCGTCAACGTCCGCATGGCCGACCGGTTCCGGGTGGGGCGCGTCTTCCTCGCCGGGGACGCGGCGCACGTGCACTCCATCGCCGGCGGGCTCGGCATGAACACCGGCATCCAGGACGCCTTCAACCTGGGCTGGAAGCTGGCCTTCGTCCTGCGCGGCCAGGCGGACCCGGGCCTGCTGGACACCTACGAGAACGAGCGGCAGCCCGTCGCCGCCTGGACGCTGAACCTCACCGACGAGCGGATGCGGGCGGTCCGCGAGGGCGTACGCGCGCCGGGCGTCGGCACCGAGGCGGTCCTCACCGACGACGTCACCACGCTCGGCGTCGGCTACCCCTGGAGCAGCCTGGCCTGGGGCGGCCCCAAGGCGGGCCACCGCGCCCCCGACGCCCCCTGCCGCAACGCCACCACCGGCCGGCCCACCCGCCTCTTCGACCTCTTCGCCGGACCCCACTTCACCCTCCTGGGCCTCGGCGCCGGCAGCACGGCCGCCCTGGCGGAGGCCGAGGCCGCGCACGGCGACCGGGTCCGCACATTCGGGATCGTTGACGACGAGGGCCACGTGGGCCGGGCGTACGGGGTGGAGGGGGACGGCCTGGTGCTGGTGCGGCCCGACAACCATGTCGCGTTGAGCACGGCTGCCGACGGGGTGGGCGAAGTCGTCGCCCACCTCGCGCGCCTCGGCGGCTGAGGAGCGGACTGGGCCCCTGCCCCGCCCTTTCACCGTTTCTTGTCCTCAATCGCCGGACGGGCTGAATACTCAGCCCGTCCGGCGTTTGAGGACCGGGGTCCGGGGCGGAGCCCCGGTTTCGGGAAGGGGCGGGGTGGGGGAGAACACCGCCGTGGCCGCCAACTGGACCCGCCGCACCTTCCTCACCGCCGCCGGCTCCATAGGAGCCCTCGGCCTCGCCACCCCCGCCGCCGCGGACGACTTCACCGCCTTACGAAGACGCTGGCGCACCCTCACCCTCGGCACCGGCTTCGACCCCGCCACCGACCCCTACGCCACCGCCCTGCGCCGCACCGGCGACCTCGCCCGCGCCCACCGCGCGGGCATGCGCCCCGCCCCGGACTCGCTCTGGCCCGACGCGCCCTTCGACCCGCCCGCCGGCATCACCCAGAGCTACGCCCGGCTGCACACCATGGCCCAGGCCCACGCCCAGCCCGGCACCGGCCTCACCGGCGACACCGCCCTCGCGGCCGACCTCCTCGCCGGGCTCGACCACCTCGACGAGCGCGTCTACCACCCCGGCACCACCCGCTACGGCAACTGGTGGGAGTGGCAGATCGGCAGCCCCCGGCTGCTCCTGGACACCCTCGCCCTCCTCCACGACGAGGCGGGCGAGGCCCGGCGCGGCCGCTGCCTCGCCGCCGTCGACCACTTCGTCCCCGACTCCCTGCTCGGCGACTACACCGGCACCAGCACCGGAGCCAACCGCGTCGACCTGTGCCGCGTCGTCGCCCTGCGCGGCGTCCTCGGCGCCGCCCCCGCGAAGATCGCCCTGGCCCGCGACGCCCTCTCGCCGGTCTTCCCCTACGTCACCCGCGGCGACGGCCTCCACGCCGACGGCTCCTTCCTCCAGCACACCTCGGTCGCCTACTCCGGGACGTACGGCTACGTCCTCCTCGACGGCCTCGGGCGGCTCTTCGCACTGCTGCGCGGGTCACCCTGGGAGATCACCGACCCGGCCCGGCAGATCATCCACGACAGCGTCGAACGGGCGTACGCACCGCTGATCCACAACGGCCTGGTGATGGACAGCGTCTCGGGCCGCGCCATCAGCCGGGGCCTGCAGAGCGCCGACCCCCACGCGCTGCTCCAGAGCGACCACCAGCGCGGACACGCCCTCATCGCCGCCATCGCCCTGCTCGCCGAGGGCGCGAGCCCGGCGGAACGGGACCGCTGGCACCGGATGATCAAGGGCTGGATCGCCCGGGACACCACTCTCCCGCTGCGCACCGACCCCCGCTTCCCGGTCGCCGACCTCGCCCGGCTCGCCGCCGTCGACGAGCGCCCCCTGCCCCCCGCGCCCGAACCCGTCGGCCACCGGCTCTTCGCCGCCATGGACCGGGCCGTCCACCGGCGCCCCGGCTGGGCCGCGAACATCTCCATGGCCTCCGACCGCATCACCCACTACGAGAACGGCAACGGCGAGAACCCGCGCGGCTGGCACACCGGCGCGGGCATGGTCCTGTGGTGGGGCGCCAAGGAGGGCGGCGGCCAGTACACGGACTCCTTCTGGCCCACCGTCGACCCCTACCGGCTGCCCGGCACCACCGTCAGCGCCCGCCCGCTCGCCGACAACGAGGGCGGCGGCTGGGGCGCCCCCAGACCCGCCGTCCGCTGGGTCGGCGGCGTCACCGACGGGCAGTACGCGGCCGTCGGCCAGCACCTCAAGGGGCTCGGCTCCACCCTGGAGGCGCGCAAGTCATGGTTCTGCGCCGCGGACGCCCTCGTCTGCCTCGGCGCCGGGATCACCGCCCGGGACGGGCACGAGGTCGAGACGGTCGTCGACAACCGCAACCTCGGCGCCGACGGCACGGCCGTCCTCACCGTGGACGGCGAGGCCCAGCCCGTCCGGGACGGCTGGTCGCGCTCCTTCCCCCGCGCCCACTGGGCCCACCTCGCCGGGCACGGCGGCTACGTCTTCCCCGGCGGCGCCCCCCTCGAGGCGCTGCGCCCGGCCCGCACCGGCTCCTGGCGCGACATCAACGCCGGCGGCTCGCCCACCCCCGTCACCCGCCGCTACCTCACCCTGTGGCACCCGCACGGCACCGACCCCGACGACGCCGCCTACGCCTACCTCCTGATGCCCGGCGCCGCCCCCCGCGACCTCGCCGCCCGCGCCGCCGACCCCCGCTGGCTCACCGTCCTGGCCAACACCCGCGACCGCCAGGCCGTGCACATCCCCTCCCTGGGCCTGACCGCCGCCAACTTCTGGCAGGCCGGCACCGCAGGCCCCCTCACCGTCACCACCCCCGCCGCCGTCCTCCTGCGCCGCCACGGACGCACCGCCACCCTCCACCTCGCCGCCCCCCTGCGCACGGGCGATACCGTCGACCTCACCTGGTCACACCCGGTGCGCCGCGTCACCGCCCACGACGCGGCCGTACGGGTCCTGGCCACCGGGGCGGCGCTGCGCCTGCGGGTCACTCCCGGGACGGCGTGCGTCTCGCACGGCTGCCGCGTCGAGGTGGCATGAGCCGGGTACCCCCGAACGGCGGTACCTGGTCAAGCCATATATATGACGTCTTGGCCCGTCCATATTTGTGGAGTACTCACAGCGTGGGACGCCCGCTCGAACGAGGACAACTGATAAGGGCGCTGTGCAGTTCTGTCCCGCCTGCCCACGAAATCGCGCACTACGTTGTGTGGAACCGACATGATGTTCCGGCGCCCCCGCCGCGTACCGTCTATCCATGAGCAATCTCGAAGGTGCGCCCGTAGAGGCGAATGACGTCCGTGGGCGCGTCGCCGAGCTGCACGCCATCCGCGAGCAGGTTCGGCGCGGCCCGAGCGAGCGGGCCACCCAGGCACAGAAGGCCAAGGGCAAGCTGACCGCTCGCGAGCGCATTGAGCTCCTGCTGGACGAGGGCTCTTTCACCGAGGTGGAGCCGCTGCGGCGGCACCGCGCCACCGGTTTCGGGCTGGAGGCCAAGCGCCCCTACACCGATGGTGTGATCACCGGGTGGGGGACCGTGCACGGCCGGACCGTGTTCGTCTACGCACACGACTTCCGGATCTTCGGCGGCGCGCTGGGCGAGGCCCACGCCACCAAGATCCACAAGATTATGGACAAGGCCATCGCGGCGGGTGCGCCGCTGGTCTCCCTCAACGACGGCGCCGGCGCCCGTATCCAGGAGGGCGTCTCCGCCCTCGCCGGTTACGGCGGCATCTTCCAGCGCAACACCAAGGCCTCCGGCGTCATCCCGCAGATCAGCGTGATGCTCGGCCCCTGCGCGGGCGGCGCGGCCTACTCCCCGGCCCTCACCGACTTCGTCTTCATGGTCCGCGAGACCTCGCAGATGTTCATCACCGGCCCCGACGTGGTGCGCGCGGTGACGGGCGAGGAGATCACCCAGAACGGCCTCGGCGGCGCCGACGTGCACGCCGAGACCTCCGGAGTGGCCCACTTCGCGTACGACGACGAGGAGACCTGCCTGGAGGAGGTCCGCTACCTCCTGTCCCTGCTGCCGCAGAACAACCGCGAGAACCCGCCCCGCGTCGAGTCCGAGGACCCGGCCGACCGCACCGGCGACGCCCTGCTGGACCTGGTGCCCGCCGACGGCAACCGGCCGTACGACATGCGCAAGGTCATCGAGGAGCTCGTCGACGACGGCGACTACCTCGAGGTCCACGAGCGCTGGGCCACCAACATCATCTGCGCCCTGTCCCGCCTGGACGGCCAGGTCGTCGGCATCGTCGCCAACCAGCCGCAGTCCCTCGCCGGCGTCCTGGACATCGAGGCCTCCGAGAAGGCCGCACGGTTCATCCAGATGTGCGATGCCTTCAACATCCCGATCATCACTCTTCTGGACGTACCCGGGTTCCTCCCCGGCGTCGATCAGGAGCACGGTGGAATCATCCGGCACGGCGCCAAGCTGCTGTACGCCTACTGCAACGCCACGGTGCCCCGGATCTCGGTGATCCTTCGCAAGGCCTACGGCGGTGCGTACATCGTGATGGACTCGCAGTCGATCGGCGCGGACCTCACCTACGCCTGGCCGACCAACGAGATCGCGGTCATGGGCGCGGAGGGCGCGGCCAACGTGATCTTCCGCAAGCAGATCGCCGAGGCGGACGACCCCGAGGCCATGCGCGCCCGCATGGTCAAGGAGTACAAGGCCGAGCTGATGCACCCCTACTACGCCGCGGAGCGCGGACTGGTCGACGACGTGATCGACCCGGCCGAGACCCGGTCGGTGCTCATCCGCTCGCTGGCGATGCTCGCGTCCAAGCACGCGGACCTGCCCTCGCGCAAGCACGGCAACCCGCCCCAGTAACGCACGTCCCGCACTTCAGCAAACGGAGACCTCGCATGAACGACACGCTCGTACGCGTCGAGAAGGGCACCGCGGACGCCGAGGAGCTGGCAGCGGTGACCGCCGTCCTCCTCGCCCGCGCCGCCGCCGGCAACCAGCACGCAGCCCGGGCCCCGCGCCCGCGCCGCACCACCGCCGTCTGGCGCCGGCTGGAGCGCAGCTCCGGCTTCAGAGCGCCGCACAGCTGGCAGGGCTGACGCCCCCCGGCACGGCAGCGGACAGCGAAAAGGTCCCCGCACTCCCGAGGAGTGCGGGGACCTTTTCGCATCCGTACCGGCCGGAGCGCCCGGACTGCTAGCGCAGTCGCGCCATGAGGGCGTGCTCGACGAGCGTGATGAGGGCGCTCTTCGCTTCGTTGCGGTGCCGGGCGTCCGTCGTGATGATCGGGGCGTCCGGGCCGATCTGGAGGGCCTCACGGACCTCCTCCGGCGTGTACGGCTGGTGTCCGTCGAAGCCGTTGAGGGCGATGACGAAGGGCAGGCCGCTGTTCTCGAAGTAGTCGACCGCCGGGAAGCAGTCCGCCAGGCGTCGGGTGTCGACGAGGACGACGGCGCCGATGGCGCCGCGCACCAGGTCGTCCCACATGAACCAGAAGCGGTCCTGTCCGGGGGTACCGAACAGGTACAGGATCAGGTCCTGGTCCAAGGTGATGCGGCCGAAGTCCATGGCCACGGTCGTCGTGGTCTTGTCCGGCGCGTGGGTGAGGTCGTCGATGCCCGCCGAGGCGGAGGTCATGACGGCTTCGGTGCGCAGCGGGTTGATCTCCGAGACCGCGCCGACGAACGTGGTCTTGCCCACGCCGAAGCCACCCGCCACCACGATCTTCGCGGAGGTGGTGGAGCGGGCTGCCTCGCCGCTAGAGGTTCCGAAGTCCACTGAGCACCCTTTCGAGCAGTGTCACGTCAGGCTGGCCGCCGGCGGACGCATCGCCGCCGGGCTGATGAATGGCGACGAGTCCGGCCTCCGCCAGGTCGGCGACGAGGATTCGGGCGACGCCGAGCGGAATGGAAAGCAGTGCCGAGATCTCGGCGACCGACTTGATCTCGCGGCACAGATGGCAGATGCGCTGGTGTTCAGGCAACTGCCCTTGGAGCTGGGAGGGCTGGGCCGTGGTGTGCACCAGTGCCTCGATGGCGAGCTGGTAACGCGGCCTGGTCCGGCCGCCGGTCATCGCATAAGGACGGACCAGCGGGTTGTGCTTGGTGTTGCCGCCGCCCGCGGGGGACGACGGCGCGCGCCGTTGCTGCTGAGGCTGGGCCGGCACCTGCGCAGGGCGCTGCTGCTCCGGCATGGCCCGGTGGCTTGGCGAGGAGGGGAAGTTGTAGCGGTTCAACGGGGGTTGAGCCTGCTGGTCATTGCCATACGGGTAACCGCCTGGGGGCGTTGCCACGTCTCCTCCTCCGACTTGCCTGTCTGCTGCTGGTCGCGCCACCGCACCTTATGGCGCGGTGGCGCGAAACGCACTGCCTCTTTGTTAGTTGAGAAGGCTCCCCTGCAGTTCGGACCGCAGTTCGGGCGTCAGCACATTGCCCGCGCGGTCGACCAGGAGGGCCATCTCGTAGCCCACGAGGCCGATGTCGCACTCGGGGTGCGCCAGCACGGCCAGGGAGGATCCGTCGGAGACGGACATGATGAAGAGGAAGCCGCGCTCCATCTCCACCACGGTCTGGTTGACCGCGCCGCCCTCGAAGATGCGCGAGGCACCCGCGGTCAGCGAGGTCAGGCCGGAGGCCACCGCCGCCAGCTGGTCGGCGCGGTCCCGCGGAAAGCCTTCGGACATCGCCAGAAGGAGTCCGTCGGCGGAGACCACGACGGTGTGGGACACCCCTGGGGTGTTGTCCACGAAACTGGTGATCAACCAGTTCAGGTTCTGCGCCGCCTGGCTCATCGGGCTCACACTAACGCTCCTGATCGTAGGTGCCGCCGGGGCCGAAGCCCTGGTCGTGTTGCTGATGCTGCTCATGCACGGGGAACTCGCCTGTGTCCGTTCCCGCGTTGCGCCCCTGCTGGATGCCGCGACGGAGGTTTGCCAACCTGCCGCGGACGTCTTCCGGGGCGCGGGAGATCTGGGGGCCGTCCTGTGCGGCCGTCGCCGCCTTGCCCTCGACCAGATTGGCCTTCGGGACCCGGCGGGGGAGACCGGAGGGAGTGACGCCGCCGGCCTTCGGCTCCTTGAGCTGACCGGCACGCTGCCACAGCTCGTCGTTCGCCGACCGCCATTCGGAGTTCTCGCCCTCCTGGGGCCGTACGTCCGCCTGCCGGGACTGCTCCGGTTCCGCGCTGCCGTCCCTCGTGGCCTCCTCGCCCGTATCGGCATGCTGCCACCGCTTGTCGCGGCGCGGCAGACCGGACCCGGTCAGCGAGGGGGAGCCGCTCGAGGCGGGGCCCGGACGGTCGAACTCTACGCGCTCCGGCTGGGCCGTGTCAGCGGACGGCTGGGATTCCGGTTCCGCTGCGTAACCCTGCCCGTACTCATGCTGGTACGGACCTGGCTCGCTCCACTCCCCTTGGTAGCCGGGGGCGTTGAAGTCACCGTAGGACTCCTGGGCGTCAACACCCCGGTCCTCGTAGGAGGATTCCGCGTAGCCGGCTTCCGCGTACTGCTGCTGCGGATCGGCCGCCTGGCCGAAGCCGGGCTGCTGCTGCGGGGGTATGTGCTCCTGCGGCAGGGCGTGCGGCTGCTCGAACTGCTGCTGCGGGACCTCGTCGCGGAACAGCGGGCGCTGGTCGGAGGCCTGTGCCTCCAGGGCCGCGCGCCGTTCCTTGCGCATCAGGGAGCGGCCGACCGGGTCCAGCGCGGCACCGGTGCCGGCCTCCTGACCGGGCTCGTAGCGCGAGTCGTCGAAGCCCAGCTCCGCGGCGGTGCGCTGGCCGTGGCCCATGGCGGGCTGCTGCTGGCCGGGCACCATGCGGGAGACGGTGAAGTCGTCCTCGGCGAGGTCGTCGCCGCCACCGCCGTGCGTGATCGCGTCCGGCAGCATCACCAGCGAGGTGGTGCCGGCCTGCTCGCCCGAGGGGCGCAGCTGGACGCGGATGCCGTGTCGCGCCGCCAGGCGGCCGACCACGAACAGGCCCATGCGCTGGGCGATCGAGACGTCCACGGTCGGCGGGTTGGCGAGCTTGTGGTTGATGTCCGCGAAGTCCTCGGCGGTCAGGCCGATGCCCTTGTCGTGGATCTCGACCATCACCCGGCCGTCGGGCAGCCGGGTCGCGGTGACGCGGACCTTGGTGTGCGGGGAGGAGAACGTGGTGGCGTTCTCCAGCAGCTCGGCCAGCAGGTGCACGAGGTCGGTCACGGCCAGGCCGTGGATCTCGGCCTCCGGGACGCCGGCCAGCTCGATGCGCTCGTACGCCTCCACCTCGGAGGTGGCGGCCCGCAACACGTCCACCAGCGGGATCGGCTGATCCCAGTGGCGGCCGGGCTCCTCGCCCGCGAGGATGAGGAGGTTCTCGCCGTTGCGGCGCATACGGGTGGCCAGGTGGTCCAGGCGGAAGAGGTTCTCCAGCTGGTCCGGGTCGGCCTCGTTGTTCTCCAGGTCGGTGATGAGGGTCAGCTGGCCCTCGATCAGTGCCTGGTTGCGGCGCGAGAGGTTGGTGAAGATCGCGTTGACGTTGCCCCGCAGACCCGCCTGCTCGGCGGCGAGCCGCACGGCCTCGCGGTGGACCTGGTCGAAGGCGCGGGCGACCTCGCCGATCTCGTCCTTGGTCGTGATCGGGATGGGCTCCACATGGGTGTTCACCCGGCCCGGGTCGGTCCGCGAGAGCTGGTCGACCAGCGCCGGCAGGCGCTGCTCGGCGATGTCGAAGGCCGCGCCACGCAGACGGAGCATGTTCCGGCTCATCGAGCGGGCGATGCGGCCGGCCACGAGGAAGGCGATCAGCAGCGCGACGACCATGATCGAGGAGTTGACGATCGCGTCCCGCGCGGAGTCCGAGGAGACCGTCTCGGCCTCTTCCACGGCGTGGTCGGCGAGGTGCTCCTCGACGGTGCGGTAGGCGCTGAACTTCCCCGACGAGGTGGTCTGCCAGGAGTCGGCGGTGACGCCCTTGGCCTTCAGCTGCGCGGCGGTGGCGCCGGACATGATGGCCAGGGCCATCTTGTTCTGCTCGTCGACCTGCGCCTCGGTGGCCAGCGCCGTCTTCAGGCGCTTGAGGTCCTCGTCCGTACCACCGGACTCGAACTCGCTGAGGGCGATGTACTCGAGGAAGTTGTACGAGGAGAAGGAGGTCAGCAGCGTCTGGCGGTCCGTGGCCGTGCCCGGCTTGATCAGCAGGTGGGTGCCGATCGAGCGCTGCAGCGACTCGGCCGCCTTGGCGAGCGAGATGGCGTAGACGGCACGGCCGTAGGAGGTGACGTTGCCGGTGCCCAGGCCCAGCTCGTTGGTGAAGGCCATGAGCGGGCGCTGGATGGCGCCGTAGCCGTCCTCGGTCTTCGCACCCTCGAACGCGTCGGTGTAGGCGCCCTTGCGCAGGGCGGGCAGCATCGGCTCGGCGGCACGGACCGCCTTGAGCCGGCGCTGGAGGCTCGGGGTGTCCGGCATGTCCTTGACGCGCTTGTCGAACGTCGCGCGGGCGATGTCGGTGGCGGCCCGGGTCTTCTTGATGACCGGGTCGTCGGTGTTGCCCTCGAGCAGCGGCTTGGCGGTCAGGTCACGCTCGTCGATGACGGCGTGGGCGTACGTGGCCGCGGCCTGGACGACGCGGGCGGTGTTCGCCGCGTCCCGTGCCTCGAGCCAGTCGTCCGCCGACACCTTGACCTTGAGGCCGCCGAAGACCAGGGCGATGATCACCGGGATCAGCAGAATCGCGTTCAGCCGGACCGGCACACGCCAGTTGCGGGGCGAGAATCTGCCGCCGCTGCCTTCGGGGGTGGCGGGGGGTTCGGGCATATCGGAAGGAGGCACCGCTGTGCGCGACGGCGGGGTGAAGGCACCCCGCTCGTCCCGCGCCTGCTGCGCGGCGCCCGTCTTTCTTCGCCTCACTCGACCAACAACCTCTCGGCGTCGGCACCTGTGCTGTGCCGTTTATCTGCTGAGCCGTGACTGCTCAGTCCGGGAATTCCAGCACGTCGGACAGGCGCATTCCAAACAACGGACAGAGCCCGTGAAGGCCGCGATTTGCCCGACATAAAACGGGCATTAAGGCCGAGCCGCGTCAAATGGCGGGCCACATGTGTGCAGAGTGCAATCGGCCGGACGCGCCCAGTGGTCGCGTCCGGCCAATTCTCTGTCGAAATGTTATGAACTTTGAAGGGCGTCGTGGTCAATGCCACAACTTACGCACCGTCACAAATTTCGGCGAACAACACTATTTCAGCCGTGCCATGAGGGCGTGTTCGACGAGCGTGATGAGCGCGCTCTTCGCCTCGTTGCGGTGGCGTGCGTCGGTCGTGATGATCGGCGCGTCGGGGCCGATCTGGAGGGCCTCACGGACCTCCTCGGGGCTGTACGGCTGGTGTCCGTCGAAGCCGTTGAGGGCGATGACGAAGGGCAGGCCGCTGTTCTCGAAGTAGTCGACCGCCGGGAAGCAGTCCGCCAGCCGCCGGGTGTCGACGAGGACGACGGCGCCGATGGCACCGCGCACCAGGTCGTCCCACATGAACCAGAAGCGGTCCTGTCCGGGGGTGCCGAACAGGTACAGGATGAGGTCGTCATCGAGGGTGATGCGGCCGAAATCCATCGCCACGGTCGTCGTGGTCTTGTCCTGGACGTGGCTCAGGTCGTCGATGCCCGCCGAGGCGGACGTCATGACCGCCTCGGTGCGCAGCGGACTGATCTCCGAGACCGCGCCCACGAATGTGGTCTTGCCGACGCCGAAGCCGCCCGCCACCACGATCTTCGCGGACGTGGTGGAACGGCCGACGCCCCCGCTAGAGCTTCCGAAGTCCACTGAGCACCCTTTCGAGCAGTGTCACATCCGGCGTACCGCCGGCCTCGCCGCTGCCGCCCGGCTGGTGGATCGCCACCATGCCGGCCTCCGCCAGGTCGGCGACCAGGATCCGGGCCACGCCCAGAGGCATGTTCAGGAGCGCGGAGACCTCCGCGACCGACTTGACCTCCCGGCACAGGTGGCAGATCCGCTGGTGCTCGGGGAGCAGGCCCCCGAGGTGGGCCGGGTCGGCCGTGGAGCTGACCAGCGCCTCGATGGCGAGCTGGTAGCGCGGCCGGGTGCGGCCCCCCGTCATGGCATAGGGGCGGACCAGCGGCTGGTCGGCGCCTTCTTCCCCGTACGACGCATGGTGTGCGCCGTACGGGCCGGGCGAGGCGGGCGGGGTCATGAATCCTCCGGACGGGACAGCAGGAAGGCAATAATGCCGTCGAGCGGGGGCCGGTGGGGGGTTTTCGGCCGTACGGTCGGACGGGATTTGCGGTGTGCGGTGGTCAGTTCAGCAGGCTGCCCTGGAGCTCGGACCGCAGCTCGGGCGTCAGCACATTGCCCGCGCGGTCGACCAGGAGGGCCATCTCGTAGCCCACGAGGCCGATGTCGCACTCGGGGTGCGCCAGCACGGCCAGGGAGGATCCGTCGGAGACGGACATGATGAAGAGGAACCCCCGCTCCATCTCCACCACGGTCTGGTTGACCGCGCCCCCCTCGAAGATGCGGGAGGCGCCGGCCGTCAGCGAGGTCAGCCCGGAGGCCACCGCCGCCAGCTGGTCGGCACGGTCCCGCGGGAACCCTTCGGACATCGCCAGAAGGAGCCCGTCGGCGGAGACCACCACGGTGTGGGACACCCCGGGGGTGTTGCCCACGAAGTTGGTGATCAACCAGTTCAGATTCTGCGCCGCCTGGCTCATCGGACTCAACTAACGCTCCTGCTGATAAGTGGGGCCAACATTGTGACTGCCGGTGGTCGAACCGTTGCCGGCCTGACGTCCCTGCTGGATGCCCCGGCGGAGATTGGTCAGCCGGCCGCGTACGTCGTCGGGCGCACGCGAGACCTGCGGACCGGTCGGAAGGGACTGGGTCTCGGCGGTTCCCTCGACGAGGTTGGCGCGCGGCACCCGCCGCGGCAGCCCGGACGGCGTCTTGCCGCCCGCCGCCGGCTCGCGGACCTGCTCGGCCCGGCGCCAGCGCTCGTCGTTGGGGGAGTCCCGCCAGGGCTCCTGCGGACCGCTCTGCGCCGCCTGCGGACCGCCCTGCGCCGCACCGGGACCCTGCGGGGCCTCCTGCGGGGCGCGCTTGGCGATCGGGGCACGGCGCTGGGGCGGCCGGGCGGTGTCCGCCGGCTGCTCCGGCACGCCGGCCGGGGCCTCGCCGCGGAACCAGTGCGACTCGAGGTCGTCGAACAGCGGCGTACGGCCGTCTCCGGCGCCCGCGTCCGGCAGGGGGGTGCCCTGCGGCTCGGGCCGCGCGAACTGACCGGTGTCGCCGCCGTTGCGGTCGTCGCCGAACTGCGGCTGCGCGAACTGGCCGGTGGACTGCGGACCGCCGGGCAGCTCGAAGCGGCCGGTGGTGCTGTTCTGCGGCTCGCTCGGCGCGGGCGCGGCGAACTGGCCGGTGGTGCTCGGGCCGCCGGGCAGCTCGAACTGGCCGGTGTCGCCGGCGCGCGGTTCGCTCGTGGCGGGGGCAGCCGGGAACTGGCCGGTGTCGCCGGGGCCGGCGGCCGGGGCCGCGTCGGCGGGCCGGGCGAACCGGCCGGTGTCGGCGGGGCCGCTCTGCCGGCCGGCCGGCTTCGGGCGGGCGAACTGGCCCGTGCCCGAGGACGGCGGCTCGGTGGCGTCGGTGATCGGCGCGAACTGGGCGGTGTCGCCCGGACCGCCGCCCGGCGTGGGCTTGGCGAACCGGCCGGACCGGCCGTCGTTGTGGTCCTCGTGGCCCCGCGGGGTCTCCTGAGCGCCGCGAGCCGAACCGTCCGAGGACAGCGGCCAGTCGTCGACCGGAGCCTGCGGCTGCGGGCCCTTGCGGCCCGGACCGCCGCCGGCGGGCGCGTCGTTGCCCCAGCTCGGCGCGGCCGGGCCGGAGCCCGCGCCGCGGGCGGGGAGCTGCGGACGGCCGGCGCCACCGGCGGGCGGCACCGTGCCGGGGCCGCCGTTGCCACGGGTCGGCAGACCCGGGGCGCCGCCCTTGCCACCGCGCGGGGTGGTGTCGAAGAGGCTGCCCGCCGCGGCACCGCCGGACGGGCCGGAGCCCTGGCCGCCGCGCTGCGGCAGACCGCCCTCCGGCGCGCCGGAGCGCGGCGCCAGCGCGGCGCGCGGGGCGTTGCCCGGCACCTGACGGCGCGGCTGACCGGCGTTGCCGGGGGCACCGGCGTTGCCGGCGGGCGCACCGGGGCCGCCCGCGCCCGGGGCCGGCTTCTTGTGGCCCTGGGCCACGTCGACCGGCAGCATGACGAGCGCGGTCGTACCGCCCGAGTCGGACGGGCGCAGCTGGATGCGGATGCCGTGTCGCAGGGACAGGCGGCCGACCACGAACAGACCCATGCGTCGCGAGACCGAGACGTCCACGGTCGGCGGGCTGGCGAGCCGCTCGTTGATCGCCGCGAGGTCGTCGGGCGAGAGGCCGATGCCGGTGTCGTGGATCTCGACCAGCACCCGCCCGTCGGGCAGCGCGTGACCGGTGACCTTGACCTTGGTCTGCGGGGAGGAGAACGAGGTCGCGTTCTCCAGCAGCTCGGCGAGGAGGTGGACGAGGTCGTTGACCACGCGGCCGGCGACCTCGGTCGGCGGCACACCGCTGAGCTCGATGCGCTCGTACTGCTCCACCTCGGAGGCGGCGGCACGCAGGACGTCGACGAGCGGGACGGGCCGGGTCCACCGGCGGCCGGGCTCTTCACCCGCGAGGACGAGGAGGTTTTCGCCGTTACGGCGCATACGGGTCGCGAGGTGGTCGAGCCGGAAGAGCGAGGAGAGCTGGTCCGGGTCGGCCTCGCGGCTCTCCAGCTCGGAGATGAGCGAGAGCTGACGCTGGATGAGGCCCTGGCTGCGGCGCGAGAGGTTGGTGAACATCGCGTTGACGTTGCCTCGCAGAAGGGCCTGCTCGGCGGCGAGACGGACGGCCTCGTGGTGCACCTCGTCGAAGGCCGCGGCCACCTTGCCGATCTCGTCCCGGCTGTGCACACCGACCGACTCGACGGTGGTGTCGACGTCCTGCGGGTCGGTCTCGGAGAGCTGCTTGACGAGCTCGGGCAGGCGCTCCTGGGCGACCTTCTGGGCGGTGTCCTGCAGTCGCCGCAGCGACCGCACCATGGACCGGGCCACGACGAAGGCGCCGACGAGCGAGATGCCGAGGACGAGGACGATCAGGGCACCGTTGAGGATGGCTTCCTGCTGGGCGTCCTCACGCAGCTCCTGGGCCTTCTGCTCCATCTGCGAGAGCAGGGTCAGCTCGATCTTGGCCATCTCTTCGAGCTTGACGCTGTCCATGTCGTACCAGTCGCGGTACGAGGTCTTCTCGTTCTTGAACGCGTCGGTGTTGCCGAAGGCCCGCTCGGCGAAGGTGTTCGCGGAGGTGACGTTGGTGTCGCCACCGTTGACCGCCTTGAGCAGGTCGGCGGAGTCGCCGGCCCGGATGGCGGTGAAGCGGCGCAGGGCCTCTTCCTCGTTCTCCAGCGCCGTCTTGCCGTACTGGTGGTCGTTCGCGCTCAGGCTCGGGCCCTTGGGGTTGGCGAGCGCGGCGCTGATGACCGCACGCTGGATGGAGGCGTACTCCTTCGCGGAGGAGAACGTCGCCAGCGCACGGGTCGAGGTGATCATCTCGCTGTTGCTGGTGGCCTGGGCCATGTCCTGGGACAGGGACAGCAGCGAGGTGATGAGCGCGTTGTAGTTGCTGACCGTCTGCGAGAGGTACTCGCGGTCGGTGAACGCCTTCTCCCGGACGGTCTTGATCTTGTCGAGCTGCCTGGTGATGTCGACGAGGGTCGTCTGCACACCGATGAGCGTCGAGTCGTTCGCCTTGGCCTTCTTGGTGGTGTCGCGGAAGGCCTGGATCCGCTGGTCGGTCTTGACCCGGGGGGCGATGACCTGGTCGTCCTTGGCGTTGTTCGCGACGATCGGGCCCGCGGACTTGTCGCGCTCCTCCTGGAGGGCGTCGGCGAGCTGGGTCGCCTTGGTCGTCATCTCCGTGAGCAGCTTCATGTGGTCGAGCTGGTCGACGTTCTGAAGCGAGGTCTGGATACGCAGGCCACCCAGGGTCGTCGCGGCGACGACGGGGAGAGCGAGCAGGGAGACCAGTCGGGTACTGATTCGCCAGTTGCGCAGGGCTATTCGTGAGCCCGGCCCACTGGGGCCCTTCGTCTTCGCCTTGGGCTGTTCGGCAGGCTCGCTGCCGTTCGTTGCCTCGGCGGGCGCGCCGACGGTCGTGCCGCGGTCGGTCGCACCGCGCGGCTCCGGCTCCGCCGCAGCGCTGCCATCCCTCTTGAAACGTCCCTGCACTAGCGTCGCAACCTCTGGACCAGGCGCCCCCCCGGGTGAGCGGGAGGACGGTGTCGAGTCGTGGGGGGACCGCGGTGGCCCCCCTGGCGGTCCCCGGAATTCCAGCACAGTGCCGGATCTCCCAACAAGGCCGGTGGGGGTAGCCCTGATGGCCGTGACGCTGGGTGAGGGGATCCGTGACGCACGGTAGAAGATTGGGTGCACTATGTCGGACTTATGGCTATGAGTCACATGGTTCGCATCAGGGGTCTCGGCGTGTCCCAGTCCTCATGATCAGGAGCGGAACGTCTAATTCAGCCCTGCAATGTCCGTTTCGCGGAGGCGAAATGGCCGCCCGTTATGCCGCATATTTCGGTTGCGTCGTGAGCAAACTCACAGTAAAGCCGGGACTTGTCCAGCATGCGGATGGGGAAGGGCGCGCCTAGCCTGGTCCTTTACACAGCGGCGAAAACGCCAAGAACCGACAACGCGAGGCCCCCCAGTGAAGACTGCGAACCCGTCGACGCCGTCCCGTAAGACCGCCAACCCGCGCCGCACCACGCTCGCGCACCTCGAGGCCGTCGAGACGACCGGCCTCTTCGCCGTCGCCGAGCGCCCGCAGCACTCCATGGAGCTGCCGACGGCCACCGCCAACCCGCGCCGCACCGTCCTCATGGTCGCGCCGCAGCCGCAGACGCCCCAGGCCTAGGCCCGACGCGCACGGGTCGCGCGCGCCCCCCGCGATAGCCTGAGACGGTCAGACTCCGGCCAATCAGACAAGGGGCGCGAGCTTCCCGTGCGCATCGCCAGGTTCTCCATCGACGGAAACGTCGCCTTCGGCGTCGTAGAGGGGGACGCCTCGACCGAGGGCGGTCCCGTCCTCGACATCATCAAGGGGCACCCCTTCGCGGAATTCGAGCGCTCGGGGCAGAAGATCCCGCTGAGCAAGGTGCGGCTGCTGCCGCCCGTGCTGCCCAACAAGGTCGTCGCCATCGGCCGCAACTACGCCGAACACGCCGCGGAGCTGGGCAACGAGGTCCCCGAGGTGCCCGTCACCTTCTTCAAGCCCTCCACGGCCGTCATCGGCCCCGGCGACCCGATCGCCTACCCCTCCTTCTCCAGCGAGCTCCACCACGAGGCCGAGCTCGCCGTCGTCATCGGCCGCATGTGCCGTGAGGTCCCGCGCGAGCGCGTCAAGGACGTCATCCTCGGCTACACCTGCGCCAACGACGTCACCGCGCGCGACGTCCAGCAGCGCGAGAAGCAGTGGGCCCGGGCCAAGGGCTTCGACACCTCCTGCCCCCTCGGCCCCTGGGTCGAGACCGAGCTCGACCCCGGCGACCTCGGCATCATGTGCACCGTGAACGGCGAACAGCGCCAGCTGGGCCGCACGAGCGACATGGTGCGCTCCATCGAGGACCTGATCGTCCACATCACCGAGGCGATGACGCTGCTCCCCGGCGACGTCGTCCTCACCGGCACCCCGGCCGGCGTCGGACCGCTCAACGTCGGCGACGAGGTCGCCGTCACCATCGAAGGCATCGGCACTCTCACCAACAAGGTGATCAAGCGTGGCTAACGCGAACGTCCGCGTACGTTTCTGTCCCTCGCCGACCGGCAACCCCCACGTGGGTCTGGTCCGCACCGCCCTCTTCAACTGGGCGTTCGCCCGCCACCACGGCGGCACCCTGGTCTTCCGCATCGAGGACACCGACGCGGCCCGCGACTCGGAGGAGTCGTACCAGCAGCTGCTGGACGCCATGCGCTGGCTGGGCCTCGACTGGGACGAGGGCCCCGAGGTGGGCGGCCCCCACGCGCCGTACCGCCAGTCGCAGCGCATGGACCTCTACAAGGACGTCGCCGCCAAGCTGCTCGACGCCGGTCACGCGTACTACTGCTACTGCACCACCGAGGAGCTCGACGAGCGCCGCGAGGCCGCCCGCGCGGCCGGCCGCCCCTCGGGCTACGACGGCAAGTGCCGCGAGGTGAGTGCCGAGCAGAAGGCGCAGTACGAGCGCGAGGACCGCAAGCCGATCGTCCGCTTCCGGATGCCCGACGAGGCCATCACCTTCACCGACCTGGTCCGCGGCGAGCTGACCTTCACGCCGGAGAACGTGCCCGACTACGGCATCGTCCGCGCCAACGGCGCCCCCCTCTACACGCTCGTCAACCCCGTCGACGACGCGCTGATGGAGATCACCCACGTCCTGCGCGGCGAGGACCTGCTCTCCTCCACCCCGCGCCAGGTCGCCCTCTACCGGGCGCTCGCGGAGATCGGCGTCGGCAACGGCAGCACCCCGGCCTTCGGCCACCTGCCGTACGTGATGGGCGAGGGCAACAAGAAGCTCTCCAAGCGCGACCCGCAGTCCTCCCTGAACCTCTACCGGGAGCGCGGCTTCCTGCGCGACGGCCTGCTCAACTACCTCTCCCTGCTCGGCTGGTCCCTCTCGGCCGACCAGGACATCTTCACGATGGACGAGATGGTCGCCGCGTTCGACGTCAAGGACGTCAACGCCAACCCGGCCCGCTTCGACCTCAAGAAGTGCGAGGCGATCAACGCCGACCACATCCGCCGGCTGGAGCCGAAGGCGTTCGCCGAGGCCTGCGCGCCCTGGCTGAAGGCCCCGCACGCCAACTGGGCGCCCGAGAAGTTCGACCAGGCCGCGTGGGAGGAGATCGCCCCGCACGCCCAGACCCGGGTGACGGTCCTCTCCGACATCACCGCCAACGTCGACTTCCTCTTCCTGGACGAGCCCGTCGAGGACGAGGCGTCCTGGGCCAAGGCCATGAAGGAGGGTTCGGACGCCCTGCTGCGCACGGCCCGCGCCAAGCTGGCCGAGGCCGAGTGGAACGCCGACGCCCTCAAGGCCGCCGTCGTCGCCGCGGGCGAGGAGCACGGCCTCAAGCTCGGCAAGGCCCAGGCCCCGGTCCGGGTGGCCGTCACCGGCCGCACCGTCGGCCTCCCGCTCTTCGAGTCCCTCGAAGTGCTCGGCCGTGACCGCACCCTGGCCCGCGTGGACGCCGCCCTGGCCAAGCTCACGGGCTGAGACCACTGTCATGCGCCCCGAGGGGCCCGGCAGCCTGCCGCAGGCTGCCGGGCCCCTCGCGCTTGCGCGAAGGGTCTATCGATTTTGGACCCCAGTCCACCTTCGGGTAATGTTCTTCCTGCGCCGCCCGAGAGGGCCGAGAGGCCGGAGCGGGAGGCGCAAGCCGGACAAACCCCCTTACGGGGGGTGAAGTTACGGTGGGGTATGGTGTAATTGGCAGCACGAGGGTTTCTGGTTCCCTTAGTCTAGGTTCGAGTCCTGGTACCCCAGCAAGAGAAAATGGCTTCGAATTCTCTTGATAAACTAGCGAAGCAAACAGCGCGAAAGCGCAAAGCGTAGTGCGAGCCCCCGTTGTGTAGCGGCCTAGCACGCCGCCCTCTCAAGGCGGTAGCGCCGGTTCGAATCCGGTCGGGGGTACTGATTTCCAAACAGGGTCCGCCCTGAAAGGGAATCGCTAGGGCCCCCGTTGTGTAGCGGCCTAGCACGCCGCCCTCTCAAGGCGGTAGCGCCGGTTCGAATCCGGTCGGGGGTACTGGTTTCACCATGGGATATGGTGTAATTGGCAGCACGAGGGTTTCTGGTTCCCTTAGTCTAGGTTCGAGTCCTGGTATCCCAGCGCAGAGAGCATTTTCGCTCTGCAAGCAGCAAAGCTAGCCCCCGTTGTGTAGCGGCCTAGCACGCCGCCCTCTCAAGGCGGTAGCGCCGGTTCGAATCCGGTCGGGGGTACAGAAGAAAGAATGCCTTTCGCTTCGGCGGAGGGCATTTTTTCATGCCTCCTTCCCCCCTCTCGGGGCCGGCGGGATAATCCCCGCATGGTCCATCCCAACGGCGTGCGCCGCCGGGTCCACGTCGGTGATCTGCAACCCGGCGACCACGCGTGCCTGCTCTTCGGGTCCGACGAGGAGCGGGCCTCCATCCTGCGGGACTTCGTCCTCGGCGGGCTGGACGCCGAGGACAAGATCCTCTATCTGAGCGGTGCGGAGGAATCGACCGGCCCCGGTGCCCTGTGGGAGGAATGCCGGCTCACGAGCGTGCCCGGCGGCCTGGCCGACCGTGTGGAGGTCGTACGGCTGGCCGAATTTCTCTCGGGGTGCGGTCAGTTGGAGCCCGCCGCCCTGATGCGCAGGCTGCGCAGCGCCGCCGAGCGCTCCCGCGAGGAGGGCTACCGGGCGCTGCGGGTCGCCGGGGACCTGTGCGCGGCCCTGCACGAGCACGGCGCGCCCGGCGCCCTCGGGGTCGCCCGGCTGCTGCGGTACGAGGCACTGCTGGCGGAGGAGTTCACCTCCAGCGGGGCGCTGGCCGTCTGCCAGTACGACATCCGCCGCTGCGAGCCCGCCGCCCTGGACGCCTTCGCGTCCGTGCACGCCGGGAGCGTCGAGGCGGACCCCCTCGTCCGTACGGCCGAGCTGGTCGTCGTGCGCACCTACCGGCCCCAGGGGCTGCGGATCGAGGGCGTGGTGGACGCCGGGGCGCACCGGCGGCTGCGGGACGCTCTGCGGTCCGTGGCGGGCGTGCGGGGCGACGTCCGCCTGGAGATGTCCCAGGTGGAGTTCCTGGACCTGGGCGGCCTGCGGCTGCTGATGACCTTCGCCCGGGCCCGTGCCGCCCGGCACGCCACGGTCGAGCTCAGCGCGCTGCCGCCCCATCTGCGGCAGGTCATCACCCTCGTCGGCTGGGACCGTACGCCAGGGCTCCGGCTGGGGGACGTGCATGCCTGCTGAGGACACCTGCGCCGGCGCCGGGTCCGGTTTCGTCCACCACGCCTGCCTGTACGGCACCGACGCCGAGTTCCTGGCGATGGCGGTGCCGTTCGTGGAGGCGGGGCTGGCCGCGGGGGAGCCCGTGCTGGCCGCGACGACGCCCGCCAACATCGACCTGCTCCGCGACGCCCTGGGGAAGCGGGCCGGCGCGCTGGACACGGCGGAGACCGCCTACTTCGGCCGGCGGCCCGTGGAGCGGGTCTCCGCCTTCCTGCGCTACCACGACCACCGCGCCCGGCCCGGGCGCCGGATGCGGATGATCGCCGAACCGGTGTGGGGCGGGAAGTCGGCCCGCCAGGTCGCCGAGTGGAAGCGGATGGAATCCGGGCTGAATGTGCTGCTGGCCGGGCTGCCGGTGTGGATGATCTGCCCGTACGACACCAGGACCGTGCCGCCGGACGTGGCCGAGGCGGCCTGCGCCACGCATCCCGCGCGGCTGGACGGGGAGCGGCTGATCCCGTGCGCCGCCTACGCCGACCCCGCGGCGTACGCGGCCGGCGTGCGGCTGCCGCGGGCTCCGGCGCCGGCCGGTGCCGCCCGGACGGGTCCGACGGCCTCGCTCGCCGACGTCCGGCGCTTCGCCCGCGAGCGGGCCGTGGCGGGAGGTCTGAGTGGTGAGCGGCTGGCCCTGGCCGTGCTGGCCGTCTGTGAGGCCGCGGGCTATCTGCTGGCGGCGGGGGAGGCCAGGGTGGCGCGGGTGGCGCTGCGGGCCTGGGAGGAGCCGGGGGTACTGGCGTACGAGCTGGTGCGGGTGCGGGGGGACGCTGTCGGGGAGGGGGCGGTGTTCGCGGGGTTCCGGCCGCCGGGGGAGTCGGCGGGGGCGGAGGACGGGCTCTGGCTGGCACGGTCGCTGAGCGAGTCCCTGGACGTCCAGGCCAGGGGGCCGCTGACCCGGCTCACCCTACGTGTGGCGGGGCCCCGGGACGCGGAGCGATTTCCCCCACCCCGCCCCTTCCCGTAACCGGGGGCTCCGCCCCCGGACCCCCGGTCCTCAAACTCCCCCAGCTACCGCTGGGAGGTGCCCCCAGACGGGCTGGAAGATCCAGCCCGTCCGGCGATTGAGGACAAAGGGGGCGGGCGCCGCTCAGCCGTTGCGGCGCAAGGCCTCCGTCAGGCGGATCGCCGCGTCCAGGACCGCCTGGGCGTGCATGCGGCCCGGATGACGGGTCAGACGCTCGATCGGACCCGAGACCGAGACGGCCGCGACCACCCGGTTCGACGGCCCCCGCACCGGCGCCGAGACCGACGCCACGCCCGGCTCGCGCTCGCCGATCGACTGGGCCCAGCCCCGGCGCCGTACGCCCGAGAGCGCGGTCGCCGTGAAGCGGGCCCCCTGCAGGCCGCGGTGAAGCCGCTCGGGCTCCTCCCAGGCCATGAGGACCTGGGCCGCCGAGCCGGCCTTCATCGGCAGCGTGGAGCCCACCGGCACGGTGTCCCGCAGTCCGGACAGCCGCTCGGCCGCCGCCACGCAGATGCGCATGTCGCCCTGGCGCCGGTAGAGCTGCGCGCTCTCGCCCGTGACGTCCCGCAGGTGCGTGAGGACCGGGCCGGCCGTGGCCAGCAGCCTGTCCTCGCCCGCCGCCGCGGCCAGCTCGCTGAGCCGGGGGCCGAGTATGAAGCGGCCCTGCATGTCGCGCGCCACCATCCGGTGGTGCTCCAGGGCCACCGCGAGCCGGTGCGCCGTCGGACGCGCCAGTCCGGTCGCCGTGACCAGCCCGGCGAGGGTCGCCGGTCCGGACTCCAGAGCGCTCAGTACCAGAGCCGCCTTGTCGAGTACGCCCACTCCGCTAGAGGCGCCGCCTGAGTTGTCCATGCAACGATACTTGCGTCTCACACTGTGAAACGCAAGTTCAATTTTTCCCGGGAAGCGCCAATCTGGAACGGACAGCCCCCAGCTCACAGGAGAGACAGCGATGGGACGGACACTCGCGGAGAAGGTCTGGGACGACCACGTCGTCACGCACGCCGAAGGCGAGCCCGACCTCCTCTACATCGACCTGCACCTGCTCCACGAGGTCACCAGCCCGCAGGCCTTCGACGGCCTGCGCAAAGCGGGCCGTCCGGTCCGCCGGCTGGACCTGACCATCGCCACCGAGGACCACAACACCCCCACCCTCGACATCGACAAGCCCATCGCGGACCCCGTCTCCCGCACCCAGCTGGAGACCCTGCGCCGCAACTGCGCCGAGTTCGGCGTGCGGCTGCACCCGCTGGGCGACGTGGAACAGGGCGTCGTCCACGTGGTGGGACCGCAGCTGGGTCTCACCCAGCCCGGCACCACGGTCGTCTGCGGCGACAGCCACACCTCCACCCACGGCGCCTTCGGCGCGCTGGCCTTCGGCATCGGCACCAGCCAGGTCGAGCACGTGCTGGCTACCCAGACGCTGCCGCTGTCCCCCTTCAAGACCATGGCCATCACGGTCGAGGGCGAGCTGCCCGAGGGCGTCACGGCCAAGGACCTGATCCTGGCGATCATCGCCAGGATCGGCACCGGAGGCGGCCAGGGCTACGTCATCGAGTACCGCGGCTCCGCCATCGAGAAGCTCTCGATGGAAGCCCGGATGACCGTCTGCAACATGTCCATCGAGGCGGGTGCCCGGGCCGGCATGATCGCCCCCGACGAGACCACCTTCGCCTACCTCGAGGGCCGCCCCCACGCGCCCAAGGGCGAGGACTGGGACGCGGCCGTCGCCTACTGGCGCACCCTGCGCACCGACGACGACGCCGTCTTCGACCGCGAGGTGGTCATCGACGCCACCGAGCTCTCCCCGTTCGTCACCTGGGGCACCAACCCGGGCCAGGGCGCGCCCCTGTCCGCGGCGGTCCCCGACCCGGCTTCGTACACCGACCCCTCCGAGCGGCTCGCCGCCGAAAAGGCCCTGGAATACATGGGGTTGACGGCAGGTCAGGCGCTGCGCGACATCAGCGTGGACACCGTCTTCGTGGGCTCGTGCACCAACGGCCGCATCGAGGACCTGCGCGCCGCGGCCTCCATCGTCGAGGGCCGCGAGGTCGCCGACGGCGTACGGATGCTGGTGGTCCCCGGGTCGGTCCGGGTGGCTCTGCAGGCCGTCGAGGAAGGGCTGGACAAGGTGTTCACCGCGGCCGGCGCCGAATGGCGGCACGCGGGCTGCTCCATGTGCCTGGGCATGAACCCCGACCAACTCGCGCCGGGCGAGCGCTCCGCGTCGACGTCCAACCGCAACTTCGAGGGCAGGCAGGGCAAGGGCGGCCGTACGCACCTGGTCTCCCCGCAGGTCGCCGCCGCCACCGCCGTACTGGGCCGGCTGGCCTCCCCGGCCGACCTGCCGGACGTCGCCGGCGCCACCGATGCACGCACCACCGTGGAGGTCTGAGACCGATGGAAGCTTTCACCACGCACACCGGCCGGGCCGTCCCGCTGCGCCGCAGCAACGTCGACACCGACCAGATCATCCCCGCGCACTGGCTGAAGAAGGTCACCCGCGACGGCTTCGAGGACGGGCTCTTCGAGGCCTGGCGCAAGGACCCGGAGTTCGTCCTCAACCGCCCCGAGCGGGCGGGTGCCACCGTCCTGGTCGCCGGCCCCGACTTCGGCACCGGCTCCTCCCGTGAACACGCCGTCTGGGCGCTGCAGAACTACGGCTTCAAAACCGTCGTGTCGTCCCGCTTCGCCGACATCTTCCGCGGCAACTCGCTCAAGAACGGGCTGCTGACGGTCGTTCTGCCGCAGGAGACCGTGGAGGCGCTCTGGAAGCTCACCGAGGCCGACCCCACCGCCGAGGTGACGGTGGATCTCGTGGCCCGGCAGGTGCGGGCCGAGGGCATCACGGCCGATTTTGAGCTTGACGAGAACGCCCGATGGCGACTCCTGGAGGGGCTGGACGACATCGGTCTGACCCTCCGGCACGAGGCCGACATCGCCGCATTCGAGGCCGGAAGGCCCTCGTACAAGCCCTCCACGGCCCGGATCTGAGACCGATTCCGGCTCGTTTGGCCCAGTGTCGGACGGCTTTCCGCCACCGCGAAGGCCCCCGGATTTTCGCTGCTCACCCAGGGTTTGGCATGATGCGCCCCCTGTCTTCGGACAGGGGGCGCGTTGCTTTGTTGAGGGCCCGTGAAGCGACAACTCGCCTCAGATGGCACAATCGGTGCATGGAACGCGACAGCCAACTCGAGCTTTACCGGCTCGTCGCCGACCAACTGAAGGAAGCGCACACAAGAGTGCGCGCACTGCAAGTCCCGGAGGGCGTACGGATGGCGCTGTCCCGGCAGCTGCTGGCCATCACGGCCTCGGCGAAGCACGATCTCTCAGGCGCGGCAAGGCGCCTGGACCGGCTGATGAACGACCTCGACGAGGGCCGTTTCCCCCAAGAGCCCGGCACGCACGGAACTCCGTGATGAGTCGAGTTCGTTGCGGCACAAGGGTGATTAGACCGTTTCGTGTTTGATTTGCGGTATATATCTGCCTAACGTGCGAAAAAGCTGGAGCACATTCCAGCCAATGTCTCCGAAGGGGAAGACGTGAACAAGGCGCAGCTCGTTGAAGCGATTGCCGACAAGCTCGGTGGCCGTCAGCAGGCCGCAGACGCGGTCGACGCGGTACTCGACGCGATCGTCCGCGCGGTTGTCGCCGGTGACCGTGTCTCGGTCACCGGTTTCGGGTCGTTCGAGAAGGTCGACCGTCCCGCCCGCTACGCCCGCAACCCGCAGACGGGTGAGCGCGTACGGGTCAAGAAGACCTCGGTGCCGCGCTTCCGCGCGGGCCAGGGCTTCAAGGACCTGGTGAGCGGCTCGAAGAAGCTCCCGAAGGGCGGCGAGGTCTCCGTCAAGAAGGCGCCCAAGGGCAGCCTTTCGGGCGGCAAGGCCACCACCAAGGCCGCGGCCAAGAAGGCCACCGCCAAGAAGGCCGCCGTCAAGAAGACCACGGCCGTCAAGAAGACGACCGCGGCGAAGACCACGGCCGCGAAGAAGACCACCGCCGCCAAGAAGGCGACGACCGCGAAGAAGGCGGCGCCGGCCAAGAAGGCGACGACCGCCACCAAGGCCGCCGCGAAGAAGGCGACCCCGGCGAAGAAGGCCGCCGCGGTCAAGAAGACGGCTGCCGCGAAGAAGACCGCGCCCGCCAAGAAGGCCGCCGCCACCAAGGCCCCGGCCCGCAAGACCACCGCGCGCAAGACCACCGCCAAGAAGACCGCCGCCAAGAAGAAGTAAGGCAGCGAACGTACGGCGTAACGCGCCGGGCCGGGCTCCCTTCGGGGAGCCCGGCCCGCGGTGCGTACGGCCCCCGTGGGGCCCCGTCCTCAGAAGGTCTGCAGCGTCACCAGCGTGATGCGCCGGCCCGCCACCGGGCCCGCCGCGTCCGCCGGGCCCCCGGCCTCGCCCCGGGCGCCGTCCCCGGGCGCCGCGAACTCGATCCGCACCCGCTGCCCGGGCCGCAGCAGCAGCAACCCGCCGGCGTCGAACGCCGCCCCGTCGAAGGGCACGGGCGTGCCGTCGTCCAGGAGAACGCTCCCGGAGCGGGTCGAAGGATCGAAGGTGTACGCGGTGGCCTGCATGGCCAGCAGCCTAGTCGGCCACCCGCCCGCCCATCGGCACGCCGGTCGCGACGGCCGCCGTGCGGGGCCCCACGCCCAGGGCGAGAGCGGCCCGCAAATCGTCTTCCGTGTCCACGTCCCGGCGCACGGAATCCACGTCCGCCAGGAGGATCTCCCGGGCTCCCGAAGCCCTGTGACGGGCGCGCGAACGCCCCTCGAACGCCGGAGCCAATTCCATTCCGGGGGCCGCGGCCAGCAGCGTCGTACCGATTCCGGCGGCATCGGCGAGAAAAGTGCGGGGGAATTCGGCGGCGGAATCGAGCACCCGGCCGAGTTCCACCGGGCGCAGCGCCGGCAGATCCGCATTGAGGGTGGCCACCGCGGAATGCGGCCGGCGGGCCCGTACCGTGCGGGCACCGTGCGCCAGCGCCGCGTTCAGTCCGCCGTCGCCGGGCGGCTCGGACAGCACCCGGGCGCCCAGCGCGGCCACCTCGGCGGCCGCCAGCGGGTCCGCCGTGACGACCGCCACATCCCGCACCCGCTCACAGGCCAGCGCCGCCCGCACGGTGTCCTGGGCGAAGGCGAGCGCGAGCGCCGGCCCCGGCAGCCGGCCGGCCCCCGCCGTGAGGCGGCTCTTGGCCGCGGCCAGCGGCTTCAGCGGCACCACCAGCGTCCAGAGCACGTCCGCCCCCTATCTCTCGTACCCGGCCCATTGTCACCCGCTGCCGCAGCCCGGTGCGGAGTGCGGGGTTACGGTGTTCTCGACAGACCGGGTACCTGGGGCGACACTTGTCCGGCCCCCGGGTGAGCAGCACGCCCGAAGCAGCTTCAGGTCCCAACGGAAGGGTGTCCGAGTGTCCCGCCACAGAATCGGCTTCTGGTACCGCTTTACGGCGGTGTTGGCAAAACCGCCGCTCGTGGTTCTGTTCAAGCGGGACTGGCGCGGAATGGAGCACATTCCGGCCGACGGCGGATTCATCACCGCCGTCAACCACAACTCCTACCTCGACCCGCTGTCGTACGCCCACTTCCAGTACAACACCGGGCGGGTCCCCCGCTTCCTCGCCAAGGCCGCCCTCTTCAAGGGCAGCTTCGTCGGCGGGCTGCTGCGCGGCACCGGGCAGATTCCCGTCTACCGCGAGAGCACCGACGCCGCCAACGCCTTCCGGGCCGCGGTGGACGCCATCAACAAGGGCGAGTGCGTGGCCTTCTACCCCGAGGGCACCCTCACCCGGGACCCGGACATGTGGCCCATGGAGGGCAAGACGGGCGCCGCCCGCGTCGCCCTGCTGACCAAGGCCCCGGTCATCCCCGTCGCCCAGTGGGGCGCCAACGAGGCCATGCCGCCCTACGCCAAGGAGAAGAAGCTGCGGCTCTTCCCCCGCAAGACCCTGCGGGTCCTGGCCGGCCCGCCCGTGGACCTCTCCGCCTACTACGGCAAGGAGCCCACCGGCGAGGTCCTGCGCGAGGCGACCGACGTCATCATGAAGGCCATCACGGAACTGCTCGCCGAACTCCGCGGCGAGCCGGCCCCCGCCGAGCCCTACACCCTCAAGAAGGCCCGCGCCGCGGCCCGCCACAACCGCGGCGAGCGGCCGCAGGAGGACAGCAAGTGACGCGTTGCGCCGTATTCGGCACCGGTTCCTGGGGCACCGCCTTCGCGATGATCCTCGCCGACGCGGGCTGCGAGGTCACCATGTGGGGCCGCCGCGCCGCCCTCGTGGACGCCATCAACACCGGCCGCACCAACCCCGACTACCTCCCCGGCATCGAGCTGCCCGCCGGTGTCCGGGCCACCACCGACCCCGCCGAGGCGGCGCGCGACGCGGCGTTCACCGTGCTGGCCGTCCCCTCGCAGACCCTGCGCGGGAACCTCACCGAGTGGGCGCCCCTGCTGGCCGCCGACACCGTGCTCGTCTCCCTGATGAAGGGCGTCGAACTGGGCACGGCCAAGCGGATGAGCGAGGTCGTCGAGGAGGTCGCCAAGGTCTCCCCGGACCGGGTCGCCGTCCTCACCGGGCCCAACCTCGCCAAGGAGATCGCCGCCCGGCAGCCCGCCGCGGCCGTCGTCGCCTGCCGCGACGAGTCCGTCGCCCGGCGCCTCCAGGCCGCCTGCCACACCACCTACTTCCGCCCGTACACCAACACCGACGTGGTCGGCTGCGAGCTGGGCGGCGCCGTGAAGAACGTCATCGCCCTGGCCGTGGGCATCGCCGACGGCATGGGCCTGGGCGACAACGCCAAGGCGTCCCTGATCACCCGCGGACTGGCCGAGACGACCCGGCTGGGCCTGGCCATGGGCGCCGACGCGCACACCTTCGCGGGTCTCGCGGGCATGGGCGACCTCGTGGCCACCTGCGCCTCGCCGCTCTCCCGCAACCGCACCTTCGGCGCCAGCCTCGGCCGCGGCATGACCCTCGAGGAGACCATCGCGGTCACCAAGCAGACCGCCGAGGGCGTCAAGTCCTGTGAGAGCGTGCTCGATCTGGCCCGACGTCATCATGTCGACATGCCGATCACCGAGACCGTGGTGGACATCGTCCACGAGGGCAAGCCGCCCATGGTGGCCCTCAAGGAACTCATGTCACGCAGCGCCAAGGCCGAGCGGCACTGACGCACCTCCTGCCACCAGGTACTCTCAACGCGTTATGAGCAGCGAGAACTCCCCCCAGAGCCCTGACCGGAAGCCGCGTGTCGCGGTCGTCTTCGGCGGCCGCAGTTCCGAGCACGCCATCTCCGTGGTCACCGCAGGCGCCGTGCTGCGCGCCATCGACCGCAGCAAGTACGACGTGCTGCCGATCGGCATTACCACTGACGGCCGTTGGGTCCTCACCGCGGACGACCCCGAACGCATGACGATCGCCGGCCGCACGCTGCCGGCCGTCGAGCAGCTCACCGACTCGGCGGAGGGCGGCGTGCTGCTGCCCGCCGACCCCTCCAGCCGTGAGGTCGTCTACGTCGAGCCGGGCGCCGTTCCCAAGGCGCTGGGCGAGGTCGACGTCGTCTTCCCCGTGCTGCACGGCCCCTACGGCGAGGACGGCACCCTCCAGGGCATGCTGGACCTGGCCGGCGTCCCCTACGTCGGCGCCGGCGTCCTCGCCTCCGCCGTCGGCCAGGACAAGGAGTACATGAAGCGGGTCTTCATCTCCTACGGGCTGCCCGTCGGCCCGTACGAGGTGATCCGGCCCCGTGAGTGGGACACCGACCCCGCCGCAGCCCGCAAGAAGATCGTGGACTTCGCCGGCGAGCACGGCTGGCCGCTGTTCGTGAAGCCCGCCCGCGCCGGCTCGTCCATGGGCATCACCAAGGTCGACGACGCCTCCGGCCTGGACGAGGCCATCGCCGAGGCCCGCCGCCACGACCCGAAGATCCTGGTCGAATCGTTGCTGCGCGGTCGCGAGATCGAGTGCGGCGTGCTCGAGTTCGAGGACGGTCCGCGCGCCAGCGTGCCCGCCGAGATCCCCCCGGTCAGCGCGCACGACTTCTACGACTTCGAGGCCAAGTACATCGACTCCGCCTCCGGCATCGTGCCCGCCCCGCTGAGCGAGGACGAGACGCGCCGGGTGCAGGAGCTGGCCGTCCAGGCCTTCGAGGCCGTCTCCTGCGAGGGACTGGTCCGTGCGGACTTCTTCCTCACCGAGGACGGCGAGTACGTGATCAACGAGATCAACACCATGCCCGGCTTCACACCCATCTCCATGTACCCGCGCATGTGGCAGGAGAGCGGTGTGGAGTACCCCGAGCTGGTCGACCGTCTCGTCCAGGCCGCCCTGCGGCGGCCGACGGGGCTGCGCTGAGCGCAACGCCGGAGAGGGCCGTCAGGAGATGATCCCCTCGGGGATCGTCTTCAGGACGGCGCCGGAGAGGTCGGTGAGCGCACTCAGGTCACCGCCCTCACCGACGACCTTCTTCGGCAGCGTCACCTCCACCCACGCCTCACGCCGGACGGTGGTGCAGCGCACGCTGCCGTCCGGCTGCCGCTCGGGCAGCCAGCCGACGTCGTTGACGTCCATCGAGTCGGTGGCGGGGTTCCGCTTGAGCAGAGCGGGCTTGGTCACCCCGCAGCGCAGCGAGATCTCCGGCTCGCCGTGGGTGCCGCCCCATACGGCGGTGAGGTCCGAGACGGGCTCGGCGCCGCGCCGCTCGAGCCCGCCCACGGTCTTCGGCAGCTCCTTGTGCAGCGCCCGGCAGAGCGCGGCCTGCCGCTCCGGCGGCGAGGGCACCGCCGGGCCCGCCCCGGCGTCCGGGCCCGAACAGGCCACGGCCGCGAGGAGCACGGCGACGGAGGGCAGGCCGAGGGGCCGGCGGAGCGAAGACTTCACCGGCCGAGCATACGGGGGAGCTAGATATGAACGACCGGGCAGGTCAGGGTGCGGGTGATGCCCTCCACTTTCTGGACCTGCGCGACCACCATCCGGCCGAGCTCGTCCACGGTGTCGGCCTGGGCACGCACGATGACGTCGTACGGCCCCGTCACGTCCTCGGCCTGGATCACTCCCGGGATCTTGCCGATGACTTCGGCCACGGTCGACGCCTTGCCGACCTCGGTCTGGATCAGGATGTACGCCTGTACCACGGAACCTCCAGGGCGGCTTCGAGGATCATGTGGGGAGAAGAGACGCCACGGTACCGCGTCGCCGCACGGTGCGGGGAGACCCGCGCGGCCTGCGCGGCGCGGGACACGTCACGAACAGGGCAACCGACACTCCGAGGAGGAGCTCAGTGAAAGGCACCGTGGGCGAGTTGGGGGAGTTCGGGCTCATCAGAGAGCTGACCTCCCGGCTCACCACCACCCCGGCGGTCCGGCTCGGGCCGGGTGACGACGCCGCGGTGGTAGCGGCGCCCGACCGCCGGGTCGTGGCCAGTACGGACGTGCTCCTGGAGGGGCGCCACTTCCGCCGCGACTGGTCCACCGCCTACGACGTCGGCCGCAAGGCCACCGCGCAGAACCTCGCCGACATCGCCGCCATGGGCGCGGTGCCCACGGCGGTCCTGCTGGGCCTCGTCGTACCCGCCGAGCTCCCCGCCACCTGGCCGACCGAGCTCATGGACGGGATCCGCGACGAGTGCCAGGTCGCGGGCGCGGCGGTGGTCGGCGGGGACGTGGTGCGCGGTGAGACGATCACCGTCGCCATCACGGCGCTGGGCGACCTGCGCAACCACGAGCCGGTCACCCGCTCCGGCGCCCGGGCCGGCGACGTCGTCGCCGTCACGGGCTGGCTGGGCTGGTCGGCGGCCGGACTCGCCGTGCTCTCCCGCGGCTTCCGCTCGCCGCGCGCCTTCGTCGAGGCCCACCGGCGGCCCGAGCCCCCGTACCACGCGGGTCCGGCCGCCGCCGCGCTCGGCGCCACCGCCATGACGGACGTCAGCGACGGCCTCATCGCCGACCTCGGCCACATCGCCGAGGCCAGCAAGGTCCGCATCGACCTGCGCACGGCGGCCATCGACGTGCCCACCCAGATGCTGGACATCGGGCAGGCCGTGGGCGTCGACCCGCTGCAGTGGGTGCTGACCGGCGGCGAGGACCACGCCATCGTGGCGACGTTCCCGCCCGACGTGAAGCTGCCGGCCCGCTGGAAGGTCATCGGCGAGGTCGTCAACCCCTCCGCGCTGCCCCAGGTCACCGTGGACGGTGCCCCCTGGGACAAGGCGGGCGGCTGGGACCACTTCGGGGACATGGAGCCGGGGGAGTAGATTCGGCGCCATGCCGATACCCCCACGCGTGCTGACCGTCGCCGGATCCGACTCCGGCGGCGGTGCGGGCATCCAGGCCGACCTGAAGACGATGCTGGCCCTCGGCACGCACGGCATGAGCGTGGTCACCGCCGTCACCGCCCAGAACTCCCTGGGCGTCCAGGGCGCGTGGCCGCTGCCCGCCGAGGCCGTACGGGCCCAGTTCCGCAGCGTCGTCGACGACATCGGCGTCCAGGCCGTCAAGACCGGCATGCTGGCCTCGGCGGAGCTGGTGGAGACGGTCGCCGCCCTACTGGCGGACGTGGGCGCCCCCGTGGTCGTCGACCCGGTCGGCATCTCCAAGCACGGCGATGCCCTGCTGGCCGCCTCCGCCCTCGACGCGGTCCGCACGAAGCTGCTGCCGGCCGCCACCGTCGCCACCCCCAACCTGGACGAGGTCGCCTGGCTCACGGGCGTACGGGTGAGAACCGAGGCCGACCTGCGGCACGCGGCGGACGCGGTGCTGTCGTTCGGCCCGCGGTGGGCCCTCATCAAGGGCGGCCACCTCCGCGGTGACGCGGTCGACCTGCTGACGGACGGCACGGACGAACACTGGCTGCGGGCGCCGCGCCACGACAACCGGCATACGCACGGGACGGGGTGCACGCTGGCGAGTGCGATCGCCTGCGGGCTCGCGAAGGGGCTGGCGGTGCCGGAGGCGGTGGCTGCCGCCAAGGACTACGTCACGGGCGCGATCGCGGCGGGCTTCGCCTTGGGGCGCGGTATCGGCCCGGTGCGGCACGGCTGGATGATCCCCTGACCCGCCCTTTCACCGTTTCTTGTCCTCAAACGCCGGACGGGCTGGATTTTCCAGCCCGTCCGGCGTTTGAGGACCGGGATCCGGGGCGGAGCCCCGGTGAGAGGGACAGCGAAAAGCCGGCCCCCCGAAGGGGACCGGCTTTCAAGGGTCGGCGAGGCTGCCGCGCTACTAGCTAGTTAGCGCGAGACCTTGCCGGCCTTGATGCACGAGGTGCAGACATTGAGGCGCTTCGGCGTCCGACCGACCACGGCACGCACACGCTGGATGTTCGGGTTCCAGCGACGGGACGTACGGCGGTGCGAGTGCGAAATGTTGTTGCCGAAGCCCGGCCCCTTGCCGCAGACGTCGCAGTTGGCAGCCACGGGTCACTCCAAAGACTTCAGATGCACTTACGGGAAATCCCGGCGTACCGATGTCGGTGGTGACTGGCTTGCCAGGGGGTATGGCCTGATTCTCATCAGGCAACCGGAGCAGCATACAACGACCGCTCCTGGACAACGAAACTACCATGACCGCCCCGGACCCCGCCCGGCCCGCCCGTCCGCCGCCCCGGCCGGACTACTCTGCTCCAGCACTGCCCACCGTCCCGAGAGTCCGAGGAGGACACAGGTGCCGCCCACGCTGGACGCCGATGCGGTACGCACCTGGTGCGCGCTGGCGCTCGACGCGCTCGGCCGCAGCCGCGAGGAGATCGACGCGATCAACGTCTATCCCGTCGCGGACGGCGACACCGGCACCAACCTCTACCTGACCGTCGAGTCCGCCACCCGCGCGGTCGACGCCGTCTTCGAGGGCCACGCCACCACCGGCCCCGCCTCCCGCCCCGACCTGGCCGAGGCCGTACGGGCCATGGCCCACGGAGCGCTCATAGGGGCGCGCGGAAACTCCGGCACCATCCTCGCCCAGCTGCTGCGCGGCATGGCGGAGGTCCTGGTGGCGGCCGGTGACAGGGATCACCGCCCCGGCGGCCCCGGCCCCGACGACGCGGCGCTGCTGCGGCGGGCCCTGCGGCGCGCGGTGGAGTCCGCGTACGAAGGGGTCGCCCGGCCCGTGGAGGGCACCGTCCTGACCGTCGCCGCGGCCGCGGCCGAGGCCGCCGCCACCACCGCCGGCGACGGCGCGGCCGTCGCCCGGGCCGCGCACGAAGGGGCCCGTACGGCCCTGGAGGCCACCCCCCGCCAGCTGGAGGTGCTCGGCCGGGCCGGAGTGGTCGACGCCGGCGGCAAGGGCCTCGTGGAGGTCCTGGGCGCCCTGGCCGCCGCCCTGGCCGGCGGGGAGCCGGCACCCGGCGCGGCACCCGGCGCGGCGGGCGGCGCGCGGGGTGCCGTCACCCCTCACTCCTGGCAGAGCGAAGGCTGCCCGGCCGACCTCGGCGACGCCGCCGCGGGCGGCGACCCCGCCTTCGAGGTGATCTACCTGCTGGAGGCCGACGACGCGGCCGTGGCCCGCCTGCGCACCCGGCTCGACGCACTGGGCGAGTCCCTGGTCGTCGTCGGCGGCGACGGGCTGTGGAACGTCCACGTCCATGTCGACGACGCCGGCGCCGCCGTCGAGGCGGGCGTCGAGGCCGGGCGCCCGTACCGCATCCGCATCACCCACTTCGCCGCCGACCAGGAGCGCACCCGCGTCCGCGAGCCCGCCCAGCGGGCCGTCGTCGCGGTCGTGCCCGGCGCCGGACTGGCGGCCCTGTGCGAGCAGGCCGGGGCGACCGTGGTGGCCGTGCGACCGGGGGAGCCGCCCGCCGCCGGCGAGCTGCTCCAGGCGGTCCGGCGCGCCCACGCGCGCGAGGTCGTCCTGCTGCCCAACGACGCCGACCTGCGGCACACCGCCGCCGCTGCCGCCGAACAGGCGCGCAGCGAGGGCGTACGGGTCGCGCTGATCCCCACCCGCTCGCCGGTCCAGGGCATCGCGGCCCTGGCCGTCCACGAGTCCGGCCGCCGCTTCGACGAGGACGTCGTCGCCATGACCGCCGCCGCCGGCGCCACCCGCTACGCGGAGCTCGTCGTGGCCGAGCGGCAGTCCTGGACCATGGCGGGCGTCTGCCAGGCCGGCGACGTGCTCGGCCTGATCGACGGCGACGTCGCCGTCATCGGCGCCGAGCTCGCCCGGACCGCCGAGACCGTGCTGGACCGGATGCTCGCGGCGGGCGGCGAGATGGTCACCCTCGTCCTGGGCGCGGAGGTCCCCGACGCCGTCGCCGAGCGCCTGCAACGGCACGTACGCGACGGCCACCTCGCCGTCGACACCCTGGTCTACCGGGGCGAACAGCAGTCCGCACGGCTCCTCATCGGCATCGAATAGGCCGCGACGGGCACCGAATGGGCCCGGTTGTCACAGGCGTGGTGTGCAATGGAACGCGTGCCCGCGCTCGAAGAACCCCTCCACAAGACTCTCGGCGGCAACACCGCGAAGGTGATGGCCGAGCACCTCGACCTGCACACGGTCGGCGACCTGCTGCACCACTACCCGCGCCGCTACGCCGAGCGCGGCGAGCTGACCCGGCTCGCCGACCTGCCGCTGGACGAGCACGTCACGGTCGTCGCGCAGGTCAGCGACGCCCGCGTGCTGAAGTTCAACAACGGCAAGGGCCAGCGCCTGGAGGTCACGCTCACCGACGGCAGCGGCCGGCTCCAGCTGGTCTTCTTCGGCCGGTCGATCTACCACCACCAAAAGGAGCTCGTCCCCGGCCGCCGCGGCATGTTCGCGGGCAAGGTCGGCACCTTCCGCAACATCCGCCAGCTCTCCCACCCCGCCTACGAGATGCTCGGCGAGGACAGCGGCGCGGACGCCGTCGAGGCATGGGCCAACCAGCTGATCCCGCTGTACCCGGCCTGCTCGCAGATGGAGTCCTGGAAGGTCTCCAACGCCGTCGACGTGGTGCTGGCCTCGATGGAGGCCACCGGCTGGCAGAGCGTCGTCGACCCGCTGCCGGACGCGTTGCGCGCGGGCCGCGGCCTGCTCCCGCTGCCGGAGGCGCTGCGCAAGGTGCACCGCCCGCGCACCAAGGCCGAGATCGAGGACGCCCGGTCCCGGCTGAAGTGGGACGAGGCGTTCGTCCTGCAGGTCGCCCTCGCCCGCCGCCGCCACGCCGACTCCCAGCTGCCGGCCGTGCCCCGCAAGCCGCTGGCCGGCGGCCTGCTCGACGCCTTCGACGCCAAGCTGCCCTTCACCCTCACCGACGGCCAGCGGAAGGTCTCCGCCGAGATCTTCGACGACCTGGCCACCGAGCACCCCATGCACCGCCTGCTGCAGGGCGAGGTCGGCAGCGGCAAGACGATGGTCGCCCTGCGCGCCATGCTCGGCGTCGTCGACGCCGGCGGCCAGGCCGCGATGCTCGCCCCCACCGAAGTGCTCGCCCAGCAGCACCACCGCTCCATCACCGAGATGATGGGCGAGCTCGCCGAGGGCGGCATGCTCGGCGGCGCCGAGCAGGGCACGAAGGTCGTGCTGCTCACCGGCTCCATGGGCACCGCCGCCCGCCGGCAGGCGCTGCTCGACCTCGTCACGGGCGAGGCCGGCATCGTCGTCGGCACCCACGCCCTGATCGAGGACAAGGTGCAGTTCCACGACCTGGGCCTGGTCGTGGTGGACGAACAGCACCGCTTCGGCGTCGAGCAGCGCGACGCCCTGCGCTCCAAGGGCAAGCAGCCCCCGCACCTGCTGGTGATGACCGCGACGCCCATCCCGCGCACGGTCGCCATGACCGTCTTCGGCGATCTGGAGACGTCCGTGCTGGACCAGCTCCCGGCCGGCCGCTCGCCGATCGCCACCCACGTGGTGCCCGCCAAGGACAAGCCCCACTTCCTCGCCCGCACCTGGGAGCGGGTGCGCGAGGAGATCGAGGGCGGCCACCAGGCGTACGTGGTGTGCCCGCGCATCGGCGACGAGGAGGACGGCAAGAAGAAGCAGGCCGGGGAGGACGCCGAGCGGCGCCCGCCGCTGGCCGTCCTGGAGATCGCCGAGCAGCTCGGCGCTGGACCGCTGGCCGGCCTGCGCGTGGAGGTGCTGCACGGACGGATGCAGCCCGACGCCAAGGACGACGTCATGCGCCGCTTCGCGGCCGGTGAGGTCGACGTCCTGGTCGCCACGACCGTCATCGAGGTGGGCGTGAACGTGCCCAACTCCACGGTCATGGTGATCATGGACGCGGACCGGTTCGGCGTCTCCCAGCTGCACCAGCTGCGCGGCCGGGTGGGCCGCGGTTCGGCAGCGGGGCTGTGCCTGCTGGTCACCGAGGCCTTCGAGGCGAGCCCCGCCCGGGCCCGGCTGGGCGCCGTCGCGGCGACCCTGGACGGCTTCGAGCTCTCCCGCATCGACCTGGAGCAGCGCCGCGAGGGCGACGTGCTCGGCCAGGCGCAGTCCGGCGTCCGCTCCAGCCTGCGGATGCTCACCGTCATCGACGACGAGGAGGTCATCGCGGCCGCCCGCGAGGAGGCCGCGGCGATCGTGGCGGCCGACCCGGAGCTGGCCGGACTGCCCGCGCTGCGCACCGCGTTGGACGCCCTGCTGGACAAGGAGCGGGAGGAATTCCTCGACAAGGGATGAGCTCCCGCCGCACCCGCGCGGCCGCCGCGGCGCCGACGCCATACGCTGAAGGGGCGGCGGCCCCCGCCGCCGACACCACACGACACCGCGCCACCCACCGCGAAGGACTTAAGACCCCATGACCCGCGTGATCGCCGGCGCCGCCGGCGGACGCCGCCTGGCCGTGCCGCCCGGCACCGGCACCCGTCCGACCTCCGACCGGGCGCGCGAGGGCCTGTTCTCCACCTGGGTGTCCCTCCTCGGCACCCTGGACGGCACGCGTGTGCTGGACCTCTACGGCGGCTCGGGCGCGGTCGGACTGGAGGCCCTCTCGCGCGGCGCCGCGCACGTCCTGCTGGTCGAGGCGGACGCCCGCGCGGTCCGGGTCATCCGGGAGAACGTCCGTGCGATCGGGTTGCCGGGCGCCGAGGTGCGCAGCGGCAAGGCCGAGCAGGCCGTCGCCGGCCCGCCGCCGGCGAGCCCGTACGACGTGGTCTTCCTCGACCCGCCCTACGTCGTGAGCGACGACGAGCTCCGCGAGATCCTGCTCACACTGCGTACCGGGGGCTGGCTCGCGGACGACGCGCTGATCACCGTGGAGCGCAGCACCCGGGGCGGGGAATTCCGCTGGCCGGACGGCTTTGACGCACTGAGGGCCCGTCGTTACGGCGAGGGGACGCTTTGGTACGGTCGCGCCGCCTCGGCGTGCACTGCCGACACACCGTCAGGCACGTCATGAATGGACCGGAGAGCGAGGAACCACCGTTGCGCCGCGCCGTCTGTCCGGGGTCGTTCGACCCCGTCACCAATGGACACCTCGACATCATCGCCCGCGCGTCCAAGCTGTACGACGTCGTGCACGTGGCCGTGATGATCAACAAGTCGAAGCAGGGCCTGTTCACCGTCGACGAGCGGATAGAGCTGCTGCGGCAGGTCACCGCCGAGTACGGCAACGTGCGGGTCGAGTCCTTCCACGGCCTTCTCGTCGACTTCTGCAAGCAGCGTGACATCCCCGCCATCGTCAAGGGCCTGCGGGCGGTCAGCGACTTCGACTACGAGCTGCAGATGGCCCAGATGAACAACGGGCTCTCGGGCGTCGAGACCCTGTTCGTCCCCACCAACCCCACCTACAGCTTCCTCTCCTCCAGCCTGGTCAAGGAGGTCGCGACCTGGGGTGGCGACGTCTCCCACCTGGTGCCGCCGCTGGTGCTGGAGGCGCTCAAGGAGCGGCTGGGGCAGCAGTGAGAATCTGACGGGCCGTCAGTAGCTGCGGGGCGGGTCCGCCGGCCGTACAGTCGTCTCGTTCGTTACGTCGGCCGGAAGGCCCCCCGGATTCCAAGAAGGCGGCGACCGTCAAGGTGGACGTCCAGAAGAAGCTCGACGAGATCGTCACGACCGTCGCCGGCGCCCGTGCCCTGCCCATGTCGGCCTCCTGCGTCCTCAACCGGGCCGAGCTGCTCGCCCTGCTCGAGGAGGTGCGCGGCGCCCTGCCCGGCTCGCTCGCCCAGGCGCGGGAGGTCATCGGCGGCCGGGAGCAGCTCGTGGCGGACGCCCGCGAGGAGGCCGAGCGCATCCTGGAGTCGGCTCGCGCCCAGCGCGGCTCCCTGATCTCCGACACCGAGGTCGCCCGCCAGTCCCAGGAGGAGGCCGACCGCATCCTCGCCGAGGCCCGGCGGGAAGCGGCGGAGATCCGCGCGGAGGCCGACGACTACGTCGACAGCAAGCTCGCCAACTTCGAGGTCGTCCTCACCAAGACCATCGGCTCGGTCGACCGCGGCCGCGAGAAGCTGCTCGGCCTGCCCGGCGCGGACGCCCAGTCGGCGGACGAGGACGCTCCGGAGCGCAGCGCCGACCCCGCGACCCAGCGCCACCGCGCCGACGAGTACGTCGACGCCAAGATGGGCGCCGTCTCGGCGGTGCTGGCCAAGACGCTGGAGGCCGTCGGGCGGGGCCGCGAGAAGCTGCTCGGGGCCCGGCCCGCGGACGAGCTCGGCGCCCACATGGCCGCCCAGGACGGTCTGCGTACCGGCCGCCCCACGAGCGACGCCGACTTCCTGGCCGAGCTGGCCGCCCCGCAGGAGGCGCCACAGCCCTACTCCGCGCCTCAGGAGCCCCAGCAGCCCCCGCAGCCCGCTTGGGGCGACTACGCCGCCCCCGCGCCCGCCTATGCCGCTCAGCAGGACCCGTACGGCTACCCCCAGCACCAGGGCGCCCCCTACGCACCCCAGACCGATCCGTACGCCGTCCACGGCGGCTACCAGCAGCCCGACCCCTACGGCTGGCAGCCCCAGGACGGCGGGCACGGCTACGGCGCCCCGGGGGGCTACGGCGAGCCGCAGCAGCACGCCCAGCCGTACCAGCCCCAGCACGCCCAGGGTCAGCAGCCGCAGGGCGGGGCGCTCGACGAGACCAGCCTCTTCGACACCTCGATGATCGACCTCGACCAGCTCCGGCGGTACGAACAGGGGCGCTGAACCGGCCTCGCCGGCCGGTCCGATGGGTCCGGATTGGGTCCAGGGCGAGCCGTCCAGTATCCTGGCTCTTCGGTCGCGTGTACGTCCGCGATCCAGGCTGCCCTCCGTGCGTCAGAGCCCGGGGGTCGTCGTCACCGCAGCGTAGAAAGCAGGAAGCCCTGAACGCCCGCCTTGATCCCCGCAACCCTCTCGTGTTCGACACACGCGAGCTGGGCCGGCGACCCGGCGCGCTGAAGCGGGTCTCCCGCTCCGTCCCCGCTCCCCAGGACCTCGGCATCGAGGTCATCGGTGTGCCCGAGGGCGCCGCGGTGGAGCTGGACCTCCGGCTCGAGTCGGTCATGGAAGGGGTGCTCGTCACAGGCACCGCCCGTGCACCGCTCACCGGGGAGTGCGTAAGGTGTCTGGAGCCGCTGGAGCGAGAGCTCGAAGCGGACTTCCAGGAGATGTTCTCCTACCCCGACGCCGACGCCCGGAGCCGCCACGCGGACACCGGCGACGACGCCGAGGACGATGAGGAGGACATGCTCTTCCTCGAGGACGACATGTTCGACCTCGAACCCGTGCTGCGGGACGCGGTGGTGCTCTCACTGCCGCTGCAGCCGGTGTGCCAGGAAGACTGCCCTGGCCTGTGCTCCGAGTGCGGGGCACGGCTGGCGGACGACCCGGACCACCACCACGACGCCGTCGACATCCGTTGGGCGGCACTGCAGGGACTCGCCGGTTCCGACCAGGACGGCGAGAAGGAAAACGCACCCCGTGCCAACGGGGATGACTCACAGGAGAAGTAGCCGTGGCTGTTCCGAAGCGGAAGATGTCGCGCAGCAACACGCGCCACCGCCGGTCGCAGTGGAAGGCTGCGGTCCCCACCCTGGTGGCATGCGCTAGCTGCCACGAGCCGAAGCTGCAGCACATCGCGTGCCCGAGCTGCGGCACCTACAACAAGCGCCAGGTCATCGCGGTCTGATCGGCGGGTGACAGGCTTCATGTCAGATGCCACTACGCCGTCCCGCAGTCGCGGGAATGGATCGGCGCCGGCGGACACGGCCTCGTCTCACACGCTTCTGGAAGGGCGGCTCGGGTACACACTCGAGACCGCCCTTCTGGTGCGTGCGCTGACGCACCGGTCCTACGCGTACGAGAACGGCGGTCTTCCCACCAACGAGCGGCTTGAGTTCCTCGGGGACTCGGTCCTGGGTCTGGTGGTCACGGACACCCTCTACCGCATCCACCCCGACCTGCCCGAGGGCCAGCTGGCCAAGCTGCGGGCCGCGGTGGTCAACTCGAGGGCGCTGGCGGAGGTCGGCCGCGGCCTGGAGCTCGGCTCCTTCATCCGGCTCGGCCGGGGCGAAGAGGGCACGGGCGGCCGGGACAAGGCGTCGATCCTCGCGGACACCCTCGAAGCGGTCATCGGTGCGGTCTACCTCGACCAGGGCCTGGAGGCCGCTGCCGAGCTGGTGCACCGGCTCTTCGATCCGCTGATCGAGAAGTCCTCCAACCTCGGCGCAGGCCTGGACTGGAAGACCAGCCTCCAGGAGCTGACCGCCACCGAGGGTCTCGGGGTCCCCGAGTACCTGGTCTCCGAGACCGGTCCCGACCACGAGAAGACCTTCACGGCTGCTGCCCGCGTCGGTGGTGTCGCGTACGGCACCGGCACCGGCCGCAGCAAGAAGGAAGCGGAGCAGCAGGCGGCGGAATCCGCCTGGCGCGCCATCAACAGCGCGGCGGAAGCCCGCGTGGCGGCCGAGAAGGCCGCCGCCGAATCCGGTGTGGTGCCGGGGGACGACGCGTCCTCCGACAGCGTGCCGGGCACGGCGAACTGATACCCGGGCCGGGGGGGGGGGGGGGGGGGGGGGGGGGGGGGGGGGGGGGGGGGGGGGGGGGGGGGGGGGGGGGGGCGGCGGGCGGGGGGGGGGGGGGGGGCCCCCGCCGCCCCGCGGGGGGGGGGGGGCCCCCCGCCCCCCCCCCCGGCCCGCCCGGGGGGGCCCCGCCCCCCCCCGGGCCGGCCCCTTTTTCTCTTCCCGTTCCCGTCCCGGAAGGAATGCCGTGCCCGAGCTGCCCGAGGTCGAGGTCGTCCGCAGTGGCCTGGAGCGCTGGGTCTGCGGGCGCACGGTCGCCGCGGTGGAGGTCCTGCACCCCCGGGCCGTACGCCGCCACCTCGCCGGGCCGGACGACTTCGCCGCCCAGCTGACCGGGCAGCGCCTCGGCCCCGCCCGGCGGCGGGGCAAGTACCTCTGGCTGCCCGTCGAGCCGCCCACGGACACGGGCGAAGCCCCGGCCCGGGCCGTCCTGGCCCACCTCGGCATGAGCGGTCAGCTGCTCGTACAGCCCCAGGGCTCGCCCGACGAGAAGCACCTGCGCATCCGTGTCCGCTTCGCCGACGCCGAGGCGACCGAGCTGCGCTTCGTCGACCAGCGCACCTTCGGCGGGCTCTCGCTGCACGACACGGTGCCCGGGGACAGTGAGGGCCTTCCCGACGTCATCGCGCACATCGCCCGCGACCCCCTCGACCCCGCCTTCGACGACGACGCCTTCCACGCCGCGCTGCGTCGGCGCCGCACGACGATCAAGCGCGCGCTGCTCGACCAGTCGCTGATCAGCGGCGTGGGCAACATCTACGCCGACGAGGCGCTGTGGCGCACCCGGCTGCACTACGACCGGCCGACGGCGGGCCTGACCCGGCCGCGCACGGCCGAGCTGCTCACCCACATCCGCGAGGTCATGAACGAGGCCCTCGCCGCCGGCGGGACCAGCTTCGACGCGCTCTACGTCAATGTGAACGGCGAGTCGGGGTACTTCGACCGCTCGCTGGACGCCTACGGCCGGGAGGACGAGCCCTGCCGCCGCTGCGGCACGGCGATGCGCCGCCGGCCCTGGATGAACCGCTCCAGCTATTTCTGCCCGCGCTGCCAGCCCGCTCCGCGCCCCGCGCGATAAGCCCTAGCGCCCCGCGTCGTAGCGCTCCTGAGCCGCCAGGACCTCCGGCATCCGCTCCTCCAGCAGCTCGATCAGGCTCAGCAGCCGCTCGGCGGCCTCCCGTCCCAGCGGCGTCAGCCGGTAGTCCACCCGCGGAGGGTTGGTCTGCTGCGCCTCGCGGTGCACCAGCCCGTCACGCTCCAGCGCCTGGAGCGTCTGCGCCAGCATCTTCTCGCTGACGCCCTCCACCCGCCGGCGCAGCTCGTTGAAGCGCAGCGTGTCCTCGCGGAGCGCGCCGAGCGTGAGGCTGCCCCAGCGACCCGTGACGTGCCCCAGGGTGTCGCGCGCCGGGCAGTTGCGCGCGAAGACGTCGAAGGGCAGGTGCTCGTCCGGGCCGTCGTGCGTCGTCATGAGGACACCATACTGTGATGCAGCGCTAACCAGTAGGTTGCGCTTTCTAAAAGTTAGTGCTTTCCTGTGGTCACCCATTCGGCGCAACCGCTTCCTGGAGCCCCCTGTGACCACGCCTGTCGTCTCCATCGCCTACCACTCCGGCTTCGGCCACACCGCCGTCCTCGCCGAAGCCGTCCGGACCGGTGCCACCGAGGCCGGCGCGACCGTCAACCTGATCAACGTCGCCGAGATCACCGAGGCCCAGTGGGAGCAGCTCGACGCCTCCGACGCGATCGTCTTCGGCTCGCCCACCTACATGGGCACCGCCTCCGGCGCCTTCCACGTCTTCGCCGAGGCCACCTCCAAGCGCTGGTTCACCCGCGCCTGGCAGGACAAGCTGGCGGCCGGCTTCACCAACTCCGCCTCCAAGAGCGGCGACAAGCTGCACACCCTGCAGTTCTTCACCGTCCTCGCGGCCCAGCACGGCATGCACTGGGTGGGCCTCGGCGCCATGCCCGGCTGGAACAGCTCCACGGCCTCCGAGAACGACATCAACCGCCTCGGCTTCTTCCTGGGCGCCGGCGCCCAGACCAACAACGACCAGGGCCCCGAGGGCGTGCACAAGGCCGACATAGCCACCGCCGAGCTCCTCGGCCGCCGCATCGCCGAGCAGGCGCGGGTCTACGTCGCGGGCCGCGCCGCCCTCTGACGCACCCCGCCCGGCGCACCCCCGCCCCGGCCCGGACGGCTTGGAGACCGTCCGGGCCGGGGCGGCGGCGTTCAGTAGCCGAAGTCCTGCGTCCAATAAGGGCCGTTGCCGCCGTGATGCACTCCGACGCCGATGCTCTTGTAGTCGCAGTTGAGGATGTTCGCCCGATGACCGCTGCTGCGCATCCAGGCGTCCATCACCGTGTGCGCGTCCGGGTGGCCGCGCGCGATGTTCTCCCCGCCCAGGTTCCTGACGCCGCGTTTGGCGGCCCGGTCCCACGGCGTCCTGCCCTCCGGGTCGGTGTGGTCGAAGAACCCCCGTCGGGCCATGTCGTCACTGAAGGACTGGGCGAGGCGGTTGAGCTTGCCGCTCGCCCGCAGCGGACGGCAGCCCGCCTTCGCCCGCTCCGCGTTGACCAGGGACAGCACCAGGTGCGCCGCTGACGACCGGGGGTCGGCCAGCGTGCCGTGCACCTGCGCCAGGCCGTCGTCGGCGGCGGCCGCGGGGGAGTGCGGCTTCACCGCCGTGCGGGCCGGCCGCGCGGCGGGGGCACCGCGGCGTGGATCGGCGCCGGCGAACCGGTCGGCGGGCGTGGCCGACGGTGACGCCGAGGAAGGGGGCGCGGAGGCCGGGGCGGACGGCGGGCGTTCGGCCCCCCGGCTCGCCGGTACCGACTCGCGCAGACCGGCCTCGTCCACGCCGCCCGCCCGCGCCGCCCGGGCCCGCTGCCGCGGCTGCTCGCGCTGGTCCGCCCGGTCCGCCGGGGCGGCGGCCGGGCGGGAGTGCTGCTCGGGGGTCTCGGGCGGACCGTCGGCCCGCACCTGCCCCGTCGTACCGGCGCCGGGGGAGTGCCCGGCGCCGCCGCCCATCGAGAAGACACCGCTGGGCAGCAGTCCGGAGACCACCGCGACCGCGCCCATGGCCACGGCGGCGGACGCGCCCAGCAGTCCCGTGCGCCGGCCGGGCGCCGTGGCCTTGCCGCCCTTGGCCGTCTTGCTCGCCTTGCCGGTCCTGCCACCGGCCTTGCCCGCCGCGCCCGCCCGGGTCCGCTTGGCCCGGTGCGGACTCCTGTGGCGTCCGGCACCGGGGGGAGCGGTGCGGATGACGGGGATGGGCTGGGTTACTGCTTCGGCCGGATCCTCGAGCTCGAACACTTCGGCCGACTCGCTCGTGAGGGGATCCCGGGCTTTCCGGGCATTCGCCACCGCTTCGTCAGCGGTCGCGCGGGCAGAGCGTCGATGGCGACCCATCCGCTGCCTTCCTTACGTGTTCGGCGTGAAAGTGCGTCACTCGTACGGGGGAGCCGTATTTGGGCGCGACTGTACGGCACGGTGTGCCGGGCCGAAGTGCTGCTTATGTAATTGGCCGGTTAACGTGCAGACATGAACGAAGATGTCCGCCTCACTGCGTGGGTCCGTGGTCATGTGCAAGGTGTCGGCTTCCGTTGGTTCACCCGGGCCAACGCATTGCGCATCGGGGAGCTGATCGGCTTCGCCTCCAACCTCGCCGATGGCCGGGTCCAGGTCGTCGCCGAGGGGTCCCGTCAGGGGTGCGAACAGTTGCTCGACTGGCTCCGGAAGGGCGACACGCCCGGGCGCGTGGACGGTGTCACCGAGATCTGGGACACACCCAAGGGTGGATACGACGGCTTCGAGATCCGCTGATCGCACGACCGGGAAATCGCATTCCGACTCGATTCCGAAGGTCGGTCACGGGGGATGACCTACGAACACATATGCCTTTGGCATATGTGTTCACTGGAAATTGCCTGATGGTTGCCAACTCGGCCGCATCGTGCAAGGCTGCCTCTCAACGGATGATCTCTACGCCCCTCGGGCCCCGGGAGCGGAATGCGGCGCGGTTTCTCCCGCGTGCACCCCCGGGACGCCCGTGGATACAGGGTGTGATCGTGTTGACCGTCAAACCATTTGGTGAGACTCTGGAAGCCCCGCGCACCTTAGCTGTTTGGCATTGAAACACCGCAGTATGTGATGGCAGACACCGCGGGTGCGAATCCCTCACGACCCACACCGCTACGGTCGGTCACTCAGTGTGGAGGACCATCCATCATGGCAAAGGCGCTTCTCGGTTACGTCGGCGGCTCCGACCCCCGAGTCCTCTCCGAGATGCGACGGCTCCAGCAGCGTGTCCAGGACCTCGAATCCGAGCTCATTCGGATGCAGGCCGAGAACGACGCGCTGGCTGCCGCCGCTCACCACGGTGACTCGCTGCTCGACAGCATCGACGTAACCAAGGCGGAGCCTGCGCTCGCCTGATCGCGCTGCCCTGCCCCGGGGGCCCGGTCGGGCTGCACTGTCAGCCGCTTGAGAGTTGCAGTTGCAAGGGACGCTTCGGCGTCCCTTCGTCGTTTCCGGAGAATCGCCAGATTTCCCCCGTCGCCTCCTACGGATGATGTGCCCGGCACGTTCCCGGGTGAAACCGAGATGAACGGTAGAGTCCTACCGCGTGCACCTCAAGAGCCTGACCCTGCGCGGGTTCAAATCCTTCGCCTCTGCCACCACCCTGCGCTTCGAACCCGGCATCACCTGCGTCGTGGGTCCCAACGGTTCCGGGAAGTCCAATGTCGTCGACGCCCTTTCCTGGGTCATGGGCGAGCAGGGCGCCAAGTCGCTGCGCGGCGGCAAGATGGAGGACGTCATCTTCGCCGGGACGACCGGCCGCCCCCCGCTGGGCCGCGCCGAGGTCTCGCTGACCATCGACAACTCCGACGGCGCGCTCCCCATCGAGTACGCCGAGGTCACCATTACGCGGATCATGTTCCGCAACGGCGGCAGCGAATACCAGATCAACGGGGACACCTGTCGGCTCCTGGACATCCAGGAGCTGCTCTCCGACTCCGGCATCGGCCGCGAGATGCACGTCATCGTCGGCCAGGGCCAGCTCGACTCCGTCCTGCACGCCGACCCCATGGGCCGCCGCGCCTTCATCGAAGAGGCCGCCGGCGTCCTCAAGCACCGCAAGCGCAAGGAGAAGGCGCTGCGGAAGCTGGACGCGATGCGCGCCAACCTCGCCCGCGTCCAGGACCTCACCGACGAGTTGCGGCGCCAGCTCAAGCCGCTCGGCCGGCAGGCCGCCGTGGCCCGCCGGGCCGCCGTCATCCAGGCCGACCTGCGCGACGCCCGGCTGCGGCTGCTCGCCGACGACCTGGTCGCCCTGCGCGAGGCCCTGCGCACCGAGATCGCCGACGAGGCCGCCCTCAAGAGCCGCAAGGAGGCGGCCGAGGCCGAGCTGCGCACGGCCGCCCAGCGCGAGGCGGCGCTGGAGGAGCAGGTCCGCGAGCTGACCCCGTGCCTGGCCCGGGCCCAGCAGACCTGGTACGAACTCTCCCGCCTGGCCGAGCGGGTGCGCGGCACGGTCAGCCTCGCGGACGCCCGCGTCGTCAGCGCCACCACCGCCCCCGAGGAGGAGCGGCGCGGCCGCGACCCGGAGGACCTCGAGCGGGAGGCCGTCCGCATCCGCGAACAGGAAGCGGAACTCGAAGCCGCCCTGGAGGCCGCGAGCCGGGCCCTGGAGGACACCGCCGAGCACCGCGCCGACCTCGAACGCCGGCTCGCCGAGGAGGAGCGCCGCCTGCGCGACGCCGCCCGCGCCATCGCCGACCGCCGCGAACAGCTCGCCCGGCTGCACGGCCAGGTCACCGCGGCCCGCGGCCGGGCCGCCTCGGCCGAGGCCGAGATCGGCCGCCTCGCGGCCGCCCGCGACGAGGCGGCCGAGCGGGCCGCGGCCGCACAGGAGGAGTACGAGCGCCGGCAGGCCGAGGCCGACGGCGCCGACGCGGACGACGCCGAGCTGACCGGCCGTCACGAGAGCGCCAAGGCCGCCCTCGCCGACGCCTCGGCCGCCCTCGAAGCCGCCCGGGAGGAGGCGACCGAGGCCGAGCGCCGCCGGGCGGCGATCACCGCCCGTCACGACGCCCTGGCCCTTGGCCTGCGCCGCAAGGACGGCACGGGTGCGCTCCTGTCGGCGAAGGAACGATTGGGCGGACTCCTCGGCCCGGCCGCGGAACTCCTGTCCGTCACCCCGGGTTACGAACTTCCCGTCGCCGCCGCGCTGGGCGCCGCGGCGGACGCGCTCGCCGCCACGAGCCCCTCCGCCGCCGCCGAGGCCCTGCGCCTGCTGAAGAAGGAGGACGCCGGCCGCGCGGTCCTGCTGCTCACCGGGGCCCCCGAGGAGGCCCCGGAACCGCCCGGCCCGCACCGGAGTGCCGCCGAACTCGTGCGCGCCCCCCTCGAACTGCGGCCCGCCGTGCGCCGGCTCCTGCGCGGCATCGTGGTCGTCGACACCCTCGAGGACGCCGAGGACCTCGTCACCTCGCACCCCGCGCTGACGGCCGTGACGGCCGAGGGGGACCTGCTCGGCGCCCACTTCGCGCAGGGCGGCTCCAGCGGAGCGCCCAGCCTGCTGGAGGTCCAGGCGGCCGTCGACGAGGCGGCGGCCGAGCTGACCGCACTCGACGCGCGCTGCACCGCCCTGAACGCGCGGCGGCGCGACGCCGAGGAGCACCGTGCCCGCTGCGCCGCGCTCGTGGAGGAGCTCGGGGCCCGGCGCAGCGCCGCCGACCGGGACAGGTCGCAGGCCGCCCAGGCCCTCGGCCGGCTCGCCGGAGCGGCCCGGGCGGCGGCCGGCGAGGCCGAGCGGACGGCCGCGGCCGCCGATCGCGCCAGGGAGGCCCTGGCCCGTGCCACCGAGGAGGCCGAGGAGCTGGCCGAGCGTCTGGCGGCGGCCCAGGAGCGGACTTTCGACGAGGACGGCGCGGACGAGCCCGACACGTCCGTACGCGACCGCCTCGCCGCCGACGGGGCCAACGCGCGGCAGACCGAGATGGAGGCCCGGCTCCAGGTCCGTACGCACGAGGAGCGCGTGAAGGCGCTTTCCGGCCGGGCGGACGCGCTGGACAGGGCGGCCCGGGCCGAGCGCGAGGCGCGCGAGCGCGCCGAGCGGCGCCGGAGTCGGCTGCGTCACGAGGCCGAGGTCGCGGCGGCCGTCGCCGCCGGAGCCCGTCAGCTGCTGGCGCACGTCGAGGTCTCGCTCGTGCGGGCCGACGAGGAGCGGCAGGCGGCGGAGGCCGCCAAGGCCGAGCGGGAGGTCGAGCTGACCGCAGGCCGCGACCGGGCGCGCGAGCTGAAGAACGAGCTGGACAAGCTCACGGACTCGGTTCACCGGGGCGAGGTGCTGGGCGCCGAGAAGCGGCTGCGGATCGAACAACTGGAGACCAGGGCCCTGGAGGAGCTCGGCGTCGAGCCGGCCGGGCTGGTCGCCGAGTACGGCCCCGACCAGCCCGTTCCCCCCTCGCCCCCGGCGGAGGGCGAGGAGCTGCCCGAGGACCCGGACCACCCCCGCAACCGGCCCGTCCCCTACGACAGGGCCGAGCAGGAGAAGCGCCTCAAGGCCGCCGAGCGCGCCTACCAGCAGCTGGGCAAGGTCAACCCGCTCGCCCTGGAGGAGTTCGCGGCGCTGGAGGAGCGCCACAAGTTCCTCTCGGAGCAGCTCGAGGACCTGAAGAAGACCCGCAGCGACCTCCTCCAGGTGGTCAAGGACGTCGACAAGCGGGTGGAGGAGGTCTTCACCGCGGCGTACCACGACACGGCCCGCGAGTTCGAGGGCGTCTTCTCCCGCCTCTTCCCCGGCGGCGAGGGCCGCCTGGTCCTCACCGACCCGGACGACATGCTCGCCACCGGTGTGGACGTCGAGGCCCGTCCGCCGGGCAAGAAGGTCAAGCGACTCTCCCTGCTCTCCGGCGGCGAGCGCTCCCTCACCGCCGTGGCCCTCCTCGTGGCGATCTTCAAGGCCCGCCCGAGCCCGTTCTACGTCATGGACGAGGTCGAAGCGGCCCTGGACGACACCAACCTCCAGCGTCTGATCGCCATCATGAAGGAGCTCCAGGAGAGCTCCCAGCTCATCGTGATCACCCACCAGAAAAGGACCATGGAGGTCGCCGACGCGCTCTACGGAGTGTCCATGCAGGGCGACGGAGTGTCGAAGGTGATCAGTAGTCGACTCGGCTAAACCAAGATCACTTCAAGTGTTGAACTCAACCTGGTCAAAACCTGGGAGAAACTTCTTCGTCACGTTCTATTGACTTCGAAAAATGAAGACGTAGGGTCTCCCACGTTGCTTACGCCTTCAAGTGGTGGGCGCTTTGATCTTGTGCCCCACTGGAATGGCCACCCCCTCACCCCGGCAACGTGGCCGGGCCCCAGGAGTACACGTTGACCAGCACTGCGACGGCGCCGGGGACGGAGGGCCGCAAGGCCCAGCCCGACCACCTCGGCCATGTCATCTTCATCACCGCGGCCGCGGCCATGGGTGGCTTCCTCTTCGGCTACGACAGCTCCGTGATCAACGGCGCCGTCGAGGGCATCCGCGGGAAGTACGACATCGGCTCCGCCGCCCTGGCCCAGGTCATCGCCATCGCGCTGATCGGCTGCGCCATCGGTGCCGCCACCGCGGGCCGCCTCGCGGACCGCATAGGCCGCATCCGCGTCATGCAGATCTCCGCGACGCTCTTCACCATCAGCGCCGTCGGCTCGGCGCTGCCCTTCGCCCTGTGGGACCTCGCCTTCTGGCGCGTCCTCGGCGGCATCGCGATCGGTATGGCCTCGGTCATCGGCCCGGCCTACATCGCCGAGGTCTCCCCGCCCGCCTACCGCGGCCGTCTCGGCGCGTTCCAGCAGGCCGCGATCGTCATCGGCATCGCCGTCTCGCAGCTGGTCAACTGGGGCATCCTCAACATCGCCGACGGCGACCAGCGCGGTGACGTCATGGGCATCGAGGCCTGGCAGGTCATGCTCGGCGTCATGGTCGTCCCGGCCGTCCTCTACGGCCTGCTGTCCTTCGCGATCCCCGAGTCGCCCCGCTTCCTGATCTCGGTCGGCAAGACCGAGAAGGCCAAGCAGGTCCTGGCCGACGTCGAGGGTCACACCGTCGACCTCGACAAGCGCGTCGCCGAGATCGAGCACGCCATGAAGAGCGAGCAGAAGTCCACCTTCAAGGACCTGCTCGGCGGCCGCTTCGGCCTCCTGCCGATCGTCTGGGTCGGCATCGGCCTCTCGGTCTTCCAGCAGTTCGTCGGCATCAACGTCGCGTTCTACTACTCCTCGACGCTGTGGCAGTCGGTGGGTGTGAACCCGGAGAGCTCGTTCTTCTACAGCTTCACCACGTCGATCATCAACATCGTCGGCACCGTGATCGCGATGGTCCTGGTGGACCGCATCGGCCGCAAGCCGCTCGCGCTCGTCGGCTCCGTGGGCATGGCCCTCTCCCTGGCCCTCGAGGCCTGGGCCTTCGCCTCCAAGACGGCGGACGGCACCCTGCCGACCACGCAGGGCACGGTGGCCCTCGTCGCGGCCCACGCCTTCGTCCTCTTCTTCGCCCTCTCCTGGGGCGTCGTGGTCTGGGTCTTCCTGGGCGAGATGTTCCCCAACCGCATCCGCGCCGCGGCGCTCGGCGTCGCCGCGTCCGCCCAGTGGGTGGCGAACTGGGCCATCACGGCCAGCTTCCCGAGCCTCGCGGACTGGAACCTCTCCGGTGCGTATGTCATTTACGCGGTCTTCGCCGTGCTCTCGATTCCCTTCGTGCTCAAGTACGTGAAGGAGACCAAGGGCAAGGCGCTGGAGGAGATGGGCTAACCCCCCCCGCCGCCCCTCTCCTCGAAAGGGCGCTGCCCCCGGCTACGGCTGGGGGCAGCGCCCTTTCTTGTTGTGCGCGGCACGGCTGCGGCGTGCGGGCGAGTCGGTGCGGCCCGGTGGGCACGTTTGTGCCCACCCGTTCCGCCCTGCGGAACGATTGCCCACAAACGGGCGGCGCGGTTGCCCACAAACGGCGGGAGGGGGCGGGGTGGGATGGGGTCTGGCAGGGGGCGTAAAGCGTGATTTGCGGCGGCATTCGGGGTGCCGGCGCCAGGTGGGGCAGCCGCCGTAAATCATGCAGCCCCCAGAAGACCCCGTCCCACCCCGCCCCCGGACCCCAGGCGGGGCCGCACAAACGAAGAGGGCCCCCATGACGGGGGCCCTCAACAGAACAAGCGGTCAGCGCCTACGCGGCGGCAACCTTCTCGCGCTCCGCGCCAGAGGCCTCAACCGCCGTCTCGTTCTCGCGCGGCACCGGCAGCACCGCCATCAGCGCCGCCGAGATCACAATGGTGGCCGCCCAGCCCAGCCCGTACTTGCCGACGAACGTGCCGGACAGCGGCCCGCTGAACCAGTCGCACTTCGTGAAGCACAGGCCCGCCGCCAGCGCCACGGTCCACGCCGTCATCGCCTGCCAGCAGAAGCCGCCCACGTACCAGTACCGGCTCGTACGGCCGGTGTCCATCAGCCCCTCGGCGTCGTACCGGACGGCCCGCGCCCGGCGCCGCGCCATGTCGACGGCGTAGACGCCGATCCACGCGGAGAAGGAGACGGCCAGCAGGATCAGGAACGTGATGAAGGAGCTGAGGAAGCTCTTCGCGACGAGCATCAGCAGCAGACCGCCCACCAGGGAGATCATCGCGTTGATGCTGACGGCCATCGCCCGAGGCAGCTTGACGCCCATGGTCTGGGCGGTGAAGCCGGCCGAGTACATCGAGAGGCTGTTGATCAGCAGCATGCCCACGATCGCGGTGGCCAGGTACGGAACCGCCAGCCACGTCGGCAGGATGTCACCGAGGAAGGACACCGGGTCCGGCGCATCGGCGAGCTCGGGCGTGGCCACGGCCATCACGGCGCCCATGAGAACCATCGGCACCATCACCAGACCGGCACCGGAGACGGTCGCCCCGACGATCTTCTTGCCCGACGCGGCGTGCGGCAGGTACCGCGCGAAGTCGGGACCGGTCGGCACCCAGCTGATGCCACCGGCCGCGATGGTCCCGATGCCGGCGATCATCATCGCGGTCGTACCGGCCGGCTTGGAGAAGACCTCGTCCCACTCGATGTGCACGATCAGATAGCCGAGCACCAGCACGCTGAAGATGCCGAAGAGGTACGTCGACCACTGGTTGCACACGTTGAGCGCCTTGCGCCCCATGCCGCTCACCAGGAACGTGCAGGCGACGAAGACGAACAGCGTGACGACGATCAGCGGGGTGTTGCTCTTCACGCCGAGGAGCAGATCGAGAACGGTGAGCACCGCGTACGCGCCCGTGACCGCGTTGATCGTCTCCCAGCCGAAGCGGGCGACCCACAGGATCGCGCCCGGGAAGAGGTTCCCGCGCACTCCGAACGTGGCCCGGGAGAGCATCGCGCCGGGCGCGCCGCCCCACTTTCCGGACACGGACAGCACGCCGACGAGCCCGAACGACACGAGCGCGGCACACGCCGCGACGACCAGGACCTGCCAGAAGTTCAGGGCGTTGAAGACGATCAGCGCCGCGCCCATGGTGAGCAGCAGAACGCTGATGTTGGCGGCGACCCAGGTCGGGAAGAGCTCCCGGACCCGGCCGTGCCGCTCGTGGTCGGGTACGGGCTCGATGCCGCGGGTCTCGATGGCGCTTTCGGCGCCGGCGGCGCCTTCGGGGCTGGACACGTTGGCGCCGTCGGCAGCGTTGTCCATGGTGGGGGCCATATCGGGGGCTCCGTGCGGGGTGTGACAGGGCGGGGCCTGGGCAGAAAGGGACGTTGGGACTCTACGCGCGTCGCGTGAGCCCACGCCATCGTACTTTGATCTAACTTTGGCCGGTTAGTGCCGTTAGTCCTTGTCGTAAAGCACGAACCCCGCCGTCCCGACGGCACTGCGGCGCCCGGCGCCCGAGGTGTCCGATACTGGGTGCGTTATGGAAATCGTCATCCTTGCTGTAGTCATCGCTGTGGTCGCGCTCGGCGCGATCAGCGGGCTCGTGGTCAGCAGCCGCAAGAAGAAGCAGCTGCCCCCCGCTCCGCCGAGCAGCCCGTCCGTCACCGCGCCGCCCGCCGAGCCGCACGTCGGCGAGGAGGCCGAGACCCCGCGCGCGGAACCGCGCCGCACCGTCGAAGAGGTCGAGCTCCCCGAGGCCCCCGCCGCGGAGGAGACCGCTCCCGCCGTCGAGCCGGAGACCGCGGCCCCGGCACCGGCCGCGCCCGAGATCGAGGTCCCGGAGCCCACCGCCGGCCGCCTCGTGCGGCTGCGCGCCCGGCTCTCCCGCTCGCAGAACTCCCTCGGCAAGGGTCTGCTGACCCTGCTCTCCCGTGAGCACCTCGACGAGGACACCTGGGAGGAGATCGAGGACACCCTGCTCACCGCCGACGTCGGCGTCGCGCCGACGCAGGAACTGGTGGAGCGGCTGCGCGAGCGCGTGAAGGTGCTCGGCACCCGCACGCCCGAGGAGCTGCGCGCCCTGCTCCGCGAGGAGCTGCTGACCCTCATCGGCACCGACTTCGACCGCAGCGTCCACACCGAGCCGGGTGTGGGCGTGAACGGCGAGGAGAAGCCCGGCGTCGTCATGGTCGTCGGCGTCAACGGCACCGGCAAGACCACCACCACCGGCAAGCTCGCCCGGGTGCTCGTCGCCGACGGCAAGTCCGTCGTCCTGGGCGCGGCGGACACCTTCCGCGCCGCCGCCGCCGATCAGCTCCAGACCTGGGGCGAGCGCGTGGGCGCCCGCACGGTCCGCGGCCCCGAGGGCGGCGACCCGGCGTCGATCGCCTTCGACGCGGTCAAGGAGGGCATCGCCGAGAACGCCGACGTCGTGCTCGTCGACACCGCCGGCCGGCTGCACACCAAGACCGGGCTCATGGACGAGCTCGGCAAGGTCAAGCGCGTCGTCGAGAAGCACGGCTCGGTCGACGAGGTGCTGCTGGTCCTGGACGCCACCACCGGTCAGAACGGCCTGGTGCAGGCGCGTGTCTTCGCCGAGGTCGTGAACATCACCGGCATCGTCCTCACCAAGCTGGACGGCACCGCCAAGGGCGGCATCGTCGTGGCGGTCCAGCGCGAGCTGGGCGTCCCGGTCAAGCTCGTGGGCTTGGGCGAGGGCGCGGACGACCTGGCGCCCTTCGAGCCCGAGGCGTTCGTGGACGCCCTCATCGGCGACTGACGGGCACGTCGCCCGCAGCAGCAGGAAGAAGAAAGGGCCGCCGTCGCAGGTGCAGCTGCGACGGCGGCCCTTTCGCATGCGGGGGTGGGCTCCCGGACCCGCCGGGCGTCAGCCGGCGCCCGCGGAGCGGTGGCAGACGTACGCCAGCGTCCCCAGCAGCAGCCGCGCCTCCGGCGGGCGCCCCGCCGTGTCCAGCGCCGGCGGCAGCAGCCAGCGCATCGGGCCCAGGCCCGCGAAGTCGGACGGCGGCGCGGTGATGTGGTCGCCGTGGCCCAGGCCGCGCAGATCGAGCCGGGCGTCGTCCCACCCCATGCGGTACAGGAGCTGGGGGAGTTCCGCGGCGGCGCCGGGGGCGACGAAGAACAGCGCGCGGCCGTGCGGGGTGAGGGCCACGGGCCCCAGCGGCACCCCCATCCGCTCCAGCCGCGCCAACGCGTGCCGGCCCGCCGCCTCCGCGACCTCCAGTACGTCGAACGAGCGCCCGACGGGCAGCAGCACGGCCGCGCCGGGCACCTCGGCCCAGGCCGCCGCGGCCTCGTCCAGCGTGGAGCCGGCCTTGACGGGCGGGGCGAACGAGAGCGGGTGGGCTCCGGGCGAGGGGCACTCGGCGGCGCCGCACGAGCAGCTGACCCGGCTGCCGCGCGAAGCCCGGGCGCCGGGAACGACGTCCCATCCCCACAGGCCGGTGTACTCCGCGACCGTCGTCACGGACTCGGACGCGCGGCCCCGACGCCGAGAGCCCGAGCGCAGATCCCGGATGCCGCCGATTGTGAAGCCCATGCCCCCTCCAACGGGTCGTGCTCGCAGTTGGTTACGTGTCGGAGTGTCTCGGACACGGACGGTCGCCGACCCATGCCGCGAGGCGGCGCGACGGTGCGCGACCGGTGGTGCGCCGCATGACGCGCGCCGTGGCGTACATCCATTCACCTTCCCGCCGGTTTCCTCGTGTTCGTTCCGTGTCAAGTCAATCGCGATGCGGGCGGAAGGAGTTCATTCGTTGGGGTGGCGAATGGTGGCGTTTACTGGACTGCCCTCGCGGGAGCGGTGATCGTAGGATTACTTTCGGTACATGGGCCCTGCCGGACAAGCGGCCGCAAAGCGCGGCAAGCTGTTGGCGGTTCGCGCGTAGACGTGCGGATGCACGCTATGGATGTGGTTGCACGCATGGATGTCGAGGCACGTCATGGGTGCGGACGCGTAGACGCAGAGTTTTCGGATGGGGGCGTTCCCGTGAGCGGCAATGTCAGTGGTACCGGTGGTGCCGACAGGGCTGATAAGGCCGAGAAGCGCCCCAACGAGCAGCTGAACTCGTGGTTCCTGCGCAGCGGATGGTCGAAGGGCGAGCTGGCGCGGCAGGTGAACCGCAGGGCCCGGCAGCTGGGTGCCCATCACATCAGCACCGATACCTCCCGCGTACGCCGCTGGCTGGACGGCGAACAGCCGCGCGAGCCGATCCCGAAGATCCTCTCCGAGCTGTTCTCCGAGCGCTTCGGCTGTGTGGTGGGCGTCGAGGACATCGGGCTGCGCGCCGCCCACCAGTCGCCCTCCGTGTCGGGCGTCGACCTGCCCTGGGCGGCCCCGCAGACCGTGGAGCTGCTGAGCGAGTTCTCCCGCAGCGACCTGATGCTGGCCCGCCGCGGCTTCCTCGGGACCTCGCTCGCGCTGTCCGCCGGCCCCGCCCTCATCGAGCCCATGCAGCGCTGGCTGGTGCCCGGCACCCCCGGCCGGGAGAGCGCGGGCCCGTCGGACCGGGAGCGCCCCCGCCGCTCCCGGCTCTCCGCCCCGGAGCTGGAGCTGCTGGAGTCCACGGCCGTGATGTTCCGGCAGTGGGACGCCCAGTGCGGCGGCGGCCTGCGCCGCAAGGCCGTGGTGGGGCAGCTCCACGAGGTCACCGACCTGCTGCAGGAGCCCCAGCCCGAGGACACCTCCCGGCGGCTGTTCCAGGTCGCCGCCGAACTGTCCCAGCTCGCGGGCTGGATGAGCTACGACATCGGGCTGCACCCCACTGCCCAGAAGTACTTCGTGCTGGCCCTGCACGCCGCCAAGGAGGCCGGCAACCGCCCCCTGGGCTCGTACATCCTCTCCAGCATGAGCCGCCAGATGATCCACCTGGGCCGCCCGGACGACGCCCTGGAGCTCATCCACCTCGGGCAGTACGGATCACGGGAGACGGCCACCCCGCGGACGCAGGCCATGTTGTATGCGATGGAGGCCCGCGCGTACGCCAACATGGGCCAGCCCGCGAAGGTCAAGCGCGCGGTGAGCATGGCGGAGGACTGCTTCGGCGACTGCGAGCCGGGCGACGGCGACCCCGACTGGATCCGGTTCTTCTCCGAAGCCGAGCTCAACGCCGAGAACGCCCACTCCTTCCGCGACCTCGCCTACGTGGCCGGCCGCAGCCCCACCTACGCCTCGCTGGCGCGCCCCAAGATGGAGCGGGCCGTCCAGCTGTTCGAGCAGGACAACGAACACCAGCGTTCGTATGCGCTCAACCTCATCGGCATGGCCACCGTGCACCTGCTGGAGCGCGAGCCGGAAGAGGGCGCCGTCATGGCCGGGAAGGCGCTGAGGATCGCCAAGCAGGTGCGGTCCGAGCGCGTCAGCAACCGCCTGCGCAAGACCGTCGACAACGCCGTCCGCGAATTCGGCGACGTCGCCGAGGTCGTGCAGCTCACCGAGCAACTCGCCGTCCACCTGCCGGAATCCGCCGAGGCCACCCACGCGGTCTGAGCCGTCCGGCCCCCGTACCCGGCCGCGGTGACCCTCCCGTACCGCCCGACTCGGCCCCCCACGCCAGGTCACTCCGGAGGGTCGCCGCGGTCGGTTGTTCCCGTCGCGAGCCGTCCCGGGGGACGGCTCGCGCGGCCGTCCCGCCGTTCATCGGCGCGTAACACGTCCCCCCTCATCGTCACCGGCGCGAAACAACCCGTGGCGTCGGCTGAAACCGTGCCGCGCGAGCCTCGTGGCGACACCGGCCCACTGGGAAGACCGGCCCGCACGGGGGCACGGGCCGCGGCCACGAGGAGACGTCGACATTGAATGGCGCAGATACCGCATTCGTATTGATCAGTGCCGCGCTCGTGATGCTGATGACACCGGCCCTGGCCTTCTTCTACGGCGGCATGGTGCGGGTCAAGAGCGCGCTCAACATGCTGATGATGTCGTTCATCTCGCTCGGCATCGTCAGCGTCCTGTGGGTGCTCTTCGGGTACTCGCTGGCCTTCGGCGATGACCTCGGCGCCGGACTTCTGGGCAACCTCGACCACATCGGCTTCAAGGGCATCAGCCCCGAGACCCTCACCGGCGGCAAGGAGGGCATTCCTGTCCTGGCCTTCGCCCTCTTCCAGCTGATGTTCGCCGTCCTCACCCCCGCCCTGATGAGCGGCGCCCTCGCGGACCGCGTGAAATTCAGCGCCTGGGCGCTGTTCATCACGCTCTGGGTGACGATCGTCTACTTCCCCGTCGCCCACTGGGTCTGGCAGGCCGACGGCTGGCTCTTCAAGCTCAAGGTGATCGACTTCGCCGGCGGTACGGCCGTCCACATCAACGCCGGCATCGGCGCGCTCGCCGCCGTCCTGGTCGTCGGCAAGCGCATCGGCTTCAAGAAGGACCCCATGCGCCCCCACAACCTGCCGCTGGTGATCCTCGGCGCGGGGCTGCTGTGGTTCGGCTGGTTCGGCTTCAACGCCGGCTCGGCGCTCGCCGCCAACGGCGTCGCCGCCAACATGGCCATGAACACCCAGGTCGCCACGGGCGCCGCCATGCTCGGCTGGCTCGCCTACGAGCGCATCAAGCACGGCGCCTTCACCACCCTCGGCGCGGCCTCCGGCGCCGTCGCCGGACTGGTCGCCATCACCCCGGCCGGCGCGGCCGTCAACGCCTTCGGTGCCATCCTCATCGGCCTCGTCGCCGGCGCCGTCTGCTCCTGGGCCGTCGGATGGAAGTTCAAGTTCGGCTTCGACGACTCCCTCGACGTCGTCGGCGTCCACCTCGTCGGCGGCATCATCGGCACCCTGCTCGTCGGCCTCCTGGCCACCGGCGGCGTCGGCGGCCTGACCCAGCTCGGCCGCCAGGCCGCCGGGGCGTTCTCCGTCCTCGCTTACTCCTTCACCGTCTCCTGGGTGCTTGCCAAGCTCGTCGACAAGCTGATCGGCTTCCGGGCGAGCGAGGAGGACGAGCTCAGCGGCGTCGACCAGGCCTACCACGCCGAAACCGCCTACGACTTCAGCGCCGTCGGCGGCGCCGCGGCCGGCCGCGGGTCGACGCCCGCCCCCGCGCAGCAGACCCGGAACAAGAAGGTGGACGCATGAAGCTCATCACCGCGGTCGTCAAACCGCACCGGTTCGAGGACGTCAAGAAGGCCCTGCAGGCCTTCGGCGTCAAGGGCCTGACCGTCACCCAGGCCAGCGGCTACGGACGCCAGCGCGGCCACACCGAGGTCTACCGCGGCGCCGAGTACGAGATCGACCTCGTACCCAAGATCCGCATCGAGATCCTCGCCGAGGACGACGACGCCGACGACATCATCGACGTCGTCGTCGCGGCCGCCCGCACCGACAAGATCGGCGACGGCAAGGTGTGGGTCGTCCCGGTCGAGACGGTCGTCCGCGTCCGTACCGACGAACGCGGCGCGGACGCGCTCTGAGCACAGGGGAAGGGGCCTGACATGACGCGGACCGAGGCCGCCGCCACCGACCCGGAATCCGGCGGCTACGCCGCGGCCCGGCTGCGGCTCCTGCACGAGGAGTCCCTGTCCGGACCCCCGCTGCGGGCGGAGCTCGCCCGGCTCACCGACCGGTGGCTGAGCGGGCTCCTGGGCCCCTCCCAGGGCATCGCGCTCGTGGCCGTCGGCGGCTACGGGCGCGGCGAGCTCTCCCCGCGCAGCGACCTCGACGTCCTCCTCCTGCACGACGGCAGGACCGGCGCCCCCGGCATCGCCGCCGTCGCCGACCGCGTCTGGTACCCCGTCTGGGACATGGGCCTGGCCCTCGACCACTCCGTCCGCACCCCCGCCGAGGCCCGCAAGACCGCCTCCGGCGACCTCAAGGCCCACCTCGGCCTCCTCGACGCCCGCCACATCGCCGGCGACGCGGACCTGACCGGCGCCCTGCGCACCGCCGCCTACGAGGACTGGCGCGCCCAGGCCCCGGCCCGCCTGCCGGAGCTGCGCGAGCTGTGCGAGGAGCGCGGCCGCCGCCAGGGCGAGCTGCGGTTCCTGCTGGAGCCCGACCTGAAGGAGGCGCGCGGCGGACTGCGCGACGCCACCGCACTGCGCGCCGTCGCCGCCTCCTGGCTCGCCGACGCCCCCCGCGAGGGCCTCGAACACGCCCGTTCCCTCCTTCTCGACACCCGCGACGCCCTCCACCTGACCACCGGCCGGGCCACCGACCGGCTCGCCCTCCAGGAACAGGCCGAAGTCGCCGCCGGCCTCGGCCTCGCCGACGCCGACGCGCTGCTGCGCGGCGTGTACGAGGCCGCCCGCACTGTCTCCTACGCCGCCGACGTCACCTGGCGCGAGGTGGGCCGGGTGCTGCGGTCGCGCTCCGGGCGGCCCCGGCTGCGCCGCATCCTCGGCGGCCGCGGCGGGCGGGGCGGCTTCGTCGAGCCCGAGCGGATCCCGCTCGCCGAAGGCGTCGTCGAACAGGACGGCGAAGTCGTCCTGGCCCGCACGGCCCGCCCCGACCGCGACCCCGTGCTGCCCCTGCGCGCGGCCGCGGCCGCCGCCCAGGCGGGACTGCCGCTGTCCCGGCACGCCGTGCGGCGCATGGCAGCCGCAGCCCCGCTGCCGCTGCCGTGGCCCGCGGAGGCCCGCGAGCAGCTCGTCACCCTCCTCGGAGCGGGCGAGCCCACGGTGGCCGTCTGGGAAGCCCTGGAGGCCGAGGGCCTGGTCTCCCGGCTGCTGCCCGAATGGGAGCACGTCCGCTGCCGCCCGCAGCGCAACCCCGTGCACCGCTGGACCGTCGACCGGCACCTGATCGAGACGGCCGCGCGCGCCTCGGCCCTCACCCGCCGCGTCGGCCGCCCCGACCTGCTGCTCGTCGCCGCGCTCCTGCACGACATCGGCAAGGGACGCCCCGGCGACCACAGCGCGGTCGGCGAGAGACTCGCCCGCGACATCGCCCCCCGCCTCGGCTTCGACGCCGCCGACACGGCCGTCCTCGCCACGCTCGTACGCCACCACCTCCTGCTCGCCGAGACCGCCACCCGCCGCGACCTCGACGACCCCGCCACCATCCGTGCGGTCACGGACGCGGTCGGCTGCGCCGGGACCCTGGAACTGCTGCACGCGCTGACCGAGGCCGACGCCCTGGCCACGGGACCGGCGGCGTGGAGCGACTGGCGGGCCTCGCTGGTGGCCGAGCTGGTCCGGCGCGCGGCCGCGGCCCTGGCCGGGGAGCCGGTGGCGGCCCGCACGGAGCCGGCGGCGCCGACGGCCCGGGAGGAGGCGCTTGCGGCCGAGGCGCTGCGCACCGCGGGGCCCGTGGTGGATCTGAGCGCGCCCCCGGAGGGCGTCGGCGACACCCTGGAGCTGATCGTCGCCGTCCCCGACCAGCCCGGCGTCCTGCCGGCGACGGCCGGCGTCCTCGCCCTGCACCGCCTGACCGTCCGCACGGCGGAGCTGCGCGGCCTCGGCGGCGCCCTGCTGCTGAACTGGCGCGTGGCGGCCGAGTACGGCGCACCGCCGGACGCCGCGCTGCTGCGCGGCGACCTCGTCCGCGCCCTGGACGGCTCGCTGGACATCGCGGGACGCCTCGCCGAGCGCGAGGCCGCCTACGGCCGGCGGCGCAGGGGAGCGGCGCACGCGCCGGCCCGGGTGACGATCGCGCCCGGCGGCTCGCAGGTCGCGACGGTGCTCGAGGTACGGGCCCAGGACGCCCCCGGGCTGCTGCACCGCATCGGGCGGGCACTGGACGAGGCGGACGTATGGGTGCGCAGCGCACACGTGAGCACGCTGGGGGCGAACGTGGTGGACGCGTTCTATGTGACGGACGCGGACGGGGCGCCGCTGGCGGGGGACGAGGCCGTGGCCGTGGCACAGCGCGTGGAGGGGGCGTTGGACCGGGGGACGGGGTGAGGGTTCGCCGTCCCCGTACGACGGGCGCCGAGGCGGCGCCCGGAGGCCGTCGGTTTCACCGGATTCGGCAGGCGAGGGCGTCGCGCTTGCCGGGCCGGATACCCTGGGTGCGACTGACCCGCCCCCGACCCGAGGATCTGCGACCGCCGTGTTCGACACTCTTTCCGATCGCCTCGCAGCGACTTTCAAGAACCTTCGCGGCAAGGGGCGCCTCAGCGAGGCGGACATCGATGCCACGGCGCGCGAGATCCGCATCGCCCTCCTCGAGGCCGACGTGGCGCTGCCCGTCGTCCGCGCGTTCATCAAGCAGGTCAAGGAGCGCTCGCTCGGCGCCGAGGTCTCGCGGGCCCTCAACCCCGCCCAGCAGATCATCAAGATCGTCAACGAGGAGCTCATCGGCATCCTCGGCGGCGAGACCCGCCGCCTGCGCTTCGCCAAGACCGCGCCGACCGTCATCATGCTCGCCGGTCTGCAGGGTGCCGGTAAGACCACGCTCGCCGGAAAGCTCGGTCACTGGCTGAAGGCGCAGGGCCACGCCCCCCTGCTCGTCGCCTGTGACCTGCAGCGCCCCAATGCCGTCAACCAGCTCGGCGTCGTCGCCGAGCGCGCCGCCGTCGGCTTCTACGGGCCCCAGCCCGGCAACGGCGTCGGTGACCCGGTGCAGGTGGCCAAGGACTCCATCGAGTACGCCCGCACCAAGCAGTTCGACATCGTCATCGTCGACACCGCCGGCCGCCTCGGCATCGACGCCGAGATGATGCAGCAGGCCGCGGACATCCGCGACGCCGTCAGCCCCGACGAGATCCTCTTCGTCGTCGACGCGATGATCGGTCAGGACGCGGTCAACACCGCCGAGGCCTTCCGCGACGGCGTCGGCTTCGACGGCGTGGTGCTCTCCAAGCTCGACGGCGACGCCCGCGGTGGTGCCGCGCTGTCGGTCGCGCACGTGACCGGCAAGCAGATCATGTTCGCCTCCAACGGCGAGAAGCTGGACGACTTCGACGCGTTCCACCCGGACCGCATGGCGTCCCGCATCCTCGGCATGGGCGACATGCTCAGCCTCATCGAGAAGGCCGAGCAGACCTTCAGCCAGGACGAGGCCGAGAAGATGGCGGCCAAGCTGGCGAAGGGGCCCAAGGAGTTCACGCTCGACGACTTCCTGTCCCAGATGGAGCAGGTCCGCAAGATGGGCAGCATCTCCAAGCTGCTCGGCATGCTGCCCGGCATGGGGCAGATCAAGGACCAGATCAACAACCTCGACGAGCGCGACGTGGACCGCACCGCCGCGATCATCAAGTCGATGACGCCGGCCGAGCGCCAGGACCCGACGATCATCAACGGCTCGCGCCGTGCCCGTATCGCCAAGGGTTCCGGCGTGGACGTCAGCGCGGTGAAGAACCTGGTCGAGCGGTTCTTCGACGCCCGCAAGATGATGTCGCGCATGGCCCAGGGCGGCGGCATGCCGGGCATGCCCGGCATCCCGGGCATGGGCGGGGGCCCCGGCAAGAAGAAGAAGCAGATCAAGCAGGCCAAGGGCAAGCGCCAGAGCGGCAACCCGATGAAGCGCAAGGCCGAGGAGCAGGCCGCGGCCGCCCGCCGCGAGCAGGCGCAGGCCGCCAACCCGCTGGGCCTGCCGCCCGGCGGCCAGGACGCCCAGAACTTCGAACTCCCCGACGAGTTCAAGAAGTTCATGGGCTGATCAAGCCCTCGCGACAGCCCCCTCGGCCTCGGCCGTGGGGGCTGTCGGCGATTTCGGCGGTGTCGGCGGGTTTCAGACCCGCGCTACCAGATAACGGAAGACGTTCGGCATCCACACCGTCCCGTCGCACCGCAGGTACGGGTGGAGGGCCTCGGTCAGCTCCTTGACGACCTGCTCCTCGTCCGTGGCCCGGGCCGCCGCGTCGAAGGCGCCCGTGGACAGCAGGCCGCGGACGGCGCTGGCGAGGTCGGCGTAGCCGTACGGGCAGGCGACCCGGCCCGAGCCGTCCGGGGCGAGGCCGGCCTCGCGGGCGAGGTTCTCCAGGTCGTCGCGGCCGCTGGGGCGCCAGCGGGCGGGGGCGCACATCGGATCGGCCAGGCGCGCGGCCACCCGGAGCGCCCCGGAGGCCGCGCAACGCTCCTGCGGGCCCCAGCCGGCGAGGACCACGGGCGAGCCGGGCTCGGCACAGGCGGCGGCGCGGGAGAGGGCCTCCGCCAGGCCGTGGGACCCGGCGCCCGCGCAGAACAGCGGGTCGAAGGCGGTCACGAGGGTGAAGGGCGGGCCGTCGGGGTCGAGCACGGTCTCCGGGCCGCCGAGGCCGAGGCGGGTGCCGTGGCCGGCGGCGCCCTCCGGCATCAGGCGCTCGCGGGCCAGCTCCAGCCGGCGGCCGTCCAGGTCGACGCCGCACACCGTGGCGCCGCGGGCGGCGGCCATCAGCAGGGCGAGTCCGGATCCGCAGCCCAGGCTCAGCAGCCGGGTGCCGGGGCCGGCCTCCAGGCGCTCGTACACCGCTTCGTAAAGCGGAACCAGCATCCGTTCCTGGATTTCCGCCCAGTCGCGGGCCCGTGACGCGGGCGAGGTCGGGGACGGCCGGTGCCGCCGCACGAGCGTTGGTGTCATCGAATGCGCCCCATTCCGCGGGTGAGGTGTCCTGATCCTTGTCCGTGGTTCCGCCCCCATGAGTGCTGCCGAAGTGCTGCCGTGCGCGCGGTGCGGTGAAGAACCCCCCGATGCCAGAGAACTCCGCTTCCGGCCGGGAGTCCAGGGGGAAGGCGCGAGAACGTTCCCGTATGCCCACGATGGCATGTGCCGGGCGTCATCGCATGAAATGGAACGGCCCCGGCACGGCCGTACGGCAGGGTGGCGGGGCGGGAAAGCGGGGGTTGCGGGCGGACGGATTCACACTCGGCCTGATGGGCCCCGTACCATTCGCAGCATGGCAAAGGCTCCCATTCTCACCCCCCAGGCGGAAGACTTCCCGCGCTGGTACCAGGACTTGATCAACAAGGCCGAGCTGGCCGACAACGGCCCGGTGCGCGGCACCATGGTCATCCGACCGTACGGCTACGGTCTCTGGGAGCGCATGCAGCAGGAGATGGACGCCCGGATCAAGGACGCGGGCGCCTCCAACGCGTACTTCCCGCTGTTCATTCCGCAGTCCTACCTCACGAAGGAAGCGGAGCACGTCGAGGGCTTCGCCCCCGAGCTCGCGGTCGTCACCCACGGTGGCGGCAAGGAGCTCGAGGAGCCGGTCGTCGTCCGGCCGACGTCCGAGACGATCATCAACGAGTACTTCTCGAAGTGGGTGCAGAGCTACCGCGACCTGCCCCTGCTGATCAACCAGTGGGCGAACGTGGTCCGTTGGGAGATGCGCCCGCGCGTCTTTCTCCGTACGAGTGAATTCCTCTGGCAGGAGGGCCACACCGCCCACGCCACGTACGAGGACGCCCGTGACTACGCGGCCCGTATCCACCGCGACGTCTACTACGACTTCATGGTGAACGTCCTGGGCATCGACGTGGTGCTCGGCCGCAAGACGCCCAAGGAGCGTTTCGCGGGCGCCATCAACACCCTCACCCTCGAGGGCATGATGGGCGACGGCAAGGCGCTGCAGATGGGCACCAGCCACGAGCTGGGCCAGAACTTCGCCAAGGCGTTCAACACCTCCTACCTGTCGAAGGACGGGCAGCAGGAGCTGGTCTGGCAGACGTCCTGGGGTGTTTCGACCCGCATGGTCGGCGGTCTGATCATGTCGCACGGCGACGACAAGGGCCTGCGGGTCCCGCCGCGGCTGGCGTCCGTCCAGGCCGTGGTCCTGGCGATCAAGGGCGACGAGGCCGTGCTGGCCAAGGTCCGCGAGATCGGCGACGTCCTCAAGGCCGCGGGCGTGCGGGTGCAGGTCGACGACCGCACCGACACCCCCTTCGGCCGCCGCGCCGTGGACTGGGAGCTCAAGGGTGTTCCCGTCCGCATCGAGATCGGCCCGCGCGACCTGGAGAACGGCACGGCCATGCTGGCCCGCCGCATTCCGGGCGGCAAGGAGCCGGTGCGCATCGACGAGCTGGCCGCGCTGCTGCCCAAGGTCCTGGAGGAGGACCAGGAGCAGCTGCTGCGCGAGTCGCGTGAGCGCCGCGAGTCCCGCACGACGGACGTGAAGACCATCGAGGAGGCCGCCGAGGCCGCCGTCGCCGGTGGCTGGGCCCGTATCCCGTGGGCGACGCTGGGCGCGGAGGGCGAGGCCAAGCTGGCCGAGCAGGCCGTGACCGTGCGCTGCCTGGTGATGCCGGACGGCTCGGTGCCGGAGTCCGACGACGCCGAGGGCGCCATCGCGATCGTCGCGCGCGCCTACTGATCCACCTCTGGCCCCCGGTCGTGCGCTTCGGCGCACGGCCGGGGGTTTTGCGCTCCGGCGTGCGCCGGGGTTTGCGTACGAGACTCGCACTTACTGATGCGTCAGTACGTCCCACCTTGCGAACTGGTGCACGGCTAATCCGCCTTCTCCGTAGTTCTGCGCACCCGCCCTCCTCAGGACGTATGAGGCGGGAAACTGACTGGTACGTGCAAATTATTTGGGATGGCCCGGTATCGGAACACCGGGCTGTGCCCGCTCGTTGTCACGACGTGAGCACGACACCACCTGTTCTCGCCGCAGAGCTGGCGCAGGCGTGGGCCGACATTCAGCGGTTCCACCCCGAGCTGCCGGATCTAGCCGCGCCCGAATCGTTGATCGGGGAGTCGTCGTCCGCCTGCGGCGCCGAGCTCTCCTTCGAAAGGCTGCTGCACGAGGCAGTGCACGGCATCGCGGCCGCCCGCGGTGTCCGCGACACCTCTCGTGCCGGCCGCTACCACAACCGCCGGTTCCTGGCGATCGCCGAGGAGCTCGGGCTCGACCACAGCGAGGAGCCGCATCCCAGCAGTGGTTTCTCGCTCGTCGTGCTCAACCCGGAGGCGCGCAAGCGCTACCGCCCGACGATCGACAGACTCCAGCGCGCCCTGAAGGCCCACACGGTCGCCACCACCGCCGACACCTCGCGCACCTTCCGGGGCCCGGCGGCGCGCCACGGCTCCTCCGGCGGCGGTGTCCGGGTGAAGGCGGTGTGCCAGTGCGGGCGCAACGTCCGGGTCGTTCCGTCCGTGCTCGCCCAGGCGCCGATCATGTGCGGCGGCTGTGGCCAGCCGTTCCGGATCCCCGAGGCCGTCTCGGTCGGCTGAGCGGAGCGGTCGCCGGCAGGGTTCGGCGGCCGCGTGGCGGTGTGGCACAATGAGTGGCTGTACTCGACAGTCGCATAGGACCCCTCTCTCCTCCGGCTGACGCGTCCATCGGGCACCCGAGTACCGCAAACCCCACGTGGCATCTCGTTGTGCCCAACCACGTCAAGACCAGGAGACACCACTCCAGTGGCAGTCAAGATCAAGCTGAAGCGTCTGGGCAAGATCCGTTCGCCTCACTACCGCATCGTCGTCGCCGACTCCCGTACCCGCCGTGACGGCCGGGCCATCGAGGAGATCGGCCTGTACCACCCGGTGCAGAACCCCTCGCGCATCGAGGTCGACAGCGAGCGTGCCCAGTACTGGCTGAGCGTCGGCGCGCAGCCGACCGAGCCCGTTCTGGCCATCCTCAAGGTCACCGGCGACTGGCAGAAGTTCAAGGGCCTGCCCGCCCCGGCCCCGATGCTCGTGGCCGAGCCGAAGAAGGACCACAGCGGTCTCTTCGAGGCCGTCGTGAACGCCGCCGACGCGTCGAAGGGTGAGGCCATCACCCCGAAGGCGAAGAAGTCGGAGAAGAAGGACGAGGCCGCTGAGGTCGAGTCCGCTGAGTCGACCGAGGCCTGAGCATGCTCGAGGAGGCTCTCGAGCACCTCGTCAAGGGCATCGTCGACAACCCCGACGACGTCCAGGTAGCCTCGCGCAACCTGCGTCGCGGGCGTGTGCTGGAGGTCCGGGTCCACCCCGATGACCTCGGCAAGGTGATCGGTCGCAACGGCCGCACCGCGCGCGCACTGCGCACCGTCGTGGGCGCCCTCGGCGGCCGCGGCATCCGCGTCGACCTCGTCGACGTCGACCAGGTCTGACCTGTGCGGCCCGGCCGCCACCGCTCACGCGGCGGCGGCCGTCGGTCGTGAGGTCGCTCGATCGATGGTTGCGAGACACTGAGAGCCGGGGGCATCACGCCCCCGGCTCTCAGCCTTTTTCCGCAACCCTTCTCAACTTCTCAACGGAGTGAAAGCGTGCAGCTCGTAGTCGGCAGGATCGGCCGCGCCCATGGGATCAAGGGCGAGGTCACGGTTGAGGTGCGCACGGACGAGCCCGAGCTGCGGCTCGGACCCGGCGCCGTGCTGGCCACCGACCCCGCGGGTACGGGGCCGCTGACCATCGAGACCGGCCGCGTCCACAGCGGCCGGCTGCTGCTGCGCTTCGCGGGCGTGAGCGACCGCAACGCCGCCGAGGCGCTGCGCAACACCCTGCTGATCGCCGAGGTGGACCCGGACGAGACTCCCGAGGACCCCGAGGAGTTCTACGACCACCAGCTGATGGACCTCGACGTCATCACCGTCGACGGCACGGCCGTCGGCCGGATCACCGAGATCTCCCACCTGCCGTCGCAGGACCTCTTCATCGTCGAGCGGCCCGACGGCAGCGAGGTGATGATCCCCTTCGTCTCCGAGATCGTCACCGAGATCGACCTGGACCGGCAGGTGGCGGTCGTCGACCCGCCGCGCGGCCTGCTCGACGGCGACCAGGCCGAGGTCGCGAGCTCCCGCGACGCCGAGGAGGGGCAGGAGTAATGCGCCTCGACGTCGTCACGATCTTTCCCGAGTACCTCGAGCCGCTGAACGTCTCGCTCGTCGGTAAGGCCCGCGCCCGCGGTCAGCTGGACGTACGCGTCCACGACCTGCGGGAGTGGACCCACGACAAGCACAACACCGTCGACGACACCCCGTACGGCGGCGGCCCCGGCATGGTCATGAAGCCCGAGCCCTGGGGCGAGGCGCTGGATTCGGTCATCGAGTCCGGTCAGGGCGAGGACCGCCCGGTGATCGTCGTCCCGACGCCCAGCGGTAGGCCCTTCACGCAGGAGCTCGCCGTCGAGCTCTCCGAGAAGCCCTGGCTGGTCTTCACCCCCGCCCGCTACGAGGGCATCGACCGCCGCGTCATCGAGGAGTACGGCGACCGCCTCGACGTGCGCGAGGTCTCCATCGGCGACTATGTGCTGGCCGGCGGCGAGGCCCCGGTCCTGGTGATGGTCGAGGCCATCGCCCGGCTGCTCCCCGGCGTGCTCGGCAACGCCGAGTCGCACCGCGACGACTCCTTCGCGCCCGGTGCCATGGCCGACCTGCTCGAGGGCCCCGTCTACACCAAGCCGCCGCAGTGGCGCGACCGAGGCATCCCGGATGTCCTGCTCAGCGGCCACCACGGCAAGATCGCCCGCTGGCGCCGCGACGAGGCGTTCCGGCGCACGACCGCGAACCGGCCGGATCTGATCGAACGGGCCGACCCCGCCGCCTTCGACAAGAAGGACCGCGAGATGCTCTCGATCCTGGGCTGGGCGCCGGGCGAGGACGGCCGATTTGGGCGTCTGGGCCCGGTCGTGGAAGAATAAGCCGTTGCCTTGCGTCCGGCGCACGCCCCTGCCACAGGGGGAACGACGTCCGCCCGGCGCTTTCGGCACCCTTCACTTTCGGCACGAATTCCGCTGATGACCTGTGGCATCGGCGAGGAAGCAGACGCTCATGTCCTCCCTGCTCGACAACGTCAACGGCGCCTCCCTGCGCACCGACGTCCCGGCCTTCCGCCCCGGCGACACCGTGAACGTCCACGTTCGCGTCATCGAGGGCAACCGCTCCCGCATCCAGCAGTTCAAGGGTGTCGTCATCCGCCGCCAGGGTGCGGGCGTCAGCGAGACCTTCACGGTCCGCAAGGTCTCCTTCTCCGTCGGCGTCGAGCGCACCTTCCCGGTGCACAGCCCGATCTTCGAGAAGATCGAGCTCGTGACCCGCGGTGACGTCCGTCGCGCCAAGCTGTACTACCTCCGTGAGCTCCGCGGCAAGGCCGCGAAGATCAAGGAGAAGCGCGACAACTGAGCTTCTCGCCGGAGTCCAGGACCGGCCGGATAGGCTTTCGGTCCGATGGACACCGACGCACAGCTCGCACAGCTTCCGGAGCGCGACCGCTCTCCCGACCCCGACGAGGGGGAGGGACGGCGGTCGCGCTCCGCGCGTTTTCCCGCCCGTGCGCGGCAGTGGCTGGCCGGCGGCGGCCCGCTGCGCCGGGCCGGGCTGTTGCTGATCGTCTGTTTGGTCTTCGTGCTTCTGGTCAGCAGCTACGTTGTGCAGCCTTTTCTGATCCCCAGTGGATCGATGAAGAGCACCTTTCAGATCGGCGACCGGGTACTGGTCAACAAGCTCGCCTACCGCTTCGGTAACGAGCCGCACCGGGGCGATGTGATCGTCTTCGACGGCACCGACTCGTTCGTCCAGACCAGGCCGGCCGAGAACCCGGTGGCCGCGCTGGTGCGCAAGGGCGCGTCGTCCGTCGGGCTGATGCGGCCGGCGGCGACCGACTACATCAAGCGGGTCGTGGGCGTCGGCGGCGACCGGGTCCGGTGCTGCGACAAGCGCGGGCGGCTGGAGGTCAACGGCCGGCCGGTGCTCGAGGACTATCTGTTCCCCGGTGACGAACCTTCCCAAGTGCCGTTCGACATCGTGGTGCCGGAGGGCAAGCTATGGGTCATGGGTGACCATCGCAGTGACTCCCGTGACTCCCGTGACCACTTGGGCGAGCCCGGGGGTGGCACGGTCCCGCTGGACCATGTCATCGGCCGTGCCGACTGGATCGGCTGGCCCCTGGGCCGGATGACCTCGCTCAAGCGGCCGGGTGCGTTCACCGACGTACCGGATCCGGGCGATCCGGGCCACGGCGCGGGCGGGGGTCACCTCGGCGGCCCGCATGGGTAGCCGGGGGCGTACGGAGGCGCGGACGGATGCGGAGGCCCGTACGGGCGCCGGTGCGCATGCACGGACGAACGCCGGTGCCCATGCCCGGACCGACGCGGGCGCCCGGGCCCGGATGGACGCGGATGCCTCCGCGCGTACCGCGGAGGCCGGTACGGCTCCGGCGGGGCACCGCAGGGGCTCCGGGGCGGGGCCGGCGTCGCCGCCCCCGGCCGGTGGCCGGGCGGCCCGGCGGAAGGCGGCGACGCGGATCAAGCGGCGCCGGCAGCGCCGGTCGGCCGCCAAGGAGGTGCCGATCCTCATAGGCGTGGCCCTGCTGATCGCCCTGGTGCTGAAGACCTTCCTCCTACAGGCGTTCGTCATCCCGTCGGGCTCGATGGAACAGACCATCCAGATCGGCGACCGCGTGCTGGTGGACAAGCTGACGCCGTGGTTCGGGACCCGGCCGGAGCGGGGCGACGTGGTGGTCTTCAAGGACCCGGGGGGCTGGCTGGACGGGGAGCAGTCGTACGGGGGCCGGGACCCGGTGGGGATCAAGCAGGCGAAGCAGCTGCTGGCCTTCATCGGCCTGCTGCCCTCGGCCGACGAGCAGGACCTGATCAAACGTGTGGTCGGCACCGGCGGGGATACGGTCAAGTGTTGCGACAACGACGGCAGGGTCACGGTCAACGGGACGCCCCTGCTCGAGCCGTACGTCCATCCGGGCAATCCGCCCTCGCAGCTGAAGTTCGAGGTGAAGGTGCCGGCCGGCCGGCTCTTCGTCATGGGGGACCACCGTTCGGACTCGGCGGATTCGCGCTATCACCTGGACGAGAAGGGCCAGGGCACGATCGCGGAAGACCTGGTGGTGGGGCGTGCGGTGGTCGTCGCATGGCCGGTGGGGCACTGGAAGGGGCTGTCGGAACCGGAGCCCTTCGCTTCGGTACGGGACGCGCCGCAGACGGGGACGCGTGCGGACGCTTCGCCGCATAGTGTGTCCTCCACGGATCAAGAAGGGTTGATCCGGCTCCCGACCCCTGCGGAACTCCCGCTCGTTATGGGAGTGGTGGGCCTGCGTCGTTTGTGCGACAGGCGGCAGCGTGGAGTGAGGAGTGGATGTGGGGGATTTGGCGGTCGGCGCGCGTTCCGGTCACGGAGAGCCCGAGAAGCGGCCCGGGCGGACGGACGAGGCGCTCGGGCAGTCGTCCGGAGAGTCCGCGGGCGTCGCGCCCGAGGAGGCCAGGTCCCAGGCGACCGACGGACCCGCCGCGGAGCCGGGCGCCGCGACCGTGACGCCCGAGGCGGGCGCCGGGGGAGCGGGCGGTTCGGAGCCGCGTACGAGGGAGCCCAAGAAGCAACGATCCTTCTGGAAGGAACTGCCGATCCTGGTCGGCATCGCCCTGCTGCTCGCGCTGATCATCAAGACGTTCCTGGTGCAGGCGTTCTCGATTCCCTCCGAGTCGATGCAGAACACCCTCCAGCGCGGTGACCGGGTGCTGGTGGACAAGCTGACGCCGTGGTTCGGGTCGAAGCCCGAGCGCGGCGAGGTCGTCGTCTTCCACGATCCGGGCGGCTGGCTGGGCGAGACGGCCACCACCGACAACGGTCCGGTGGCCGGCGCCGTCCAGAAGGTGCTCAGTTTCATCGGTCTGATGCCCTCCGCGGAGGAGAAGGACCTGATCAAGAGGGTCATCGCGGTCGGCGGCGACACGGTGGAGTGCAAGGGCAACAACGAACCGGTGACGGTCAACGGCAAGGCGCTGAACGAGCCGTACATCTTCCCGGGCAACACCCCCTGCGGTGACAAGCCCTTCGGCCCGATCAAGGTCCCGGACGGCCGCATCTGGGTGATGGGCGACCACCGCCAGGACTCCCTCGACTCGCGCTACCACCAGGACCTCGACAAGTTCCAGGGCACGGTCTCCGAGGACGAGGTCGTCGGGCGCGCGATCGTCGTGGCCTGGCCGGTGAACCGCTGGTCCACTCTGCCGGTGCCGTCCACCTTCGACCAGCCGGGGCTGAGCGCGGCGGCCGCGGTGGCGCCGCCCGCGCTCGGGCTCGCGGGCGCGGTGCCGCTGGTGCTCTGGCGCCGCAGCCGCAGCCGGCGCGCGCTGGAGGAGCAGGCTGCGACGAAGGCCGAGACGAAGGCCGTGACGAAGGCCGCGACGAGGGGCTGACTGACGTCCTACCGCCGGGTAGTGTGCGATTCCATGCCCCTGGGCATTCGGAATCCGACTTCCACCGGGTGCGGTCCGCGCCCGGTGGATCCTGACGCGGCGCGGGGGACGGACATGCGCGACATGGAGCGGGACGAGGACGGCCACGGCCGCGCGGGCAGAGCACTGTCCGGGCTGGCCGTGGCCGTCGGCTGTGTGCTCTTCCTCGGCTCCTTCGCCTGGGCCGCGTTCCTGTACCGGCCCTTCACCGTCCCGACCGACTCGATGGCGCCCACCATCGGGATCGGCGACCGGGTTCTCGCCCAGCGGATAGCGGGCGGCGAGGTGCGGCGCGGGGACGTCGTCGTCTTCGAGGACCGGGTCTGGGGCAACGATCCGATGATCAAGCGCGTCGTCGGCATCGGCGGCGACAAGGTCGAGTGCTGCGACCGGCAGGGCCGGCTGACGATCAACGGCGTGGCCGTCGAGGAGCCCTATCTCCACACCCCCGGCCAGGCCTCGCCCAGCGGCTTCTCCGCCACCGTGCCCCCGGACCGGCTCTTCCTCCTGGGCGACCACCGCATCACCTCGGTGGACTCCCGCACCCATATGACCGACGGCGGCCAGGGCACGGTGCCGCGCGACGCGGTACGGGCGCGCGTGGACGCCAAGGCCTGGCCGCTGTCCGGCTGGGGCATGATCGAGCGGCCCGGCGCGTTCGACTCCCTGCCCGGCGGCACGTCCCGGCCCGGGCCGCTGCCGCTGATCGTGACGTGCGCCGTCGTGGGTGCCGTGCTCATCCTGGGAGGTGCGGCGTACGGGCCGCTGGCACGGCGGCTCGCGGGCCGTGGGAAGGCGGCGGTGCCCCATGGCTGACTCCGGTGCGATCGGCGGCGGCCTGCGCCGGGCCGCGCGGGTGATCCTGCTCGACCCTGCCGACCGCGTGCTGCTGATGCACGGCTTCGAGCCCGGCGACCCGACGCTCACCTGGTGGTTCACCCCGGGCGGCGGGCTGGAGGGCGACGAGGGCTGGGAGGAGGCGGCGCGCCGTGAACTGGCCGAGGAGACCGGGATCACGGACGTCGAGCTGGGCCCGGTGCTGTGGACGCGGACCTGTTCCTTCCCCTTCGACGGCCGGCGCTGGGACCAGGACGAACGGTATTACCTCGCCCGTACCGCGCAGACGCCCGCCTGGACCGGTGGCGGTACGGAGCTGGAGCGGCGCAGCGTCACGGGACTGCGTTGGTGGACCTGCGAAGAACTGTTCGCCACCCGTGAGACGGTGTACCCGACCAGGCTCGCCGAGCTGCTGCGTACGCTGCTCGACGAGGGACCCCCGAGTACGCCGGTGCTCCTGGAGACTGAGCGCGCCTGACGCACAATGGGGGGACGCACGGCTGAAGGGGAACATGCCATGAGCGCCGAGGACCTCGAAAAGTACGAGACCGAGATGGAGCTGAAGCTCTACCGGGAGTACCGCGACGTCGTCGGTCTGTTCAAATACGTGATCGAGACCGAGCGGCGCTTCTATCTCACGAACGACTACGAGATGCAGGTGCACTCCGTGCAGGGCGAGGTCTTCTTCGAGGTCTCGATGGCGGACGCCTGGGTGTGGGACATGTACCGGCCCGCGCGCTTCGTGAAGCAGGTGCGGGTGCTCACGTTCAAGGACGTGAACATCGAGGAGCTCAACAAGAGCGATCTGGACCTTCCGGGGACATGAGTCCTGTGGGGACATGAGTCCCGTGTGGCGCGTGTGGGTGACGAAGTTGTCCACATTCCACCGGTTGTCCACCAAGATCCCATAGCGATCGGCGGGGGCTCCATAGTCGGCACCGGAGGTGGTGCCGATGAACGCCCGAGGGGGACTCGGCCGCTACGGGGAGAACCTGGCGGTGCGGAGGCTGACCGAGGCTGGAATGACCGTGCTTGCCCGCAATTGGCGGTGCCGCGCGGGCGAGATCGACATCGTGGCGCTGGACGGCGACGTCCTGGTCATCTGTGAGGTCAAGGCCCGGCGACAGGGGTCGTACGAACATCCGATGGCAGCGGTCCGGGCCGGCAAGGCCGACCGGCTGCGGCGGCTCGCCGGGCACTGGCTGGCCCGGCACGGCGGTGCGCCGCCGGGGGGCGTGCGGATCGACCTGGTGGGCGTGGTGGTGCCCGACCGAGGTGCGCCCCTCGTCGAGCACGTCAAGGGGGTGGCCTGATGGGCTTCGCCCGTACGTGCTCGGTGACCCTGGTCGGGGTCGAAGGGGTGGTGGTCGAGGTCCAGGCCGACCTCGAGCCCGGAGTGGCCGCCTTCACGCTGGTGGGGCTGCCCGACAAGAGCCTGGTCGAGAGCAGGGACCGGGTGCGCGCCGCGGTGGTGAACTCCGGGGCCCAGTGGCCGCAGAAGAAGCTGACCGTGGGGCTGAGCCCGGCATCCGTGCCCAAGAGCGGTTCGGGGTTCGACCTGTCAATGACTAGAGCAAGACGCTTTTAGCGCGCTACCGTCTTCCCATGACCACGACGCAGGCTCAGCGCCCCCGTCGCCGAGTGGTGATCCTCTGCCGCATCAGCGACGACCGAGAGGGCAAGCGGTGGGGAGTGGCCCGCCAAGAGAAGGTATGCCGTGAACGCGCCGACCGGAACGAGTGGGATGTCGTCGCGGTCCTGGTCGAGAACGACGTGTCGGCATACTCCGGCAAGCCTCGCCCCAAGTACCAGCGCCTCCTTGAGATGCTTCGAACCGGGGAGGCTGACGCCGTCCTCGCTCTGTCGGTAAAGCGGCTGCAACGCAACTGGCGTGACGCTTTTGCCTTCCTCGACCTGGCGGAAGAACGGGACATCGCCATCGACACCATCAAGGCCGGCCGCTACAACCTCAACACGGCTGAGGGACGGGCCCAGGCCCGACGTGCCGCCATCGACGCCCAGGAGGAGTCGGAGGAGATCGCCGAACGGGTCCGCGATGCGAAGGCCGACAACGTCCGCGAAGGCACGTACCGGGGCGGCCCCCGTCCGTTCGGCTACGAAGCGGATGGGGTCACACCGAGAACCCTGGAGTGCTCAAACTGCCCCGGCGGCCAGGGCTTCTCTTTGGAGCGCGAGTGCCTGGCGTGCGGTACGGCCGCCAACAACGCGATCGAGTCCGAAGCCTGGTACACGGAGAAGGCAACGGACGCCGTCATCGCCGGTGACTCGCTCCGGTCCATCTGCCGGTACTGGGCGGCCAAAGAGGTTCGGACGGTCGCGCGCCGGTACAAGCAGGAAGACGGCACCCGCGGCGAGCCGGAGTCAAAGGAATGGGCGCCCGAGGAACTGCGGGGCCTGCTACTGAGGCCCCGGAACGCCGGGCTGATGGAGCACAAGGGTGAGATCGTCGGCCGGGCCGCGTGGGCGCCCATCGTCGCTGAAGAGAAGTGGCGGGCCTGCAGGGACATTCTGATGAACCCGGAGCGCCGAACCACGCCAGGAAACGCGCGCGTCTGGCTCGGATCGGGCCTCTACTTCTGCGGAACGCTGGTCTGCCAGACAGCCCAGGACCCCGATCGCCCTGGCCACGACTGCGAGGACAATCCCGGCGAGTGCGAGATGGCACTGTGCCCGGAGACCATGCGCTGCTCCACCTCGGGGAAGGGCAGCGGTCACGAACACGTGCCGGCCTACCGGTGTCGCTCCGGTGGTCACGTAACGCGGGTCTCGGGACCGCTCGACGAGTACGTCGAGCGAGTCGCGATCGATCGCCTCCAGCGCCCGGACGCCGTGGAACTCCTTCTCCCGCCTCCGCCGGAGAAGGGGAAGCGCGAGGACCTTGCGGCCGCTGCGAATGCGCTACGCGCCAAGCTGGACGGTCTCGCGGCTGACTACGTCGATGACCTCATCACCCGCCAGCAGATGCTTGACGGAACGGCGCTGACGCGTAAACGGCTAGAGAAGCTTGAGGCGGAGATGGCCGCCCTTGCCAAGGGCTCCGTACTGGGCGCGCTTCCCCTCGGGACGGACGAGATCGAGAAGCAGTGGCCGACCTACCACCTGGACAAGCGGCGGGCGATCGTCGATGCCCTCATGACGGTACGGATCCTGCCAGCGCGGCGAGGCCGGCCGCCGGGATACAAGCCGGGCGTGAGCACCACGTACTTCGATCCGCGGGCCGTCGCGATCGAGTGGAAGACCCCCGTCTCCTGATCGCGACGAAGGGCCTGCGCTGATAGGTGCAGGCCCTTCCGTCTGTCGTGCTCAGGTGTCTGAACCGCCAGGCATCCCGCCCTGGGTGCTGTGGGGCTTGCTGTTGTCGCTCACGGACAAGATTGCCTGGGGTTCGCCTGGACGGTCCGTATTGACGACGACGCGTTCGATGACGCCAGGGAAGAGGTGAGTGAACTCGTTCAGGTCCACGACCGTGTCGAAGCCTTCCTTACGCGCTTGATGCACCCAACTGCGCACGGTGGCCGGTGCTACGCCCCGGGCCTCGGCAACCGTCGCCGCTGGCGACTTATCACCCCTCGCCAGCGCCATCTGATACTCCTGGACGACTTCCGCCAGGCGCACGAGTCGCTTCCAGCGGCGAGCAGCGCCCGCGCCGGCCATTTCGTCGAGATCCGGATGAAGCTCGCGGACCATGGCTTGGGCGGCCTCGGAGATGGTGGCAGCGTCCTGCTTGCCCATGCGGACTACGCCTTCTCGTGGGCCCCTGTATGAGAACTCAAAGAGGCCCCTGGCGGCGCGCTCCAGACGGGCCAGGGGAAGTTCTCGGACGACCGTAGCGCCGACTTGCTGGCGAGACCCTGCAGCCACTCCCGGGGCCGGCTCGACCTTGAAGCCGCAGGGCTGCATGGCTTCGCCTTCGCGATACACGTACTGCCAGGTGATCAGGAGATCGGACTGATCTGCTGGCACGAACGAGACCTCGACCGACGCCAGGCCCTCGGCCCCTTCGATCGGCTGGGGTCCCTTGATGTAGGCGGCGTGGTGGGTAAGAGGCATGCGGCCATCATCACGCTTGCATCGGCGTTGCGCAACGCTGCCATAGTTCGTTCCTCAACGGAGCGGGAGCGTTTCACAACGTGCGTAGAAGCGTTGCGCAACGGGCCTCGGAATGCTGTACTTCTTGCATGAGTCCCGATGACCTTCGGCGAATTAGCGCCGTGCGCTGTCTGGTCGCAAACGGTGAGGCTCGCGACCTGCGAAAGAGCCGGCACCTGACGCTGTGGGAGATTGCCGACGCGATCGGTTGTAGCCCATCAACGGTTTATCGCTGGGAGCAGGGCAAGAGCGCCCCTCGCGGGGTACATGCACTGCTCCTCGCTGACGTCCTGGGAGTCCGCAGTCCCGACCAGGGCCAGAAGGTGGAGGTCGCGTGAGGGCCGCCGAACGGGCCCGCATTGCGCGCGAACTGGGCAACGGGTACGAAGCGGCCTACTGGCAAAGCATCGCTGATCTTGTCGATGCCGCCCCGCCTCTCAGTGCCGAGCAGCAGGCGCGCCTTCGAGTGCTCCTGCGGCCCGCTCCGGTACCAGCGCCTCGGCGGCCCCTCGCCGCCTAAAGCTCGACGGCCGCCAGCAGGACGGCAATCCCACTGGCGGCCCACGTCCACGACAAAGCCCCGGGCTCATCGCCTGGCAGCGACCCGGGGTCAATCGCTCAGAAATGAGGACGCACATGCAGAATCTCACGGTCGCCTCAGAGATCGCCAGTGAGCACGCTGACCCCCAGCAGCGCCCGGCAACCTGGCCCACGGCGATCACGCCCGCCACCGCGGAAATGAGGGCGCTGGATGTCTTCCTCGGCATCCACGGCGTCCTCAAGGTCGAAGCTGGCCCCGGTGCCGATCTGCTCGGCGGCGTCCCTCTCCACGTCGAACTCGAAGGCCGGCCGGTCCTCATCGTCCCGCCCGGCCTGCCTGCGGTGGAGACCCTGCTGCACGCCCGCCGCACCCTCGCCCCGGAGGCCACCCAAGCCGTTGATCAGGCGGTGGAGCAGCTGGACGACCTCATCGCCGCCAGCGAAGGTGACCAGGCCGAGCTATACCGGATCGTGCGAAGTCTCGTCATCCGGACCGGAGACCCCGCAGGCGTCACCTCGCGAGTCCGGGAGTTGTTCAGCCTCGCCGAAGCCGAGGCTGCCCAGTGACCGGCCAAGACCTCCGTCCCCGCTCGCTCGCAGGGCGGGGGCGCCCCCTGCGAGCGGTACCGGAGAACGCCACCGCAGGAGACATCACGGGCCTGTGGGCGGAGCAGCAGCACACCGCCCTCGGCGTCGCCGAGGCGCCGGAGTACGGGAGCCCCGCTTGGGTCCAGCTCCGTGCTGAGGACCCCCGGCGCGCCGCCGCCATCATCGAGGCCGCCGAACTGTGGCGCCGCCGCCGGGCCCATGAGTTGTGGTTGGACCGGCTTCTCGACGAGGACCCGGACCGCTGGTACTCGATCGTCACCGAGGAGGCGAACGCCGCCGCCCGCGCAATCGCTCCGGCGCTCGCCCGTCGGCTCACTGCCGACGAACTCCGCGCCCGACGTGCACAGATCAAGCCGGTACACGTCGTCAGGGCATCGCCCGGTTGGCCCCCCGTCGCCATCCCCGGGCGACCTGGTTGGTACCGCCACCTGATCAACGACGGGCAGGTCGACCTTCAGCGCAGTGCGACACCCGGTCAGGAGAACAGAGCTTGACCACGTACGACGACATGGCCGCACCGCCGGAGGTTGACCCGGCGGTGCGGCTGCTGAGCACCACGCCCGTCCCACAGCCGCGGGCCGCCGATGACACCCCATGGCCTGACGAGCCACCACCGGATGAGGCGCTGCCAGACGGCGCCGCCCCACGTGAACTGGTTCTCACGCCCGCCTCAAAGATTAAGATCAAGCCCGTTCGATGGCTATGGGACACCACCCCCAACGGGGCCGCGCCCACATCACACGGCCGCATCCCCATGTACTCGCTCGCCATCGCCGCGGGCGGCCCAGGGCTAGGGAAGTCACAGTTCGCCGTCTGGATGACCGCTCGCATCACCACCGGCACCCTGCCCGGCGAACTCCTCGGCAAGCCACGCGGCGTCATCTACGCGGCGGCAGAGGACTCCTGGACGTACACCATCGCCCCCCGCCTCATCGCGGCCGGCGCGGACCTGGACCTCGTCTTCCGCATCGACGTCAGGGACGACAACGAGCCCCACGCCCGCCTGACCCTGCCCATCGACACATCACTCCTCGGGAAGGCCGCCGAGGCGTACAGCGTCGCCCTCGTCGTCGCCGATCCCCTTCTCTCGCTCATCGACAAGAACATCAACGACTACCGAGCAGCCGAGGTCCGCCAAGCCCTCGAACCGCTTGTTGCTGCTGCCGACCGGTACCACTTCACCATCCTCGGCCTGGCGCACTTCACGAAGGCCGGAGCCGCCGACCCCCTCGCGCGCGTCGCCGGATCTGGTGCCTTCGGCCAGCTCATCCGCTCGCTCATCGCCTTCGCCGAGAGGGACACCGAGGACGGCGAGAAACAGTTCGTGATGTCGCTGGAGAAGAACAACCTCGGTCGGCTCGGACTGCCGTCACACACCTATGTGATCCAACCCTGCGCCGTGGACACCGAAGAGGGGCCCTCGTACGTCTCTCGCTTCGCGCTTGGCCCCGAGACGAACACCTCCGTCCGGGACGTCATGCGCGACGAGAACGCCGTCGGAGGCGTGGACCGCGTGGAGAGAAGCGAGGCTGTCGAATGGCTAGAGGACTACCTGATTGACCCCGCACGCGGCGGCGAGGCCACACCGAAGGACGTCCAGGCCGCGGCCCGAGGAGCGGGCATCTCCCCCAACGCACTCCGGGAAGCGAAGAAGAAGCTGAACGTCCAGAGCCACAAGCCCGCCGGCGTCCACAACGCCCATTGGGTCTGGCGCCTACCTGGCTCCGCCCCGACCGCGGGGGATGCCGATGGATGATTCCTCCTTATACGCGCTCCGCATCTTCCCCATCTTCCTTCTGACCTGCTGTTTTCCACCCCGCGACTTCTCCTCATCTTCTCCTCCACTTCTAGTTAGCCGCACCTTCGAAAGCGTTCGAAGGAACAGAAGACGAGGAGTAGATGAGGGAGAAGGCGAGGGGCCGTATCCCCAGGTCAACCAGAAGGTGTGGAAGGCGGGGCCGTACCAACAGACCGTGCAACCCCAGGCCGTCGCAACGCTGACAGCCACACCAGCGCCTGACCGCACCAACGCCAGGCCGTACTAACACTCAGCCCCTCCACTGACCGACCGCCACCACGAGAAGGCCGCATGAACGTCGATGACATAGTCCGTGAACGCATTGAAGCTGCACGACGCAAGATCCAAAACGACCGTCAACAGCGAGACGAACTCAACGCCGCACGCAAGGCCGGACTCGCTCGGCGCCATGTCCAGAAGCTCCACAACCTCAACCTGCACACTCGCACGACTGGCCGGTCTGACAACGATGTCAAGGAGTTCGGTATGACCGTGTCCCACAACATCACTGACACTGAAATCGCGGGTGTCGAGGAACAGATTGCGAAGCTTCGCGCAGACGTGGAGCGGTTGGAGTCGGGCAACGCCAGCCCGGACACGCTGCGGGACATCGATCGGCAGCAGGCGCGTCTGCATGCTCGGGTGTCAGAGATGCGTAAGCGGAAGGCCGCACAGGAGGCCGCTCGGGCGGCGCGGTTGACCACAGAGGAGCCGCATGTGGTCGAGCTGGAGGAGTTGATCCTGCGGCTCGATCGGAGTCGCAGGAAGGCCGCACAGGCTGCCAGGAGTGTGCAGAACGCCATGGAGCGTCTGCTTGCTGCTCTGGACGCACATGTCACGGAGGTGGAGGTGGTACATGGGCGGCTGCTGGAACTCGGTCTGCCGCTGGCAGACGACGTCGCCTTGTACGGACTGGGGGCGGCGGAGAAGGGAGCGGTGCAGCTTGGCGGGGAGTGGTGGGGGCCAGTGTCCCCGGACGCGGTGCTGACGGAACTGGTCGGACGTCTGGCGCGGAAGCGGTTCGGGCTGGGGCATCGGCTGGCGCTTCGGACGGACGGAAGACTGGGCACGGAACCGGCACGCGCATTGCTCGGGCTTGTCGACCAGGTCGACGAGTAGTAGCAGCCGCCGTTGGGTGAGCGCCAGTGCTGATGACGTCCGCCGAGCAGGTGCGGTACGGGCGGGAAGCGGTCGAGTTGGTCGCCGCGCTCAAGGCGGGGGAGGACGCCTATGCGGTTGATGGAGGGCTGGATTCAGGCAATTCCGCCCTGGCTCCTGATAATGTTTATTCTCTGGAGCCAGCAAGGGAGTTAGTGTGACCGGCGAGATCCTCCCCGCAGCATCCGCGCCGCCCATCGCAGTCGAATCGACGATCGACACCCACCTGTCCCAGGAAGCCCGGGACGCCATCGCGGCTGGGACCGCGACCTCCACCCGCCGCAACTACGCCGGAGACTGGGCCCGCTTCACCGAATGGTGCACAAGCGTCGGGCGCCGCTCCCTGCCGGCCACCGCGGAGACCGTCGTCGAGTACACCGCCTGGTGCACGCGGACCATCCGCCCGCGGACCGGCCGCACCTATTCCGTCACAGCGATCGAGCGCGCGCTGTCCGCGATCCGTACCGCTCACCGCCTGGCCGGCCACACTCCACCGGAGACTAAGGCCGCCCGCATGGTCCTGCGCGGCTACGCCGAGCATCTGGCCCTCACCAAGTCCCCGGCCGCTCAACCGCGCAAGGCCACGCCCGCCGAGCCGCCCGCACTCCGGAAGGCCCTCGCGACTCTGGACCGCAACACGCTGATCGGTAAGCGGGACGCCGCCCTGATGCTCATCGGCTACGCCGTCGCTGGGCGCGGCTCCGAACTGGTGCCGCTCGACATCCCCGACTTCACGGACGTGGAGGAGGGGCTGGAGGTCCCGATCTATCGGGTGAAGAAGAAAGAGTTCACCCAGACCGCGATCCCGTTCGGGAGCGTCCCGAGCACGTGCCCCGTACGGGCCTTCCGCGCCCTGGTGATGGCGATGGCTGAGGTGGGGCGGACCGAGGGGCCGCTGTTCGTCCGTATCGACCGGCACGGGCGCGTGGCGCCACCGATGTTTCGGGGCGGCAAGCCGATCGGCGACCCATCCGGGCGGATGACGGCCGAAGCCGCCTCGGACATCGTCGAGCGCAGCATGGAGGCTGCAGAGCTGGAGGGGCGGTGGCGGAGCCACTCCCTGCGTCGCGGGTTCGTGAACGCCTCCCGGAAGGCTGGCCATGACATCGTGAAGATCGGCCGACACGGTGGATGGGCGGATGGCAGTAAGGCCCTGCTCGGCTACATCGACGACGCCGACAAGTGGGAAGACAACCCTGTGGCAGGCACTGGCCTGTAGCTCACATGGCTCTACACACGACCGCAGCGGCCCATGTGACCGGGTGCCGCTGCGGTCGTGGCCTATCAGCGGATCTCGCGGAGCATGGCCGTCAGAGTTGGCCCGTCCGGTGACGGCTGCTGCTCGCTGATCTTCTCGTACCCCCACGACTCGTACAGCGCCAGCACCTTGCCGCCGCCGGCCTCGGGGTTCACCAGCAGGGACACACGCTTCTCCGGGCGGCCGGCCAGCAGCTCGTCATGGATACGCCGGGCGGCTCCGGTCTTCCTCCACGCCTCCCGCAGCATGATCTCCTTCAGCGCGACCGTGGGTGTGGTGGTGCAGTCCTCGGGGAGCGGGGTCGTCATGCGCTGCCACCACCGGTCACCCGGGGTGAGGGTGTTGACGTAGGCGTAGCCGACGGGCTCGTCCCCGTCGTAGCCGACGACGGCCTCCCACCCCGGGTCATGGGCATGGCGGGCCAGGCGCTCGCCATACCGCTCGACCGAGTAGTGCGGGCGGTGGAGCTGGTCGGCGCGAACCTCGGCATAGACCTCGATCAGGGTCTCCCACACGGGGTCGATGTCGGTGGCGTGGCGCAGGATGATGCGGCTGCTGGCGGTGGTCACGCGGCTCCTTAGGCGTCGTGGGTGTACTGGTCCCAGGTGCGGGCGGCCGTGCTGCCGGGCGCGGTGGCGTTGAGCCTACGGCCGAAGTCGTTGAGCATCCCCGCGACTCGGGGGTGGGCGATCCCTTCCGCCGGCACGGTCCTGGCGGTCGTCACGGCGGCCTCGACGGAGCCTTGCCCGAGTTGTGCGCGGGCCAGGCGGGCGGTGGTGATGGCGCGGGAGCGGTGCATGTACGGGCGGAGCCCGGCGAGGCTGCGGTGGGCACGGGCTTCGGCATCCTCGTACTGGCCGAGGGCCATGAGGGCGGCGACGGCCAGGCCGTCGAGTTCGGCCTGATCGTAGAAAGCGGCCATCCATACAGGGCGCGGCTCGTCGTCGGCGGCCCGTTCGAGGGCGTCCTGGGCGTAGCCGAGCGAGCGACGGACGGCACCCTGGTTGCCGGTCAGGCCGTGGATGGCGGCGTGCCGGGCGTGGCCGAGGGAGGCGAACAGCGGGTCGCGGCGGACGATCGGCAGGCTTCGGGCGACGTCGTTGGCGGCCAGGGCGTCGGTCGGGCGGCCGAGGTGGCGGTAGAGGCTCCCGGCGTGGGACCAGATGCGGAACTGGATGGCCACGTCCCCGGACATGGCCGCCAGGCTGGACGCGCGGTCGTGGTGGCGCTGTGCGGCCTCGAACCGCTTGCCGTCGATGGCGGCCCACATCGCGGATGAGATGAACGAGGCGGCGGTGGCGTAGAGCGCGCCGCGGGTTCGCTGGCTCGCGGTACCGCGTGACTGGAGGGCGAGCGCTTCGCCGGCGAGACCCTGGGCCTGGGTCTCGATGCTGACTCGCCCGCCGACGCGGTGGTCGGTGGCGATGATCGCGGCGAACTTTTCCTGAAGGCGTTCGACGTCGGACATGCCGACGCGCTTGGGGGTGGCCAGGGCGGGAACGGCGGCGGCCACAGCGGTTCCGGTGGCGGCGGCCGCGAAGGTTCGGCGGCGCACGGACTCTTCCTCATCTTCTGGTGGCGGGGGGATGAAGCCGAGCTGCTCGGCCGTACATCCGAAAAGCTTCTCTAATGCTTCCCGGTGACGGGGGTGCGGCCAACGTGTCTTCCCTCGAAGCCAGTTGCGGACCGTGCGATCACTGACCGTCCCGTGATATCCGGCGGACATGAGGGCGCCGACCTTCTCAGCTAGCTCGGCCTGTTTGTATCCCGCGTCGGCCATGCGGCGGCTCAGGCGTTCGTTGCCCTCCATGGGCCCCAAGGTAGCCATCAGGCGCAGGGCAGCGGCACCGCGCGCCCCCGAAATTTCCGGTCCCGTGCACTCAACACCCGGCGGAACTTTCCTCCCGGCCTCAGGCAGAACGCCGTTGTACTGGCGTCGGACACGCCGCGTGCAAATGCGTGGCGCATTGATCTGCTGCTGCCCCCCCTTGCGTCCCTCGTCCGGGGCGGGCGGCGGCACCGGAACCGCTGAGGCGACCAATGATCATGACCGCACACCCCGCCGCGACCGGCGTTCCCGCGTACACCCAGACCATGCCTCGCGAGGCCGCATCCGCGCGCCGCGCCCGGCTCCTGGTGGCCGCCGCCCTCAACACCTGGAACCTGCCCGGCCTGATCGATACGGGCGTGCTGATCGTGTCCGAGCTGGTTACCAACGCCGTCGAGCACACCGAGTGCCGCAACCTGCGGGTGACCGTCTCCCGACCGCGGCCGGACCGCGTCCGGGTGGCCGTGGTCGACATGTCCCAGCAACGCCCCGTCCGGCAGACGCCGCCCTTCGACGAGGAGAGAGGGCGGGGCCTGGCCGTGGTCGCCGCGCTCGCCGACCGGTGGAAGGTCGATTCCCTGCCGTGGGGGAAACGGGTGTGGGCCGAGCTCCATACGGGGGCCGGAGCGTGACCGGCCAACTTCAGGCTCCTTGTACGGCTCCACTCCATTCCCGTAGCCGTACAAGGCCCGGCCGCTTCCCCCGAGGCGGCCAGCCCTTCCCGACGCCGGGGCCTGGTCAGCCCACGACATCGGGGAGGGCACTCTCCGCAAGCGATCGAGGAAAGGAAGCGCTCATGAACCCAACCGTTCAGCCATGGGGTCTGACCCGCATGGAGCCCTACCCGTCGCTGATCACCAACGCCGGGACCGCCGTACGGCTCGACCCCGACACGCAGACCACCCTCTACCACGACGTCCATGGCCGGCCCATGGAGATGGGCAAGCACGGCACCGGCACCGGCAAGGAGACCAAGACCCGCACCAGCCAGGGCGACGGCTCCGGCCCGTCGAACGCCGACGAGGGCCACGACCAGGAAAGCGACCAGGACTGACCGATGACCTCTCCTCGTCCGGTCATCGTCCTGACCGCGCTGGATGACCTGACGGCGGACCACGTCATCACCGAGCTGCACGGCCGGGACATCCCGGTCGTGCGGCTCGACCCCGGCCAACCGGGTGACGTGACGTTCTCCGCCCACGCGGGCGCCGGCCGCTCATGGCACGGCCCGCTCACCACCCCAACCCGCTCCCTCGGCCTGGACCACGCCAGGGCCGTCTACTACCGGCGCCCGTCCCGCTACGCCGCCCCTGGCGGCCTGGACGACCAAGAGCGGGAGTTCGCCGCGGCCCAGGTCCGGCACGGCCTGAGCGGGCTCCTGGCCGCCCTTCCCGGTTGCCTGTACGTCAATCACCCGCACCGCAACTCGGGCGCCGAGTACAAGCCCCGCCAGATCACCGCCGCCCTGCGGGCGGGGCTCGAGGTCCCCCCGACGCTGATCACGAACGATCCCGAGGCCGCCCGCACCTTCACGAAGGAGTACGGCCCGGTGGTCTACAAGCCGCTGCGCTCCACCGAGTACCGCCAGGACGGCGAACTGCGCACGATCTGGGTCCGGCCAGTCCAAGCCGGCGAGATCGGGGACGGCGTCTCCGCCTGCCCCCACCTGTTCCAACAGGCCGTGGACAAGGTTGCCGACGTACGGATAGCGGCCGTTGGCACCGAATTGTTCGCCACCCGCATCACCATCGACGGCGACCATCTGGACTGGCGCATGGAGTACGACCGGATCACCTACGACCCCATCGACGTGCCCGGACCGGTCCGCAACGGCATACGCACCTACCTGCACACCTTCGGCCTGGCCTTCGGCGCATTCGACTTCGCCCTGGGCCGTGACGGGGTGTGGCGCTTCTACGAGTGCAACCCCAACGGCCAATGGGCCTTCGTCGATGACCACACGACCGGGGCCATCGCCGGCGCCCTGGCCGACCTGCTGGAGAAGGGACTCCCCGCATGAACGACCCCACCCCGCCCGCCGTGGACGAACACCGCGCCGCCGAGCTGCGCGAGCGCCTGGCGCAGCAACTCGAAGACGGCGGACATCTGCGCTCGCCCGCCTGGCGGGCGGCCGTCGAGACAGTGCCTCGGCACGAATGCGTCCGGACCTTCTTCCGCCGGTCCCAGGGCCCCCGGGGCACCCTATGGACGCCGGTCGTGCCGACGCAGGAAAACGCCAGCACGTGGCTGGAGGAGGCGTACGCGGACACGACGCTGGTGACGCAGCTGGACGGCGGCACGCACCCCGCGGACGTGGCGGAGCCCGTGCACGGTGATCCCACCTCGTCGTCGACCCTGCCGAGCCTGGTGGTGCGCATGCTGGAGGACCTGGACCCAAGGGACGGTGACCGGGTGCTGGAGGTGGGCACCGGCACCGGCTACTCGACCGCCCTCATGTGCGAACGCCTCGGCAGCAAGCACGTGACCTCCATCGAGTTCGACCCGGCCGCCGCCGGCCGCGCCCGAGCCGCGATCAGCGCCGCCGGATACGAACCGACGCTCGTCAACGACGACGGCCTCCTCGGCTACGCCAAGAACGCCCCCTACGACCGTCTGATCGCCACCTGTTCCGTGCGCACCATCCCGGCGACGTGGCTGGAGCAGGTCCGGCCCGGGGGCACGATCGTGACCACCGTGTCGGGGTGGCTGTACGGCTCCGGACTCGTCCGGCTGACCGTCGGGGAGGACCGTACGGCCGAGGGACGGTTCCTGCCCGGCACGGTGTCGTTCATGATCGCCCGCCCGCAGGCCGCACCCCCGCTTACAGGCGCGTCCGATCTGCTCGCCCAGGCCGCCGAGGAACGGCCGACGCAGGTCGGCCCAGAGATCCTGAGCGACTGGACGCCCCAGTTCGTCGCTCAGCTTGCGGTCCCCGCCGCCCAGTACCTGGGCATGGCCACAGACGGCGGCCCGATGGCGGACCACCTGATCGACCTGCCGAGCCAGTCGTTCGCCTCCCTCGTACCGGACGGCAAGGACGGCTACCTCGTCCGCCAGGGCGGTCCACTGCGCCTATGGGACGCCGTCGAGGACGCCATCGACACGTGGAAGGCGGCCGGCACACCGCCCCAGACCGAGTTCGGCTTGACCGTCACCCCCCAGAGGCAGCGGGTATGGCTCGGTTCTCCAGAGGGGCCGGGTTGGGACCTGCCGACATGAACCACCACGAGAGGACGGCCGGCATGGACGACCAGACCGAGGTCCCCGACGAGCGTGACCACGAGGTTCTGGAGCACGAGCTGGCGCCGGACACTGCGCCCCCGACCAGGGCCTGGGCGATGACCGCCTTCGGGTGGCCGATCAACCCGGCGCCCCCCATCACGTTCATGACCTGACCCGGACTGGCGTGCTCGGTGCTGTACCCGTCCCCCAGGCGGCGGCGCCGAGCATGACCGGCGCCCGTGTGCGGCGCACCTCGCGGCGCCGCTCACCCGTCCCGATGACGGGGCACGGGCGCGTAGACGGCCCCCGGAAGCGTTTCGCGCAACGGCTTCCGAGGGCCGTCACGACACCGTCAGGGGACGAGGGCGGCCGTGTGGCGATGCGCAATGTTGCGCATCGCCTGACCGAGCTGCCCGCACGCGGGAGCTGAGGCTTTCAGGGTTGAAAGCCTGCGCGTCTCCACGCTGCCACGCGCGAAGTAGGGGCGAGGACTCCGCGAGGCCCTCGAAGTTCTGGTCCGATGGTTCGATCCAGTCGTGTCCGGCCAGGAAGTTCGGAGTGCGGGCTGGCCGCAGCCTGCTCCACACCGTCGGCTCCGATCCTGGTGGAAAGTTTTTCCACCGTGCCGGATGCCTCCAGGTCGCGCCGTACGCTCGCGACCGTCGGGTGGGTGCTGCCGGTCCGCTCGCCGTGCTGACGGTCCGAGAGCAGAGGATCAGCCACGAGGGACCGCTGGATGAGCTGGCGTTTCTGCTCGCGGGACAGTGACCGGCGGTGGATGTTGACGGCGATGGCGTGCGTGCGCCGCTGCTCGTCAGTCAGGGCCGTTCGAGGCGCGGGGCGCACACGCCGGACCCCATCAGCGCCTACCGAGAGTGACGACTGGGGAATTTCCCCACTCGCTACCATCTGTGACCTCTGTTTACCGACTGTTGGGGCGTCCTCCTCGAACGTGATCGTCAGGGGTACACGTTGACGGGTACCTCTGACGGCGTCTGGTGTGGAAGGGGTACTCACTGGTGAGTACCCCTGGTTCGGGGGTGGGCGCTGGTGCCCACCCTTACGGCACGGGGTACGCGCCAGTCCCGACCCCTGGCGGACGGCAGGTCGGAGACAACTCCGATCAGGTTCAGCTCCAGCCGGTGACCCTGGCCGTGAGCGGCCACGTGTGCAGAGTTGAGGAGGGTCCGCATTGTTGCGGACCCCTGGTTCCGTCTCCTTGGCGAAGATCCGAAAACGCAGATGCGCCCCGCTCCCGGAAGCCCAGGAACGGGGCGCATCTTGTTGGCCCTCGGCTGAGGAGAGGTCCCGGGTCAGCGCCGGAAGAGACCCCGGATCGAGGTAGCTATGCCGGTAGTCGGGTCGGGAGCGGGGGTAGTTGGCGGGTAGTCGTCGCAGGTCACAGGTGGACTACCTGCCGAACTACCCGCCCCGGGGGCCTCCATGGACAGAGCCAGGGGAGAGGGGGCGCCAGCCTCCAGGAGCGCGTCCCGGTGGACCCCGACGGAGGTGTCCCCGGCCACCTTGATGGAGCCCTTCACGGTCACCCCCAGGGCGGTACATAGGGCCCGCGCTTCGGGCACCCTCCAGTCGGCCGGGACGCCGGCCTTGTGGAGGTCGGCGACGACGGTTCGGAGCAGCACCCCGTTGCGGTCCCCGATCAGCTTTCGGATCCGGGCGAGGAACGCCGTCGGTTCGAGGGGATCGGAGGGTGCCATGTCCGGCTGCTCGTCGTCCGGCTCCTCGTCCGCCTCGGCGGCCGGGACGACAGCCTCGTCCACCTCGTCCTCGTCCTCGTCCTCGGGCTCCGCGGCGAGCGCGGGCGACTGCATCCAGGCGACACCGAGCCACGCGAGGTACGCACCACCGGCCACGATGGGAGAGGACCCCGTCAGCCGGTAGGCGGTGCCGACGCCGACCATGAGCGCGAGGGCGCGCCAGACCTTGCTGGCTCCCTCGCCCGCCATGCACCAGGCACAGACACGGCCGAGCGCGCGGTAGGTCAGGGCCCACGAGCCGCGCACGAGGTCGAGCGCGACGGCCCTCATGAGGCGAACCCCACGGCGAACTCGCCGAGGCTGCCCGCGATCATTGCCCAGCCGCCGCCCGCGTTCGCGAAGACGGTGGCCATGGCCAGGCCGTTGATCCCGGCGGTGCGGGGCTTGAGCTTGACCAGATAGGCGATCAGGACGAGGACCAGGGCGACGGCGCCAGGCTCGACGTCGCCGAGCGGGCCGGAGCCGTCGCCGACGTGGAAGGCGTGCAGGGCACCGAGGGTGAGGTCGTTGGGCATGCCCCAGATGTGGCCGGCCGCGGTCAGCGCGGTACCGGCGGCGAGGCCGCAGGTGACGGCCTGGCCCTTGCTGAACCTGTGCTCGGCCTTGTCGCGGGTGCCGAGGATGAGGGCGGTGGTCAGGACACCGGCGACGCCGCCGGTGCCGAGGCTGCCGAGGATCTCCGCGCCCGTGCTGGCGGCGGCGAGGGTGACGTCGTCGTGCATCGTGGGTTCCTCCGGTCAGAACTGGGCGTCGGGGGTGTACAGGGCGAGGGCGAGCACGGCGGTGGCGAGGGGGATGCGGGCGAGCCAGCCGAGGAGGCGCATGACGGCGTGGTTGTTGGGGCCGCGCCAGTTGTGGGAGCGGACCTCCGCGAGGGCGGCGACGGCAACGACGCCGCAGCCGACGTAGACCCCGTTGGGTGTGTCGTGCTGGCCGTAGTAGGTGAGGGAGTCGTGGACCCACGGGCCGATCCCGAGCCACCACCCGGCCCCGGCCGCCGTGCCGCTGTAGGCGAGGACCTCGAGGCGGCGCCGGCGCTTCGGGTCGTTGGTGGCCGTGTCCAGCACGGCGTCGAGGCGGCGGCGCGGTGTCTGCCGCTGGCTCGGCCGCTCGGGGCTGGCTGGTTCCTCCTCCGGCTGCTCGTCCTCGGCGCCGTCCTGCTCGTGCTCGTCGTCTTCGGCCGTGGGCTCGTCGTCCTCGCGCTCCTCCGGCTCTTGGACCTGGTCCTGGTCGGGCGTCGGCAAGGGCGGCTTGGGCTTCCGCCAGTCGGGCAGACGCGGGGCCGTCGCAGGGGCAGGGGACGGCTTGCCGTCGTCGGGGTACAGGGCATCCCACCAGTCCGGGGCGGGTGCGCCGATCGTCGGCGGGTGCGCGGGCGGCAGTGGGATCAACTGATCGGTCATGGAGTCCCCCAGCGGAAGAGCGCGGCGACGTACGCCACGGCGAAGGTGATCAGGGCGGTGGTCTGGAGGGCGGGGAGCGCGTAGCGGCCGGGCCGCTTGCGTCCGCAGGCGATGAGGCCCAGGAGCGCCAGGACGGCGGCGGGCGGGAAGAGCCACGGCAGGTGCATCTCAGGTCTCCCGGGTGAGGCGCTGGAGGCGCTGCGCACGGACCTGGCCGATGCCGAGTTCGGTCTTGAGAGTGCGCAGGGACGCGGGGGTGCCGAGTGCGCGTGCGGCTTCGAGGAGCGGGTCCGGGTCCTCAGGTGCACTCGCTTCCGGGTCCGGCTCGTCGGGCGCCTTTGGGGGATCGGCGCCCTCAGTCCCGGGGTCCGGGGTCTTCGGCTTCGGCGGCCAGATGAGCGGGACCTGGAAGAGGTAGCCGAGACCATGCGTCACCCCAGTCCCCGATGCGTCGGGTACGCGGGCGTGGACGGCTTGTCTGCGCTGAGCGGCGGCGGAGACGAGTGCGGGTGCGCTTACGTCGGGGTGCACCCGGGGCATGGGAGCCAGGTCGAGCACGAGTGCACCCCCAGGTGCAGGTGGAGGTGCGCTCACGGCCGGCGGGACGGGTCGGGGGGACGCGGGCGGGTTGCCGACGCCGGTGGCGACACGTACCTGGGTCTCGGAGACGACGACGCCGAGTTCGGTCAAGAGGCTGGCGAGTGCACCCGGGTGCAGGTTCGGGTGGGCACTGCGTACCTTGCGGATCGCGTCGATGGGGTGCATGTCGGTGAGGCGCTGGCGCGCGAGTACGGGCAGGGTTCGTGGCCGTGCTGGCGGCAACGGCGGCTCCCAGGGCGATGGCAACTCGATTGAGGCCAGCGCACGGGCGTTGCGCCGCGCTGCGAGCTGCTGGAGGAGAGCGGAACGCTGGTTCGGGTTCGCCCCGACCCCGGCCCGGCCGACGGCGATATCCAGACGGCGTTCCAGGCGGCGGGTGTACCAGGCCCAGCCCCGTTCGCCTCGGAAGGCCAGGCGCGCCGCGAGTGCGACGGCGCGTGCGGTCCAACGCTCGTGGGTGATCTGCTCCGCGCTACGGTCCCGTACGGCCAGGCCGAGGCGGGACAGCAGCCGCTCGCGCAGTTCGCGGCCGACCATGGCCGGCAGGCTGTTGGAACTGGCCCCGGGCTTGTTGTGCCGCAGCTCGATGCCCATGGCCAGGTGCCACAGCAGGGCCGCGAGCACGGGGCCGACGAACGCGCGCACCAGGCCGCCGACGACACCGGACTCGCTGAACGCAGGGATGATCTGCACCCCGGTGATCAGCCAGACCAGGACGCCAGGGGCGCCGGGGGCCTTGTGGTCGTTGAGGTTCTGCCGGGCCATGAGGGCGGTGGAGAACAGGGCCAGTTCGGCCGCGGCGAACATCGCGGCGCGCTCGCCGGTGTCGGTCATCCCGAGGCGGTGCGCGGCGAACCGCCAGGAGGTGTCGGCGGAGTAGGCCGTACAGGCGGCCGCGGCGAGACCGGCCGCGACGACTGCGGCCGGCGGGAGGGTCATGCGGCGCAACATCCGCGCGATGAACCAGACCGTGCCACCGGCCGCCGCTGTCATCGCGGCGGCCAGGGCCACGGCCGGATAGGGATGGGCGTACGCCCACCGGGCCAGCGGGTTAAGGCTCATGGGTGTGGTGCTCCCAGGTGCTGTCAGTGGCGGCCCCGCCAGAGAAGGGGCGGGGCCGCGCAGGGTTCAGCGGGTGGGGCCGCCGGCCGTGCGGACCACGGCCAGGGCGAAGAGCTGCATGCCGTGCCGGTCGCCCATGGCGTAGGCGGTCACCAGGGCGGCGAGCAGGACGTGGGCCGGAGGAAGCGGCCGGGAGGTACGAGAGGCGGCGTGGAGGGCGGTGTCCTCGGTCGGGCGCCGCACCGGGTAGCGGGTGCCCATCAGGAGCGCACCCCGCTTCCCCGGCACGTCGTGCAGGTGCGCCAGGTGCGGTGTACGACCACCTTGCGGCGGCCGCCCCCGTTGCGGCGGATCTCCTCCACTCGGCCGCCCTTGCCCTCGCAGTCCGGGCAGGCGCGCTTGCCGGTCATTCGGCCACCTCCCCGGCGGCCAGGAGCGCGGCCAGCTGGCGGGCGAGGGAGCGAAGTTCGGCGGCGTGGTCCACGAGGGCGCAGGCGAGGGCCTCAAGCCCGGCCGGGTCGAGCGGGAGCCAGTCGCCGCCCATGTCCACGACCACCTCGGGCCCGGGGCCCCGCAGCTCCGAGAACGGGTAAGCGACCAGCCCGGCCGCGAGCAGCTCGAACCCGCGGAAGGTGATGGGGGTGTCGGCGCCCTGGTGGGCGATGTCGGCACGGTGGTAGCCATCAGCGTGGCGGCCGAGGCACCATGCCGGCTCGGGCATGGTGACCATCCCCGCGTCGAACGTGCGCACGGTGACCGTGCGGCCGGGGGTGTCCCCGGCCGCCGTCGGGCGGGTGCCCATCAGGCTGCGGTCTCGACCGTGGCGGCCGTGACAACCTCGGCGCGCTTGACCTTGAGCGAGGCCGCCGTGGCCTTCATCGGGACCGGGCCGAGGCCGTGGGCCTTGAAGATGCGGCGGATCTCGTCCAGGTCGGCCGTCTGCCGCGTGGACGCTACCCGGGAGATTACCCACGGGCCGTAGGTCCCGGCGGGGAGGCGGTCGAGGATCTTGCGGGCGGCACGCTTGCCGCGGTCGGCCTGGCGCGCCTGGTCGGCCGCGCGGTCGAACTCAGCGGCGGCGGCCTCGATCGCCTCAGCGGTCGGCAAGTCCCCGTCCGCCATGGGCGAGGTGTTCAGTTCTGAACACCTGCCGACGGGGGCGGGAGCGGTGGCCGGCGGCTCGTCGTGGACGAGGGTGGCCGGAGCGATGACGGAGCGGACGGCGTCGGCGACGACGGTGGAGAGGCGGCGCAAGGTTCCGGCGCTGGCGGGGGACATGAGAAGGTGCATCACAGCGGGCTCCTGGTTGAGTCAGGTGGTCCGTCAGGCCCTGCCTTGGTGATGGCGTCACCTCGGTGGGGCCGTCCCGTTTCCGGGTGGTGATTAGAAGTGTCTTAGCTCAGGGTTGGCCCTCGCGGTGGCCGTCGCCGTCCTCGGCGCCGCCGAGTGCGTCGACCCCGCGTCCATCGCCGACCTGGTGATGATCGGCGAGCTGGGCCTGGACGGCAGGGTCCGGCCGGTGCGCGGCATCCTCCCGGCCGTCCTCGCCGCCGCCGACGCCGGCTATCAGCAGGTCGTCGTGCCCGAACAGACCGCGGCGGAGGCCGCCCTGGTGCCCGGCGTCTCGGTGCTCGGGGTGCGCAGCCTGCGCCAGCTCATCGCCGTGCTCACCGACGCGCCCGTCCCGCACGAGGAGCCGGACGGGGAGGGGCGCCCCGACGCCATGCTGGCCGGCCTGATGGTGCCCGGTGCGGGGGTGGGCTGCGGCCTTGCCACGGGCGCCCGGGCGGCAGGAGCGGGGAGCGGGCCGGACCTCGCGGACGTGGCGGGACAGCGCACGGCGCGGCTCGCCCTGGAGGTCGCCGCGGCCGGGCGCCACCACCTGCTGCTGTCGGGGCCGCCGGGCGCGGGCAAGACCATGCTGGCGGAGCGGCTGCCGGCCATCCTCCCGCCGCTCAGCCGGCAGGAGTCCCTCGAGGTGACCGCGGTGCATTCGGTGGCGGGCATGCTGCCCCCGGGCGAGCCGCTGGTCGCCAGCGCCCCCTACTGCGCGCCGCACCACTCCGCGACGATGCAGTCGCTGGTCGGCGGCGGCAACGGCCTGCCCAGGCCCGGCGCGGTCTCTCTCGCCCACCGCGGGGTTCTCTTTCTGGATGAAGCGCCCGAGTTCAGCACCAAGGCCCTGGACGCGCTGCGCCAGCCGCTGGAAGCGGGACATGTGGTGGTGGCCCGCACCGCCGGGGTGGTGCGGTTGCCCGCGCGATTCCTGATGGTGCTCGCCGCCAACCCCTGCCCCTGCGGGCGGCACACGCTGCGCGGCGCGGGCTGCGAGTGCCCCGCCTCGGTGATCCGCAGATACCAGGCTCGGCTCTCGGGGCCCCTGCTGGACCGGGTGGACCTGAGGGTGGAGGTCGAATCCGTCCAGCGGGCCGACCTGATGGGCCAGGGCGGCCGGGGAGAGACGACGGCAGCGGTCGCCGAGCGCGTCGCACAGGCCCGGGAGCGGGCCGGGCGACGGCTGGCGGGCACCCCCTGGACCGCCAACAGCGAGGTGCCCGGTCACGAGCTGCGCACCCGCTGGCGGGCCGCTCCCGGAGCGCTCGCCGCCGCCGAGCGCGACCTGGAGCGCGGCCTGCTGACGGCCCGTGGGCTGGACCGGGTGCTGAGGGTCTCGTGGACCCTCGCGGACCTCGGGGGCCATGACCGCCCTGACGCCGCCGACGTGGCGCTGGCCCTGGAGCTGCGCACCGGCATCGCCAGGGGAGCCCCGCTGCCCGTCCCCCGGCCGGCCCCGGTGCCCGCCCTGGCCACGGCGGGGGAGGACGGGTGACGGCCGGGGCGGTGAGCGGGGAGGAGCGGCTGGCGCGGGCGGCGCTGACGCGGCTGACCGAGCCGGGGGACGAGAACGTCGGGCGCTGGCTGGGACGGATGGGGGCCGTGCGGCTGGTGCGCGGGCTGACCGGGGCGGGGCCGCCGCCCGAGGGGGCCCGGGAGGACCGGCTGGCAGGGTGCCGGGCCCGGGCCGGGACGCTCGACCCCCGCGGCGACCTCGCGACCGTCGCCCGGCTCGGCGGGCGCTTCCTGTGCCCGGGGGACGCCGAGTGGCCCGGGCAGCTCGACGACCTCGGGGACGCCCGGCCCATCGGCCTATGGGTGCGGGGCAGCCCGAACGTACGGCTGTGGGCGCTGCGGTCCGTCGCGGTGGTGGGTGCCCGGGCTTGCACCGACTACGGCTCGCGCGTCGCCGCCCTGCTCGGCTCGGGGCTCGCCGAGCGCGGCTGGGTGGTGATCTCCGGTGCGGCGTACGGCGTGGACGGGGCGGCCCACCGGGGGGCGCTCGCCTCGGGCGGGGCGACGGTGGCCGTGCTGGCCTCGGGGATCGACGTGCCCTATCCGCGCGGCCATGCCGAGCTGATCGGGCGGATCGCGGAACAGGGGCTGGTCCTCGCGGAGTTGCCGCCCGGCGGGCACCCCACGCGCAGCCGCTTCGTGCTGCGCAACCGCCTCATCGCCGCACTGACGCGCGGGACGGTGGTAGTGGAAGCCCAGTACCGCAGCGGATCCCTCGTCACGGCGCGCCGGGCGGGGGAGCTGGGCCGGCAGACGATGGGGGTGCCCGGGCCGGTGACGTCGGGGCTCTCGGCCGGGGTGCACGAACTGCTGCGCGAGGGCGCGTGCCTGGTGACCGATGCCGACGAGGTCGTCGAGCTGGTCGGCAGCATAGGGGAGCTCGCCCCGCGCCGTCGCGGGCCGGTCGTGCCCAGGGATCTGCTGGACGCCGGGGCCGTCAGGGCGCTGGAGGCGGTGCCCGGACGGGGCGGCGGGGACCTCGGCCTCATCGCCCGCGACGCCGGGATGGGCAGGGAGCACGCGCTCGCCCGCCTGTACGAACTCCAGGCGCTGGGGTTCGTGGAACGGCTGGGCGATCGCTGGCAGTTGGCTGACGCCGCGTCAACATCCGGCACCCCCAAGCCCCCCGGACGGCGCCCCCCTGCGCGGCGAGGCGGTGCTTGACCTGGGGTGATCGGGTGAAAGGGTTAAGGCGGTGACCGCGGCGGCCGATACGGCGGGCTCCGTGCGGCCGGCGGGAACCCCCAGTGGCCGTCACACGGAAGCGGCCCGCGGAAGGTGCCCGCCCCCGCGGAAAGTATCCGTGTATATCGAAGGGGTCTCCTCGCTCACCGCAGTGGCGCGCTCACGCTACGCTCACGGAATCCATCCATTCGTACCACCGGTCCACGTCACAGCAGAACGGCTCAAGACGACGAATGCCCCAGCACACCTCCGGGTCCGACCGCGCGGCGGCACCGCCCGCAGCGCGTGGCGCCGTGCGCCCGCCCGCACCCTCGACGCTCGATGAGCTGTGGCGGTCGTACAAGGCCTCGGGCGACGACCGGCTGCGGGAGCAGTTGATCCTCCACTACTCGCCCCTGGTGAAGTACGTGGCGGGGCGCGTCAGCGTCGGGCTGCCGCCCAACGTCGAACAGGCGGACTTCGTCTCCTCCGGCATCTTCGGCCTCATCGACGCCATCGAGAAGTTCGACCCCGCCCGTTCCATCAAGTTCGAGACCTATGCGATCACCCGCATCCGGGGCGCGATGATCGACGAACTGAGGGCGCTGGACTGGATCCCGCGCTCCGTCCGGCAGAAGGCGCGCGCCGTCGAGCGCGCTTACGCCACCCTCGAGGCCGAGCTGCGCCGAACGCCCTCCGAGGCGGAGGTGGCCGCCGAGATGGGGGTCACCCTCGACGAACTGCACGCGGTCTTCAGCCAGTTGTCGCTGGCCAACGTGGTGGCGCTGGAGGAGCTGCTGCACGTGGGCGGCGAGGGTGGCGACCGGCTGAGCCTGATGGACACGCTCGAGGACACCGCCGCCGACGACCCCGTCGAGGTCGCCGAGGACCACGAGCTGCGCAGGCTGCTCGCCCGCGCCATCAACACCCTCCCCGAGCGGGAGAAGACCGTGGTCACCCTCTACTACTACGAGGGCCTCACCCTCGCCGAGATCGGCCATGTCCTCGGCGTCACGGAGAGCAGGGTCAGCCAGATCCACACCAAGTCGGTCCTCCAGCTCCGGGCCAAGCTCGCCGACGTGGGCCGCTGAATCGCGGTCCCGGTCGCTGAATCGTCCCTCCAGCGTCGTCCCCGGCGGGGCCTGTCCGTAAAGTGGGACCGTGCCCAGGATTCGAGCGGCCTCAGTGGCCGAGCACCGGACGATGCAGCGCGGCGCCCTGCTGGACGCCGCCCGCTCCCTGCTGTCCGAAGGCGGAACGGAGGCGCTGACCTTCCCCGCCCTCGCCGAGCGCACGGGACTCGCGCGGTCCTCGGTCTATGAGTACTTCCGCTCCCGGGCCGCCGTGGTCGAGGAGCTGTGCGCCGTCGACTTCCCCGTCTGGGCGGCGGAGGTCGAGGCCGCCATGGAGCGCGCCGACACGCCGGAGGGGAAGATCGAGGCGTATGTGCGACAGCAGCTCGCGCTCGTCGGCGACCGCCGCCACCGCGCCGTCGTCGCCATCTCCGCCGGGGAGCTGGACGCCGGCGCCCGCGAGAAGATCCGCGCCGCGCACGGCGGCCTGGTGACCATGGTCGGGGAGGCCCTCATCGCCCTCGGCCACGACCAGCCGCGCCTGACGGCCATGCTGCTCCAGGGCGTGGTGGACGCCGCCGTGCGCCGCATCGAGCTCGGCGCGGCCGAGGAGCCCGACCACATCACGGAGGCGGCTGTCTCCATGGCCCTGCGCGGAGTGCGGGGCTGACGGCACCGCCGGCGCCGAGCGGCCCGGACAGCGGCAGCAGCCGCGAGGGCGGGCGCCGCAGCATCCACGGCGGCAGCAGGCTCAGCGGGTCCAGATAGACGGCACCGCGCCGCAGCCCCCAGTGCAGGCAGCCCGCCGCGCAGTGTGCTGGCCCGGCCTCCAGCACCCCCACCACCTCTCCCGCCGCCACGGCCCGGCCCTCGCCCACCGCGGCCCGCACCGGCTCGTAGGTCGTGCGCAGCGGAGGGTCGCCCGTACCGGCCAGCTCTACGGAGACCACCCCGCGCCCGGCGACCGTGCCCGCGAAGGAGACCGTCCCCGGGGCGGCCGCCCGGACCGGGGCGCCCGGCCGGGCCTCCAGGTCCACCCCGCGGTGCCCCGCCGCCCAGGGCGCCGGGGGCGGCTCCCAGGCGCGCAGCACCAGCGGCCGGGCACCGCGCGATCCCGCGACCGGCCAGGCGCGGTCCCCACCCGGCACCGCGGGCCCCGGACGCGCCGGCCCCGGCCCCGGTGGCGCGGGCCCTGATACGGCTGGGGTGCATGTGAACCATGTGATGAGTAAGGGCAGCATCCAGAGCAGGAGCGCTCGCACGGCGGTACGCAGTCGTCGCATGGCGTCACCCTGGCCGTGATCGCCGGATCGCGGGGATCTTGACCGGGTTCTGTGGACTACTCGCCGGTTGTGGACAACGCCGTCACCCGGGGGTTCTCCGGTCCCGTACACTTCTCATGGCGATCCGGGTCACCGGGTCGACTTCGCACGCCCCGCCACCGGCGCGTCAGACCCTCTCGGGCAGCACGGTGGCCGTGTCTCTCGGTCCATGGAACGGCTCTCGCAAGGGCGCCGTCCACGGCAGGCGCGTCGGGGCGTCAGGAGCGGCGGCCGCCCGGCCGTCGTGTAACCGAGTATGCAAGGAGCGCGGCCATGGCCGTCGTCACGATGCGGGAGCTGCTGGAGAGCGGCGTCCACTTCGGTCACCAGACCCGTCGTTGGAACCCGAAGATGAAGCGTTTCATCTTCACGGA
>NZ_JBITZJ010000003.1:0-140070 GCF_044546695.1 Streptomyces sp. NPDC053079
CACTCGCCTCCTGGTTCTTCCAGTAGCCCAGCATCCGCGCCGGGGTGCGCACGCACACCTCCCCGGGCTCCCCCACCGCAGCCTCACGCCCGTCCGCGCCGGCCTCACCGTCATCGAAGGCCCCCTGGAACAATGGGCCGACGACGTGGCCGCCGTGGACGCGGCCTGGCTCGGCAGCAAAGGCGAACACGCCAGAACACTGGAATTCCTCGTCGGCGAGCACGGAGGCCCCCCACAAGCCCACCGCAGGCTCTTCGTCGGCCTCATCGACGGCAAAACAGTCGGCTACATCCCCTACTCCCCCGCCCACGGCAGCCGGCCCGGCTGGCTACACGACCTCAGCCGCAGACTACCCGGCGACACCCCCGGCATCATGGAAGCCATCAACAAACACGCCATCGACACCTTCCAAACCGAAGGCGCCGACTGGCTCCACTTCGGCTTCACCCCCTTCACCAGCCTCAGCCCCGACCACGAAACCCCGGGCTCCAGCCCGGCGTTCACCTGGTTCATGCACTGGCTCGGAGAAAACGGCGACGCGGTATACCCCGCACAAAGCCAGCTGGCCTACAAACACAAATGGGGCCCCCACCTCGCCCTACCCGAATACATCGCCTTCTGGGGCCCGGCCCAAACCAGCGCCCTCATCCACGTCTTCAAAGCATCCAACTCCACACCCATACCCACCGCCGCGACCACCGGACGCGGATCATCCATCGCGCAGTTGAACACCCCACCGGCGCCCCCACCCACGAAGCACCGAACAGCGGCGCGTGACGGCGTCGCCGGCACAGGCCGGAATCAGCCATATCGGGCACCCGCGCCATCGCGTACCCGTTCACGGTCGGAACAAATCCCCCGAAGCACCGCGACATACCCGCCTACCACGCCCCCGCATGTGAAATTCCCTACAGCCCGGACCATGTGAACTACGCATCTGTTATGGCTCCTCCGGGGCCCTGACCTGCGAAGAAACAAACGTTGGCAGTCGTTGACAGTCATCGCGACGTCGATCTAGGTTCGTTGTCGGCCGAGCTCAGCCGCTCGGGCGCAGAAATTGACAGTTGGGGGACTGGGGCTGCATGAGTACGTTGATTCTGCCTGCGTCTGATATCGCCAGGATCGTGCAACTCGTCGGCCGCGATGCACTGATGGACCGGATGATCGACCGAATGGCGTCCGGAATGGCCGCGCTGGGGCGCGGCGAAGTCGCTCCGACGCCGCCGCGAGGTGGATTCACCCGGGACTCCGCCGGCATCGGCGTCATCGAATGGATGCCGCACCACGAACCCGGCAAGGGCATGACGCTCAAGACCGTGGGATACACCCCGGCCAATCCTCTGCACCATGAACTGCCCACTATTTTGGGCACGGTGACCCGCTTCGACGACGTCACCGGCCGACTGGTGGCGCTCGCGGACGGTGTGGTTCCCACGGCGATCCGGACCGGGGCCATGTCCGCGGTGGCGAGCCGGCTGCTGGCCCGTCCGGACAGCGCGACCGTCGGGCTGATCGGCGCCGGTGCCCAGTCGGTCACGCAACTGCACGCCCTTACGCGGGTATTCGACGTGCACCGGGTTCTGGTGTCCGACATCGAGCCCGAGCACGCGGCGACGTTCGCCCGCCGGGTCGCCTTCCTCGGCCGGGATCTCGAGATCGAGCTGGTCACAGCCTCGACCGTGGCCGCCGAGTCCGACATCATCTGTACCGCCACCACGGTGGGCGTCGGTGAAGGCCCTGTTCTTCCCGACACCGCCATGCGCGAGCACGTGCACGTGAACGCGGTCGGCGCCGATCTGCCGGGGAAGACCGAGCTCCCGCTCGGGCTGCTCACCCGTTCGCTCGTCACTTATGACCACTTGGCGCAGTCCCGCGTCGAGGGCGAGTGCCAGCAGCTGCTCGAGGACGCCGTCGGCCCCGCGCTGGCCACGTTCTGCGCCGATCCCGGTTCGGCCGTTGCCTGGCGTGGGCGCAGCACGGTTTTCGACTCCACCGGTTTCGCCTTCGAGGACCACCTGGCCCTCGATCTTTTCCTTGAACTCGCCATCGAATACGGGCTCGGCCACACCGTCGAGGTGGAATACCACCCGGTCGACAGCCTCGACCCGTATCCGCCGCTCGTCGGTGCCGATTCCGTCGCGGGTGCTCCCGCGCGTTCCGTGGTGCCGGCCACCGCGGCTTGACCGGATCAATCAGCAGCATTCGCCGGGGGCTTGTCTCGCCGGCCATCCAGAGAAGGCTGAACAATGGGGCACGCAGGCATGCCTAAAACCGGTGGGCTCGGCGCGGCGATGAGCAATCTCTTCGAGCGGACGCGTCGTAAGGAACAACCCACCGGAGTTGTTCCCGTCGGAAGAGACCGGCCCCTCAAGGCGTCGTTCGCACAACAGCGGCTGTGGTTCCTCGACCAACTGGAGCCGGGCAACGCCTCGTACAACATCCCGCTCGCGATGCGCATCCGGGGCGGGCTGAACGTCGGGCACCTCGCGCGGGCCGTCTCCATCGTGGTCGGCCGGCACGAGGCGCTGCGTACGGCCTTCGGCGAGGACGGCGGGGAGCCGGTCCAGCGGATCAGTCCGGCCGAGGACGTCGCCGTCCCGGTCGTGGTCGTGCCCGGCGACTCGCCCGCCGAGCGGCTGGCCGCCGCGCGGGAGCTGGCCGGTGCGGAGATCGCCGAGCCCTTCGACCTGGCCGTCGGGCCGTTGTTCCGGGCCAAGGTGCTGCGGCTGGACGAGCAGGACCACGTCCTGGTGCTGATCGTGCACCATGTGGCCACCGACGCCTGGTCGCAGGGCGTGCTGGTGCGGGAGCTGTCGGCCGCCTACGGGGCGCTCGTCGCGGGGCGCACGCCGGCCCTGCCGCCCCTGCCCGTGCAGTACGCGGACTACGCGGTATGGGAGCGCGAGTGGCTGTCCGGCCCGACCCTGCGGCGGCAGCTGGACCACTGGCAGAAGCAGCTGGCCGGCATGGAGCCGGCGCTGGAGCTGCCCACCGACCGGCCCCGTCCCTCCATCGCCCGCCAGGAGGGCGAGGCGGCACGCTGGGAACTGCCCGCCGAGCTCGTCGAAGCGGCCCGGAAGCTGGGTGCCGGCGAGAACGCGACCCTCTACATGACCCTGCTGGCCGCCTTCCAGCTGGTGCTCGCGCGGTACGTCGACAGCGAGGACATCGCCGTCGGCACACCGGTGGCGAACCGGGGCCGGTCCGAGATCGAGGGCCTCATCGGCTTCTTCGTCAACACCGTGGTCCTGCGCACCGATCTCTCCGGGGACCCGACCTACCGTGAGCTGCTGCGCCGGGTCCGGAACGTGACGGTCGGCGCCTTCGCACACGGCGACCTGCCCTTCGAGTACCTCGTCGAGCATGTACAGCCCGAGCGTGACCTGTCGCGCAATCCGCTGGTGCAGGTCCTCTTCCAGATGATCAACATCCCGGCCGAGCGGCTGTCCTTGGCCGGCCTGGAGACCGAGCAGTTCGACCCGGGCCGCATCCTCACCCGCATGGACCTCGAGTTCCACCTCGTCGAGGGCGACGACGGCGGTCTGATCGGCCACATCGTGTACAGCAAGGCCCTCTTCGACGCGTCGACCATCGAGCGGCTCCTGCGCCACATCGGTGTCGTCCTGCGGTCCGCGCTGGCGGACCCCGACCAGCGGATCTCCGAGATCTCCCTGCTCGACGACGCCGAACGGGCCCAGGTCATCGAGGAGTTCAACGACACGGCCGGGCCCGTACCCGAGGGTTCCCTGTCCGAGCTGTTCAGCGCGCAGGCGCGGCGGCGCCCGGACGCCGTGGCGGTGATCCACGGCGACGAGCGTCTCACCTACGCGGAGCTGGACCGGCGCGCGAATCAGCTCGCGCACCACCTCCAGGGCCGGGGCGTCGGGCCCGAGACCCTCGTCGGGCTGTGCGTCGAGCGCGGCCCCGAGGTGGTCGTGGCGATCCTCGGCATCCTGCGGGCCGGCGCGGCCTACGTACCGATCGGCCCGAACCACCCGCGCGACCGCATCCGGTTCGTCCTGGACGACGCCAAGGTGACCACCGCCGTCACACAGCAGCGGTTCACGGAGCTGTTCGAGGCGCCGGGCACCGATCTCGTCCTCCTCGACGCCGAACGCGAGACGCTCGACAAGCAGCCGGAGACCGCGCCGGCGACGCCCACGAGCGCGGACGCCCTCGCCTACGTCATCTACACTTCCGGCTCCACCGGCGTGCCCAAGGGCATCCTGATGCCCGCCGCCTGCGTGATCAACCTGGTGGCGTGGCAGAAGCGGGCCCTGCCGGTCGGTCCCGACGCGAAGACGGCGCAGTTCGCCGCGGTGACCTTCGACATCTCGCTGCAGGAGATCTTCTCCGCCCTGCTGTACGGCGAGACGATCGTCATCCCCGACGAGGAACTGCGGATGGACCCCGCCGCGTTCGCCGCCTGGGCGCACGAGCACGAGCTGGACCAGCTGTTCCTGCCCAACGTGATGCTGCGGGCGATCTCCGAAGAGGTGGATCCGCACGGCCCGGAGCTGTCCGCCCTGCGCCACCTCTCCCAGGCGGGCGAGCCGCTCTCGCTCCACCACGACCTGCGCGAGCTGTGCGAGAACCGCCCCGAGCTGCGGCTGCACAATCACTACGGCCCCAGCGAGGCCCACGTCGTCACGTCGTACTCGCTGCCGGCGTCCGTGTCCGACTGGCCGCTCACCGCGCCGATCGGCAAGCCCGTCGGCAACACCCGCGTGTACGTGGTCGACGGCAACCTCCGGCCGGTCCCGGTGGGCGTGCCCGGCGAGCTGTGCGTCGCCGGATCCGGTCTGGCCCGGGGTTACCTCGGCCGCCCGGAGCTGACCGCGACCCGCTTCGTGGCGGACCCCTTCCGCGCCGACGGCTCCCGGATGTACCGCTCCGGCGACCTGGTGCGCTGGCTGCCGGACGGCAACCTCGAGTTCCTCGGCCGGATCGACGACCAGGTCAAGATCCGTGGCTTCCGGATCGAACCGGGCGAGATCGAGGCGATCCTGGCCCGGCACGAGGACGTCCTGCACGCCGCCGTGATCGTGCGGGAGGACGTGCCCGGGGACAAGCGGCTGGTGGCCTACGCCGTCGCCGAGCCGACCGCGGCGGGCCGGGACGGACGGCTGGCCGAGACCCTGCGCCTGCATGTCGAGGCCGCGGTGCCGGAGTACATGGTGCCCTCGGCGGTCGTCGTCCTGGATTCGATGCCGCTGACCACGGGCGGAAAGATCGACCGTGGCGCGCTGCCCGCGCCCGACCTGCGCACCGTGCTCGAGGTCGGCTACGTCGCCCCGCGCACGCCCGAGGAAGAGGCCGTCTGCGCCATCTACGCCGACCTGCTGGGCGCGGAGAGGGTCGGCATCGAGGACGACTTCTTCTCGCTGGGCGGTCACTCCCTCATCGCCACCAGGGTGGTCGCCAGGATCCGGGCGGCGCTCGGCGTCTCGATACCGCTGAAGGCGATCTTCCAGCAGCGGACGCCACGGGAGCTGGCGGTCACGGTGGCCGGTGCCGCCGGCACCGGCGCCGGCGTCGAGCACGAGCTTCCGCCGCTGGTTCCGCTCGAGCGCTCCCGCTCCCTGCCGGTGCCGTTCAGCTTCGCGCAGCGGCAGGCGGACATGTTCTTCGAGGACATCCTGCAAGCGGGTCACTGGACGATCCCGCTGGCCGTGCGGGTCTCGGGCGAACTGGACCTGGCACACCTGCGGCGGGCCATGGAGATCCTGGTCGCCCGGCACGAGGCCCTGCGGATCACCGTCGTTGGGAAGCCGGGCGGATACGCCCAGGCGGTCCAGGCGAGCGCGCCGGTCCGTATGGAGGTGATCGAGGTCGCCGACGCCGCGGAGGCCTCGGTGCTGGCGGGCCGCGAGGCCGCCCGGCCGTTCGACCTCACCGGGGACGCGCTGGCGCGGCTGAGCGTCCTGCGGCTGGGCGAGCGCGACCACGTCCTGGTGCTCGCCCTGCACCACCTGGTCACCGACGGCTGGTCCCGGGGCGTGCTCATCCGTGATCTCTCCGAGGTGTACTCGGCGCTGGTCGGCGGAACCGAGGCCGAACTGCCGGAGCTTCCGGTGCAGTACACCGACTTCTCCCTCTGGGAGCAGCAGTGGCTGCAGGGGCCGCTGCTGGAGGGCCTGTTGGACTACTGGCACCGTCACTACGACGGCATGGTGCCGGCCGAGCTGCCCACCGACCGTCCGCGCCAGGAGGTGGCCAGTTACGACAGCGGCGTCTTCCACTGGCGGCTGCCGCTGGAGGTCGTCACCGCCGCCCGCCGGCTGGGCGAGTCCGCGCACGCCACGCTGTACATGACCCTGCTGGCCGCGATGAAGCTGGTGATATCCGCCCGTTCGGCGAGCCCGGACGTCCTCGTCGGCATGCCCATGGCCGGCCGGGGTCGTGACGAGCTGGAGAACGTGGTCGGCCTCGTCTCCAAGCTGCTGGCCGTGCGGACGGACCTGGGCGGCGATCCGACGTTCCACGAGTTGCTGGTCAAGGTGCGCGACGCGATGTCCGACGCGCACACCCACCAGGACGTGCCGTTCGTCTGCGCCGTCGACCGGTGGGCCGGCGGTGCGCCGCTGTTCCAGGACCCGCCGGTGAAGGTGGTCTTCCAGATCGTCAACACGCCGCCGCAGACCCTTCGCCTCGCGGAGGCGACGGCCGAGCCGTTCGTGATGAGCCACCCGCCGGTCCACATCAACCTGGACATGGAGATCGACCTGTACGAGGACACCGTGGACGGCTCGCTCGCCGGCACGGTGCTCTACAGCACCTCGCTCTTCGACAGCGCGACCATCGAGAGCCTGTGCGACGACGTCGTGGCCGTCGTCGCGTCCGCTGCGGCGGATGCCGGCCGACCGCTCTCACACGTGTGGAGCGAGCGCTTCCACGGTCGGTGACCGGGGCGGCGGCATGACGTCTCCGCCCGGTCAGTGACCACACTTCCCGCCAGGATCACCCAGTACCACCGAGGATCATCATGGAAGCGGACGAGGCTGTCGCCGTCGTCGGAATGTCCTGCCGGTTCCCGCAGGCCCCCGACCCCACCGCGTTCTGGCGGCTGTTGACCGCCGGCGCCTCGGCCGTCACCGAGGTGCCGGCCGGGCGGTGGATCCTGCCCGGGTCGGCGCCCGCCGGCATCCGCCACGGCGGCTTCATCGACGACGTCGACCGCTTCGACCCCGCCTTCTTCGGCATTTCGCCGCGGGAAGCGGCGGCCATGGATCCGCAGCAGCGGCTGATGCTGGAGCTGGCCTGGGAGGGGCTGGAGAACGCCGGTATCGTCCCCGCCGCCCTGGGCGGCGCCACGGTCGGCACGTTCCTCGGCGTGATGTCGCACGACTACGCGGAGCTCTCCCGCGGCCGGCGCTCGCACCACACGCTGACCGGCACCCACCGGGCGATGATCGCCAACCGCGTCTCGCACAGCCTCGGCCTGCGCGGCCCCAGCGTGACCGTCGACGCGGCCCAGGCGTCCTCCCTGGTCGCGGTGCACATGGCAGCGGACAGCGTGCGCCGGGGCGAGTCGCTGCTGGCGCTGGCCGGCGGGGTGAACCTCAACCTCGCCCCGGAAACCGCCGCGGACATCGCCGAGTTCGGCGCGCTCTCCCCCGACGGCCGCTGCTACACCTTCGACGCGCGCGCCAACGGCTACGTACGGGGCGAGGGCGGCGGTCTCGTCGTACTGAAGCCGCTGTCCCGCGCCCTCGCCGACGGTGACACGGTCTACTGCGTCATCGCGGGCAGCGCGGTCAACAACGACGGCGGCGGCGCCTCACTGACCACGCCGGATCCGCGCGGCCAGGAGGCCGTCGTGCGGCTCGCCCAGGAGCGGGCGGGGGTCTCGCCCGCGGACGTGCAGTACGTGGAGCTGCACGGGACCGGGACGGCTCTCGGCGACCCGGTGGAGGCGGACGCCCTCGGCCGCGTCTTCGGCCGGTCCCTCGACCGGGCGGGGGCGGCAGACGAGATCGTCCGCCCCGTAGAGGTCGGCTCGGTGAAGACCAACATCGGGCATCTGGAAGGGGCCGCGGGCATCGCGGGGCTGATCAAGGCCGCCCTCGCCGTCCACCATCGCCGCCTTCCGGCCTCCCTCAACTTCGAGACCCCGAACCCGCGCATCCCGCTGGACACGCTGAACCTCACGGTCCGCACCACGGCGGGCGCCTGGCGCGCACCGGACTCCCGTCTCGTCGCCGGCGTCAGCTCGTTCGGCATGGGCGGCACGAACTGCCACGTCGTTCTCGCCGAAGCGCCTCCGCGGTCGACCGCTGCCGGACTGGAAGCCGGCTCCGGGCCGGAGTCGGTCACGCGCCCGCTCCCCCTGGCCCTGTCGGGGACTACGGAGACGGCGCTGCGGGACCAGGCAATCCGGTTGCGGGCGCACCTGGAGCACCCGGACCGGCTGCGGGACCAGGAGCCGGCCCCCGGCCTGGCCGACCTCGGGCTCTCCCTCGCGACCACGAGGTCGCACTTCGAGCACCGCGCCGTGATCGTCGCCGAGGACGCCGGCGGCGCGGCCCGGGCACTGGACGCGCTGGCCCGGGGCGAGGTGGCCGCCGGGCTGGTCACGGGCGTCGCCCGGGGCGCGGGCAAGATCGCCTACAGCTTCACCGGGCAGGGTGCGCAGCGCCTCGGCATGGGCCGGGAACTCGCCGCCGCCCACCCGGCGTTCGCCCGGGCCTTCGACGACGTCTGTGCGGAGCTGGACCGGCACCTGGACCGGCCCATCCGCGAGGTGATCGACGGGGAGGACGACCATCTGCTGGAGCAGACGGTCCACGCACAGGCCGCACTGTTCGCGGTCGAGGTGGCGTTGTTCCGGCTGCTCGAGGACTTCGGGCCGGCACCGGACGCGCTGATCGGTCACTCGATCGGCGAAGTGGCCGCGGCGCATGTCGCCGGTGTGCTGTCCCTCGCCGACGCGGCGGCCTTCGTCGCCGCTCGCGGCCGGCTGATGCAGTCGGTCCCCGAACCGGGCGCGATGGTGCTGCTGGAGGCCTCCGAGGACGAGGTCGCCGCCACGCTGGCGGACGGCGGTCAGGATGCCGCGAGGATCTCCATCGCGGCGGTCAACGGCCCGGCCGCGACCGTCGTCTCCGGCGACGAGCAGGCCGTCCTGGACATCGCGGCCGAGTGGGAGCGGCGCGGCCGGAGGACCAAGCGGCTGCGCACGAGCCACGCCTTCCATTCCTCGCACATGGACCCGGTGCTCGACGAGCTGCGCACGGTCGCCGAGGGGCTGACCTTCCGGGCGCCCCGGATCCCGCTGGTGTCCAACGTCACCGGGACGCTGGCCACGGCCGAGGAGCTGTGCTCCCCCGAGTACTGGGTGCAGCACGTCCGCCGGACCGTACGTTTCCTGGACGGCGTGCGCTGCCTGGAGGCCGAAGGCGTCACCACGTTCGTGGAGCTGGGCCCGGACAAGGCCCTCACCACCCTGACCCGCGAGTGCCTGACCCGCCCCGGCGTCCTGGTGGGTACCCTGCGGCGCGACCGCCCCGAGCCGCTGGCCCTGGTCACGGCGCTGGCCGAACTCCACGTCTCGGGCGCCGAGGTGGCGTGGGACATGGCGTTCCCCGGCAGCCGGCGGGTTCCGCTGCCCACCTACGCGTTCCAGCGCCGGTCGTACTGGATCGACGCGGCCGCACCGGCCGGGCACGCCGACGTACCGGCGCCCGCCCCTGCCCTGCCCGCACCGCCGCAGGACCGGCACGACCGCCGCGCCCCCGCTGCGTCCGCCCCCGCCGGGACCGACCGGCCCCGCGCCGTGCTCGCGCTCGTACGGCAGCACGCCGCTGTCGTCGTGGGGCACGACGGCGCGGCGTCCGTCGACGACGGGCGTACGTTCAAGGAGCTCGGCTTCGACTCGATCACCGCGGTCGAGCTCTGCGAGCGACTGGGCACGGCCACCGGCCTCGACCTGCCCGGAACCCTGCTCTTCGACCACCCGACCCCCGCCGCGCTCGCCGCTCACCTCCACCGCCGTCTCCACGGCGGGCCGGACGAGGGCGCGGAAGCTCCCGGCACACCCGTGCCGGCCACCGGTGACGACCCGGTGGTCATCGTAGGGATGAGCTGCCGGTTCCCGGGCGGGGTGCGCTCGCCGGAGGACCTGTGGCGGATCGTGGCCGACGGTACGGACGTGATCTCCGCCTTCCCGACGGACCGGGGCTGGGACCTCGAAGGCCTCTACCACCCCGACGCCGACCAGCCGGGCACGTCGTACGCCCGCGACGGTGGATTCCTCTACGACGCGGCCGAGTTCGACGCCGCCTTCTTCGGGATCTCGCCGCGTGAGGCGGCCGCGATGGACCCGCAGCAGCGGCTGCTGCTGGAGGCGTCCTGGGAGGCGTTCGAACGCGCGGGCATTCCCGCGGAGTCGCTCAAGGGCAGCCGCACCGGAGTGTTCGTCGGCGCCTCCTCGGCCGGGTACGCGGCCGGCGCCGGGGAATCGGCCGAGGGCTACCAGCTGACCGGCAGCGCGGCGAGCGTCGCCTCGGGCCGGGTGTCCTACACCCTGGGTCTCGAGGGGCCGGCGGTGACGGTGGACACGGCCTGTTCGTCGTCGCTGGTGGCCCTGCACCTGGCGGTGCAGGCGCTGCGGTCGGGCGAGTGCTCGCTGGCCCTGGCCGGCGGCGTGAGCGTGATGGCCACGCCCGGCATGTTCGTCGAATTCTCGCGCCAGCGGGGACTCGCGGCGGACGGGCGCTGCAAGGCCTTCGCCGCGGCCGCGGACGGTACGGGTTGGGCCGAGGGCGTCGGCATGCTCCTGGTGGAGCGGCTGTCGGACGCGGTGCGCAACGGGCACCGGGTGCTGGCCGTGGTCCGGGGTTCCGCCGTCAATCAGGACGGCGCGTCGAACGGTCTGACGGCGCCGAACGGTCCGTCGCAGCAGCGGGTCATCCGCCAGGCATTGACGAGCGCGGGTCTGGCGGCAGCTGATGTCGACGCGGTGGAGGCGCACGGTACAGGTACGGCGCTGGGCGATCCGATCGAGGCGCAGGCGCTGCTGGCGGCGTACGGTCAGGACCGGGAACGGCCTCTGCTGCTGGGCTCGGTGAAGTCGAACATCGGTCACACGCAGGCCGCTGCTGGTGTGGCCGGTGTCATCAAGATGGTCATGGCGATGCGGCAAGGCGTCCTGCCGCAGACCCTGCACGTCGACGAGCCGTCGACGCACGTCGACTGGTCCGCGGGATCGGTGGAACTGCTGACCGAGCGGAGGGACTGGCCGGAGACGAACGCTCCGCGACGTGCGGGTGTGTCGTCGTTCGGCGTGAGCGGCACCAACGCCCACGTCGTACTGGAGCAGGCACCGTCGGGGTCCGGGCCGGAGAGCCGGAACACCGCATCGCCCCTCGTGCTTCCGTGGGTCCTCTCGGGCCACGGTGAGGCAGGGCTCAGGGCGCAGGCGGAGCGGCTGCGCTCCTTCGTGGAGGGCGGCCCGGAGCTGGACCCGGCGGACGTCGGCTGGTCGCTGGCATCGACGCGGGCGATGCTCTCGCACCGCGCGGTGGTCGTGGGGTCGGACCGCGATGCGCTGGTGCGGGGACTGGACGCGGTGGCGAACGGGGAGTCCGACCCGGGCGTCGTGCGGGGCACCGCCGTATCCGGCGACGTGGTGTTCGTCTTCCCGGGGCAGGGGTCGCAGTGGACCGGGATGGCGCTGGAGCTGATCGACTCGGCTCCGGTGTTCGCCGAGCGGATGCGGGAGTGCGCCCAGGCGCTCAGCGCCTTTGTCGACTGGTCGCTGTTCGATGTGCTGTCGGATGAAGAGGCGCTGCGCCGCGTGGATGTGGTGCAGCCGGTGCTGTGGGCCGTCATGGTCTCGCTGGCCGAGCTGTGGCGCTCCTACGGTGTCACTCCGGCAGCGGTCGTGGGCCACTCCCAGGGCGAGATCGCGGCGGCATGCGTCGCGGGCGGCCTGTCCCTGGAGGACGGCGCCCGCATCGTCGCCCTGCGCAGCAAGGCCCTGCTCGCGCTGTCGGGTCAGGGCGGCATGGTCTCCGTACCCCTCCCCGCGGACCGGCTGCGTGGTCGTGACGGGCTGTCGATCGCGGCTGTCAACGGACCGGCCTCGACGGTCGTCTCGGGCGACAACGACGTCCTGGACGCGATCCTGACGGAGTTCCCGCAGGCCAAGCGCATCCCCGTCGACTACGCCTCCCACTCCACCCACGTCGAACAGCTCGAGAACGAACTCGCGGAAACACTGGCACCGATCACACCCCGCACGGGAGACATCCCGTTCTACTCGACCGTGACGGGCGCACTCACGGACACGGCCGAACTCGACGCGGCCTACTGGTACCGCAACCTCCGCCACACCGTCGAGTTCCAGAACACCATCGAGAACCTGCTCACCCTCGGCCACACCGCTTTCGTCGAGGCGAGCCCGCACCCCGTTCTCGCGGCGGGGGTGCAGGACACCGCCGACGCCGCCGACACCCAGGTCGTCGTGACCGGCTCCCTGCGCCGTGACCACGGGACCGCCGAGCGGTTCATGCTCTCCCTCGCGCAGTTGCACGTGTGTGGTGCCCGCGTCGACTGGCGGCCGGTCTTCGCCCGTGCCCGGCAGGTGGAGCTGCCGACCTACGCGTTCCAGCGGGAACGTTTCTGGTTGGAGCCGTCGGTCATGGACGCGGTCGATTCCCGGTTCTGGGACGCCGTGGAACGCGAAGACCTGGAATCGCTCGCGGCCACCTTGCAGATCGACGGGGCGGTGCTGGACGGTGTTGTGCCCGCGCTGTCCTCGTGGCGCCGTCGGCGTCGTGAGCGGTCCACCGTGGACGCCTGGCGTTACCGCATCGGCTGGCGGCCGCTGTCCGGCCCGGGCACCGGCGCACCGTCCGGCACCTGGCTGGCCGTGGTTCCGGCGGGCGACGAGTGGTCCGCCGCGTGCTGCCGGGCCCTGGCCGAGCACGGCGTGCGGGTCCGTACGGTCGAGGTGCGGCCCGACGGTGCCGAACGCTCGGCCCTGACGGGGCTGCTCACGGACACGGCGGGCGCCGACGGCGTCGCCGGTGTCGTCTCGTTCCTGGCCGTCGACGAGCGCCCGCACGCCACGTACTCCGCCCTCCCGCAGGGACTGGCGGCCACGGTGGAGCTGCTGTGCGCCGCCGCGGCGGCCGGCGTCGAAGCCCCGCTCTGGTGCGTCACCCGGTCCGCCGTGGCCGCTGTTGACGCGGACCCGGGGCCGAGCGCCGCCCAGGCGGCGGTCTGGGGCTTCGGCCGGGTGGCCGGGCTGGAGCGGACCGGGCGCTGGGGCGGGCTGATCGACCTGCCCGAGGTGTGCGACGCGCGGGTGCTGCGGCGGTTCGTCGCGGCACTGGCCGAGGCGGGTGCCGAGGACCAGATCGCGGTGCGGTCCTCGGCGGTCCTGGGCCGGCGGCTGGAATCCGCGCCCGTCACCGGTCCGGCGAGCGCCTGGCGTCCGCGCGGCACGGTACTGGTCACCGGCGGCACCGGCGCACTGGGCGCGCACGTCGCGAAGTGGCTCGCGGGGGCCGGAGCGGAGCATCTGGTCCTGCTCAGCCGGCGCGGGCCACAGGCCCCGGGTGCCGCCGCGCTGGAAGCGGAACTGACCGCTCTGGGCGCGCAGGTGACCATCGCGGCCTGCGACGTGACCGACCGCGCCGCTCTTGCCGGAGTGCTCCGCCCGCTGTCGGACCGACTGACCGCCGTGGTGCACCTGGCCGGCGCGGTGCAGTTCGACGGCCGCATCGACGCGGATCTCGACGAATACGCCGACGTCTTCCGCGCCAAGGTAACCGGCGCGGCGCACCTGGACGAGCTCGTCGGTGACGAGGAGCTGGACGCTTTCGTCCTCTTCTCGTCGGCCTCGGCGGTCTGGGGCGGCGCCGGGCAGGCGGGCTACGCCGCCGCGAACGCCTTCCTCGACGCACTGGCCCTGCGGCGCCGGTCCCGCGGGCTGGCGGGCACCGCGGTGGCCTGGGGAGCGTGGGGCGGCAGCCTCGCCGGCGAGGACGAGGAGCGTCTGTGCCGCAACGGCCTGCGCCCGATGCCGCCCGAGCTGGCGGTCGGCGCGCTCCGGCAGGCGGGTGGCACGGGCGAGCCCTGTCCGACCGTCGCGGATGTCGACTGGGGGACGTTCGCCCCGGCGTTCACGGCCTCCCGGCCGAGCCCGCTGATCGGCGAGCTGCCCGAGGTACGGAAGTGCCTGGAGAGCGCCGGCCCGGCCGGCGGTCACGCGGAGCTGCGCACGCGCCTCGGCGCGCTGCCCGCCGCGGAACAGGAACGGGTGCTGGCGGACCTCGTGCGCGAGCACGCCGCCGACCTGCTGGGCCACCGCGGCCCCGCGGCGGTCGACCCGACGGTGCCGTTCCGTGAGCTGGGCTTCGACTCGCTCACCGCGGTCGAACTGCGCACCCGCCTGAACGCGGCCACCGGCCTGCGCCTGCCGGCCACCTTGATGTTCGACCACCCCACCTGCCGGGCGGTCGCCGGACTGCTGCGGACGGAGCTGCTGGGCCTGCCGACGTCCGGAGCGCTCGCGGGTGCGGGTGCGGGTGCCGCCTCGTACGCCGCTGACGAGCCGATCGCCATCGTCGCGATGAGCTGCCGGTTCCCGGGCGACATCCGCTCTCCCGAGGACCTTTGGCAGCTGGTCAGCGAGGGCCGGGAGGTCCTCTCGGAATTCCCCGACGACCGCGGCTGGGACGCGGACGGCCTGTACGACCCCGACCCGGACCGGGCCGGCAGGTCCTACGTACGCACCGGCGGATTCCTGCACGACGCCGCCGAGTTCGACGCGGGCTTCTTCGGCATCTCGCCGCGTGAGGCCCTGGCGATGGACCCGCAGCAGCGGCTGTTGCTCCAGGCCGCGTGGGAGGTCTTCGAGCGCGCCAGGATCGCACCGGATTCGGTGCGATCCAGCCGCACCGGCGTCTTCGTCGGCGGCTGGACGCAGGGCTACCCGTCGGACTCCGACGAGGGGTACGCGCTGACGGGCGCCGCGACCAGCGTGATGTCCGGGCGCATCGCCTACACCCTGGGCCTCCAGGGCCCCGCGCTCACCGTGGACGCGGCGTGTTCGTCGTCGCTGGTGGCGCTGCATCTGGCCTGCGAGTCGCTGCGGCGCGGCGAGTGCTCGATGGCGCTCGCCGGAGGTGTCACCGTGATGGCGACGCCGGCCACTTTCGTGGAGTTCTCACGTCAGCGCGGGCTCGCGGCCGACGGCCGGTGCAAGTCCTTCGCCGCCGGTGCGGACGGTACGGGCTGGGCCGAGGGCGTCGGCATGCTCCTGGTGGAGCGGCTGTCGGACGCCGAGCGCAACGGGCACCAGATCCTGGCCGTCGTGCGTGGTTCGGCGGTCAACCAGGACGGCGCGTCGAACGGTCTGACGGCCCCGAACGGTCCGTCCCAGCAGCGGGTCATCCGCCAGGCGCTGGCGAACGCCGGTCTGGCGGCAGCTGATGTCGACGCCGTGGAGGCGCACGGCACGGGTACGACGCTGGGCGACCCGATCGAGGCCCAGGCACTGCTGGCCACGTACGGCCAGGGCCGGGAACGGCCCCTGCTGCTCGGTTCACTCAAGTCCAACCTCGGGCACAGCCAGGCTGCCGCCGGCGTCGCCGGGGTCATGAAGATGGTCATGGCGATGCGGCACGGCGTGCTGCCGCAGACCCTCCACGTCGACGAGCCGACGCCCAAGGTGGACTGGTCCGCAGGCGCGGTCGAGCTGCTGACCGAACGGACGGAGTGGCCCGGGGCCGACAGGCCGCGGCGGGCCGGTGTGTCCGCGTTCGGCGTGAGCGGCACCAACGCCCACGTCGTACTGGAGCAGGCGCCGGAGCCGGCGGCCGAGCCCGAAGCCGCAGGAGAAGGGGCCGGGCCACTGCCGGTCGTTCCCTGGGTGCTGTCGGGTGACAGTGCCGAGGGGCTGCGCACGCAGATCGAGCGCTTGAAGTCTTTCGTGGCGGACAACCCGCTGCTGGATCCGGTGGACGTCGGCTGGTCGCTGGCCTCGACGCGGGCGGTGCTGTCGCACCGCGCGGTGGTCGTGGGCACGGAACTCGAAGAGCTCCGGCACGGGCTGGACGCGCTGGAGACCGCGGACGCCGCCGAGCCGGGGCGCGGTGTGGTGTTCGTGTTCCCCGGTCAGGGGTCGCAGTGGACCGGGATGGCGCTGGAGCTGATCGACTCGGCTCCGGTGTTCGCCCAGCGGATGCGGGAGTGCGCCCAGGCGCTCAGCGCCTTTGTCGACTGGTCGCTGTTCGACGTCCTCGCTGATGAAGAGGCGCTGCGCCGCGTGGATGTGGTGCAGCCGGTGCTGTGGGCCGTCATGGTCTCCCTCGCCGAGCTCTGGCGCTCCTACGGCGTCACCCCCGCCGCGGTCGTGGGCCACAGCCAGGGCGAGATCGCAGCGGCATGCGTCGCGGGTGGGCTCTCGCTGGAAGACGGCGCCCGGATCGTCGCCCTCCGCAGCAAGGCCCTGCTCGCACTGTCGGGTCAGGGCGGCATGGTGTCCGTACCCCTGCCCGCCGACCAGCTGCGAGGCCGGGACGGACTGTCGATCGCAGCCGTCAACGGCCCCGCATCGACCGTCGTATCAGGCGACAACGACGTCCTTGACGCGATCCTGGCCGAGTTCCCGCAGGCCAAGCGCATCCCCGTCGACTACGCCTCCCACTCCACCCACGTCGAGCAGATCGAAGAGGAACTCGCGGAAGCACTCGCACCCGTCGCACCCCGCACGGGCACCATCCCCTTCTACTCGACCGTCACCGGACAACTCACCGACACAGCAGAGCTGAACGCGACCTACTGGTACCGCAACCTCCGCCACACCGTCGAATTCCAGAACACCATCGACAACCTGCTCACCCTCAACCACACCGTCTTCGTCGAAGCGAGCCCCCACCCCGTCCTGACCGTGGGCGTACAGGACACCGCCGACGCCGCCGACGTCCGCGCTTGCGTGACCGGCTCCCTCCGACGGGACCACGGTGGACCGGCCCAGTTCCTCACCTCGCTGTCCCGGCTGCATGTACAGGGCGTCGACGTGGACTGGCAGGCGGCGTTCGCAGGGCATGGTGCGCGGGTCGTCGACCTGCCGACCTATGTCTTCAAGCGCGAGCGCTTCTGGGTGGCACCCGATCGGCAGGCGCCCGGGACGGCCGGCATCGACCACCCCTTGCTGGGCGCGGAGGTGCCGTTGCCCGACTCCGGTGGTGGCGTGCTGACCGGCGTGCTCACGCTCGCGGGTCAGCCGTGGCTCGCCGAACACGCGGTGTCCGACGTGGTGATCTTCCCGGGCACGGGCTTCGTCGAGCTCGCCCTGCAGGCAGGGCTGCGGTTCGGCTGTGACGTGGTGGAGGAACTGACGCTCGAGGGGCCACTGGTGCTGCCCGAGCGCGGCACCGTCGAGGTCCAGGTATCGGTGACGGGAGTGGACGACGAGGGACGCCGTTCGCTGTCCGTCCACGCGCGTCGCGGAGAGGGTGAATGGTTCCGGCACGCGACCGGTTCGCTCGGTGTCTCCGACGCGGCGCCCCGTGGTCCGCAGGAGTGGCCTCCGGCGCATGCCACGCGGGTGGAGATCAACGGGGTCTACGACGTCCTGGCGGAGCGCGGCTATGCCTACGGCCCGGTGTTCCGCGGCCTGCGCGCCGCATGGCGTCGTGGTGACGAGGTGTTCGTCGAGATCGCCGTGGCCGAAGAGGCGCATGGTGACGCCGCGCGGTGTGCGGTGCACCCGGCCCTGCTCGACGCCGCGCTGCACGGCGTCGGGCTGGGTGGCCTGATCACCGAGGGCACTCAGGCGTACCTGCCGTTCTCCTGGAGCGGCGTGTCCTTGCACGGGGTCGGGGCGTCTTCTCTGCGGGTGGTGCTGACCCCCATCGGCACGGACGCGATCTCGCTGCGGGTGACCGACGGCTCCGGCGAACCGGTGCTGTCCGTGGAGTCCCTGGTCCTGCGACCCGTCTCCGACGGCCGGCTCGCCGCTGCCCGTGGTGGTGCGGTCGACGCGTTGTTCCGTGTGGAGTGGGTGGAACGAACCATCAGCACGGACGGCCGGGACCTGGTGCCGTTCACCGCGCCGGCCGCGGACGAAGCCGCGCCCGAGTGGGTGCGCGTCGAGGGCACCGAGCCCGCCCAGGTGCTGGGCGTCGTACAGCAGTGGCTATCCGACGCGCGCTTCGCCGACTCCCGACTGGCCATCGTGACCCGCGGTGCGATGGCGGCCGCCCGTGGCGAGGACGTGCCGGACCTCGACGGCGCCGCCGTGTGGGGGCTGGTCCGCTCCGCGCAGACCGAGAATCCCGGTCAGTTCCTGCTGATCGACGTGGACGAGGCGAGCGCACCGCTCCCGGACGTCGAGGCCGCGGCCGCCGCCGGCGAGTGGCAGCTGGCCGTCCGCAACGGGCACGTCCTCGCACCCCGCCTGGCCAAGACCCACCACAGTACCGACCTCGAACTCACCACCGGCACCACTCTCATCACCGGCGGCACCGGAACCCTCGGCGCGCTCGTCGCCCGCCACCTCGTCACCACCCACGGCGTGCGCGACCTCATCCTGGTCAGCCGCCGCGGCACCACCGCCCCCGGCGCACCTGAACTCACCACCGAACTCAAGGCCTTGGGCGCCCGGGTACGGGTCGTCGCCTGTGACGTGGCCGACCGCGACGCCATCGCGGAGGTCGTCCGCTCCATCGACGACCTGCGCATGGTCGTCCATACGGCCGGCGTCCTCGACGACGGTGTGATCGACTCGCTCGACGCCGCGCGCCTGAGCAACGTCATGGCTCCCAAGGCGGACGCCGCCCGGCACCTCCACGAACTCACCCGCGACCTGGACCTCTCCGCCTTCGTCCTCTTCTCCTCCGCCGCCGGCATCCTCGGCAACGGAGGCCAGGCCGGCTACGCCGCCGCCAACGTCTACCTCGACGCCCTCGCGGCACACCGACGCGCCACCGGCCTCCCCGCCACCTCCATCGCCTGGGGCTTCTGGGAACAGCGCAGCGAACTGACCAGTGACCTGGACGACGTACAGCTGTCCAGGATCTCCCGGTCGGTCGGCACGAGCCTGACCGACCAGCAGGGGCTGGAGCTGTTCGACGCCGCGCTCGCCGCCGACGAGGCGATGGTGCTGGCCGATCCGCTCAATCTCCCCGCGCTGCGTGAGCAGGCGGCTGCCGGCACGCTGCCGTCCGTTCTGCGCGGTCTGGTCAGCGCGCCGGTCCGCCGTGCTGCCCAGGGCGGCGGCGGCCCGGCCGGGCTGCGCCACCACCTCGCCGGGCGGTCCCAGGCCGAGCAGGACCAGTACGTCCTGCGGCTGCTGCAGGAGCACGTCGCAGCCGTCCTCGGGCACGCGTCCGCGGAGTCCGTCGACGTGGCGCGGACATTCCAGGAGATCGGCTTCGACTCGCTGACCGCCGTGGAACTGCGCAACCGCATCAGCGCCGCCACCGGCGTCCGGCTGCCGGCCACCGCCGTCTTCGACTACCCCACCCCCCGCGTGCTCGCGGAGTACGTACGCGCGCAGGCATGGGGTGCCGGTGCCGCTGTCGTACCGGCCGCCGTCGCGGCCCCGGCCGCACTCGACGACGACCCGATCGTGATCGTCGGCATGAGCTGCCGCTACCCGGGCGGGATCGACTCGCCCGACGACCTGTGGCGGTTCGTCGATTCCGCGGCCGACGCCGTGTCCGTCCTCCCGTCGGACCGGGGCTGGGACCTCGCGGCCCTGGCCGGCGCGAAGGGCCGCACGGGGTCGTCGTACACGCGTGACGGCGGGTTCCTCTACGACGCGGCCGAGTTCGACGCCGCCTTCTTCGGGATCTCGCCGCGTGAGGCGGCCGCGATGGATCCGCAGCAGCGGCTGCTGCTGGAGGCGTCCTGGGAGGCGTTCGAACGGGCCGGCATCGCCCCCGACTCGCTGAAGGGCAGCAGGACCGGCGTCTTCACGGGCGTGATGTACCACGACTACGCCTCCTGGCTGCGCGACGTTCCGGAAGACGCCGAGGGCTACCTCGGGACCGGCACCGCGGGCAGTGTCGCGTCCGGCCGTGTGGCCTACACGTTCGGCCTCGAAGGCCCCGCGCTGACGGTGGACACGGCGTGCTCGTCGTCGCTGGTGGCGCTGCATCTGGCGTGCGAGTCGCTGCGGCGGGGCGAGTGCTCGATGGCGCTCGCGGGCGGTGTCACCGTGCTGGCGACGCCCCAGATCTTCGTGGAGTTCTCACGCCAGGGCGGACTCTCCGCCGACGGCCGGTGCAAGTCGTTCGCGGCGGCCGCGGACGGTACGGGCTGGGCCGAGGGCGTCGGCATGCTCCTCGTCGAGCGACTGTCGGACGCCCGGCGCAACGGCCACCCGGTCCTGGCCGTGGTACGAGGCTCCGCCGTCAACCAGGACGGCGCCTCGAACGGCCTCACCGCCCCCAACGGCCCCTCCCAGCAACGGGTGATCCGTCAGGCACTGGCAAGCGCGGGCCTGGCGTCCCGGGACGTCCACGCCGTGGAGGCACACGGCACGGGCACCACGCTCGGCGACCCCATCGAGGCGCAGGCGCTGCTCGCCACCTACGGCCAGGACCGCGACGCGGACCGTCCGCTGCTGCTGGGATCCGTCAAGTCCAACATCGGACACGCCCAGGCTGCTGCGGGTGTGGCCGGTGTCATCAAGATGGTCATGGCGATGCGGCACGGTGTACTGCCCCGGACCCTGCACGTCGACGAACCCACGCCCCACGTCGACTGGTCCGCGGGCGCCGTGGAGTTGCTCACCGAGCGCACGGCCTGGCCGGAGACCGGCGACCTCCGCCGCGCCGGCGTGTCCTCGTTCGGCGCGAGCGGCACCAACGCCCACGTCATTCTCGAACAGGTACCGTCGGAACCCGGTCTGCCCGAGCCGGACGAGGCCGAACTGCCCGCCGTCCCCTGGGTGGTGTCGGGTGAGGGCGAGGCTGCGCTTCGGGCGCAGGCCGAGCGCCTGAAGTCCTTCCTGCACCGCAATCCGGAGCTGGATCCGGCGGACGTGGGCTGGTCGTTGGCCTCGACGCGAGCGGCGCTGTCGCATCGCGCGGTGGTCGTGGGCACGAACCGCGAGGAACTCCTCGCCGGACTCGACTCACTGACCATCGGTGTTCCGGTGGCCGGTGGCCTGGGCGTGCTGTTCACGGGCCAGGGCTCCCAACGGCTCGGCATGGGCCGCGAGCTGCACAGCTCGTACCCGGTCTTCGCCCAGGCATGGGACGAGGTCTGCGCCGAGCTCGACCGCCACCTCGACCGGCCCCTGCACGAAGTGGTCTGGGGCGACGACGCCGACCTGCTGAGTGAGACCCTCTACACCCAGGCGGCTCTTTTCGCCCTCGAAGTCTCGCTCTACCACCTCGTCTCCTCGTGGGGCGTGAAGCCGGACCACCTCCTCGGCCACTCCATCGGTGAGCTTGCCGCCGCGCACGTGGCGGGGGTGTGGTCCCTCGAAGACGCGGCACGTGTGGTCGCCGCGCGCGGCCGTCTGATGCAGGCGCTGCCTGCCGGCGGTGCCATGGTCTCCGTCGCCGCACCCGAAAGCGACGTGCTCCCCCTCCTCACCGACGGCGTCACCATCGCCGCCGTCAACGGCCCCGAATCCACCGTCATCTCCGGAGACACAGAAGCCGTCGAGAGCGTCGCCGACATCCTCTCCTCTCGCGGGGTCAAGACCCGGCGCCTGTGGGTCAGTCATGCGTTCCATTCGCACCGGATGGACGCGATGCTGGACGACTTCGCCGCCGTACTCGACGATGTCGCCTTCCACTCCCCCACCCTGCCCATCGTCTCCAACGTCACCGGTGCCGTCGCAGGCGACGAACTGCTCACCGCCGAGTACTGGGTCCGCCACGTCCGGGAGGCCGTCCGCTTCGCCGACGGCCTCACCACCCTCCGCACCCTCGGCACCACCACCTTCCTCGAACTCGGCCCCGACGGCACCCTGACCTCACTCACCGACGGCGACGGCATAGCCGCCCTCCGCCCCAACCGACCCGAAGCAACCACCCTCCTCACCGCCCTCGGCACCCTCCACACCCGCGGCCTCACCATCGACTGGCCCACGGTCTTCCCCGGCGCACGCCGCATCGAACTCCCCACCTACGCCTTCCAACGCGAGCGCTATTGGCTGGAGCCGACCGCCGAGGCCGAGTCCGCCACGAGCGTGGTGGACGCCGCGTTCTGGGACGCCGTCGAGCGTGGGGACCTGGGCTCCCTCGGCATCGACGCCGACCGGCCGCTCAGCGCTCTGCTGCCCGAGCTGTCGTCCTGGCGGCGTGCGCGGCAGGAGCAGTCGGTCATCGATTCCTGGCGCTACCGCCTGACCTGGACTCCGGTCCCGGCGGCGGCCGGGGCTCCGCCACTGACCGGCACCTGGTTGGTCGTGGTCGAGCCCGGTCGCGAGACGGACGACGCGGACGCGGTCGTCACCGCGCTGCGCACCGCCGGAGCCGACGTACACGTGACGACGATCGCGCAGTTGGACGGCGACGCGGAAGTCGCGGACGTCGCGGGTGTCGTCTCGCTCCTCCCGGTCGTCGGAACGGTCTCCCTGGTCCAGGCCCTCGCCGCGGCCGATCTCGACGCCCCTCTGTGGTGTGTCACCCGCGGCGCCGTGTCGGTGGCCGACGGCGAGACAGTGGACCCGGACCAGTCCGGGATCTGGGGTCTCGGCCGGGTGATCGGCCTGGAGCAGCCGGACCGCTGGGGCGGTCTGATCGACCTGCCCGGCGAGCCGGACGAGCGCGCCGGGGAGCTCCTGAGCCGGATCCTCGGCGGCGCCACCGGCGAGGACCAGATCGCCATCCGCTCCTCCGGCGTGTGGGGCTGCCGTCTGACGCGGGCGACGCCCGTACCGGACGACGTGGCCTCTCCCGGGTTCGGGGGAAGCGCGCTGGTGACCGGTGGTACGGGCGCTCTGGGCGGTCATGTCGCCCGCTGGCTGGCGGGTACGGGCGTGGAGGAGCTGGTGCTGACCAGCCGGCGTGGCCCGGAGGCGCCGGGTGCGCAGGAGCTGGTCGCGGAACTCGAGGCGCTCGGCGCCCGGGCCCGGGTCGTCGCGTGCGACGTGGCGGACCGGGACGCGGTCGCCGCGCTGCTCGGCACGGTCTCCGGCCTGCGGGTCGTCGTGCATACCGCGGGCGTTCTCGACGACGGCGTGCTGGAGTCGTTGACGCCGGAGCGCGTCGCGGAGGTCATGCGGGTCAAGGCCGGCGGCGCCCGGCACCTGGACGAGCTGACCCGTGACCGCGACCTGGACGCGTTCGTGCTGTTCTCCTCGGCCGCCGGGACGCTCGGCAACGCAGGTCAGGGCAGCTACGCGGCCGCGAACGCCGTGCTGGACGGGCTGGCCCGACAGCGCCGGTCCCAGGGCCTGACCGCCACCTCGGTGGCCTGGGGCGCCTGGGCCGGGTCCGGCATGGGGGCGGGGCAGCGGCTGTTGCCCGGAATGGCCCCGGAGCCGGCCATCGGCGCGCTGAGCCGGGCGCTGGCGGCCGACGAGACCACGGTGATGATCGCCGACGTGGAGTGGGCGGGCTTCGGCTCCCGGTTCACCGGGCTGAGGCCCAGCCCGCTGCTGAGCGAGCTGCTCGGTGAGGTGCCGGTCCACGCCGGTGCGCCGGTCGAGCCGGCCGACGAGCTGGCCGCCCGTCTGCGGTCCCTGCCGCCGGCCGAGCGGGACCGGGCGGTGCTGGAGCTCGTACGCACCCAAGTGGCGGCCGTGCTGGGACACGCGAAGCCCGCTTCGGTGGATCCGGCGCGTCGGTTCCTGGAGATCGGTTTCGATTCGCTGACCGCCGTGGAGCTGCGCAACCGGCTCGCCACCGCCACCGGCGTGCGCTTCCCCGCTTCGGTCATCTTCGACTACCCGACCCCGGCGGCGCTCGCCGAGCACGTCCGGGCCGGGCTGGCCGGGGACGGGCAGTCGCCCGCGCTCGAGGAGCTGACCCGTCTGGAAGCGGCGCTGTCCGCGCTGCCGGCCGGTGATGCGGCCGGTGCGGAAGTCGCCGCGCGGCTCAAGAACTTGCTGTCCCGTTGGACGGATTCCGTAGGCAATGACGTCGACGCGGAAGTCGATTCCGCGACCGACGACGAAATTTTCGATCTCATCGGCAAGGAATTCGGCATCTCGTGACCTCTCCGTCGAACCCCGTTTCCCCGTCGAATGAGCTCAGTACCACGTTGAAAGGGCAGTCTGCGATGTCGAATGAAGAGAAGCTTCGTCATTTCCTGAAGGAGATGACGAAGGATCTGCGGCAGACTCGGCAGCGCCTTCAGGACGTGGAGGCGAAGAACCACGAACCGATCGCGATCGTGGGCATGACCTGCCGTTTCCCCGGCGGCATCGCCTCTCCGGAGGCGCTGTGGGACTTCGTGTCCGCGGGCGGCGACGCGGTGGCGGACTTCCCCGGCGACCGTGACTGGGACCTGGACGGCCTCTTCGACCCGGCCGGCCGCTCCGGCACGTCCGTCACCCGGTACGGCGGGTTCCTGCACGACATCGCCGATTTCGACGCCGGGCTGTTCGGGATCTCGCCGCGCGAGGCCATCGCGATGGACCCGCAGCAGCGGCTGCTGCTGGAGACCTCCTGGGAGGTGTTCGAGCGTGCGGGCCTGTCCGCGGAGTCCGTGAAGGGCAGCTCGACGGGCGTGTTCATCGGCACCAACGGCCAGGACTACGCCACGATTCTCAGCGCGGCGCGCGACGAGGTGCAGGGGCACCTCGGCACGGGCAGCGCGGCCAGCGTGATTTCCGGCCGGGTCGCCTACACCTTCGGCCTGGAGGGCCCGACGGCCACCGTGGACACCGCCTGCTCGTCGTCGCTGGTGGCCCTGCACCTGGCGGTGCAGGCCCTGCGGAACGGCGAGTGCTCGCTCGCGCTCGCCGGCGGCGTCACGATCATGACGACCCCCAGCACGTTCATCGAGCTGTCCGCCCAGGGCGGCCTGGCTGCCGACGGCCGTTCCAAGGCGTTCGCGGCGGGCGCGGACGGTACGGGCTGGGGCGAGGGCGTCGGCATGCTCCTCGTGGAGCGGCTGTCCGACGCCCGGCGCAACGGCCACCCGGTCCTGGCCGTGGTGCGGGGCTCCGCCGTCAACCAGGACGGCGCCTCGAACGGCCTGACCGCGCCCCACGGGCCGTCCCAGCGACGGGTGATCCGCGCGGCCCTGGCCAACGCCCGTCTTGCCGCGTCGGACGTCGACGCGGTCGAGGCGCACGGTACGGGTACGAAGCTGGGCGACCCGATCGAGGCGCAGGCGCTGCTGGACACGTACGGCCAGGACCGGGACCGGCCGCTGTGGCTCGCCTCGGTGAAGTCGAACCTCGGTCACACCCAGGCGGCGGCGGGCGTCGCCGGTGTCATCAAGATGGTCATGGCGATGCGGCACGGCGTGCTGCCCCGGACCCTCCACGTCGACGAGCCCACCCCGCACGTGGACTGGTCGGCCGGCGCGGTGCGGGTGCTGACCGAGAACACGGCGTGGCCCGAGGGCGAGCGGCCCCGGCGGGCCGGTGTGTCCGCGTTCGGTGTGAGCGGCACCAATGCCCACGTGATCGTGGAACAGCCGCCGGCCGCGGACGACTCCGAGGCCGGGGCGGAGCCCGGGACGGCACCCGGGGCGGAGCCTGCCCTTCCGGGTGCCGGGGCGCCGGCCGTTCCCTGGGTCCTCTCGGGCCACGGCGAGGACGGGCTGCGGGCCCAGGCCGCACGGCTGGCCGCCGCGGCGGACGAGCTGGACCCCTCCGACGTGGGCTGGACCCTGGCCACGACGCGCTCGGCACTGTCGCACCGTGCGGTCGTGACCGGTTCCGGCCGGGAGAAACTGCTGCGCGGGCTCTCGGCGCTGGCGGCCGGGGAGCCGGCCGCGAACGTGGTCGAGGGGGTGGCGGGGCCCGACGCCGGTGTGGTGTTCGTCTTCCCGGGTCAGGGATCGCAGTGGGCGGGCATGGCCGTCGAGCTGCTGGAGACCTCCCCGGCCTTCGCCCGGCGGTTCGCCGAGTGCGCGGCCGTCCTGGAGCCTTACTACGACTGGTCGGTCGAGGACGTGGTGCGCGGCGTGCCCGGAGCGCCGTCGCTCGACCTCATCGAGGTCGTCCAGCCGGTGCTGTTCACGGTGATGCTGTCGCTCGCGGAGCTGTGGGCCTCCTACGGGGTGAAGCCGTCCGCCGTGGTCGGCCACTCGCAGGGAGAGATCGCGGCGGCCTGTGTAGCGGGGGCGCTGTCGCTGGAGGACGCGGCGAAGATCGTGGTGCTGCGCAGCCGGCTCTTCTCCGAGACGCTGGTGGGCAAGGGCGCCATCGCCTCGGTGGCCCTGCCGGCGGAGCAGGTGGCCGAACGGATCGAGCCGTGGGGCGGGCGCCTGGCCGTGGCCGGCGTCAACGGGCCCGCGGCCACCACGGTGGCCGGCGCCCCGGAGAGCCTCGAGGAGTTCGTCGCCGCGTGCGTGAAGGACGAGGTGCGCGCCCGGGTCGTGCCCGCGACGGTGGCCTCGCACAGCCCTCAGGTCGAGCCGCTGCGGGACCGGCTGCTGGAGCTGCTGGCGGACGTCACCCCGCGCCGGGCCGACGTACCGTTCTACTCCACGGTGACCGGCGGGCTGCTGGACACCGCCGGGCTCGACGCGGAGTACTGGTTCCGCAACGCCCGCATGCCGATCGACTTCGTGGGTGCGCTGCGGTCGATGTTCGCGGACGGCTACCGCGTGTTCGTGGAGTCCAGCTCCCACCCGGCGCTGGCCACGGGTGTCCAGGACACCGCCGAGGCGGCCGGCGAGCAGGTGGTCGTGACCGGTTCGCTGCGGCGCGGCGAAGGCGGCCTCGCGCAGTTCTTCTCGTCGCTCGCACGGCTGCACGTGCACGGCGTACGCGTGGACTGGCTCCCGGCACTCGCCGGCGCGCGCCGGGTGGAGCTGCCGACCTATGCGTTCCAGCGGGAGCGCTACTGGCTGACCCCCGCTCCCGGGCAGGGTGACGCCTCCTCATTGGGGCTGGGCGCGCTCGATCACCCGCTGCTGGGCGCGACGGTGACGCTGCCCGCCTCCGGTGGCTGCGTGCTGACCGGCCGACTGTCGCAGGCGACCCATCGCTGGCTCGGGGACCACGCGCTCTCCGGTGTCGTGCTCCTGCCGGGTACGGGCTTCGTCGAGCTCGCCCTGCAGGCAGGCCTGCGGTTCGGCTGCGACGTGGTGGAGGAACTGACGCTGGAGGGGCCGCTGGTGCTCCCGGAGCGCGGTGCCGTCGAGGTCCAGGTGTCGGTCGGCGACGCCGACGATGCCGGGCGCCGGTCGGTGTCGGTGTACTCCTGCCGGGAAGGCGAGTGGATCCGGCACGCCAGCGGTGCCCTGAGCGCCGCCGCACGCGACGAGCACACCCCGGAGGCCTGGCCGCCGGCCGGCGCCGAGCGCCTCGACGTCGGCGGCCTCTACCCCTCTCTGGCGGAGCGCGGCTACGCCTACGGCCCGGTGTTCCAGGGCCTGCGCGGCGCCTGGCGCCGCGGTGACGAGGTGTTCGCCGAGATCGTCGTGCCGGAGGAGGCACGCGGTGACGCCGCCCGGTGCGCGGTGCACCCGGCCCTGCTCGACGCCGCGCTGCACGGCATACGGTTCGGGGACTTCGTCTCCGACGACCGGCAGGCGTACGTGCCGTTCTCCTGGAGCGGCGTCACGCTGAACGCCGTGGGCGCGACGACCCTGCGGGTCGTGTTGTCCCCGGCCGGCCCCGACACGATCGCGCTCCGGGCGACGGACACCACCGGCGCTCCCGTCCTGTCGGCACGGTCGCTGGCGCTGCGCCCGGTCACCGCCCAGCAGCTGTACGACGCCCGTGGCGGTGCGGTCGACGCGTTGTTCCGTGTGGAGTGGGTGGAGCGTGCCCTCGGCACGCAGGACGGCCCGGCTCTCGCGGAGTTCGCCGCACTGGGACCGGACGAGGCCGTGCCCGACCGGGTACGGGTCGACGGTACGGACCCGGCCGCGGTACTGGACGTCGTCCAGCAGTGGCTGTCCGACGCACGCTTCGCCGACGCGCGACTGGTCGTCGTCACCCACGGCGCGGTAGCGGCCGCGCCCGGCGAGGACGTACCGGACCTGGACGGCGCCGCCGTGTGGGGTCTGGTGCGTTCGGCTCAGACCGAGAACCCGGACCGGTTCGTGCTCGTGGACGTCGACGAGGCCGGTGCGGCGCTGCCCGACATCGCCGCCGCGTCCGCTTCGGGCGAGTCGCAGCTGGCCGTGCGGGCCGGGCGCGTGCTCGTACCCCGTCTGGTGACGACCCGGCGTGGCGCCGACCCCGAGCCGGCCCGGGGTGCGGCGCTGGTGACCGGCGGCACCGGGACCCTCGGCGCACTCGTCGCCCGCCATCTCGTCATCGCCCATGACGTACGCGATCTCGTGCTGGTCAGCCGCCGGGGCGACACCGCCCCGGGAGCGGCCGAACTCGCCACCGGACTCGAAGCGCTGGGCGCCCGGGTACGGGTCGTCGCCTGTGACGTGGCCGACCGCGACGCCATCGCGGAGGTCGTCCGCTCCATCGACGACCTGCGCATGGTCGTCCACACGGCCGGCGTCCTCGACGACGGCGTCGTCACCTCGCTCGACGCCGGGCGACTGCACGGCGTCATGGCACCCAAGGCGGACGCCGCCCGGCACCTCCACGAACTCACCCGCGACCTGGACCTCTCCGCCTTCGTCCTCTTCTCCTCCGCCGCCGGCATCCTCGGCAACGGAGGCCAGGCCGGCTACGCCGCCGCCAACGTCTACCTCGACGCCCTCGCGGCACACCGACGCGCCACCGGCCTCCCCGCCACCTCCATCGCCTGGGGCTTCTGGGAACAGCGCAGCGAACTGACCGAGCGACTCTCCGATGAGGACCTGGCACGCGCCCACGCGCTGCCGATGTCCACCACGCAGGCGCTGGAGCTGTTCGACGCGGCGCTGGCCGCCGACGAGGCGATGGTGCTGGCCGCCCCGCTGAACCCGAGCGCGTGGGCGGGCACCGACCACGTGCCTCCGGTGCTGCGCGACCTGGTCCGTACCCCGATCCGGCGCGCCGCCGACTCCACCGGCACCGCCGACGGCGCCGCCACCACCGCACTCGGCCGGCGACTGGCCGACGTGGACCCCGCCCGACGGGACGAGGTCGTGCTGGAACTGGTCCGCCATCACGTCGCGGCGGTGCTCCGCCACGCGTCGGCGGACACGGTGGACGCGTCGCGGACGTTCCAGGAGGTCGGCTTCGACTCGCTGACCGCCGTGGAACTGCGCAACCGCATCAGTGCGGCCACGGGCGTACGGCTGCCGGCCACCGCCGTCTTCGACTACCCCACGCCGCGCGTCCTGGCCGGGCACCTGCTCGCCGAGGTGCTCGGCTCGGACGAGGGGGCGGCCGCGCCCGTGCCGGGCGTGCTCGTCGCCGACGATCCCATCGTGATCGTCGGCATGAGCTGCCGCTATCCGGGCGGGATCGCCTCGCCGGAGCAACTGTGGGACCTGGTGCGGTCCGGTGGTGACGCGATCGGCGGCCTGCCGGGCGACCGCGGCTGGGACCTGAGCGGCCTCTACGACCCCGACCCCGACACCCCCGGCACGTCGTACGCGCGCGACGGCGGGTTCCTGCACGACGCGACCGAGTTCGACGCCGGGCTCTTCGGGATCTCGCCGCGTGAGGCGACCGCCATGGATCCGCAGCAGCGGCTGCTGCTGGAGGCGTCCTGGGAGGCGTTCGAGCGCGCTGGCATCCCGGTCGGCTCGGTCAAGGGTGAGCGGATCGGTGTGTTCACCGGAGTGATGCACCACGACTACCTCACCCGTCTGTCGACCCCGCCGGAGGGTGTCGAGGGCTACCTGGGCACGGGTGCCGCGGCGAGCGTGGCGTCGGGCCGCGTGGCGTACACGTTCGGCCTCGAGGGCCCGGCGGTCACCGTGGACACCGCGTGTTCGTCGTCGCTCGTCGCCCTGCACCTGGCCGTGCAGGCGCTGCGTCTCGGGGAGTGCTCGCTGGCGCTGGCCGGCGGCGTGACCGTGATGTCCACCCCCACGGTCTTCGTGGAGTTCTCGCGTCAGCGTGGGCTGTCCCGGGACGGCCGCTGCAAGGCGTTCGCCGGGGCGGCCGACGGCACCGGCTTCGCCGAGGGCATCGGCATGCTGCTGGTCGAGCGGCTGTCGGACGCGCGACGCAACGGGCACCGGATCCTCGCGGTGGTGCGGGGTTCGGCGGTGAACCAGGACGGCGCGTCGAACGGTCTGACGGCCCCGAACGGTCCCTCGCAGCAGCGGGTCATCCGCGCCGCGTTGGCGACCGCGGGCCTGTCGCCGCAGGACGTGGACGCGGTGGAGGCGCACGGTACGGGTACGACGCTGGGCGACCCCATCGAGGCGCAGGCGCTGCTGGCCACGTACGGCCAGGACCGGGACCGGCCTCTGCTGCTGGGCTCGGTGAAGTCGAACATCGGGCACGCGCAGGCGGCGTCCGGCGTCGCCGGCGTCATCAAGATGGTCATGGCGATGCAGCACGGAGTGCTGCCCCGGACCCTGCACGTCGACGAGCCCACCCCGCACGTCGACTGGACGACCGGCTCCGTGGAGTTGCTCACCGAGCAGGCGGAGTGGCCCGAGACGGGTGCGCCCCGGCGCGCGGGCGTGTCGTCGTTCGGCGTGAGCGGCACCAACGCCCACGTCATCCTCGAACAGGCACCGGTTTCCGAGCTGCCTGCGGAGGAGAACGAAGCCGCCGCGCCCGGCCCTGTTATCCCGTTGATCGTCTCCGGCCGGGACCGGCGCGCCCTGCGGGCTCAGGCCGAGCGGCTGCGCACCTGGGTGGCGGACGCCCCCGAGCAGCGGCGCGTGGCGGACGTGGCCTTCTCCCTCCTCGCCGGCAGGACGGCGCTCGAGCACCGCGCGGTCGTGCTCGGCGGGGAGCGTGCCGAACTGCTGGCGGGACTGGCGGCGCTGGCGCAGGACGAGCCGGCGTCGGGCGTGGTCGCCGCGGCGGCGGTGCCCGGCCGCAAGGTGACCTTCGTGTTTCCCGGTCAGGGTTCGCAGTGGACCGGGATGGCCACGGAACTCATCGAGTCCTCGCCTGTGTTCGCCGAGCGGATGCGGGAGTGCGCCGAGGCGCTGAGCCCGTTCGTGGACTGGTCGCTGTTCGACGTGCTGTCGGACGAAGAGGCGCTGCGCCGCGTCGATGTGGTGCAGCCGGTGCTGTGGGCCGTCATGGTCTCCCTCGCCGAGCTGTGGCGCTCGTACGGCGTCACCCCCGCCGCTGTCGTGGGCCATTCCCAAGGTGAGATCGCGGCCGCATGCGTCGCCGGTGGCCTGTCCCTGGAGGACGGCGCCCGGGTCGTCGCCCTGCGCAGCAAGGCGCTGCTGGCGCTGTCCGGCCGGGGCGGCATGCTGTCGGTCCCCCTGCCGGCGGATCGACTGCGGGGCCGGGACGGACTGTCCATCGCCGCCGTCAACGGGCCCGCCTCGACCGTCGTCTCCGGCGACAACGACGTCCTGGACGCACTGCTCGCGGAGTTCCCGCAGGCCAAGCGCATCCCCGTCGACTACGCCTCCCACTCCCCCCATGTCGGACGCATCGAGGACGAGCTCGCCGAAGCGCTGGCACCGATCACACCGCGCACGGGCGACGTCCCGTTCTACTCGACCGTCACCGGCGAGCTCACCGACACGGCAGAGCTGGACGCGGCCTACTGGTACCGCAACGGCCGCCACACCGTCGAGTTCCAGGGCGTCATCGAGAAGCTGCTCGGCCTCGGCCACACCCTCTTCATCGAGGCGAGCTCGCACCCCGTGCTGACCGCGGGCGTGCGGGAGACCGTCGAGGCGGCGGGCCGTGAGGGCGTGGTGCTCGGTTCGCTGCGCCGGGACGACGGTGGCCTGAGGCGCATGCTGACGTCGCTGGCCGAGGCGTACGTGCACGGTGCCGACGTCGACTGGCGGCCGCTGCTCGAGGGCGCGCGCCGGGTGGACCTGCCGACGTACGCGTTCCAGCGGGAGCGCTACTGGCTGGATTCCGTCGACGCCCGGCCCGCCGCCAGTGCGCTGGACGCCGAGTTCTGGGCCGCGGTCGAGCGCGAGGACCTGGAGTCGCTCGCGGCGACCCTGCGCGTCGCCGGGGAGCCCCTGGGCGAGGTGCTGCCCGCGCTGTCCCAGTGGCGGCGCGAGCGCCGTGACGTCTCCACCATGGACTCATGGCGGTACAAGATCCACTGGAAGCCGCTCGCGGCCGGTGCCACCTCCCTGACCGGCACCTGGCTGGTCCTGGTGACCGACGGTCAGCCCGACGAGGAGTGGGTCGCCGGGGTCACCGGCGCCCTGACCCGCCAGGGCGCCGAGCCGCACACGGTCGTGCTGGACGAGTCCGACCTGGACCGCGCCGCCCTCGCCGGGCGGCTGAGGGGCCTGTTGGCGGAACACCCGCGCATCAACGGCGTCGTGTCGCTGGTGGCGATGGACGAGCGCGCCCACCCCGCGTACCCGGCCGTGCCCCGCGGATACGCGATGACGCTGCTGCTGGCGCAGGCTCTCGGCGACGCCGGGATGGAGGCGCCGATGTGGTGTCTGACCCGGGGGGCCGTATCGCTGGGCGAGGGCGACGTGGCCACCAGCCGCAAGCAGGCGCTCGCCTGGGGCCTCGGCCGGGTGGTCGCCCTCGAGCAGCCCCTGCGCTGGGGCGGGCTGGTCGACCTGCCGGAGAGCGTGACCGAGCGGGCGCAGGCCCTTTTGGCGGGCGTGCTGGCCGGTGCCTCGGACGAGGACCAGGTCGCCGTGCGCGCGGCCGGCCTGTTCGGACGCCGGCTGGCGCACGCCCCGACGCGTGAGCCGGGCGTGACGACCTGGCGCCCGGCCGGGACGGTGCTGGTCACCGGCGGCACCGGCGCGCTGGGTGGGCACGTCGCCCGTTGGCTGGCGGGCCAGGGCGCGGATCACGTGGTGCTGACCAGCCGCCGGGGCATGGCCGCGCCCGGCGCCGGCCGGCTGGTGGAGGAGCTGGAGGCGCTCGGTGCGCGGGTGACGGTCGCCGCGTGCGACGTCGGCGACCGGGACGCCCTGGCGGCGCTGCTGGCCGACGTGGGGCCGCTGACCGCGGTGGTGCACACCGCGGCCGTGCTCGACGACGGCACGATCGGCTCGCTGACCACGGACCAGCTGCAACGGGTCCTGAGTGTCAAGATCGACGGTGCGGTGAACCTGCACGAGCTGACCCGCGACATGGACCTCTCCGCGTTCGTGCTGTTCTCGTCGCTGTCCGGCACGCTGGGCGCCCCGGGACAGGGCAACTACGCACCCGGTCACGTCTTCGTGGACACCCTGGCCGAGCAGCGCCGGGCCGAGGGCCTGCCGGCGACGTCCGTGGCCTGGGGCCTGTGGGCCGGTGCCGGAATGGGCGAAGGCGGCGTCGGCGACGTCGCCCGGCGACACGGAGTCCCGGAGATGGCCCCGGAGATGGCCGCCGCGGCCATGGGGCGCGCGGTCGAGCAGGGCGACACCGTCGTCACGGTCGCCGAGATCGACTGGGACCGCCATTACGTCGCGTTCACCGCGACCCGGCCGAGCCCGCTGATGCGCGACGTACCCGAGGTGCGCGCGCTGATCGAAGGCGGGGTCGGCGCGGAGAACGCCGGGGCCGCGCCGGAGCGTTCGGGCTTCGCCGAGCGGCTCGCCGGGATGAACGACGCCGAGCGCGACCGTGCGCTTCTGGACCTGGTCCGCCGCCACGTCGCGGTCGTCCTGGGCCACAGCGGCCCGGACGCGGTCGAGATCGGCCGGGCGTTCCACGAGACGGGATTCGACTCCGTCACCGCCGTCGAGCTGCGCAACCGGCTCAACGGCGCCACCGGGCTCCGCCTGCCCGCCACGGTGACCTTCGACCACCCCTCGCCGCTCGCCCTGGTCGCGTACCTGCGCGGTGAACTGTTCGACGACTTGCCGGGCCGGGCGGAGCCGGTCCGGGCGACCGTCGCAGCGGCGGACGAGCCGATCGCCATCGTCGGCATGAGCTGCCGGTTCCCGGGGGACGTCGGCTCTCCCGAGGACCTGTGGAGGCTGCTCGACAGCGGGTCCGACGCGCTCGGCGACCTCCCCGTCGACCGCGGCTGGGACACCGCGAACCTGTACCACCCGGACCCCGATCACCGCGGTACCTCGTACACCCGGACGGCCGCCTTCGTGTACGGCGCCGGCCGGTTCGACGCCGGGTTCTTCGGGATCTCGCCGCGCGACGCCGTCGCGATGGACCCGCAGCAGCGGCTGCTGCTGGAGGCGTCCTGGGAGGCGTTCGAGCGGGCCGGCATCGCCCCCGAGTCGCTCAAGGGCAGCGCGACCGGCGTGTTCACCGGTACGAACGGCCAGGACTACGCGTCCCTGCTGAAGGCCGATGAGACCGGTGACTTCGAGGGCCGCGCGGCCACCGGCAACTCGGCCGCGGTGATGTCCGGCCGCATCGCCTACGCGCTGGGGCTGGAGGGCCCGGCGCTGACGGTGGACACGGCGTGCTCGTCGTCGCTCGTGGCCCTGCACCTGGCGGTGCAGGCGCTGCGGTCGGGCGAGTGCACGCTGGCCCTGGCCGGCGGCGTGAGCGTGATGACGACCGCGGAGATCTTCGTGGAGTTCTCCCGCCAGCGTGCGCTGGCCGCCGACGGGCGCTGCAAGGCGTTCGCCGCGGCCGCGGACGGTACGGGCTGGGGCGAGGGCGTCGGCATGCTCCTCGTGGAGCGGCTGTCGGACGCCGAGCGCAACGGGCACCAGATCCTGGCCGTGGTCCGTGGGACCGCGGTGAACCAGGACGGCGCCTCGAACGGTCTGACGGCCCCCAACGGTCCCGCGCAGCAGCGGGTCATCCGCCAGGCGCTGGCGAACGCCGGTCTGTCGACGGCCGACGTCGACGCGGTGGAGGCGCACGGTACGGGCACGAAGCTGGGCGACCCGATCGAGGCCCAGGCGCTGCTGGCCACGTACGGCCAGGACCGCGACGCCGACCAGCCGCTGCTGCTGGGCTCGGTGAAGTCGAACATCGGGCACACGCAGGCCGCTGCGGGTGTGGCCGGTGTCATCAAGATGGTCATGGCGATGCGGCACGGCGTGCTGCCCCGGACCCTCCACGTCGACGAGCCCACCCCGCACGTCGACTGGACGACCGGCTCCGTCGAGCTGCTCACCGAGCGGACGGACTGGCCGCGGATCGACAGGCCGCGACGTGCCGGCGTCTCCGCGTTCGGCGTGAGCGGCACCAACGCCCACGTCGTCCTGGAGCAGGCGCCCGAGGCGCCGGCCGGGACCGCGGTGGAGCGCGCCGAGCTGCCGGCGGTTCCGTGGGTGCTGTCCGGCGCCGGCGAGGACGCGCTGCGTGCCCAGGCCGAGCGGCTGCGGTCCTTCGTGGCCGCGGATGCGGAGCTGCTTCCGGAGGATGTGGCGTGGTCGTTGACGTCGACGCGGGCGATGCTCTCGCACCGCGCGGTGGTCGTGGGCGCGGGTCGCGAGGACCTGTTGCGTGGACTGGACGCGGTGGCGGGCGGTGCGCCGGCCCCGGGTGTGGTGACCGGTGCGGCGGGCTCGCCGTCCGGTGCGGTGTTCGTGTTCCCCGGTCAGGGTTCGCAGTGGACCGGCATGGCGCTGGAGCTGATCGAGTCCTCGCCGGTGTTCGCGGAACGGATGCGGGAGTGCGCCCAGGCGCTCAGCGCCTTTGTCGACCGGTCGCTGTTCGACGTCCTGTCGGATGAAGAGGCGCTGCGCCGCGTGGACGTGGTGCAGCCGGTGCTGTGGGCCGTCATGGTCTCGCTCGCCGAGCTCTGGCGCTCCTACGGCGTCACACCGGCAGCGGTCGTCGGCCACAGCCAGGGCGAGATCGCGGCCGCATGCGTCGCGGGCGGCCTGTCCCTGGAGGACGGCGCCCGGATCGTCGCCCTGCGCAGCAAGGCCCTGCTCGCACTGTCGGGTCAGGGCGGCATGGTCTCCGTACCCCTCCCCGCGGACCAGCTGCGTGGTCGTGACGGACTGTCGATCGCCGCCGTCAACGGACCGGCCTCGACGGTCGTCTCGGGCGACAACGACGTGCTGGACGCGATCCTGACGGAGTTCCCGCAGGCCAAGCGCATCCCCGTCGACTACGCCTCCCACTCCGCCCACGTCGAGCAGCTCGAGGACGAACTCGCGGAAACACTGGCGCCGATCACACCCCGCACGGGAGACATTCCGTTCTACTCGACCGTGACGGGCGCGCTCACGGACACGGCCGAACTCGACGCGGCCTACTGGTACCGCAACCTCCGCCACACCGTCGAGTTCCAGAACACCATCGAGAACCTGCTCGCCCTCGGCCACACCGTCTTCGTGGAAGCGAGCCCCCACCCCGTCCTGACCGTGGGCGTACAGGACACCGCCGACGCCAAGGACATCACCGTCGTGGCCACCGGGTCCCTCCGTCGCGACCAGGGCGGACTCGCCCAGTTCCTCACCGGGCTCGGGCTGCTGCACGTCGAGGGCGTCCCAGTGGACTGGGAGCCCGTGTTCGCGGGTGCCGGTGCCCGGCGGGTCGACCTTCCGACGTACGCCTTCCAGCACGAGTGGTTCTGGCTGGACCCGGTCCGTGGCGGCGGTGACGTGGCAGGCGCCGGGCTGACCGGGCTCGCCCATCCGCTGCTGAGCGGGGTGCTGTCGCTGCCGGACGCCGACGGCTGTGTACTGACCGGTTCGTTGTCGACCGCGACCCACCCCTGGCTGCGTGATCACGCCGTACTCGGCGAGGTCCTGCTGCCGGGCACCGGGTTCGTGGAGCTGGCTCTGCAAGCCGGTCTCCAGCTCGGTCTGCGGCACCTGGACGAGCTGACCCTGCAGGCGCCGCTGGTGCTGCCCGAGCACGGCGACACTCAGATACAGGTCTCGGTCGGCGGACCGGACGAAGCCGGGCGGCGGCCGGTCACGGTGTACTCCCGGCGGGGCCGGGACGCGGAGTGGGTGCGGCATGCCACCGGCAGCCTGAGTGACGACACCGGGGCGGCCGTCGACCGCCTGGACGTGTGGCCTCCTGCGGGGGCCACGCCGGTGGACCTCACCGATGTCTACGCGTCCATGGACGCGCGCGGTTACGCCTACGGACCCGTCTTCCAGGGGCTCCGTGCCGCCTGGCGCCGCGGGGACGAGGTGTTCGCCGAGGTCGCGCTGCCCGGTGCGGCCGAGAGCGACGCGGACCGGTGCGGTCTGCATCCGGCGCTGCTGGACGCGGCGTTGCAGGGTGCCGGACTCGGGACGTTCGTATCCGAGCCGGAACAGCCCCACCTTCCCTTCGCCTGGTCCGGGCTCACCCTCCACGCGGTGGGTGCGCGGGCCCTGCGGGTGGCCCTGTCGCCCGCGGGTCCGGACGCGATGGCCGTCCGGGTGGCGGATGCCACGGGCGCGCCAGTGCTGTCGGCGGAGTCCCTGGTCCTACGGCCTATGGCCGCGGACCGGCTCGACCGTGCACGCGCCGAGGCGCTGTTCCGGGTGGACTGGACCGAACTCGCCCTGCCCTCGTCGGACGGGGCGGCGCTCGTCACCGTCTCCTCCGCCGCTGAGCTGGCAGAGCTGACAGAGCTGCCCGCGGTGGTGGTGCTCGAGCCCGCCGCTGACGTGGACGAGAGCCCGGACGGGGTTCACGCGCTGGTCAGCCGGGTGCTGGGGGCGGTTCAGGTATGGCTGGCGGAAGACCGGTTCGCCGATTCACGGCTCGTGGTGGTGACGCGCGGCGCGGTGGCGACGGCGGCCGGCGAGAGCCCGGAGAACCTGGCGGCCGCGGCCGTGTGGGGTCTCGTGCGTACCGCGCAGACGGAGAACCCCGGTCGTTTCGTCCTGGCCGACTTGCCGGACGAGGACCTGTCCCCGCTCCCGGCCGTTCTGCGCACCGACGAGCCGCAGGTGGCAATGCGCGGCGGCGTCGCGCTCGTCCCCAGGCTGACGCATGTCGGCAAGGGTGAAACAGCCTTCGCAGATGCGGCAGATGCGGCAGAAAGCGGCTGGCGACTGGCGGCCACCGGCGGGGACACCCTCGAGGGTCTGGCCCGCGTGGCCTGCCCCGAGGTGTCAGGGCCGCTGGACAGCGGCCAGGTCCGGGTGGCGGTGCACGCCGCCGGGGTGAACTTCCGTGACGTGCTCCTGGCCTTGGGGATGTACCCGGACAAGGCCGGCCTGCTGGGCAGCGAGGGCGCCGGAGTCGTCCTGGAGGTCGGCCCCGGGGTGGAAGACGTCGCTCCGGGCGACCGGGTGATGGGCCTGTTCTCCGGCTCCTTCGGGCCGGTGGCAGTCACCGACCACCGGCTGGTGGCACCGGTGCCGGCCGGGTGGTCGTTCGCGCAGGCGGCCGCGACTCCGGTCGCGTTCCTCACGGCGATGTACGGGCTGATCGACCTGGCCGGGGTACGACGCGGCGAGTCGGTGCTCGTCCACGCGGCGGCCGGCGGCGTCGGCATGGCCGCGGTGCAGGTGGCGCACTGGCTCGGTGCGGAGGTGTTCGCCACCGCGAGCCCGGCGAAGTGGGACGCGGTGCGCGGGCTCGGGGTCGCGGAGGAGCGGATCGCCTCCTCCCGGTCCACGGGCTTCGCGGACCGGTTCCGCGCGGTGACGCCCGACGGTGTGGACGTGGTGCTGAACTCGCTGACCGGCGAGCTCCTCGACGCCTCCCTCGGGCTGCTCCGCCCGGCCGGGCGAATGATCGAGATGGGCAAGACCGACGTCCGTGACGCGGACGAGGTACTGGCCGGCCACGCCGTGGCGTACCGGGCCTTCGAACTGCTCGAAGCGGGCCCGGACCGGCTCGGCCGGCTCCTCTCCGAGATGGTCGCGCTGTTCGAGCAGGGGGTGTTCACCCCGCTGCCGCTGAGGGTCTGGGACGTCGCCCGGGCCGGCGAGGCGTTCCGCTTCCTGTCGCAGGCGCGCCACGTCGGCAAACTGGCCCTCACCATTCCGCAGCCGGTGTGCGACGGAGCCGTACTGATCACCGGTGGGACGGGAACGCTGGGCGGTCTGGTCGCCCGGCACCTGGTGCGCGAGCACGGGGTGCGCGAGCTGGTACTGGCGAGCCGTTCCGGCGGTGCCGCCCCCGCGGCGGCCGGGCTGGTCGCCGAGCTCGAAGCGGCCGGCGCGCGGGTCCGGGTGGTCGCGTGCGACCTCGCGGACCGGGACGCGGCCGCCGGGCTGGTGGCGTCGATAGCGGACCTGCGGATGGTGGTCCACACCGCGGGCGTGCTCGACGACGCCGTGATCGGCTCCCTGACCCCGGACCGGGTCCGGACGGTGCTGCGCCCGAAGGTGGACGCGGCATGGCATCTGCACGAGCTGACCCGGGACCTGGATCTCGCCGGATTCGTGCTGTTCTCCTCGGCGGCCGGAGTGCTGGGCGGCCCCGGGCAGGGCAACTACGCGGCCGCCAACACGTTCCTCGACGCGCTGGCCGCGCGCCGCAGGGCGCAGGGCCTGCCCGCGGTCTCCCTCGCGTGGGGCTTCTGGGACCAGCGCAGTGAGCTGACCGAACACGTCGAGCCGGCCCGGCTCGCACGGGCCGGGGTCCGGCCGCTGTCCACCGAGGACGCGCTCGGGCTCTTCGACGCCACGCTGACCACAGGCGACGCATTGCTGGTCCCGGTGCGCCTCGATGCGGCCCCGCTCAGCGCGGGCACCGTGCCCCCGCTGCTGCGCGGCGTCGTCGGTGCCCCGGTCGCCGGTGCCGTCCCTCTCTCCCGTGCCGCGTCCGGCACCGGCGCCCACGACGGTGGCCTCGCGGGCCCGGGCTTCACGGGCCTGGCGGCCGCCGAGCGGCACGCCGCGCTCGTCGACCTGGTCCGTACCCAGGCCGCGGCCGTGCTCGGACACAGCGGCGCGGAGTCGGTGACCGCGGACAGGCCGTTCAAGGAGCTGGGCTTCGACTCGCTGTCCGCGGTGGAACTGCGCAACAGGCTGCGCACCGCGACCGGCCGACGCCTCCAGGCCACGGTGATCTTCGATCACCCGACGCCGGACGCGCTCGCCGCGTTCCTCGAGCAGGAGCTGTTCGGCGCCGTGGTGGTGACGGAGGACGTGCCGTCGGCCGTGGCAGCGCTCCCGGCCGACGACCCGATCGTCGTCGTGGGCATGAGCTGCCGCCTGCCGGGCGGCGTGGACTCGCCCGAGGCCCTGTGGCAGTTGCTGGTCACCGAGGGGGACGCCCTGTCCGGCCTTCCCACCGACCGCGGCTGGGACCTCGCGGCGCTCTACGACCAGGATCCCGGCCGCTCCGGCACCACCTACGCGCGGGCCGGCGGGTTCCTGCAGGGCGCAGCGGACTTCGACGCCGGGTTCTTCAAGATCTCGCCCCGTGAGGCGCTGGCCGCCGACCCGCAGCAGCGTCTGTGGCTGGAGGCGTCCTGGGAGGCGTTCGAACGGGCCGGCATCGATCCGCACACGCTGAAGGGCACCCGCACCGGTGTCTTCGCGGGCGCCGCTTCGACCACGTACGGAGCGGACCAGCCCTCGACCCCGGAGGGCTCCGAGGGGTACCTGCTCACCGGGAACTCGACGTCGGTGATCTCCGGCCGCGTCGCCTACGCGCTGGGGCTCGAGGGCCCCGCGGTCACCGTGGACACCGCCTGCTCCTCCTCGCTGGTCAGCGTGCACTGGGCCTGCGAATCCCTCCGCCGGGGCGAGAGCACGCTGGCGCTGGCCGGTGGCGTGGCGGTCATGCCGACGCCGGACCTGCTGGTCGAGTTCTCCCGCCAGCGCGGCCTGGCGGCCGACGGCCGCTGCAAGGCGTTCGCCGCGGCGGCCGACGGCACCGGATTCGCCGAAGGCGTCGGCGTGCTGGTCCTGGAGCGGCTCTCGGACGCCGAGCGCAACGGGCACCGGGTCCTGGCTGTCGTACGCGGCTCCGCCGTCAACCAGGACGGCGCCTCGAACGGCCTGACGGCCCCCAACGGGCCCTCTCAGCAGCGGGTCATCCAGCAGGCGCTGGCGAACGCCGGTCTGTCGACCGCGGACGTCGACGCCGTGGAGGCGCACGGCACGGGCACGACCCTGGGCGACCCCATCGAGGCCCAGGCACTGGTCGCGACGTACGGCCAGGGGCGCGAGGCCGACCGGCCGCTGCTCCTCGGCTCGGTCAAGTCCAACATCGGGCACACGCAGGCCGCCGCCGGTGCGGCCGGCCTCATCAAGATGGTCCTGGCCCTGCGACACGGCGTCCTGCCGCGCACGCTGCACGTCGACGAGCCCACCCCGCACGTCGACTGGACGGCCGGTGCCGTGGAACTGCTCACCGAGCAGACGCCGTGGCCTGCCGCCGGGCGCCCCCGCCGGGCCGGTGTGTCCGCCTTCGGCGTGAGCGGCACGAACGCCCACGTGATCCTCGAAGAGGCACCGGCGGTGGCGACCGGGCCGGAGGCCGACCGCGTCGCCCCGGCCGCCGTGCCGTGGGTGCTGTCGGGTGTCGGTCAGGACGGCCTGCGGGCACAGATCGAACGCCTCAAGTCGTTCGTGGAGAGCAGCCCGGAGCTGGACCCGGTGGACGTCGGCTGGTCGCTGACCTCGACGCGGGCGATGCTCTCGCACCGCGCGGTGGTCGTGGGCACGGACCGGGACGAACTCCTGCGCGGCCTCGACATGCTGGAGAGCGGCGGCGCCGCCGAATCCGGTCGCAAGACCGTGTTCGTCTTCCCCGGTCAGGGGTCGCAGTGGACCGGCATGGCGCTGGAACTCATCGACTCCTCGCCGGTGTTCGCCGAGCGGATGCGGGAGTGCGCTGCTGCGCTGAGCGCGTTCGTCGACTGGTCACTGTTCGACGTCCTCGCCGATGAAGAGGCTCTGCGCCGCGTCGACGTGGTGCAGCCGGTGCTGTGGGCCGTCATGGTCTCCCTCGCCGAGCTCTGGCGCTCCTACGGCGTCACCCCCGCCGCGGTCGTCGGCCACAGCCAGGGCGAAATCGCAGCGGCATGCGTCGCGGGCGGGCTCTCACTGGAGGACGGCGCCCGCATCGTCGCCCTCCGCAGCAAGGCCCTGCTCTCACTGTCGGGTCAGGGCGGCATGGTCTCCGTACCCCTGCCCGCCGACCAGCTCCGCGGCCGGGACGGACTGTCCATCGCCGCCGTCAACGGACCGGCCTCGACGGTCGTCTCGGGCGACAACGACGTGCTGGGCGCAATCCTGGCCGAGTTCCCGCAGGCCAAGCGCATCCCCGTCGACTACGCCTCCCACTCCGCTCACGTCGAACAGCTCGAGGACGAACTCGCGGAAGCACTGGCTCCGATCGAGCCCCGCACGGGCGATGTCCCCTTCTACTCGACCGTCACCGGCGAACTCACCGACACAGCAGAGCTGAACGCGGCCTACTGGTACCGCAACCTCCGCCACACCGTCGAATTCCAGAACACCATCGACAACCTCCTCACCCTCAACCACACCGTCTTCATCGAAACCAGCCCCCACCCCGTCCTCACCGTCGGCATCCACGACACCGCCGACGCCATCGGTGTCCAGGCCGTCGTGACCGGCTCCCTCCGGCGCGACGAAGGCGACGCCCGGCGGTTCCTGAGGTCGCTGGCAGAGGTCTCGGTCGCGGGGGCCGAAGTGAACTGGCGGTCCGTGTTCGAGGGCACGGGCGCCCGGCAGGTGGAGCTGCCGACCTACGCCTTCCGGCACGAGCGCTACTGGCTGGCCCAGGGGCGCGGTACGGGTGACGCGTCCGGGCTGGGCCTGGGCGGTGTCGACCACCCGCTGCTGGGTGCGGTGGTGCCGCTGCCCGACTCGGACGGCTGTGTGCTGACCGGTGCGCTGTCGCTGGCCGGGCAGCCGTGGCTGGCCGACCACACGGTGCTGGGTGTTGTGCTGCTTCCGGGAGCCGCCTTCGTGGAGCTCGCGCTGCAAGCGGGAGCCCGGTTCGGCTGCGATGTGCTGGACGAGCTGACTCTGCACGAGCCGCTGGTGCTGCCGGAGCACGAGACCGTTCAGCTCCAGGTGTCGGTCGGCGGTGCGGACGAGCTCGGTCACCGGGCGCTCACGGTGTTCTCCCGGCGCGACGGCGACTGGGTCCGTCATGCCACCGGCGTGCTGGGCACGGGTGGTCCGGCGGGGGCATCGGAGGCGTCGGAGGATCTCCGGGTCTGGCCCCCGGCGGGCGCCGAGCAGCTCGGTGTCGGCGAGGTGTACGAGGGGATGGCCGACCGGGGATACCGCTACGGCCCGTCCTTCCAGGGTCTGCGCGCGGCCTGGGTCCGTGGGGACGACGTGTTCCTGGAAGTGGCGTTGCCCGAAGGGGCGTGGAGCGATGCCGCACGGTGCGGGATTCATCCGGCGCTGCTGGACGCGGCGCTGCACGGTCTCGCGCTGGGGGCGTTCGTCACCGAACCGGACCAGGGCTATCTGCCCTTCGCCTGGAACGGGGTGAGCCTGCACGCCGTGGGCGCCTCGACGGTACGTGTCGCGCTGCGGTCCGCCGGTACGGATGCCGTGACGGTGCAGGTCGCCGACGCGGTGGGCGCGCCGGTGCTGGCCGTCGACTCGCTGGTGATGCGCCCGTTGGCCGGGCAGCGGCAGCTGCTCGAGGCGGGCGGTGGCCGTCAGGTCGACGCGCTCTTCCGACTGGACTGGACGGAGGTGCCCGTTCCCGTCGTGTCCGATCCGGCGTCGGCGGCTTCCTGGAGCCTGCTGGGCGGCCATGACGACGAGTTGAAGCTGACCTCCGCGCTGGAGACGGCCGGGGTGTCGCTGGAGCTCGCCGACGACCTGGCCGTGATCGAGCGGGTGCCGGACGTGTTGCTGGTGCCGTGCCCGCACGACGCCCGCGACGGTTCGGCCGCCGAGGCGACCGCGGCCGGCCTGCACCGGGTGCTGCGGGTGGTCCAGGAGTGGCTGGCGGACGACAGGTTCGCCGGTACCCGCCTGGTGGTGCTGACGCGCCGTGCGGCGGCCGTGTCGGCGGGCGACGACGTGGAGGACCTGGCCGGGGCCGCCGTACGGGGTCTCCTGCGGACGGCGCAGCTGGAGAATCCCGGCAGGATCGTGGTGGTCGACCACGACGACTCGGGGCTCGCTGTCCTGCCCGCGGTGCTCGCGGCGGGAGAGCCGGACGTGGCGATCCGGGCGGGCAGGGTTCTGGTGCCCGGGCTGGCCAAGGCGGCCGCGCCCGGCGGGGACGCACCCGCCTGGGACCGTGGCACGGTACTGATCACGGGCGGGACGGGGACCCTCGGCGGTCTGGTGGCCCGGCACCTGGTGTCCGAGCACGGCGCCCGGGACCTGGTGCTGGCCAGCCGCAGCGGTGCCGGGGCGCCGGGGGCCGGGGAACTGGCCGCCGCGCTGGAGGCGCTGGGCGCCCGGGTCCGGATCGCCGCGTGCGACACGGGCGACCGTGCGGAGCTGGCCGCGCTCCTGGACGGCGTCCCGGGGTTGAGGGCCGTCGTGCACACGGCCGGTGCGGTCGCCGACGGGGTCGTCGGCTCGCTGACCGACGAGCAGATGGGTGCGGTCCTGCGTCCGAAGGCGGACGCGGCGTGGCACCTCCACGAGCTGACCCGTCATCTGGAACTGGACGCCTTCGTCCTGTTCTCGTCCGCCGCCGGGGTCCTGGGCAGCGCCGGCCAGGCCAACTACGCCGCGGCCAACGCCTTCCTCGACGCTCTGGCGACGCACCGGCGGGCTCAGGGGCAGGCGGGCGTGTCCGTCGCCTGGGGCTTCTGGGAGCAGCGCAGTGGACTGACCACGCACCTGTCGGACGACGACCTGGCCCGGATGAGGGGCAAGGGTGCGCTGCCGCTGTCCGTCGAGCAGGGCCTGGAATTGTTCGACGCGGCGTGCCGGAGCGCCGATGCGGCGCTCGTGGCCAGCCCGTTGGACGTCCGGGCGCTGGCGGCGGCCGGTGCCGTGCCGCCCGTACTGCGCGGCCTGGCGCCGGCGCCGGTGCGGCGGGCGGCCGAAACCGGCGACGGCGGGGGCGCCTTGCGGCGCCGCCTGGCCGGGCTGCCGGCGGCCGAGCAGAGCCAGGTGGTGGGGGAACTGGTCCGCGGCCAGGTCGCGGCGGTGCTCCGGCACGCGGACGCGGGGGCGGTCGACGCCACGCGGACGTTCCAGGAGATCGGCTTCGACTCGCTGACCGCGGTCGACCTGCGCAACCGGCTGACCGCCGCCACCGGGGTCCGGCTGCCCGCGACGGCGATCTTCGACTATCCGACTCCGGCCGCGCTGGGCGCGCACCTGTTGGCGCAGGTCGCGCCGGAGGCCGCCGACCCGGTCGAGGTCCGGCTCAGGGAACTGGACAAGATCGTTTCTGTGATATCCGCCATGGCCGAGGACACCACTCTGCGTGAGAGGCTGTCGCCACGGCTGGATTCCATCGTTGCGATGTGGAACGACATGCAACGACCTGCGCAAACAGACGGGGCTGAGCAGGACCTGGAATCCGCCTCACTGGAAGACATGTTCGGCATCATCGACCAGGAACTCGATGGGTCATGACCGACAAGAACTTCCGACCAGTAGTCATCGAGGGGAATGGCGCACGGATGTCGAACGACGAGAAGGTTCTCGCGTACCTGAAGAAGCTCACCGCCGATCTGCGACAGACTCGGCAACGCCTCAGCGACGTCGAGGCGAAGAGCCGGGAACCGATCGCGATCATCGGGATGAGCTGCCGCTTTCCGGGCGGTGTCGCCTCTCCGGAGGACCTGTGGCGGCTGACCGATTCGGCGGTGGACGCGGTGGGCGGGTTCCCGGCCGACCGCGGCTGGGACCTGGAGGGCGTGTACGACCCGGACCCCGACCGCGCCGGCCGCTCGTACGCCCGCGAGGGCGCGTTCGTCCATGACGTCGCCGACTTCGACCCCGGCCTGTTCGGCATCTCGCCCCGCGAGGCACTGGCGATGGATCCGCAGCAGCGGCTGCTGCTGGAGGCGTCGTGGGAGGTCTTCGAACGGGCGGGCATCCCCGTCACCTCGGTGCGGGGCAGCCGGACCGGTGTGTTCGCCGGACTCATGTACTCCGACTACGTCTCGCGGCTGCCCGCCGTGCCGGACGAGCTGGAGGGATACGTCGGGATCGGCACGGCGGCGAGCGTCGCCTCGGGCCGGGTGTCCTACACCTACGGCCTCGAGGGGCCGGCGGTGACGGTGGACACGGCGTGCTCGTCGTCGCTGGTGGCCCTGCACCTGGCGGTGCAGGCGCTGCGGAACGGCGAGTGCTCGCTCGCGCTTGCCGGCGGCGTCACGGTCATGGCGACACCGGGCACGTTCGTCCAGTTCTCGCGCCAGCGGGGGCTCGCCGCCGACGGCCGGTGCAAGTCCTTCGCCGACGGCGCGGACGGTACGGGCTGGGGCGAGGGCGTCGGCATGCTCCTCGTGGAGCGGCTGTCCGACGCCCGGCGCAACGGCCACCCGGTCCTGGCCGTGGTACGGGGCTCCGCCGTCAACCAGGACGGCGCGTCCAATGGCCTGACCGCGCCCAACGGACCGTCCCAACAGCGCGTGATCCGTGCCGCGTTGGCGAACGCCGGTCTGGCGACGGCTGATGTCGACGCGGTCGAGGCGCACGGTACGGGTACGAAGCTGGGCGACCCGATCGAGGCGCAGGCGCTGCTGGACACGTACGGCCAGGACCGGCCGGAGGACCGGCCGTTGTGGCTGGGCTCGGTGAAGTCCAACATCGGTCACACGCAGGCTGCTGCGGGTGTGGCCGGTGTCATCAAGATGGTCATGGCGATGCGGCACGGCGTGCTGCCCCGGACCCTGCACGTCGACGAGCCGTCGACGCACGTCGACTGGGCGGCGGGCGCGGTGGAGCTGCTGACCGAGCGGACGGAGTGGCCCGGGGCCGACAGGCCGCGGCGGGCCGGTGTGTCCGCGTTCGGCGTGAGCGGCACCAACGCCCACGTCGTACTCGAACAGGCGTCTACGGAGACGGAGTCCAGGACGGAGCGGGCCGAACTTCCTGCGATCCCCTGGGTGGTGTCGGGTGAGGGCGAGGCTGCGCTTCGGGCGCAGGCCGAGCGCCTGAAGTCCTTCGTGAACGACGATCCGGAGCTGGATCCGGCGGACGTGGGCTGGTCATTGGCCTCGTCGCGTGCGGCGCTGTCGCATCGCGCGGTGGTCGTGGGCACGAACCGCGAGGAACTCCTCGCGGGACTGGAGTCCATGGCTGCCGGTGTTCCGGTGGCCGGTGGACTGGGCGTGCTGTTCACGGGCCAGGGCTCCCAGCGACTGGGCATGGGCCGCGAGCTGCACAATTCGTACCCCGTCTTCGCCCAGGCGTGGGACGAGGTCTGCGCGGAACTCGATCGCCACCTCGACCGGCCCGTCACCGACGTCGTCTGGGGCGACGCCGCCGACCTGCTGAGCGAGACGGTCTACACCCAGGCCGGCCTCTTCGCCCTCGAAGTCTCGCTCTACCGCCTCTTCTCCTCGTGGGGAGTGAAGCCGGACCACCTCCTCGGCCACTCCATCGGTGAGCTTGCCGCCGCGCACGTGGCGGGGGTGTGGTCCCTCGAAGACGCGGCACGTGTGGTCGCCGCGCGCGGCCGTCTGATGCAGGCGCTGCCTGTCGGCGGTGCCATGGTCTCCGTCGCCGCTTCCGAGGGTGACGTCCTGCCCCTGCTGACGGACGGCGTCGCCATCGCCGCCGTCAACGGCCCCGAGTCGTTGGTGCTGTCCGGTGACGAGGATGCCGTGCAGGGCATCGCCGATGTGCTGTCCGCCCGCGGGGTCAAGACCCGGCGCCTGCGGGTGAGCCATGCCTTCCACTCGCCCCGCATGGACGCGATGCTGGACGACTTCGCCACCCTGCTGAGCACCGTCGCGTTCCACTCCCCCACCCTGCCCATCGTCTCCAACGTCACCGGTGCCGTCGCAGGCGACGAACTGCTCACCGCCGAATACTGGGTCCGCCACGTCCGGGAGACCGTCCGCTTCGCCGACGGCCTCACCACCCTCCGCACCCTCGGCACCACCACCTTCCTCGAACTCGGCCCCGACGGCACCTTGACATCACTGGCCGACGGCGACGGCATAGCCGCCCTCCGCGCCAACCGCCCGGAAGCAGCAGCTGTCACCACCGCCCTCGGCACCCTCCACACCCGCGGCCTCACCATCGACTGGCCCACGGTCTTCCCCGGCGCACACCGCGTCGAACTCCCCACCTACGCCTTCCAGCGGGAACGTTTCTGGCTGGAGTCCGCTGCCTCCGTCGAGTCCGCCACGAGCGTGGTGGACGCCGCGTTCTGGGACGCGGTCGAGCGCGGCGACGTGGAGGCTCTGGGCATCGACGCCGACCGGCCCATGAACGAGGTGCTGCCGGCGCTGTCGTCGTGGCGGCGGGCCTGGCAGGACCAGTCGGTCGTCGACTCCTGGCGGTACCGGTTCGCCTGGACCCCTGTCGCCAGGGTGTCTTCCGAACCGAAGCCGACCGGTTCCTGGCTGATCGTGGTCGAGCCGGGCGGGGGGACGGGCGACGCCGACATGGTCGTCACCGCGCTGCGCACCGCCGGCGCCGATGTGCGCGTGACGACGGTCGCGGAGCTGGACGGCGACGACGACGCCCCGTCGGCGGGTGTGGTCTCTCTTCTGCCCGTCATCGAAACGGTCTCCCTGGTCCAGGCCCTCGGCACGGCGGGCATCGACGCCCCCCTGTGGTGCGTCACCCGCGGCGCCGTGTCCGTAGCCGACGGCGATGTGGTGGATCCGCACCAGTCCGCGATCTGGGGCCTCGGCCGGGTGATCGGCCTGGAGCAGCCGGACCGCTGGGGCGGTCTGATCGACCTGCCCGGCGAACCGGACGACCGCGCCGGGCAGCTGCTGGCCCTGGTCCTCGGCGGCGCCACCGGCGAGGACCAGATCGCCATCCGTGGCGCCCAGGTATGGGCGGGCCGGCTGCGGCGTGCGGCTTCGGCCGGCAGTGCGCCCGTGGCCTGGCGTACTGCCGGAACCGCACTCGTCACGGGCGGGACGGGCGCACTGGGCGGTCATGTCGCCCGCTGGCTGGCGGGTACGGGCGTGGAGGAGCTGGTGCTGACCAGTCGGCGTGGCCCGGAGGCGCCGGGTGCGCAGGAGCTGGTCGCGGAACTCGAGGCGCTCGGCGCCCGGGCCCGGGTCGTCGCGTGCGACGTGGCGGACCGGGACGCGGTCGCCGCGCTGCTCGGCACGATCCCGGACCTGCGCGTGGTCGTGCATGCCGCCGGGGTGCCCAGCTGGGGCGCGGTGGACGGCGTGACCGCCGGCGAGTTCGAGGCCGGCATGCGGGCGAAGGTCGCGGGCGCGATCCATCTCGACGAGCTGACGCGCGAGTCGGATCTGGACGCGTTCGTCCTGTTCTCGTCGATCGCCGGCGTGTGGGGCAGCGGCAGCCAGTCGGCGTACGCCGCGGCCAATGCGTTCCTGGACGGACTGGCGCACCGTCGGCGGGCCGACGGCCGCGTGGCGACGTCGGTGGCGTGGGGCATGTGGGCCGGCGGCGGCATGGCCGCCGAGGGCGTGGACCTCCTCGCGGGGCACGGGCTCCTGGGCATGGCGCCCGACCTGGCGGTCACCGCGCTGCGGCAGGCGCTGCACGGCGACGAGACGGCCGTCGTGGTCGCGGAGGTGGACTGGGCACGCTTCGGGCCGCGGTTCACGGCCCTGCGTCCGAGCCCGCTGCTGAGCGAGCTGCTGACGGACACCGCCGAGCCGGCCGCGCCGGCCGGCGAGTTCGCGCTCCGCCTCCGTGGCCTGTCCGAGGCCGAGCGGAGCCGCGCGGCCGTGGAGCTGGTGCGTACCGCCGCGGCGGCGGTGCTGGGGCACCCGGGTCCCGAAGCGGTCGACGCCGCGCGGACCTTCCAGGAGATCGGCTTCGACTCCTTGACCGCGGTCGAGCTCCGCAACCGGCTGACCACCGCCACCGGCATCCGCCCGCCGGCCACGGTCATCTTCGACTACCCGACGCCGTCGGCGCTGGCCGCGTATCTGGTCAGCGAGGTGCTGGGCGCTCCGCAGGAGATCGTGCCGGACACGTCGGCGGCGGCTCCGGCGGACGACGACCCGATTGTGATCGTCGGCATGAGCTGCCGCTATCCGGGCGGCGTCGCGTCGCCCGAGGACCTGTGGCGGCTGGTCGACTCCAACGGCGACGCCATATCGCCCTTCCCGACGGACCGCGGCTGGGACCTGGGCGGCCTCCACGACCCGGCCACCGGGCGGCCGGGCGCGTCGTACGCCCGCGTGGGCGGCTTCGTGTACGGCGCGGGCGACTTCGACCCCGGCTTCTTCGGGATCTCGCCCCGCGAGGCGACGGCGATGGACCCGCAGCAGCGACTGCTGCTGCACACCACGTGGGAGGCGTTCGAGCGGGCGGGCATCCCGGCCTCCTCGGTCAGGGGCAGCCGGACCGGCGTGTTCGTGGGTGCGTCCTCGCAGGGCTACGGCGCCGCGGCGGCGTCCGAGGGTTACTTCCTGACCGGCAGTTCGAGCAGTGTCATCTCCGGTCGGGTGTCCTACACCTTCGGGCTCGAAGGTCCGGCGGTGACGGTCGACACGGCGTGTTCGTCGTCGCTGGTGGCGCTGCACCTGGCGGTGCAGGCGCTGCGGTCCGGGGAGTGCTCGCTGGCCCTGGCCGGCGGCGTCACGATCATGGCCACTCCGACCGCGTTCGAGGAGTTCTCGCGCCAGGGCGGTCTCGCGGCCGACGGCCGGTGCAAGTCCTTCGCCGCCGGTGCGGACGGTACGGGCTGGGCCGAGGGCGTCGGCATGCTCCTCGTCGAGCGACTGTCGGACGCCGTCCGGAACGGGCATCGGGTCCTGGCCGTGGTGCGGGGCTCCGCGGTGAACCAGGACGGTGCCTCCAATGGTTTGACGGCCCCGAACGGGCCCTCGCAGCAGCGGGTCATCCGTGCCGCGTTGGCGAACGCCGGTCTGGCGGCGGCTGATGTCGACGCGGTCGAGGCGCACGGTACGGGTACGACCCTGGGCGACCCCATCGAGGCCCAGGCGCTCCTGGCGACATACGGCCAGGACCGGGACACGGACCGGCCTCTGCTGCTCGGCTCGGTGAAGTCCAACATCGGGCACACGCAGGCAGCAGCCGGTGTGGCCGGTGTCATCAAGATGGTCATGGCGATGCAGCACGGAGTGCTGCCCCGGACCCTCCACGTCGACGAGCCGTCGACGCACGTCGACTGGACCACGGGATCCGTGGAACTGCTCACCGAGCAGACCGACTGGCCCGAGACGGGTGCTCCGCGACGTGCGGGCGTGTCGTCCTTCGGCGTGAGCGGCACCAACGCCCACGTGATCCTGGAGCATCCGTCGGCAGCGGCCGAGCCCGAGACGGAGCGGGGCGAACTGCCGGCGATTCCGTGGGTCCTGTCCGGCGCCGGTGAGGACGGCTTGCGGGCGCAGGCCGACCGTTTGAAGTCCTTCGTGAACGACAATCCGGAGCTGGATCCGGCGGACGTGGGCTGGTCGTTGGCCTCGACGCGGGCGGCGCTGTCGCATCGCGCGGTGGTCGTGGGCACGAACCGCGACGAGCTCCTCGCCGGACTCGACTCACTGACCATCGGTGTTCCAGTGGCCGGTGGCCTGGGCGTGCTGTTCACGGGCCAGGGCTCCCAACGACTGGGCATGGGCCGCGAGCTGCACAGCTCGTACCCGGTCTTCGCCCAGGCCTGGGACGAGGTCTGCGCCGAGCTCGACCGCCACCTCGACCGGCCCCTGCACGAAGTGGTCTGGGGCGACGACACCGACCTGCTCGGCGAGACCCTCTACACCCAGGCGGCTCTTTTCGCCCTCGAAGTCTCGCTCTACCACCTCTTCTCCTCGTGGGGCGTGAAGCCGGACCACCTCCTCGGCCACTCCATCGGTGAGCTTGCCGCAGCCCACATCGCAGGCGTCTGGTCCCTCGAAGACGCCGCACGCGTGGTCGCCGCGCGCGGCCGTCTGATGCAGGCGCTGCCTGCCGGCGGTGCCATGACCTCCATCGCCGCTTCCGAGGGTGACATCCTGCCCCTGCTGACGGACGGCGTCACCATCGCCGCCGTCAACGGACCCGAATCCACCGTCATCTCCGGAGACACAGAAGCCGTCGAGAGCGTCGCCGACATCCTCTCCTCTCGCGGGGTCAAGACCCGGCGCCTGCGGGTCAGTCATGCGTTCCATTCGCACCGGATGGACGCGATGCTGGACGACTTCGCCGCCGTACTCGACGATGTCGCGTTCCACTCCCCCACCCTGCCCATCGTCTCCAACGTCACCGGTGCCGTCGCAGGCGACGAGCTGCTCACCCCCGAGTACTGGGTCCGCCACGTCCGGGAGACCGTCCGCTTCGCCGACGGCCTCACCACCCTCCGCACCCTCGGCACCACCACCTTCCTCGAACTCGGCCCCGACGGCACCTTGACGTCACTGGCCGACGGCGACGGCATAGCCGCCCTTCGCGCCAACCGACCCGAGGCAACCACCCTCCTCACCGCACTCGGCACCCTCCACACCCGCGGCCTCACCATCGACTGGCCCACGGTCTTCCCTGGCGCACGCCGCATCGAACTCCCCACCTACGCCTTCCAGCAGGAGCACTTCTGGCTGGAGCCGGCTGCCGACGCCGAGCCCGTCACCAGCGCTGTGGACGCCGCGTTCTGGGACGCCGTCGAGCGTGGGGACCTGGGCTCCCTCGGCATCGACGCCGACCAGCCGTTCGGTGATGTACTCCCCACGCTGTCGTCCTGGCGCCGCCGTCGGCAGGAACAGTCGTTGGTGGATTCCTGGCGGTACCGGACGCACTGGACTCCCGTCACAGGCGTTCCCCCGCAGTCGCCGCTGCCCGGCACCTGGTGGGTGGTCGGCGAGGCGGGCGACGACGTGGCTGCCGCGTTGTCGGCCGTCGGAGCCGACGTCCGAGTCGTCACGGCCCCCGAGGACCTGGGCGACGACGCCCCGGTGGCGGGTGTGGTCTCCCTTCTGTCCGTCGTCGAAACGGTCTCCCTCGTCCAGGCCCTCGGCACGGCCGGCATCGACGCCCCCCTGTGGTGCGTCACCCGCGGCGCCGTATCCGTAGCCGACGACGACGGAACGGTCGACCCGGACCAGTCCGGGATCTGGGGCCTCGGCCGGGTGATCGCGCTGGAGCACCCCGACCGCTGGGGTGGCTTGATCGACCTCCCCGCGCAGGTGGACGAGCGCGTCGCGGCGTCGTTGTGCGCGGTGCTCAGCGGCGCGACCGGTGAGGACCAGGTCGCGATCCGGCCCACGGGAGTGTGGGGCTGCCGCCTGAGCCGTGCGGCTGCGGCAGCACACGAGCCCGCTGCGTGGCGCGGCCGGGGTGCCGCGCTGGTGACCGGTGGTACGGGGGCGTTGGGCGCCCATGTCGCCCGCTGGCTGGCGGGCACCGGCGTCGAGCACATCGTGCTCACCGGCCGCCGAGGCGCCGATGCCCCGGGCGCGACCGAACTGGCCGCCGAACTTGAGGCACTGGGCACCCGGGTCACGGTCGCCGCCTGCGACGTGGCCGACCGCGACACGGTCGCCGCACTGCTCGACACGCTCCCCGACCTCCGGGTCGTCGTACACGCCGCGGGCGTCCTCGACGACGGCATGCTGGAGTCGTTGACCCCGGAGCGCGTCCACGAGGTCATGCGCGTGAAGGCCGGCGGCGCCCGGCATCTGGACGAGCTGACCCGTGACCGCGACCTGGACGCGTTCGTCCTGTTCTCCTCGGCCTCCGCGACGCTCGGCAACGCAGGTCAGGGCAGCTACGCGGCCGCGAACGCCGTGCTGGACGGGCTGGCCCGACAGCGCCGGTCCCAGGGCCTGACCGCCACCTCGGTGGCCTGGGGCGCCTGGGCCGGGACGGGCATGGGAGCGGGGCACGCGGGAGCCATGGCGCCCGCGCTGGCGCTCACCGCACTCCAGCGTGTGCTGGACGACGGCGAAGCCATGGTGCTGGTCGCGGACGTGGACTGGGAGTCGTTCGGCTCCCGCTTCACCGCGGCCCGGCCCAGCCCCCTCCTCACCGGACTCCTCGGTGCGGGGCACCTCCGGTCGGCGGACGTCGCGGCCGGTGAGTTCTCCGGCCGCCTGCGGGGCCTGCCTCCGGTCGAGCAGGAGCGAACGGTCCTCCAGCTGGTGCGCGGCCAGGTCGCCGCGGTCCTCGGCCACGCCGCACCGGCGGCGGTCGACACCTCGCGCACGTTCCAGTCGGTCGGCTTCGACTCGCTGACCGCCGTCGAACTGCGCAACCGGCTCACCGCGGCAACCGGAGTGCGCACACCCGCCTCCGTCGTCTTCGACTACCCCACACCCGAACTCCTTGCCAGGTACCTCCTGGACGGGATTCTCGGTTCACAGGCGACGTCCGCTTCCCCGGCCCCGGGGGCCGGAATGCCGGCTCCGGTGGACGACGACCCGATCGTGATCGTCGGCATGAGCTGCCGCTTCCCGGGCGGGGTCGACTCTCCCGAGGAACTGTGGCGCCTGCTCGACTCGGGCACGGACGCCATGTCGGCTTTCCCCTCGGACCGCGGCTGGAGCATCGCCGACGGGACCGACGGCGTGCCGGTGCGGGCCGGTGGCTTCCTCTACGACGCCGCCGACTTCGACCCGGGCTTCTTCGGGATCTCGCCGCGCGAGGCCATCGCCATGGACCCGCAGCAGCGACTGCTGCTGGAAACGGCCTGGGAGGTCTTCGAGCGGGCGGGCATCTCCACGGACTCGGTGCGGGGCAGCCGTACGGGGGTGTTCGTCGGTACCAACGGCCAGGACTACGGTGCCCTGGTCGGCAACGCCCCTCAGCGTGCCGACGGCCACCTGGCGACCGGCAGCGCGGCGAGCGTGGTGTCCGGCCGGGTGTCCTACACGTTCGGCCTGGAAGGCCCGGCGATCACCGTGGACACCGCGTGTTCGTCGTCGCTCGTCGCCCTGCACCTGGCCGTACAGGCGCTCCGTTCGGGCGAGTGCACCCTGGCGCTGGCCGGTGGCGCCACGGTGATGGCCACCCCCACGGCGTTCGCGGAGTTCTCCCGCCAGGGCGCGCTGTCCGCCGACGGGCGCTGCAAGGCGTTCGCGGCGGGCGCGGACGGTACGGGCTGGGGCGAGGGCGTCGGCATGCTCCTCGTGGAGCGGCTGTCGGACGCCGAGCGCAACGGCCACCGGGTCCTCGCGGTCGTACGCGGCTCCGCCGTCAACCAGGACGGCGCCTCGAACGGTCTGACGGCACCCAACGGTCCCGCGCAGCAGCGGGTCATCCGCCAGGCACTGGCCGGCGCGGGCCTGTCGCCGCAGGACGTGGACGCCGTCGAGGCGCACGGTACGGGCACGACGCTGGGCGACCCCATCGAGGCCCAGGCACTCCTGGCCACGTACGGCCAGGACCGGGACACGGACCGGCCGCTGCTCCTCGGCTCGGTGAAGTCGAACATCGGCCACACCCAGGCCGCGGCCGGCGTCGCCGGTGTCATCAAGATGGTGCTGGCGATGCAGCACGGAGTGCTGCCCCGGACCCTGCACGTCGACGAGCCCACCCCGCACGTCGACTGGACGACCGGCTCCGTCGAACTGCTTACCGAGCGGACCGACTGGCCGGAGACCGGCGAGGCCCGCCGCGCGGGTGTGTCGTCGTTCGGCGTGAGCGGCACCAACGCCCACGTCATCCTCGAGCAGGCACCCGTGGTCGCCGAGCCCGAGGAGGCTCGCACCGAGCCGTCGGCCGTGCCGTTGGTGGTGTCGGCCCAGGACGAGGCAGGTCTTCGCGCGCAGGCTGCGCGGCTGCGGTCCTTCATGGAGGCCGGAACGGACCCGCACCCGGTGGACGTGGCATGGTCGCTGGCGTCGACTCGTTCCCCGCTGTCGCATCGCGCTGTCGTCGTGGGCGCGGATCGCGAGGACCTGTTGCGCGGACTGAACGCGGTGGCGGGCGGTGCGCCGGCCCCGGGCGTGGTGACCGGTGTGGCCGGTTCCCCGTCCGGCGTCGTGTTCGTCTTCCCCGGTCAGGGGTCCCAGTGGACCGGCATGGCGCTGGAACTCATCGAGTCCTCGCCGGTGTTCGCCGGACGCATGCGGCAGTGCGCCGAGGCGCTGAGCGCGTTCGTGGACTGGTCGCTGTTCGACGTGCTGTCGGATGAAGACGCCCTGCGTCGGGTCGACATCGTCCAGCCCGCCCTCTGGGCCGTCATGGTCTCGCTCGCCGAGCTCTGGCGCTCCTACGGTGTCACACCGGCAGCGGTCGTGGGCCACTCCCAGGGCGAGATCGCGGCGGCATGCGTCGCGGGCGGCCTGTCCCTGGAGGACGGCGCCCGCATCGTCGCCCTGCGCAGCAAGGCCCTGCTCTCACTGTCGGGTCAGGGCGGCATGGTCTCCGTACCCCTGCCCGCCGACCAGCTGCGCGGCCGGGACGGACTGTCCATCGCCGCCGTCAACGGCCCCGCATCGACCGTCATATCAGGCGACAACGACGTCCTCGACGCGATCCTGGCCGAGTTCCCGCAGGCCAAGCGCATCCCCGTCGACTACGCCTCCCACTCCGCCCACGTCGAACAGCTCGAGGGCGAACTCGCGGAAACACTGGCACCGATCACACCCCGCACGGGAGACATCCCGTTCTACTCGACCGTGACGGGCGCGCTCACGGACACGGCAGAGCTGGACGCCGCCTACTGGTACCGCAACCTCCGCCACACCGTCGAGTTCCAGAACACCATCGAGAGCCTGCTCACCCTCGGCCACACCGCTTTCGTCGAGGCGAGCCCCCACCCCGTTCTCGCGGCGGGGGTGCAGGACATCGCCGACGCGGCCGGGACGGGTGTCGTGACGACCGGCTCCCTGCGCCGCGACCACGGTGGACCGGCGCAGTTCCTGACCGCGCTGGCCGAGCTGTCCGTGCACGGTGTGCCCACCGACTGGACGCAGGTCTTCGCCGGAACGGGCGCTCGCCGGGTCGATCTGCCGACCTATCCGTTCCAGCGGGAACGTTTCTGGGTCGAGCCGAGCGCTCCTGCCGTGCCACCGCTCGCGGAAGCGGACAGTGAATTCTGGGCTGCGGTCGAGCGGGAGGACGTCGAGTCGCTGGTGACGGCCCTCGGGCTCGACGGCGAGCAGCTGAGCGGTCTGCTGCCCGCGCTGTCGGCCTGGCGCCGGCAGCGGAACGAGCGCTCCGCGCAGGAGTCGCTCCGGTATCGCATCGACTGGAAGCCGCTGACCGGCAACCAGCCCGCACCCCTGTCGAGTTCGTGGCTGGTCGTGGTCTCCGAGGCCGACGTCGAGCACGCGTGGGTCACGGGTGTGACCGAGGCGCTGGCCGGCCACGGTGCCGAGCCGTCGCTGCTCGTCCTCGGCGAACCCGAGCTGGACCGCGCCGCGCTGGCCGAGCGACTGCGGGAGTCGGCGGACGCCGTCGGCGTGGTGTCGCTGGTCGCTCTCGACCGCCGGCCGCATCCCGACTTCGCGTCCGTGCCGGTCGGTTTCGCCTTGACGGTACTGCTGTCGCAGGCCCTCGGTGACGCCGGCGTGGAGGCTCCCCTGTGGGGTGTGACCCAACAGGCGATGTCGACCGGAAGCGCCGATGTCGTCGGTGCGCCGGAGCAGGCCCTGGTGTGGGGTCTCGGCCGGGTCATCGCCCTCGAACAGCCCCTGCGCTGGGGTGGACTGATCGACCTGCCGGAGGGTGTGGACGACAGGTCCCGCACCCAGCTGGCCCGGGTGCTGTCCGGCGTGACGGGTGAGGACCAGGTCGCGATCCGGGCGGCGGGCGCGTACGGGCGCAGGCTCGCCCACGCCCCCGTCCTCAACCCCGGGGCACCCACCTGGCAGGCCGAAGGGACCGTGCTCGTCACCGGCGGCACCGGGGCCCTGGGCGGCCACGTCGCCCGGTGGCTGGCCGCCCAGGGCGCCGACCACCTCGTCCTCACCAGCCGCCGGGGCATCGACGCGCCCGGCGCGGCCGAGCTCGTCCACGACCTCGAGGCGGCCGGCACCAAGGTGACCGTCGCCGTCTGCGACGTCGCCGACCGCGACCAGCTCGCCACCCTCATCGACGAAATCGGAACGCTCACAGCAGTCGTCCACACGGCCGCCCTGCTGGACGACGCCACCGTCGAATCGCTCACCACCGAGCAGCTCCACCGCGTGCTGCGCGTCAAGGCCGACGGCGCCGTCAACCTGCACGAACTCACGCGCGACATGGACCTGTCCGCCTTCGTGCTCTTCTCCTCCCTCTCGGGGACGGTGGGCACTCCCGGTCAGGGCAATTACGCGCCGGGCAACGCGTTCGTGGACGCACTCGCGGAATACCGCCGGGCGCAGGGCCTCGTGGCCACCTCCGTGGCCTGGGGCCTGTGGGCCGGCGGCGGCATGGGAGAAACGGAAGCCGGCGAAGTCGCCCGACGCCACGGCGTCCCCGCGCTCGACCCCGGCCTCGCCGTCGCCTCCCTGCGCACCGCGATCGAGCAGGGTGACGCGGTCGTCACGGTCGCCGACATCGACTGGGAACGCCACTACGTCGCCTTCACCGCGACCCGCCCCAGCCCTCTCCTCACCGACCTGCCCGAAGTACGGCGACTGGCCGAGGCAGGAGCGGGGACGGTCGGCGACGAGGTGGCTCCCGGCCGGTCCGCGCTGGTCGAGCGGCTGGTCGTCCTCGACAGGGCCGAGCAGGACCGGCTCCTCCTGGACCTGGTCCGCCGGTACGTGGCGGTGGTCCTCGGACATTCCGCGCCCGACGCCGTACAGGCCGACCGCGCGTTCAAGGACCTCGGCTTCGACTCCGTGACGGCCGTCGAGTTCCGCAACCGGCTGGGCGCCGCGAGCGGCCTCCGGCTCCCGGCCACGACGGTCTTCGACCACCCGACCCCGATCGCGCTGGCCCGGTACGTCCGGACCGAGCTGCTCGGGTCGGCGGCGGAGCCCGTACGGGCCGAGCCGGCCGGGCAGCTCGTGGACGACGACCCGATCGTGATCGTGGGCATGAGCTGCCGCTTCCCCGGCGGAGTCGACTCCCCCGAGCAGCTGTGGCGCTTCCTCGCCGACGGCGCGGACGCCATGTCTGACTTCCCGGAGGACCGCGGCTGGGACCTGGCCTCCCTCTACCACGACGACCCCGACCACCAAGGCACCTCCTACACCCGCATAGGCGGCTTCCTCCACAACGCCACCGAATTCGACGCGGAGTTCTTCGGCATCTCCCCGCGCGAGGCGACGGTCATGGACCCGCAGCAGCGGCTGCTGCTGGAGGCGTCCTGGGAGGCCTTCGAGCGGGCCGGGATCGATCCGTACTCCCTGCGCGGCAGCTCGACGGGCGTCTTCGCCGGCACGAACGGCCAGGACTACGTCAGCCTGCTGAGCGGCGACCAGCCCCAGGAGTTCGCGGGGCACGTCGGTACGGGCAACTCGGCCTCGGTCATGTCCGGCCGCATCGCCTACGTGCTCGGGCTGGAGGGCCCGGCGCTAACGGTGGACACGGCGTGCTCGTCGTCGCTCGTCGCCCTGCACCTGGCGGTCCAGGCGCTGCGGAACGGCGAGTGCTCCCTGGCGCTCGCCGGCGGTGTCACCGTGATGGCGACGCCGGGGCTCTTCGTGGAGTTCTCCCGCCAGCGCGGACTCGCCACCGACGGCCGCTGCAAGGCCTTCGCCGGAGCCGCCGACGGCACCGGATTCTCCGAAGGCGTGGGCATGCTCCTCGTCGAGCGCCTGTCGGACGCCGAACGCAACGGCCACCGGATCCTCGCCGTGGTCCGGGGCTCCGCCGTCAATCAGGACGGCGCGTCCAACGGCCTCACCGCCCCCAACGGTCCCTCCCAGCAGCGCGTCATCCGTGCCGCACTGGCCAACGCGGGTCTGGCGGCGGCCGACGTCGACGCCGTCGAGGCACACGGCACGGGCACGACCCTGGGCGACCCCATCGAGGCCCAGGCACTCCTGGCCACCTACGGCCAGGACCGCGAACAGCCCCTGCTGCTCGGCTCGATCAAGTCGAACCTCGGACACACCCAGGCCGCAGCCGGCGTCGCCGGCGTCATCAAAATGGTGCTGGCGATGCGGCACGGCGTGCTGCCCCAGACCCTCCACGTCGACGAGCCCACCCCGCACGTCGACTGGACGACCGGTTCCGTCGAGCTGCTCACCGAGCGGACGGACTGGCCGCGGATCGACAGGCCGCGACGTGCCGGCGTCTCCGCGTTCGGCGTGAGCGGCACCAACGCCCACGTCGTCCTGGAGCAGGCGCCCGAGGCGCCGGCCGGGACCGCGGTGGAGCGGGCCGAGCTGCCGGCGGTTCCGTGGGTGCTGTCCGGCGCCGGCGAGGACGCGCTGCGTGCGCAGGCCGAGCGGCTGCGGTCCTTCGTCGAGGGCGACCCGGGCCTCGATCCGGTCGACGTGGCCTGGTCGTTGACGTCCACGCGCGCGGCGCTGTCGCACCGCGCGGTGGTCGTGGGCGCGGACCGCGACGAGCTGCTCAAGGGTCTGGATTCGTTGGTCGCCGGTGTTCCGGTGACCGGCGGGCTGGGTGTGCTGTTCGCCGGTCAGGGTTCCCAGCGGCTGGGTATGGGCCGGGAGCTCTACGACGCGTTCCCGGTGTTCGCGCGGGCGTGGGACGAGGTGTGCGCGGAGCTCGACGCGCATCTCGACCGGCCGCTCGCCGAGGTGGTGTGGGGCGAGGACGCCGGTCTCCTGGCCGAGACGGCCTTCACCCAGGCCGGTCTGTTCGCTCTCGAAGTGGCGTTGTTCCGCCTGGTGTCCTCGTGGGGCGTCAAGCCCGACTACCTGCTCGGTCACTCCATCGGCGAGCTGGCGGCCGCGCACGTGGCCGGCGTGTGGTCGCTGGCGGACGCGGCGAAGGTGGTCGCGGCGCGCGGCCGGCTGATGCAGGCGCTTCCGGCCGGCGGGGCGATGGTGTCCGTCGCGGCGCCGGAGGCCGACGTCGTCCCGCTGCTGGACGACCGGGTGGCGATCGCCGCCGTGAACGGCCCGTCGTCGGTCGTGGTGTCCGGCGACGAGGACGCGGTGCGGTCCGTCGCCGACGCCATGACGCAGCGCGGGGTCAAGACGCGCGGGCTGCGGGTGAGCCACGCGTTCCATTCGCCGCGGATGGACGCGATGCTGGCCGAGTTCGGCGACGTGCTCCAGGGCGTGGAGTTCCGTGCCCCCGGCATTCCCGTGGTCTCGAACGTCACGGGTGCGGTGGCCGGGGAGGAGCTGTGCTCGCCGGAGTACTGGGTGCGGCACGTCCGCGGGACCGTACGGTTCGCCGACGGGCTGGGCGCGCTGCGCGCGTCGGGTACGGCGACGTTCCTGGAGCTCGGCCCCGACGGCTCGCTGTCGTCGCTGGCCGACGGTGACGGGGTTCCGGCGCTGCGGCCCGGCCGCCCGGAGGCGGCCACGCTGATGACGGCGCTGGGCGGGCTGTTCGTCCGGGGCACCGAAGTGGACTGGCGCGCGGTGTTCGCGGGGGCCCGGCCGGTGGACCTGCCGACGTACGCCTTCCAGCGCGAGCGCTACTGGCTGCGCGCGGGCCGACAGCTGCCGGACCCCGACCGGTGGCGGTACAGGCTGACGTGGACGCCGGTCACCGGCGTTCCCGCGGAGGCCGAGCCCGGGCTGTCCGGCACCTGGTGGGTGATCACCGAGCCGGGTGACGCATCGGGCGGGTGCTCCGGTACCGACGTGGTCGCCGCGCTGAGTGCGGCCGGGGCCGACGTACGTACGGTGACGGTCGCGGAGCTGACCGGGTCCCAGGATGCCGTTCCGGGTACGGCTCCGGTCGCGGGCGTGGTGTCGCTGCTGACGGTCGAGGCGACGGTCGCGCTCGTACAGGCCCTCGGCGCGGCCGGGGTCCACGCACCGCTGTGGTCCGTCACCCGTGGCGCGGTCCACGTCGTCGACGGTGACGTGGTGGATCCCCACCAGACCGGGCTGTGGGGTCTGGGCCGCGTGGTCGCCCTGGAGCACCCCGATCGCTGGGGTGGTCTGATCGATCTGCCCGCGGTGCTGGACGAGCGTGCCGGGGCGTTGCTGGCGGGAGTCCTCTCCGGCGCCACCGGCGAGGACCAGCTCGCGATCCGCGGCACCGAGGTGTGGGGTTGCAGGCTGGCCCGGGCGGCATCGGCGGGAGCCGGGTCCGGGTCGGAGTCCGGGTCCGCCGAGTGGCGCGGCCGGGGCACCGTGTTGATCACCGGTGGTACGGGGGCGTTGGGCGCCCACGTCGCCCGCTGGCTGGCGGGCACCGGCGTCGAGCACATCGTGCTCACCAGCCGCCGGGGCACCGACGCCCCGGGGGCCAGCGAACTGGCCGCCGAACTGCAGGCGCTGGGCACCCGGGTCACGGTCGCCGCCTGCGACGTGGCCGACCGCGACACGGTCGCCGCACTGCTCGACACGCTCCCCGACCTCCGGGTCGTCGTCCACGCCGCGGGCGTGCCGAGCTGGGGTGCGGTCGACGGGCTGACTCCGGCCGAGTTCGCCGAGAGCGTGCGGTCGAAGGTCGCCGGGGCGGAGATCCTCGACGAGCTGACGCGAGGGAGGGACCTGGACGCGTTCGTCCTGTACTCGTCGATCGCCGGCGTGTGGGGCAGCGGCAACCAGTCCGCCTACGCCGCGGCCAACGCGTTCCTGGACGGACTGGCGCATCGTCGCCGTGCGAACGGCCTAGTGGCCACCTCCGTGGCCTGGGGCATGTGGGCCGGTGGCGGCATGGCCGAGGGCGGCGAGGAGTTCCTCGTCGAGCGTGGCGTGTCGGGCATGACACCGGAGCTCGCGGTCGCGGCGCTGCGGCAGGCGCTGGCCGACGACGAGACGGCCCTCGTGGTCGCCGACGTCGACTGGGCACGGTTCGGCCCGCGCTTCACCGCGCTGCGCCCGAGCCCGCTGCTGAGCGCGCTGATGGCCGAGGCGTCGGAACCGGCCGGGCCGGCCGCCGCCGCACCGGCCGGACGGACCGGACCGGTCGGCGCCTTCGCGGCCCGGCTGGCCGGGATGCCCCCGGAGGAGCGGGAGCGGTCCGTCGCGGAGCTGATCCGGGCACGGGTCGCCGAGGTGCTGGGCCATGCGCAGTCGGCCGCGGTCGACCTGAACCGGACGTTCCAGGAGCTGGGCTTCGACTCGCTGATGGCGGTGGAACTGCGCGACCGGCTCGGCGCGGCCACCGAGCTGACCCTGCCGGCTTCGGTCATCTACGACTACCCGACCCCGACCGCTCTGGCGGAGCACGTGTGCCGGGAGGCCCTGGGCGTCGCCGAGGTGGTCCTCGCGCCCATGGCCACCCGTGCGGTGGACGACGACCCGATCGTGATCGTCGGCATGGGCTGCCGCTTCCCCGGCGGCGCCGACTCCCCCGAGGCCTTCTGGGAGCTCGTGAACGCGAGCGCGGACGCCATCTCGCCGTTCCCCACCGACCGCGGCTGGGATCTCGCAGGCGTGTACGACTCCGACCCCGAGCGCTCGGGCCGGTCGTACGTGCGGGCGGGCGGCTTCCTCCACGACGCCGCCGACTTCGACGCGGGCTTCTTCGGGATCTCGCCGCGCGAGGCGACGGCCATGGACCCGCAGCAGCGACTGCTGCTGGAAACGGCCTGGGAGACGTTCGAACGGGCAGGTATCTCCACTGCCGAGCTCAAGGGCAGCCGGACGGGCGTGTTCGTCGGTGCGTCGTCGCAGGGCTACGGCGGCGGGGACGGTGAGCTGCCGGAAGGGGCAGAGGGATACCTTCTGACCGGCAACGCGGGCAGCGTCGTCTCCGGCCGGCTGTCCTACACCTTCGGGCTCGAAGGCCCGGCGGTGACGGTGGACACGGCGTGCTCGTCGTCGCTCGTCGCCCTGCACTGGGCGGTGCAGGCGCTGCGGAACGGCGAGTGCTCGCTGGCGCTCGCCGGCGGCGTCACCGTGATGGCGACGCCGGCCACTTTCGTGGAGTTCTCCCGCCAGCGCGGGCTCGCGGCCGACGGCCGGTGCAAGCCGTTCGCCGCGGCCGCGGACGGCACGGGCTGGGGCGAAGGCGTCGGCATGGTGCTCGTCGAGCGCCTGTCGGACGCCGAGCGCAACGGCCACCGGATCCTCGCGGTCGTACGCGGCTCCGCCGTCAACCAGGACGGCGCCTCGAACGGCCTGACGGCCCCGAACGGTCCGTCCCAGCAGCGGGTCATCCGCCAGGCGCTGGCGAACGCCGGACTGTCGACCGCGGATGTCGACGCCGTGGAGGCGCACGGCACGGGTACGACGCTGGGCGACCCGATCGAGGCCCAGGCACTGCTGGCCACGTACGGCCAGGACCGGGAACGGCCCCTGCTGCTGGGCTCGGTGAAGTCCAACATCGGACACACCCAGGCGGCGTCCGGCGTCGCCGGTGTCATCAAGATGGTGCTGGCGATGCAGCACGGGGTGCTGCCCCGGACCCTGCACGTCGACGAGCCGACCCCGCACGTCGACTGGTCCATCGGTGCGGTGGAGCTGCTCACCGAGCAGACCGACTGGCCCGAGACGGGTGGTCCGCGGCGTGCGGGCGTGTCGTCGTTCGGCGTGAGCGGCACCAACGCCCACGTGGTCCTGGAGCAGCCGTCGGCGGCGGCCGAGCCCGGAACGGACAGGACTGGCCTGCCCGTGGTTCCGTGGGTGCTGTCGGGTCAGGGCGAGGACGCTCTGCGTGCGCAGGCCGCGCGGCTGCGGTCCCAGGTGGACCGGCTGCCGGAGCTCGACCCCGTGGACGTGGGCTGGTCCTTGGTATCGACTCGGACGCTGCTGCCGCATCGCGCGGTGGTCATGGGCGCTGACCGCGATCAGTTGCTGCGCGCATTGGACGCGGTGGCGCTCGGGGAAGCGGCGCAGGGCGTGGTGACCGGCATCGCCGGTCCGTCGTCCGGAGCGGTGTTCGTCTTCCCGGGGCAGGGTTCGCAGTGGACCGGCATGGCGCTGGAGCTGATCGAGTCCTCGCCGGTGTTCGCGGAGCGGATGCGGGAGTGCGCTGCTGCGCTGAGCGCGTTCGTCGACTGGTCACTGTTCGACGTCCTCGCCGATGAAGAGGCGCTGCGCCGCGTGGACGTGGTGCAGCCGGTGCTGTGGGCCGTCATGGTCTCCCTCGCCGAGCTCTGGCGCTCCTACGGCGTCACCCCCGCCGCGGTCGTCGGCCACAGCCAGGGCGAGATCGCGGCCGCATGCGTCGCGGGCGGCCTGTCGCTGGAAGACGGCGCCCGGATCGTCGCCCTCCGCAGCAAGGCCCTGCTCGCACTGTCGGGTCAGGGCGGCATGGTGTCCGTACCCCTGCCCGCGGACCAGCTGCGAGGCCGGGACGGACTGTCCATCGCGGCTGTCAACGGACCGGCCTCGACGGTCGTCTCGGGCGACAACGACGTGCTGGACGCGATCCTGACGGAGTTCCCGCAGGCCAAGCGCATCCCCGTCGACTACGCCAGCCACTCCGCCCACGTGGAGCAAATCGAAGCCGAACTGGCAGAGGCACTAGCGCCCGTCTCGCCCCGCACGGGCAACATCCCCTTCTACTCGACCGTCACCGCACAACTGACCGACACGGCAGAGCTGGACGCGGCCTACTGGTACCGCAACCTCCGCCACACCGTCGAGTTCCAGAGCACCATCGAGAGCCTGCTCGCCCTCGGCCACACCGCGTTCGTCGAGGCGAGCCCGCATCCGGTCCTGGCGGCCGGGGTGCAGGACACCGCCGACGCGGCCGGCATCGGCGTCCTGGCGGCCGGCTCCCTGCGGCGCGGTGAAGGGGGTGCCCGGCGGTTCCTGACCTCGCTGGCCGAGCTCTCGGCTTCCGGCGTCGAAGCGGACTGGCAGGCCGTCTTCGCCGGAGCCGGTGCGCAGCGCGTCGATCTGCCGACGTATCCGTTCCAGCGGGAACGTTTCTGGATCGAGCGGACCGCGACGGCCGTCGCACCGGTGGCGGAAGCGGACGGCGAGTTCTGGGCTGCGGTCGAGCGGGAGGACGTCGGGTCGCTGGCCTCGGCCCTCGGTCTCGGCGGCGAGCAGCTGGGTGACCTGCTGCCGGCCCTGTCGGCCTGGCGCCGGCAGCGGCAGGAGCGGACCGCGCTCGAGTCGCTCCGCTACCATGCCGAGTGGAAGCCGCTGACCGGCAACCAGCCCGCGGCCCTGTCGGGTTCGTGGCTGGTCGTGGTCTCCGAGGCCGACGTCGAGCACGCGTGGGTCACGGGTGTGACCGAGGCGCTGGCCGGCCACGGTGCCGAGCCGTCGCTGCTCGTCCTCGCCGAGCGCGAGCTGGACCGCGCCGCGCTGGCCGAGCGGCTGCGCGAAGCGGTGGAGGTCAGCGGCGTGGTGTCGCTGGTCGCCCTTGATCAGCGACCGCATCCGACCTTTGCGTCCGTTCCTGTCGGTTACGCGTGGACAGTACTGCTGTCGCAGGCCATGGGCGATGCCGGAGTGGGTGCTCCGCTGTGGAGCGTGACCCGCCAGGCGATGTCGACCGGGCTCCACGACGTCATCAGCGGGATGCCGCAGGCTCTGGTGTGGGGTCTCGGCCGGGTCATCGCCCTCGAACAGCCCTTGCACTGGGGCGGGCTGGTCGACCTGCCGGAGGGCGTCACCCCACGGGCACAGGACTGCCTGGCCCGGGTGCTGTCCGGCGTGACGGGTGAGGACCAGGTCGCGATCCGGGCGGCGGGCGCGTACGGGCGCAGGCTCGTCCACGCCCCCGCGCTCAGCACCGAGGTGCCCGCCTGGCAGCCCGGCGGAACCGTGCTCGTCACCGGCGGCACCGGAGCGCTCGGTGGCCACGTCGCGCGATGGCTGGCGGATCAGGGTGCCGAGCACCTCGTACTGACCAGCCGCCGAGGCATGGCCGCGCCGGGCGCGGCCGAGCTCGCCGCAGAGCTCGAGGCGGCCGGCACCAAGGTGACCGTCGCCGTCTGCGACGTCGCCGACCGCGACCAGCTCGCCACCCTCATCGGCGAGATCGGCCCGCTGACAGCAGTCGTCCACACGGCTGCCCAGCTGGACGACGCCACCGTCGAATCGCTCACCACCGAGCAGCTCCACCGTGTGCTGCGCGTCAAGGCCGACGGCGCCGTCAACCTCCATGAGCTGACGCGCGACATGGACCTGTCCGCCTTCGTGCTGTTCTCGTCCATGGCGGGAACGGCCGGTACGCCGGGTCAGGGCAATTACGCGCCGGGCAACGCGTTCGTGGACGCGCTCGCGGAATACCGCCGGGCGCAGGGTCTCGTGGCCACCTCCGTGGCCTGGGGCCTGTGGGCCGGCGGCGGCATGGGAGAAACGGAAGCCGGTGAAGTGGCCAGGCGGCATGGTGTGCCGGCCCTCGATCCGGAGCTGGCCGTCGCGTCCCTGCGCACCGCGATCGAGCAGGGTGACGCGGTCGTCACGGTCGCCGACATCGACTGGGAACGGCACTACGTCGCCTTCACCGCGACCCGCCCGAGCCCCCTTTTCGCCGACCTGCCCGAGGTACGGCAGCTGGCCGAGGCGGGAGCGGGGGCGGTCGGCGGCGATGCGGAGGCCGGCGGCGTGTCCGCTCTGGCCGACCGTCTGGCGGGCCTCGACAAGACCGAGCAGGAGGAGTCGCTCCTCGATCTCGTCCGCCGGCACATGGCCGTGGTCCTCGGCCACTCCTCACCGGAGGCCGTACCGACCGACCGTGCGTTCATGGACCTCGGCTTCGACTCGGTCATGGCGGTGGAGTTCCGCAACCGGCTGGGCGCCGCGAGCGGCCTCCGGCTGCCGGCGACCGCCGTGTTCGACTACCCGACCCCGATCGCGCTGGCCCGGTACGTCCGGACCGAGCTGCTCGGGTCGGCGGCGGAGCCCGTACGGGCCGAGCCGGCCGGACAGTCGGTGGACGACGACCCGATCGTGATCGTGGGCATGAGCTGCCGCTTCCCCGGCGGAGTCGACTCCCCCGAACAGCTGTGGCGCTTCCTCGCCGACGGCGCGGACGCCATGTCCGACTTCCCCGAGGACCGCGGCTGGGACCTGGACGGCCTGTTCAGCGACGATGCCGACCACCAAGGCACCTCCTACACCCGCATAGGCGGCTTCCTCCACAACGCCACCCAATTCGACGCGGGATTCTTCGGCATCTCCCCGCGCGAGGCGATGGCGATGGATCCCCAGCAGCGGCTGCTGCTGGAGGCGTCCTGGGAGGCGTTCGAACACGCGGGCATCGACCCCCACTCGCTGCGCGGCAGCGCGACGGGCGTCTTCGCCGGCACGAACGGCCAGGACTACGTCAGCCTGTTCAGCGGCGACCAGCCGCAGGAACTCGGCGGCCACGTCGGTACGGGCAACTCGGCCTCGGTCATGTCCGGCCGCATCGCCTACGTGCTCGGGCTGGAGGGCCCGGCGCTGACGGTGGACACGGCATGTTCGTCGTCGCTCGTCGCCCTGCACCTGGCGGTGCAGGCGCTGCGGACGGGCGAGTGCTCGCTGGCGCTCGCCGGCGGTGTGACGGTCATGGCGACGCCGGGGCTCTTCGTGGAGTTCTCCCGCCAGCGCGGACTCGCCACCGACGGCCGCTGCAAGGCCTTCGCCGGAGCCGCCGACGGCACCGGATTCTCCGAAGGCGTGGGCATGCTCCTCGTCGAGCGCCTGTCGGACGCCGAACGCAACGGGCACCGGGTGCTGGCCGTGGTCCGGGGTTCCGCCGTCAATCAGGACGGCGCGTCGAACGGTCTGACGGCCCCGAACGGGCCCGCGCAGCAGCGGGTCATCCGTGCCGCATTGGCGAGCGCGGGTCTGGCGGCGGCTGACGTCGACGCGGTGGAGGCGCACGGTACGGGTACGACGCTGGGCGACCCCATCGAGGCCCAGGCGCTCCTGGCCACGTACGGCCAGGACCGGGACCGGCCTTTGCTGCTCGGCTCGGTGAAGTCGAACCTCGGCCACACCCAGGCCGCGGCCGGCGTCGCCGGTGTCATCAAGATGGTGCTGGCGATGCAGCACGGCGTGCTGCCCCAGACCCTGCACGTCGACGAGCCCACCCCGCACGTCGACTGGGCCGCAGGCGCGGTCGAACTGCTGACGAAGCAGGCGGAGTGGCCCGAGACGGATCGTCCGCGACGTGCCGGTGTCTCCTCGTTCGGCGTGAGCGGCACCAATGCCCACGTGGTTCTGGAGCAGCCGTCGGCTGTGACGGAGCCCGAGGCGGACCGGGTTGAGCTGCCGGTCGTTCCCTGGGTGCTGTCTGCTGCCGGCGAGAACAGCCTGCGGGCACAGGCCGACCGCTTGAAGTCCTTCGTGGAGAGCAGCCCGGAGCTGGACCCGGTGGACGTCGGCTGGTCGCTGACCTCGACGCGGGCGATGCTCTCGCACCGCGCGGTGGTCGTGGGCACGGACCGGGACGAACTCCTGCGCAGCCTCGACACGCTGGAGAGCGGCGGCGCCGCCGAATCCGGTCGCAAGACCGTGTTCGTCTTCCCCGGTCAGGGGTCGCAGTGGACCGGGATGGCGCTGGAGCTGATCGAGTCCTCGCCGGTGTTCGCGGAGCGGATGCGGGAGTGCGCTGCTGCGCTGAGCGCGTTCGTCGACTGGTCGCTGTTCGATGTGCTGTCGGATGAAGACGCTCTGCGCCGCGTCGATGTGGTGCAGCCGGTGCTGTGGGCCGTCATGGTCTCCCTCGCCGAACTCTGGCGCTCCTACGGCGTCACACCGGCAGCGGTCGTCGGCCACAGCCAGGGCGAGATCGCAGCGGCATGCGTCGCGGGTGGGCTCTCGCTGGAGGACGGCGCCCGCATCGTCGCCCTCCGCAGCAAGGCTCTGCTCGCACTGTCGGGTCAGGGCGGCATGGTCTCCGTACCGCTCCCCGCCGACCAGCTGCGCGGTCGTGACGGACTGTCCATCGCAGCCGTCAACGGACCGGCCTCGACGGTCGTCTCGGGCGACAACGACGTCCTTGACGCCATCCTGGCCGAGTTCCCGCAGGCCAAGCGCATCCCTGTCGACTACGCCTCCCACTCCACCCACGTGGAGCGCATCGAAGCCAAACTGGCAGAGGCACTCGCACCCGTCGCACCCCGCACGGGCAACATCCCCTTCTACTCGACCGTCACCGGACAACTCACCGACACAGCAGAGCTGAACGCGGCCTACTGGTACCGCAACCTCCGCCACACCGTCGAATTCCAGAACACCATCGACAACCTGCTCACCCTCAACCACACCGTCTTCATCGAAACCAGCCCCCACCCCGTCCTCACCGTCGGCATCCACGACACCGCCGATGCCAAGGACATCAGCGCTGTGGCCACCGGCTCCCTCCGCCGCGACCACGGCGGACTCGACCGCTTCTTCGCGTCGCTCGGGGAGGTCCACGCCCGGGGTGTCGAGGTGGACTGGCAGCAGGTGTTCGCCGGGACCGGTGCACGCCGTGTCGAGCTGCCGACCTACGCCTTCGAGCACGAGCGCTACTGGCTGGAGCCGGCGCGGCCCGTGGCGGAGGCCGACGGACTGGGGCTCGGTGGCGTGGAGCACCCGCTGCTGGGCGCGGTGCTCGCCCTGCCCGATTCCGACGGCAGTGTGCTGACCGGCCTGCTTTCCCTGGACGGGCAGCCTTGGCTGGCGGACCACGCGGTGCTCGGCACGGTGGTCTTCCCCGGCGCGGGCTTCGTCGACCTTGCCCTGCAGGCGGGCAGGCAGTTCGGCCTGACCGTGCTGGAGGGACTGGACCAGCACGCTCCGCTCGTGGTCCCGGATCGGGACGGCGTCCGGATCCAGGTCGCGGTCGGTGCGGCGGACGGGCGGCAGCGCCGCTCGGTGACGGTCCATTCCTGCCGCGCCGGAGAGTGGCTGTTGCACGCCTCCGGCACTCTGGCGGCGGCCGCTGAGGGCGAGCCGGTGACGGAGCGCCTGGCGGTCTGGCCGCCGGAGGGCGCACGTCGGCTCGACGTCTCGGAGACGTACGGGGCGATGGCGGAGCGCGGGCTGGTCTACGGCCCGGTGTTCCAGGGGCTGCGCGCGGCCTGGGTCCGTGGCGACGAGGTATTCGCCGAGGTGGCTCTGGCGCCGGAGGCGCACGGTGATGCGGCGCTGTGCGGCGCGCATCCGGCCCTGCTCGACGCCGCCCTGCACGCGGTGGGCCTCGGCCGGTTCGTGTCCGACAGCGGGCAGGGGCATCAGCCGCTGTCGTGGACCGGTGTGTCCCTGCACGCGGTGGGCGCGTCGGCCGTCAGGGTCGCGCTGTCGCCCGCCGGTACGGACGCGGTGTCGGTCGAGGTGGCCGATGTGACGGGCGCTCCGGTGCTGTCGGTGGCGTCGCTGTCGCTCCGGGCGCTGTCCGAGGAGCGGGTCGAGGACACCCGTGGGGTGGCGCAGGAGGCGCTGTTCCGGGTGGACTGGAGCGAGGTCTTCGTGTCGGAGGACACGTCCGCGCCCGTCGCCGGGTTCGAGGATGTCGGTCCGGATGACGTGTCGGTGCCCGAGGTCGTGGTGCTGTCGTGCGCGTCGGAGGGCGAGCCGGTCTCCGTGGTGGTGTGCCGGGTGCTGGCGGCGGTGCAGCAGTGGCTGTCCGACGAGCGGTGCGCCGCATCGCGCCTGGTCGTGCTCACCCGCGGTGCGGTGTCGGCCGCTTCGGGCGAGGATGTGACGGACTTGGGTGCCGCCGCCGTGTGGGGTCTGCTGCGCAGCGCGCAGAACGAGCACCCCGACCGGTTCGCGCTCGTCGATCACGACGGGCACCCTGACTCCGTGGCGGCGCTGCCCGCCGCGCTGGCTGCCGTGGGGCATGTACAGCTCGCGCTGCGGCAGGGTCGTGCCCTGGCCCCGCAGTTGGTCGGCGTCGTCGGGCAGGCGGCGGCCGTTCCCGGGGCGTTGGGTGAGCGGGGCACGGTGCTGATCACCGGTGGCACGGGGGCGTTGGGCGGTCTGGTGGCCCGGCATCTGGTCGAGCGGCACGGTGTGCGGGACGTGGTCCTGGCCGGTCGTCGCGGCGAGGCCGCTCCTGGTGCCGGTGAGGTGTCGGAGCGGTTGCGTGAGCTGGGTGCCGCCGTACGGGTGGTGGCCTGTGATGTGGCCGATCGTGAGGCGCTGGCGGGGCTGCTCGGCGGCCTTCCGGAGCTGCGGATGGTCGTCCACACCGCGGGTGTGCTCGATGACGCGGTGATCGAGTCGCTGAGCCCGGAGCAGGTGCGGGAGGTGCTGCGGCCGAAGGTGGATGCCGCGTGGCATCTGCATGAGCTGACGCGGGACCGTGACCTGGCCGAATTCGTGGTGTTCTCGTCGTCCGCGGGCGTGCTGGGCAGCCCGGGTCAGGGGGCTTTCGCCGCGGCGAACGGCTATCTGGACGCGCTGGCGGCCCACCGCAGGGCGTCGGGGCTGCCCGGTGTGTCGGTGGCGTGGGGTCTGTGGGCCGAGCGCAGCGGCATGACCGCTCATCTCTCGGAGCAGGACCTCGGCAGGATGGCGCGGTCCGGTGCTTCGGCCCTCTCCACGGAGCAGGGGCTCCGGCTCTTCGACCTCGCGCGGACGGCCTCGGAGGCGGCCGTCCTCGCCACGCCGCTGGACACCGCCGCCTTGCAGGAGCAGGCGGACGCGGGTGCGCTTCCGGCGCTCTTCCGCGGCCTGGTCCGTACTCCGCTGCGCCGTGCGAGCGGTGGCGGGGCCGAGGGCGAGTCGTCCCTGCGCTCGCGGTTGGCGGGCATGCCGGTGGCCGAGCAGGAGCAGTTCGTCCTGGATCTGGTGCGTACGCAGGTCGCGACGGTCCTCGGGCACAGTTCGCCGGCGGCTGTCGACGCGGGGCGCACGTTCGGGGAGATCGGCTTCGATTCGCTGATCGCCGTCGAGCTGCGCAACAGGCTGGGCGCCGCGACCGGTGTGCGGCTGCCGGCCACCACGATCTTCGACTACCCGACGCCGTTGGTGCTGGCGGGCCATCTCCGCACGGAGCTGGTCGGCGGGGCGGCCGCGCCGGAGCGGCTCGACGCCGCTCCCGCTCCGGCCGTGGCGGGGGCCGATGACGATCCGATCGTGATCGTGGGCATGAGCTGCCGCTTCCCGGGCGGGGTGGCCTCGCCGGAGGAGCTGTGGGAGCTGCTCGGCGCGGGCCGGGACGCGGTGTCCGGCCTGCCGTCGGACCGCGGCTGGGACCTGGACGGCCTGATCAGCGACGATGCCGACGAGTCGGGCACGTCGTACGTCCGTGAGGGTGGCTTCGTCTACGACGCGGACGAGTTCGACGCCGACTTCTTCGGGATCTCCCCCCGTGAGGCGCTGGCGATGGATCCCCAGCAGCGGTTGTTGCTGGAGACGGCCTGGGAGGCGTTCGAGCGGGCGGGCATTCCGGCCGCGTCGTTGAAGGGGAGCCGGACGGGTGTCTTCGTCGGCGGTGCTTCGCTGGGTTACGGCATGGGCGCCGACCAGGCGGCGGCGGAGGGCTCGGAGGGGTACTTCCTGACCGGTGGCGCGGGGAGCGTGCTCTCCGGCCGGCTCTCGTACAGCTTCGGGCTCGAGGGGCCGGCGGTGACGGTGGACACGGCGTGTTCGTCGTCGCTGGTGGCCCTGCACCTGGCGGTGCAGGCGCTGCGGTCGGGCGAGTGCTCGCTGGCGCTGGCCGGCGGTGTGACGGTGATGGCCACGCCCGGCATCTTCGTCGAGTTCTCCCGCCAGCGCGGGCTTGCCACGGACGGCCGGTGCAAGGCGTTCGCCGACGCGGCGGACGGCACCGGGTGGAGTGAGGGCGTCGGCATGCTGCTCGTGGAACGGCTGTCGGACGCCGAGCGCAACGGGCACCGGATCCTGGCGGTCGTACGCGGCTCCGCCGTCAACCAAGACGGTGCCTCGAACGGCCTCACCGCCCCGAACGGGCCGTCCCAGCAGCGGGTGATCCGGGCCGCCCTCGCGGACGCGGGTCTGTCCGCGTCGGACGTCGACGCGGTCGAGGCGCACGGTACGGGCACGAAGCTGGGTGACCCGATCGAGGCGCAGGCGATTCTGGCGACGTACGGCCAGGACCGGGAGCACCCTCTGTTGCTGGGTTCGGTGAAGTCCAACCTCGGACACACCCAGGCCGCGGCCGGTGTGGCCGGTGTGATCAAGATGGTCATGGCGATGCGGCACGGTGTGCTGCCGCGGACGCTGCACGTGGACAAGCCGTCGTCCTTCGTGGACTGGTCGGCCGGTGCGGTGGAACTGCTGACCGAGCAGACCGCGTGGCCGGAGGTCATGCGTGCCCGGCGGGCCGGTGTCTCGTCGTTCGGCGTGAGCGGCACCAACGCGCACGTGATCCTCGAGCAGCGGCCGGCGCTCCCGGCGGAGTCCGGGGCCGGGGCGGAGTCTGAGCGGGCCGAACCGACGGTGGTGCCGTGGGTGCTCTCCGGCCAGGGCGAGCGCGGTCTGCGCGCCCAGGCCGAGCGGCTGCGGTCCTTCCTGGCAGGGGACGAGGGCGCGGAGCTGCGGCCGTCCGACGTGGGCTGGTCGCTCGCGGCCACGCGCTCGGTGCTCTCGCACCGTGCGGCCGTGGTCGGTTCCGACCGCGACGAGCTGCTGCGCGGGCTGGCGGCGCTGGCCGCCGGCGAGCCCGCGCCGGGTGTGGTCGTGGACTCCTCGGCGCCCGGCCGGCTGGCGGTGCTGTTCACGGGGCAGGGTTCCCAGCGGGCGGGGATGGGGCGCGAGTTGTACGCCGCGTACCCGGCGTTCGCCCGGGCGTGGGACGAGGTCTGTGCCGCGCTGGACCCGTACCTGGACCGTCCGCTCACCCAGGTGGTGACCGACGGCACGGACAGCTTGCACGAAACCTCCTACACCCAGGCGGCGTTGTTCGCGCTCGAGGTGTCGCTGTTCCGGCTGGTGTCCTCGTGGGGCGTCGAGCCCGACTATCTGCTGGGGCACTCGATCGGCGAGCTCGCCGCCGCGTACGTGGCCGGTGTGTGGTCGCTGCCGGACGCGGCGAAGATCGTCGCGGCGCGTGGCCTGCTGATGGGGGCCCTGCCCGAGGGCGGGGCGATGGTGGCGGTGGGCGCGCCCGAGGAGGACGTGGTGCCGCTGCTGACCGACCGTGTGGCGATCGCCGCCGTGAACGGTCCGCAGTCGGTGGTGGTGTCCGGTGACGAGGACGCCGTCCAGGCCGTCGTCGGTGTGCTGGCCGGACGTGGCGCGAAGACGCGACGGCTGCGGGTCAGTCACGCGTTCCACTCGCCGCGGATGGACGACATGCTGGCGGAGTTCGGCGAGGCCCTCCGCGGCGTCGCCTTCCGTGCGCCGCGGATCCCGGTGGTGTCGAACGTGACCGGCACGGTGGCGGGCCAGGAGCTGTGCACGCCCGAGTACTGGGTGCGCCACGTCCGCGAGTCCGTGCGTTTCTCGGACGGGCTGGCGCGGCTGCGGGAGCTCGGCACGGCGACGTTCCTGGAGCTCGGGCCGGACGGGACGCTGACCGCGCTGGCGCAGGCGGGCGCCCCGGGCCCCGACACCGCCTTCGTGCCCGCTCTGCGGGCCGACCGGTCCGAGACGGTCACGGTCACCACCGCACTCGGCCAGTTGCACGTCCGCGGCGTGCCGCTGGACTGGCCGTCCCTCCTCCCCGGCGCCCGTCGGGTGGAGCTGCCGACCTACGCCTTCCAGCGGACCCGCTTCTGGCTGGAGCCGTCGCGTACGGCGGGTGAGGCGACCGACTTCGGTTTGGGCGCGCTGGACCACCCGCTGGTCTCCGCGATGGTGCCGCTGCCCGGTTCCGACGGCGGGCTCCTCACCGGAGTCATCGCCGCGGACTCGTGCTCCTGGCCGGCCGGGCGGCCGGATTCCGGGGCGGCTCTGTTCCCGGCGACCGGCTTCGTGGAGCTGGTGCTCCAGGCCGGGCTCCAGTTCGGCTGCCACGTGGTGGAGGAGCTCACCGCGCACGAGCCGCTGATCCTCCCCGAAAGGGGCGGCGTCCAGGTGCAGGTCTCGGTCGGCGGTGCGGACGGGTCGGGCCGCCGTGAGGTGACGGTGTTCTGCCGTCGTGACACGGGCCGTCACGGCCGTGACGGGCTCGACCGGAACTGGGTGCGTCATGCCACGGCCGTGCTGTGCGTGGGCGCTCCTCAGGAGCCGGAGGCCGCGGAGGCGTGGCCGCCCGCCGGCGCGTGGCCGCTGGAGGACGCCGGGGTCCCGGCATGGCGCCGCGGTGACGAGGTGTTCCTCGACATCGCGCTGTCGGCCGCGGCGGCGGGGACGGCGGTTCCGGACGCCGGGCGCTGGGCCGTTCATCCGGCCCTGCTGGACGCGGCGTTGACCCAGGAGGTACTGGCGGGATTCGTCGGCGACGCGCGGGCGACGTACCTGCCGTCCGCCTGGACGGGAGTCGGCCTGCACGCGGTCGGCGCCTCCAGGCTGCGGGTCGCCCTGTCCCCCGCCGGTCCCGACGCGGTCTCGCTGCGGGCGACGGACGGCACGGGTGCGCCGGTGCTGTCGGTGGCCTCGCTGGAGCTGCGGGCGGTACCGGAGGAACTGCTGGACCGGGCGGCCGTGACCGCGTCCGGCGGTGCCGGTGCGGAGCCGGTGGCCGAGGACGCCACCGCGGTCGCCGGCCCGCAGGACGCTCCCACGACCGCGACCGGGCCGGCGCAGATCCGCCGGGCCGCCGAACCGGAGGCTCAGGACGCCGCCGTCTCCCTGGTCCAGCGACTGGCGGGTTGCTCGGAGGAGGAGCAGGAAGAGGTCCTGCTGGAGCTGGTCCGCGACCAGATCGCGATCGTCCTCGGCCACGCCGACGGCACGCTCGTCGACCCCGACCGCGGGCTCCTGGACATGGGCTTCGACTCGGTGGCGGCGGTGCGACTGCGCAACCAGCTGGCTCAGGAGACCCAGCTCAGCCTGTCGGCCAGCCTGGTCTTCGAGCACCCCACGGCACTGGCCCTCGCCCGTCACCTGCGGGAGGAGATGCTGCCCGACGACGCCGCGGCGGCCATCCTCGTCCTCGAGGAGCTCAACAAGCTCGACGATTCGATCCTCGGACTCGACCCGGCGAGCGCGGCACGCATACGGATCGCCGGCCTGCTCCAGGGGCTGTCCGCCAAGTGGCTGTGACGGTGAGCTGATCAACCGCCCCGGCACCGGGGACGAGAGCGGGGCGCCCTCCTCATCCGCACGAGGAGGGCGCCCCGCGCGTCGTCCACGCCGCACCGTCGCCTCAGCTGCACTGCCAGGTGAACATGGCACGGTCGAAGCGGCGCGCCGCCAGGTCTTCGGGGCGTATGAGCCAGTACAGGGAACCGCAGTCACCCCACATCATGCCGGCGTCGTCATCCGAGCCGAACTGGGCGAGCAGCACCCAGCGCAGCGCCTCCTCGTTGATGCGGGGGTCATTGAAGGGTGGGTTGCCCAGGGCGCCGCAGGCGACCTCGGACTCGACGTCGTCCTGCGCCGGGTCGGCGTGGCCTCCTATGCAGTGCCCGGCACCCGGGAGGTCCCAGAGGGCCTCGCGGAAGTCCTCGTCCCACAAGGGGTGGTCATCGCGCATCGGCGCGAACTCCCGGTAGACCACCGGATGCCAGAGGTAGGGGGCCGTCGTCTCCACGCGTGCCGTCAGCCGTACCTCGGGGTAGGGCCGGATGCCCTGCGGCGCCGGGCGTTCGACGAGGTGAACGCCCGCCGGTACGTACAGCACGCGCGCCGCCGCCCAGCTGTCGGGATCGTAGGGCGAGACCGCCGCGCGGCCGTCGTCCAGCTGCCCGTCGAAGAAGAAGAAAGCCAGTGTGCCGTCTGCCGGCACGGCGATGTCGAGGGCGGCGGAAGGAAGCGCCGCACAGTCGAGGGAGGCGATGAAGGAGAGCGGACCGTGCCCCTCCCATACCGGCCACTCCTCGTTCTCGGGAAGCTCCGGCAGACCGCCGAGTCGGCCGACGGCCGCACCCGCCGCCGGATCCGTGGCCTTCTCCAGGCCCAGGGCCGGCCGCAGCAGTCCGATCCACCGTTCGGCGATCTCGGCGGGCAGGTGCTGACGGGCGAGCGCGTGCAGCGCGTCGGTGGTGCTCTCAGTCATAGGACCGATCATGCACGGGACCACTGACAACGCGCCGTCGACGTCTTGTCCGCGCCGGGTGGAAGGTCGTTTCTAACTTTGAGGACGGGCCGACGCGACGGACGCCTCGCCGCGCAGTGCCTGCTGGATCCGCTCGACGGTCATCCTGGTGACGGACATGAGCCGGTCGGACGGAATGGCCGTCCCCTGCTTCCATGTGTACTTGATGCTCGCGATCACCGAACCCTGCCGGACATTGACCCCGCGGCCCTCCCAGCCTTGACCCGGGGAGATCTCGAAGCCGTCGATCTGGTCGCCGGGCGGATTCTTCCCGACCTCGTCCTCCGTCCCCTCGCCGACGAACAGTCCGGCGGCCTTCTCGGGCGTGGTGAAGGAGATCAGCCGGACGGAAAGCTCCTGGTCCTGCATGTTCGTGAACGCGGCGATACCGAACGAGAGGGCCTGGGCACACCACTTGGCCTGCCACTCCTCGGACTGGCAGATGGTGGGGTCGTACGAGTCCCACGCCTTCCGGTTACGCGGCTGCGCGACGTCGGCGGGGACGCTGAACCGATCCGGCAGCGCCCGCTCGAGCCGTGGGGTGTCGAGGATCAACTCGAGCGGCTTGGGCAGGTCGCCAGGCTTGCCGGACGTGCCGGACTTGATGGACTCACTGGACTTGGCGGGTTCGGATCCGCTGTCCGTACCGCAGCCGGTGGACAGGGTCGCTGCCGCGAGAACCAGGGCCAGGGTGGCGGTCACGGCCTTGGCGCGCGGCGCCCTGGCACGCGCGGCACGTCTGTACGTGTACATGATCAACAACGATACGGGACGATCGGCCCCTGCGACCGCCACGGACTGGAGGACCGGACGACCGGAGGACCGGAGGACTGGAGGACCGGAGGACCGGAGGACCGGGAAACGCTTCCGTCCGGGCTTTCCGAAGATCAGCGGAGTTCCACGGTGATGCCGACCCGTGCGAGCAATCGCAGGACGTCGTCGACGTACGGTGTCTCGCCCGCCGTGTCCACGCTCACCGAGGCGAGCGCGCGCCGGGCCACTTCGGCGTCGTGCCACACCAGCGTGAACGGCGCGGGCGGCCACTCCCCTCCGCACGGGCAGCCGCGCAAGGTGACCCAGCACTGGTGGTAGTGGCCGCCGGGGCCCGCGATCGCCTCGCCGAGCGCGCACATCAGCGCCGACATGTCGGTGACGTGCCGGCCGTCGAGGTGCCGCACGGGGTCGGGCAGCGGCCGGCCGGCGCCCTGTCGGGCAGCGGCGAAGGCGGCCCACTCGGCCCGGCCCCCGGGCGGGAACGCGGCCCACGAGCCGGGCTCGGTCGGCGGCCCCTCGAACCAGGCGTCCCACACCGGTCGAGCCGCCGGCACCGGCCGGGCGGCCGGGCCGTTGCGCAGCCAGAGGTCCACGAGGGCTCCGCCGAGCGCGGACGGGCGGGAGGCGACGACCTCTAGGGGCATGTGTTCCTCGAGGCGCATGACACGACCTGACCGGTCCACGGCGAGCAGCATGACGCGATCGCCGTCGGCGCGCGGGCGCACCAGCCGTCGCAGCAGCCGTTCACCGGGCTCGCAGCCGATCAGCCGCATCGGTGGCGCGGAGGGGAAGGGGCGCTCGGCGTACAGGCCCTCGATGCGACGGCACTCCCCCAGACCGGCGCCGCCCGCGCCGTTGAACAGCAGCCAACGGGCGTCCGCGGGCTCGGCGGGCTGCCACGCCGGGCCGTCGATCTCGGCCTCGACGACCACGTCGACCAGCGACGCGTCGAGGGCGGAGGGGCGGCAGTCGAGCAGCACGGGGGCGAGCAGCTCCCAGTGGTGCGAGTCGTAGGCGTGGTGGGAGGCGGCCTCGGGGTCGGCCCCGGGCATGGGAAAGTCCACGATGAGGGAGAGGTCCGCGACCTCGACGGGCTCAACGAGCTCGCCGGATCCCTCCGGTGCGACCGACTCGCGGCCGGCGCGCTCGACCGCCTTGCGCAGCCGCCCGGTCGGGGCGCAGCCCACGAAGGTCAGCCGTTCCCGGCGCGGGGTCGGTTCGACGAAGAGGCCGTCGGCGTCGGCGCACCGCGCCCACACGATCTGTTCGCCGTCCCATTCCTCGCTGACCAGTACGTACTTGAGCGGAAGCGCGCGCTCCCAGGTCCAGACCGCCTCCTCGACCGGCACCGCGTCCATGCCTCATGCTCCTGCTGTCGTGCCTGCTCGCCGCTCCCTCAGCCTGCCACGTCGCAGCGGTGGCGCAGACGCCGGGGCAAGGCCCCGGGACTTGGGGCGGCGTGGCCGGCCCGACTCCAGCGGCGTGATCCGGACATGACGGCACATCGAAGGGCCCCTGTGGCCGAAGGGCGAACAGTCGCGCGGCATGCCGCGCATCCCCCGCCGTCTCCGGCCTCGCGACCGCTCCCGCCTGCGACGATCACCGACCGCACACTTCCTGCCACGCTCCGACAAGAAGAGGCTCAAAACCGCCTAAATCCCGTGTTTATCAGCTATTCGGTCGGGGATTGATCATTCGCTCTCAAGATTGCTCAACAGACGACGGCGCCGCAACAACACCATTCAGCCGCGACGTCTCAGCCACCAGGACAGGAGCCCGAAACACATGCTGCCCTCCATGCCCCGCCCCGACCGTGAACGCTTCCTCGCCGAACCGCGCGTCGGCGTCCTGGGGGTCACCGACTCCCGGGGCGGCGACCGCGCGCCCCTGATCGTGCCGGTGTGGTACGGCTACGAGCCCGGCGGCGACGTCATCGTCCAGATGGGCCGGGAGACGATCAAGGCGCGACTCCTGCGCGCCGCCGGCCGGTTCAGCCTCTGCGCACAGGACGAGGGCCGGCCGTACCGCTACGTCAGCGTCGAGGGGCCCGTCACGGCGATCGAGGACCCGGTCGACCCGGCGGTGCGCGAGGCGCTGACCCGGCGGTACCTGGACCCCGAGGAGGCGGACGCCTACCTGGCGGCGACCTCCGGCCAGCTCGAGGAGGACGTCGTCTTCCGCATGCGCCCGCAGCACTGGCGCACCGCCGACTTCGCCGCCTTCGCGGCGGACTTCGCCGAAGCGGGCGCAGGCCAGGACGGCAGCGCCGGCTGAGCGCCGGCACATCATCCCCGTCGCCGTACCGCGCACACGGCGCGTACCGCATCACCCGCACACCCCGTGCGCACCGCACCAAACCGCTCAAGCAAGAAGGACCTGATGACCGACACCGACGTTTCGTCACACCTGCTGTTACCCCGTTCCCCGGCCCCGGCCCCCACCCCGTCGCCGGCGGCGTCCGGCGCGACCGCGCCCGCGACCGGCTATCCCCGGGACAGCCTCATCCCCGAGCTGTTCGAGGCGCAGGCCGCGGCGCGGCCGCACGCGCCGGCGGCCCGGCACGGGGAGCGCACCGTGACGTACGGGCAACTCGACGCCCATGCCGACGCCCTGGCCGCGCGCCTGCTCGCACGCGGCGTCCGGCCCGGTGACCTCATCGGCGTGTGCGGCAGCCGCTCGCTGGAAGCGCTGGTGGCGCTGCTGGGCATCCTCAAGGCCGGCTGCGCGTACGTACCGCTCGACGACGACCTTCCGCCGGCCCGGCTGCGGGCCATGGCCGAGGACGCGGGGCTGAGCGCCGCCGTCACTCTGCCGGGCAGCACGCGCCCCGTGCGTGGTCTACGCGCGTCAGTCGAGGTCGGCTCCCTCGACCACCCCGCCGGCGCCGGCTCCACGCCTCCCGCCGACAACGTTGCCACCGGCGCTGACCAGTCCCGTACCGGCTCCGCGGCCGACTGCGCCTACGTGGTCTTCACCTCCGGTACGACCGGCCGCCCGAAGCCCGTCGCGATACCCCACCGGGGCGTGGTGCGCCTCGTGCTGTCCGACTCCGAGCTGTCCCCGCCCGCCCCGGGCGACGGGGTGCTGCACGCCTACGGGTTGTCCTCGGACGCCTCGACGATCGAGATCTGGGGCGCGCTGCTCACCGGCGCCTGCCTGGTCATCGCCGACCGGGAAGAGCTGCTCTCGCCCCTCGCCCTGGAACAGCTCTTCCGCACGCAGGACGTCACCGTGGCGTACCTGACGACGAGCGTCTTCCACCTCGTCGCCCGCACCCGTCCCGAGGCGCTGTCCACCCTGCGCTTCGTCTCCGCCGGCGGGGAGGCCATGGACCCGCACCTCGCGAACGCCGTCCTCGCGGCCTGCCCCGGCACCACGGTGGTCAACTTCTACGGCCCGACCGAGAATTCCGTGGTCTCCACCGCCCATGTGCTGAGCCCCCTGGCCGAGGACGCCACGCACGTCCCCCTGGGCCGCCCCTTCGGCGCCTCCACGTGCCATGTCCTGCGGGCCGACGGCTCGGTCGCGGGGCCGGGCGAGGAGGGGGAGCTGTACGTCGGCGGCGACGGACTGGCCCTGGGCTACCTCGGCGACCCCCGGCTGACCGCCGAGCGCTTCGTCCCGCTGCCCGCCGTGGAACCGGACGGGCTGCTGTACCGGACCGGCGACCGGGTCGTGCGGAGCGACGACGGCCTGCTGGAGTACCGCGGGCGCCTGGACCGCCAGGTCAAGCTGCGCGGCGCGCGCGTCGAGCTCGACGAGGTGGAGACCCGATTACGCGCTTACCCCGAGGTCGGCGAGGCCGTCGTCGAGGTCGAGTCGGGTGCCCTGACCGCCTACGTCACCGCCGCCGTACCCGGCAGCCCCCTGCCGCTGCCCGACCTGCGCGCGTACTGCGCCCAGTGGCTGCCCCCGCAGGCCGTCCCGGTCCTGGTGCCCATGGAGCACTTCCCGGTGACCAGCGGCGGCAAGGTCGACCGGGCCCGCCTGAAGTCCGCCGCGCCGCTGGCCGGCCGCGACGACGACATGGACGTGGCGGAGACGGAAGAGCCCAAGGTCGAGGGCCTGCTCGACGTCCTCACCGAGGTGTGGCAGCGGGTGCTGCGCGTACGTCCCACGCCCCAGGACGACTTCTTCCTCCTCGGCGGCGACTCCCTGCTCGCCTCGGAGGCCGTCACCCGCACCCTCGCCGTACTGAGCCTCGACGCCGCCCTGGGCTCCACCCTCATCCGGGCCCTGCTGGCCGCGCCCACCCTCGAGGGCTTCACCGCCGCCGTGCGCGAGGCCCGGGGCGGCTTCGGCCGGGCCGACGACGCGGAACCGGCCGTCGACTTCGCCGCCGAGACCGAGCTCGGCTTCGACCTCCCGCCCGCCGAAGGCCCGGCACCGCACCCGCACGACCCGAAGGACGTCCTGCTCACGGGCGCTTCCGGGTTCGTCGGGGTGTTCCTGCTGCACCGACTGATGCGCTCGACGGCCGCCCGCGTCCACTGCCCCGTACGGGCGACCAGCCCGGCGCACGCCGAGCAGCGGGTGCGTACCGCGCTCGCCCGCTACGGGCTGCACCTCGACGAAGCCGAGTGGCGGCGCGTCGAGTGCTTCCCCGGGGACCTCACCGAGCCGGGGCTGGGGCTGTCGGACGAGCACGCCGCCGAACTGGCCCGCCGGATGGACCTGATCGTGCACAACGGCGCCCGGGTCAACTTCCTCTACCCGTACGAGCAGCTGCGGCCGGCCAACGTCGACGGAACCCGGGAGGTCATCCGGATCGCGGCGCCCCGCCGGGTCCCGGTGCACTTCGTCTCGACCGTCGCCGTCGTCGCCGGGTTCGGCACCGCCGGGGTGCGCGAGGTGGACGAGGACCTGCCGCTGGCCCACGCGGACGGGCTCACCATGGGCTACGCCGAGAGCAAGTGGGTCGCCGAGGGCGTGCTGCGGCAAGCCGCCGCACAGGGCCTGCCGGTGGCCGTGTACCGGCCGTACGAGGTGACGGGTGACCGGGCGACCGGCGCGTGCAACACCGAGACGGCCATCTGCTCGCTGTTCAAGACGGTCGCCGAAACGGGGCTGGCCCCCGACATCGAGCTGCCGATGGACTTCGTCCCCGTCGACCACCTCGCCGAGTCCCTGGTCCACATCGCCACGCACCAGCCTGCCGACGGCCGGGTCTACCACGTCACCAACCCCCGCCCGGCGATGTTCTCGGACGTCCTGGACCGGATGCGTGCGGCGGGCTTCACCCTGCGCACGTTGCCGTACGACCGTTGGGTCGGCGAGCTGGTGCGTTACGTCGCCGAGAACCCGACGAGCGCCACGGCGCCGTTCGTGTCCCTGTGCGTCGACCGCAGCCGCAACGCCGACATGTCCGTCAAGGAGATGTACCTCAAGGACATCTTCCCGGTCCTGGGCCGGCGCAACGCCGAGGAGGCGCTGACCGGCAGCGGGCTGCACTGCCCGCCGGTCGACTCCGCGCTGCTGGACCGCTACCTGGACTACTTCTTCGCCTCCGGCTACCTCGCACGCCCCACGCACACGCCGGGTCACAGCACGCCGCACGCCGCGGCGGCGGAATCGGAGCACGCCGCATGAACCACTCCGAGGACGTCATCCCGGTCCCGGACGTCGAGCCCGGTACCGCCGGACCGCCGTGCGCCTACGCCCGCCTGCGCGCCGAACAGCCCGTCGTCAAGGCGCTGCTCCCCAACGGCGAGACGGGCTGGTTGATCAGCCGCTACGAGGACGCGCGCGCCGCGTTCGCCGATCCCCGGCTCATCCGGCCGCTGCTGTCGGCCTGGCCGCCCCGCGAAGGGGACGACGCCCCGCCGCCCGCCCTGCCGACCTTCCTGGAGATGACGGGCGCACACCACGAGCGCGTACGCCGCACCGTGCTGCCGATGTTCGGCCGGAGCCGGCTGAAGTTCATGGAGCCCCGGATCCGGGCGATGGCCGGGGAGCTCATCGACGCGATGGTGGCCGGGGCCGAAGCCGGGGACGGCACGGCGGACCTCGTCGCCGCCTACACCGACCCGCTGCCGCTGCGCGTGCTGTGCGAGACGACCGGGCTGCCGTACGAGGACCGCGAGATCTACCTGCCGCACACCCTCGCGCTCCTCGGCGCCGCCGGGCTGACGATGGAGGAGGTGCTCGCGGCGCTGTACGCCCTGCAGGACTACGCCGACGGGCTCATCTCCCTCAGGGAGAAGGACAGCGAGGGCGAGGACTACATCCGGCTGCTGCTGGCCGAGACCCGCCGACCGGGCAGCGAGCTGGTCCGGGACGACGTCGTCAGCTTCGTCGTCACCATGCTCATGGCCGGCTACAAGACCAACATCCAGCACACGAGCAACGCCCTGCTGGTGCTGCTCACCCACCCCGAGCAGCTGCGGAGGCTGCGCGAGGAGCCCGAGGGAATCGGCACGGCGGTCGATGAGCTGCTGCGCTACGTCCCGCTGATGAACGCCATCAACATCCTCGTCGCGACGGAAGACCTCACCCTGCACGGGCAGCACATCCGTGCCGGTGACGCGGTGATCCCGGTGCCGGCGTCCGCCAACCGCGACCCGCAGGCCTTCGCCGATCCCGACCGCCTCGATCTGACCCGGACCCCCAACGCGCACATCGCGTTCGGGCACGGTCCGCACGCGTGCACGGGCGGGCACCTGACCCGCATGCAACTCGCCATCACGATCGAGGTGCTGCTCGAGCGCCTGCCCGACATCGAGCTCGCCGTGCCGGCGGAGACCATCCCTTGGGACGAGTCGACCCCGCTGCGCGCACCGGCCCGGCTGCCCGTGCGCTGGTGAGACAAGGCGCCGCCGACGCACCTCTGCGCAACCCCAGCGACTTCAGCAATACCGCACACGCACACAAGAAAGAGGCCCGCACCCCGTGACCGCACCCCAAGCACCGGCGTCCTCCGAGGAAGCCCCGAACGAACAGCCCCTCCCGCACTACCCCTTCAGCACCCGGGGCGACCGGCTCGCCCCCGAACTCACCGAGCTGCGCGGCCGCTGCCCCGTGGCCCGGGTGAGCACCAACTCCGGCGACGAGGCGTGGCTGGTCACCGGCTACGAGCTGACGCAGCGCGTGCTGCGCGACCGCGCCTTCGCCCGCTCCGTACTGGCCGAGGCGGACAGCCCGGGGCAGGACGCCCCGATCCTGGCGCCCGAACTGCTCGACGCCATGAACCACCTGCAGAAGGCCGGCCTGCGCGACGAGGTGCTCAAGGCCCTCGGCCGCAACCAGCCCGAACTGCCCGCCGACTGGGTCGAGACCGTCACCCGCGAGGGCCTGGACGCGATGGTCCGGGAAGGCAGCCCCGGCGATCTGCAGCGCCACTTCGCGGAGTGGGTCGCCGGGCAGTGCATGTGCCGGCTGCTCGGCCTGCCCTTCGAGGACCACGCCTGGCTCGCCGTACGCGCCGACCTGGACCTGACCATGGTCACGCCCACGCACGAGGAACTCGCCCGCAACTGGGAGGAGATCCGCGTGTACATGCACGAGCACATGTCGGCTCGCCGCCCCGGCGAGCCGCGCGGCCTGGCGGACCGCCTCGCCGATCTCAATGCCGAGCACCAGGGGCTGACGGACGAGCAGCTTTCGAACATCGTGTCCGTCCTCTTCGTCAGCGGCTACGAGGACTTCGCGAGCTTCCTCGGAGTGGCGGCGTTCAACCTCCTCCAGAAGCCCGATGTGATGGACGCGGTGCGGGCCCGTCCGGACACGATGCCGCAGTGCGTCGAAGAGCTCCTGCGCTGCAGCGTCGTCCTGGGCAACGCGATCCCCCGCTTCGTCACCAGGGACGCGGAGCTCGGATCGGCTCAGGTGAAGGAGGGCGAGATGATCCTGCTCTCCTTGGACGCGGTCAACTTCGACCCCGCCGCGTTCTCCGACCCGGAGACCTTCGACCCCACCCGCTCCCCCAACCCGCACCTGCGCTTCGGCTACGGCCGCCACCACTGCCCCGGCGCCCACCTGGTCCGCCGCCAGTCGGACGTGGCCTTCCGCGTCCTCCTCGACCGCCTCCCCGGCATCCGCCTCGCCGTACCGCCGGCGGAGGTTCCCTGGCACCCCGATCGCATGGCCATCATGGCGGCGGGGATCCCTGTGACCTGGTAGGTCTCGCGGACAGCGGGATCGGCGGAAGCGGGTCTGTGCGCGGTGCACGGACCCGCTTCCCACAGTGGTTACGGCACGTTCTCGGCACCGGACCGGACGACGCCTCCGCGCCACTGGGACCCGTCCCAGACGTACACATGGGCCCTCGTCTCGTACGAGCCCGGGCCGGCGGCGCGGGCACCACGACGACGGCCACCCGGGCCCCTGTCGGTGGCACTCAGGACGGCCGTGAGCCCCGAGACCGGCGCACGAGCGAGGGCCGTGGCCGGCACGATCCGCACCGACGGGGCGGAGGTGCCCGCGAAACTGCTGCTCGACGCTGATCTTGGCGTCCGATGGCCGCCAGCGCCCAGTGGCGTACGGGGATTTGATGGAGCCCGTAACCACTGCTGAGCAACACGATGAGGGAGTTCTTGATGAACGGCGTGAACGGCGACCTGACCGGCAAGGCGGCCCTGGTGACCGGTGGCAGCCGCGGCATAGGCGCGGCCACCGCCCTGCGGCTGGCCCAGCAGGGCGCCGATGTGGCGATCACCTACGTCCAGGGCGAGGAGGCGGCCCGGGAGGTCGTACGGAAGATCGAGGCGACGGGCCGTCGAGGGCTTGCCCTGCGGGCGGACTCGGCGGACGCGGCCGGGGCCGTGGCGGCGGTGGAGCGTACGGCGGAGGCCTTCGGGCGGTTGGACGTCCTGGTCAACAACGTGGGCGTCGGGCTGCTCGGGCCGCTGGAGAGCCTGACGCTCGCCGATGTGGACCGGGTGCTCGCGGTGAACGTGCGCGGGGTGTTCGTGACGTCGCAGGCGGCGGCCGCGCGGATGGAGCGCGGAGCCCGGATCGTCACGATCGGCACGTGCATGACGCAACGCGTGCCGGGTCCGGGCGGCACGCTGTACGCGATGAGCAAGTCCGCGCTGATCGGCCTGACCAAGGCGCTGGCGCGGGAGCTCGGCGGGCGCGGGATCACGGCGAACATCGTTCATCCGGGCCCGGTCGACACGGACATGAACCCGGCGGACGGCCCCTACTCCGAAGGCCAGGCGGCCATGACGGCGCTGGGCCGGTTCGGTGCGCCGGACGAGGTGGCGTCGATGGTGGGGTTCCTCGCGGGGGCCGGCGCGGAGTACGTCACCGGTGCGGAATTCGCCGTCGACGGCGGCCACGCGGCGTAGCCCTGCCCGCGGGGCACCCCGGTGCTGTCGGGTCCCAGGCCCCCTCGGACCCGACCAGAGTCGGCATGAGCGTTGCGGCGGCGGCCGCGCGTCACCGTGAGATGCGGGCTTCGATGCCGTCGAGCAGGAAGTCGAGGCCGATCCGGAAGGTGTGGTCGGCGTCCAGGTGGGCGGCGTCGCGCACCACCGTGGCGAGCGCGGGGAATCGGCCGGTGGCGAAGGTCCGTTCCAGGTAGGGCCCGAGTGAGGCCTGCCAACGCTTCTCGTCCATCCCGGTGGCCCGCTCGGCACGTCGCTCGGCGATCTCCCGACGCACCGCGCCGATCACGTACGCGTCGACCGCGGTGACCACCGGCATGATGGCGTCCACATCAACGCCGTCCAGCGCGGCCACCACGGCCTCCCCCCTGGCCAGCGCGTGCGGCCCGAGCCGCGGTCGCCCGCCGAGCAGATCGGCGAGCCATTCGTGCTCGTGAGCGGCCTGCCGGGTGGTTTCGGCAAGGGAGCGCAGCACCTCCCGCCAGCCCTCTCCGACCGGCCGGATCTCGGCGTGGACCGCGTCGACGATCAGGTCGAGCAACTCCTCCTTGCCGGCGATGTAGCCGTACAGCCGCATCGGTCCGACGCCCAGTGCGGCGGCGACCTTGCGCAGCGACACCGCCTCCAGGCCGTCCGCGTCGGCCAACTGGATCGCCGCCCGCACGATCCGCTCTCGGTTCAGCGGGGCCGGCACGGGTCGATTCGGTGGCTCCGGCCTCTCCCACACCAACATGCCGCTAACAATACACAGCATCAGGCGATACGGTGTATCGGCAAGTACGGTGTATCGAAGGGGAGGCAATCATGACCATCGCCATCGTCGGAGCCGGCCTCGGCGGCCTGGCTCTCGCCCGTGTGCTGCACGTGAACGGCATCGACGCCGTCGTGTACGAACGCGAACCGTCACGCGGCGCGCGCGGGCAGGGCGGCATGCTCGACATCCACTCGGGGCAGCGGGCGCTGCGCGAGGCAGGCCTGATCGACCAGTTCTTCGCGATTGCCCGTGGTGAAGGCCAGGACATGCGGCTTCTCGAGCCGGACGGCACCCTGCTGCTCCAGGAGGACACGCCCGAGGGCGCCCCACTGGAGCGACCCGAGGTCGACCGCGCCGATCTGCGCAACCTGCTGCTGGACTCCCTCCCTGAAGACGTGGTGCGCTGGGGGCACGCGTTCGCTTACGCCGACCACGACCTGCTGCACTTCACCGACGGCAGCAGCGCGACGTACGACCTGCTGGTCGGCGCTGATGGCGCGAACTCCCGGGTCCGCCCACTGCTCACCGACGCCCGCCCAGCGCATATCGGCCACAACGCCGTCGAGCTCTGCATTACCGACATCGACCGCACCTACCCCGACCTCGCGGCGATGGTCGGGCGCGGCAACTACTGGGTGTTCGGCAAGGGGCAATCCCTGGCGGCGCAGCGCAACGGCGGCGGATGCGTACGCATCGGCCTCAACTTCTACAACACCGCCGAGGACTGGTTCGCCACCAGCGGGATCCCGTTCGACGACCCGGCCGCCGCCCGGGTGCGGCTGATCGACCTGTTCGCCGGCTGGGACCCACGGTTCACCGCACTGATCGCCGCCTGCGACGACACGATCGTGCCTCGGTCGATCACCACCCTCCCGATCGGCCTGACCTGGCCGTCGAGGCCAGGCGTCACGCTGCTCGGCGATGCCGCGCACCTGATGCCGCCGGTGGGAGAGGGCGCCAACATGGCGCTGCTCGACGGCGCACTGCTCGGCCTCGCGCTGGCCGCGCACCCGGACGACTTTCCCGCCGCCGTCAAAGAATACGAACGCGAAATGTTCGAACGCACCAGCGCCGCTGGCCGGCAGTCCGCGCGCGTTCACGAAATCCTGACGTCACCGGACGCCAGCCGGAAATTGCTCGCATTCTTCCAACCTGGCTGAATGCAGGCCGAATGCGACCAGGCAACCGGCCGTCCGGCCAACGCAATCATGACCTCCACGTGCCGGTGACGGCCACCGTCGTGACGCCCGGGCCGAAGGCGATCACCAGGCCCTGGGCGCCGTGGTGCGGGGGCCTGGCGAAGGTCTGCTCCAGGACGTCGAGGACCACGACGCTCGCGGTGTTGCCGCGCCGGGTGAGGGAGTTCTCGCTGAGGGCGGTCGACACGAAGGAGGCGATGCTGTCGTCGTCGGGTTCATCGCACTTGGCCGGACGGTCACATGGCGGCCCAGGGAACTCTGCACACATGGGGCCCCAGCTCCTCCGGGCACATTCCTGAGATCACCATCCGGCGCAATGGCCGCCACATCCGCAGCGAGCAGGTCAGGCCCACGCGCAGCTCCACCAGTTGCCGGTCCGCCGGTTCCTGTCCCGGGTGCTCGTACGACCATTGCTCCGCCAAGTGGTCGTAGAGGTCCTCCACCGACGCGTCGCGCTCCGGGAATCCGCGTTCCTCCCACAGCACCACACGCGCCCGGCGCGAGGCGGCCGCGGACCTCACGATGCTTCGGACCCATTCCAGACCGGCCTCGTCGGCGTAGAGACCGAAGACCAGCATCCGAGTTCGCACTCCGTCACCCCTCCGTGAGTTCGACCGACCTTACGTCCTGCCGGAGGCTTCCGACGTCACGGGGTGGGGAACGGCTCTGTGCATCAGGGATCCAGTGAGCAGCGTCATGCGTGGCGCGACGGAAGGGACCTGCGATGTCAGAGGTGTCGGGCAAGCGGCTGCTGGTCGTGGCGGACGAGGTGCGGGAGGCGCTGGACCGCGGCCGGCCGGTGGTCGCTCTGGAGTCGACGATCATCGCTCACGGCCTGCCCCGGCCGCGGAATCTGCTGGTGGCGGAGGAGTTGGAGGAGCTCGTACGGGCCGGCGGCGCCGTGCCCGCGACGGTCGCGGTGCTGGACGGGAAGCCCTGTATCGGGCTGGACAAGGCGCAATTGGCGCGGGTGGCGGGCGAGGACGGGCTCCGCAAGCTGGGGCACCGGGACCTGGCGCCGGCGGTGGCGGCCGGGGCGAGTGGGGCGACGACGGTGTCCGGGACCGCGTTCCTCGCGGCACGGGCCGGGATCCGCGTCTTCGCGACGGGTGGCCTGGGTGGGGTCCATCGCGAGTGGACGCAGACCCAGGACGAGTCGGCCGACCTGAGTCTGCTGGCGAAGGAGCGGATCGCGCTGGTCTGCGCGGGGGTGAAGTCGGTTCTGGACGTGCCGGCGACGCTCCAGCGCCTGGAGACCTTGGGCGTCGGTGTGCTGGGTTTCCGGACGTCGCGGTTTCCGGGCTTCTATCTCAGCAGTTCGGGCGAACCGGTCGACTGGACGGCCGGGTCGGCGGCGGAGGTGGCCGACGTGCTGCGCGCTCAGGACGTGCTCGGCGGTCCGCCGTCGGCTTTGATCGTCGCGAACCCCGTACCCGAAGCGCAGCAGCTCGACCCGGCCCTGCACGACCGGGTGCTGGCCCGGGCGCTGGCGGCGTGTGAGCGGGACGGGGTCAGCGGGCAGGGGGTCACTCCCTTCCTGCTCGACTACCTCGTCCGGCACACGGACGGCGCGTCCGTGGAGGCCAACGTGGCCGCGGTGCGGGGCAATGTGCGGCTGGCGGCCGAGATCGCCACGGAGTACGCCTCGTGACCGGCGTCGAAAGTGGTGCGCTGCTCGTCGTCGGTGACGTGGTGACGGATGTCGTCGCCCGCCACCGCACGCCACTCGCCCCGATGACCGACACGGCGGCCCGCATCAGCACTCTTCCGGGCGGCGCCGGTGCCAATGCGGCCTGCTGGGCCGCCCATTCGGGCGCCCGGGACGTGCGCATCCTGGCCCGGGTGGGCGCGGACGCGGCAGAGGGACACGAACGTGCCCTCCGCGCGGCCGGTGTCCGCCCGTACCTGGTGGTCGACCGCGAGGTTCCCACCGGCACGGTGGTCTGCCTGGTGGGCTCGGACGGCGAACGGACGTTCCTGACCGACAGCGGGGCGGTGCTGCGGCTGTCGACCGCCGACTGGAGTGACGACCTCCTGGCCGGAGTCGGCCATCTGCACGTCTCCGGCTATCTCCTCTTCGCCGATGCGAGCCGCGCGCTCGCCCGACTGGCGATGGAGGCGGCCCGGGAGCGCTCCGTCCCCGTGAGCGTCGACCCGGCCTCCGCGGGCTTCATCGCTCGCTTCGGGGTGGACCGCTTCCTCGCGGCCGTCGCGGGAGCGGACGTCCTCCTGCCCAACCACGACGAGGCCGCGCTCCTGGCCGGCCTGGCCGAGCCGGCCGACGCGGCGGCCGGACTGAGCCGTCGCTTTCCCCTCGTGGTCTCCACACAAGGCTCCGGGGGCGCGGTGGTGGCGGCCTCCGGCGCGGTCGTCGCCAAGGTCCCGGCCGAGCCCGCCACCCCCGTCGACACCACGGGCGCGGGCGACGCCTTCACCGGAGCCTTCCTCGCCGCCCGCCTGGCCGGCCACGACCCGGCCGCAGCCGCACGCCAGGGCTGCCGCGCCGGCGCCGAGGCGGTCACGCTCATCGGCGGCCGGCCCCCCGCGGGCTCGGTCAAGGATTGCCAGGAGTTGCCCGGCAGCTGAGGTCGGAAAGTCCGGCCTGCCCGGCCGGTACTCTGCCGCCGCTGCACGCACCGGTGGACCTCTGCGCGCAGCTACGGGTGACGGTGTCGGCGAAGGCGCAGGCGAGCGGAGGAAGGGCGTCCCAGCGGCGTACGGCCCAGCCGACCGACAGGGGCGGCAGTGCGGGTATGGGTACGAGACGTAGCGGCCCGTCCTCACCCGACTCGTGCAGGCCGGGTACGGCGGGTACGACGGCGTGCCCCAAGCCGAGTTCGGCGAGCAGCAGGGCGGTGTCCCAGTCGGCGACGCTCGTGTCGGAGCCGACCCGGATGCCCAGCTCGGCGAAGGCGGCGTCGAGCCGGCCGCCGGAGGCGGAGTTCGGCGGCAGCCGGACGAGACGGATGTCCGCGAGGTCGGAGGCGTCGATGCGGGGGCGGCTCGCGAGCGGGTCGTCGGCCCGTACGGCGAGCACCCAGGGCAGGGCGACGGCGGGCCGTTGTTCTATGCCGCGTACGGGTCCTCCGATGGTGATCCACGCCAGGTCCAGGTTGCTGGAGAGGAGGGCGTCGAAGCAGCGGCGGCCGGAGGTCTCGGTCTGGAACTCCAGGCTCACCTTGGGGTACTGCCTGCGGAAGGAGACGATCGCGTCGGCCATGAAGTGCCGTACGGTCGTTCCGCCGGTGGCGATCCGCACGGAGCCGCTTTCCCCGTTCACGAGATCCCCGAGACGGCGGAGCGCGAGATCGAGTCCGGCGATGCCGTCGGCGGCGGCGTCGTAGAGGATGCGCCCGGCCGCGGTGGGCACGACCCCGCGCGGCTGGCGCTCCAGCAGGCTCACGCCGGTCTCCCGTTCCAGCCGCTTCACGTGCTGGCTCACTGCCGATTGCGTACAGGTCAGCTCGCGGGCCACGGCGCTGAGGCTCCCGGCCCGGCACACGGCGACGAACACGCGCAGGTCGTCAAGAGTCACAGGACCCAAGCTACAGCTTGGAGACGGCTAGAGATCCCCAGGATTGACTGGGGTGCTCGAGGGCGGCGAGGATCCTCACAGGGCCCCAGGCGGCAACCCGTACGGTGCCTTCGCAAGGATCCGGACCAGGCGAAGGCACCGTACGGGTGTCGACCACCCATCACAGAACACCGGCCACCGAAAGGAGACAGGCTTGTGCCGGCTCCCCCTGTTGCGGCCGCCCAGGCCATGACACTCCTGCGCCGGCTCGGCGCCGAAGGCATCGCCCACCCCGGCGGTACTCTCCTCGCCCACCTCCAGCGCGTCCAGACGCAGCTCGCCACGTGGAAAGCCCGCCCCGCCCTCCGACTCGCCGGTTTGTGCCACGCCTTGTAGGGCACTGACGGCTTCCCCACGGTATTGCTGCCGCTCGACCGCCGCGCGGACCTTGCAGCGGTGATCGGCCCCGAGGCCGAAGCCGTCGTCTACCTCTACGCCTCGTGCGACCGGAAGGCCACCTATCCGGTCTTCGCCCAGGCCGACGCCGTCTTCCACGACCGATTCACCGGCCGCGCGCACCGGGTGGATCCGCAGCTGCGCCGGGACTTCGCCGAGTTGTCCGCCGCCAACGAACTCGACCTCGCTCGCACCGACCCCGCCTTCCGCGAGCAGTGGGGCCCCGAGCTCCTCGCTCTGTTCAACCGCTTCCACGACTGGCTCAGCGACGACGCCTGGCTCGACTGCCGCACGGTCCTTGCCGCACCTTCGGAGCCGGCTCCCGGCGAAGAGACCGCTACTGATCACCCGCGAGTGCGGCAATCTCCTCGATAACGTCCCGAGGATCCCTCCCCGACACCCAGGGCAGTACGGCGATCTCGTCGGCACCGTACTCCCGGGCCGTCTCCGTATAACGGACGAGGGACTCTGCCGTGGTGTAGCACAGGCCGTGGACACGCCGCAGCCGAGCGGCGTCCCGGCCGAGCGCCGCGCATTCCTTCGCAAGGCGGGAGGCGGCCCTTGGAAGCTCCTCCTCCGGGAGCATCCAGCTGATCCAGCCGTCGCCGTACCGGGCGGCCCGGCGCAGGGCCGCGGCGCTGTTGCCGCCGATGAGTACGGGTGGGTGGGGGCGTTGAAGGGGCTTGGGCAGGGCGATGACGTTGTTGAAGGAGATGAACTCTCCTCGGTGGCCGGCCGGGAGGTCCTGCCACAGTCGCTTCATGGCCGTGAGGTAGTCGTCGGCCCGCGCACCGCGGCGGGCGAAGGGGATGTTGAGTGCGGCGTATTCCTCCGGCGACCATCCCAGGCCGATGCCGAGGTCGAGGCGGCCGGAGCACAGGTGGTCCAGGGAGGTGATCTGCTGGGCCAGGATCACGGGATTGCGCTCGGGCAGGATCAGGATGTTGGTGCCCAGTCGCAGGCGGCTGGTGGCACAGGCGGCGGCCGCGAGGGTGGTCAGCGGGTCGTACCAGCCCTGGGTCGGCGCGAGAGGCGGCTGCCGGTCGGGGCTGTAGGGGTAGTTGGGCGCGTAGCGTTCGAAGAGCGCGACGTGGTCGGGCAGCCACAGGTGGGTGAATCCCAGGTCTTCGATGCTGCGGGCGATGTCAGGGACCTCGGCGAGAGTGTTGCCGGGCCGGCCGTCGAACAGCAGGATGATGCCGATGTCCATGTCGCCTCCGTACTGTCAGGGGCATGGGGGGATGGTCCGTGCCGGGCTCAGCTCGCGAGGTAGCCACCGTCGAAGAGGTGGACGCTGCCGGTGACGAAGGCCGCGTTGTCCGAGGCGAGGAACTCCACCATCGCGGCGACCTCGTCGGGACGGGCGAGGCGTCGGACGGCCTGGCTGTTCAACGCGGCCTGGACCAGTGCGGCCGGAGCCGCGTCCAGCAGGGGTGTGTCGACGGCGGTCGGGGCGAGTGCGAGCACCCGGATCCCGGCGCCGGCGTACTCGACGGCGGCTGCCTTGGTGAGGCCGATGACCGCGTGTTTGCTGGCCGTGTAGGCGGCCATGGTGGGGAAGGCGACGTGGCTGGCGGTGGACGCCAGGTTCACGATGACCCCGCCGCGCCCGGTGGCCATGGCCGTGAGTTCGGCACGCAGGCAGTGGAAGAGGCCGGTCAGGTTCACCTCGATGATCCGGCGGAAGTCGGCGGGCGGCAGTTCCGTGAGCGGGGCGAGCGGGCCGAGAATTCCGGCCGCGTTGACGGCGAGGTCGAGTCGGCGTGAGGCGGCCACGATGCCTTCGACGAGTGCGGAGACGGCGTCGGGATCGGTGGTGTCGACCCGTGCGGCGCGGGCGGTGCCGCCGCCCGCACGGATCTTCTCGGTGACCTGCCGGGCGGACGCCTCGTCGATGTCGGCGACGACGACCGATGCTCCCCCGCGGGCCAGGCGTCCGGCGCAGGCCGCGCCGATGCCGGATCCGCCACCGGTGACCAGCGCGGTGCGCGGGGAATCGGTACTGCTCAGGGGGGATTCGTGGCTGTTCACTGGGGGGCTCCTTCCCCGGGGACGGGCAGGCGGGGGGTGAGGCTCATCGGCAACCGGCCCGGGTGGATGACCACGGACCGGCCTGGCCGCAGCCGGTGGCCAGGGGTCGGGCGCCACTGCCACCGCTGGACCAGGCGTGCCGTGACGAGGGTGAGTTCCATCCAGGCGAACCCGTCCCCGATGCACTGGCGGGCGCCTGCACCGAAGGGGATGAAGGAGCGCTGCGAGGCGCTCGTACCCGCCCATCGTTCGGGGCGGAGGGCGAGGGGGTCGGGGTAGAGGCGCGGGTCGCGGTGCAGCGTGGCGGGGCTGAAGATGACGTTGGTCCCGGCGGGGATCCGGGCGCCGCCCAGACGCACGGGAACGGATGCCCGGCGCATGATCAGCCACAGTGGGTGATGCAGTCGTAGAACCTCGCATACGAGGTGGCGGGTGTGGACGAGCCTGGGGAAGTCGTCGGCCCGGAGGGGCCGGCCGCCGGTCACGGCGTGGACCTCTTCGTGGACGCGCCGCTCCAGTTCCGGGTCCCGGCCCAGGACATGGACGATCCAGGCCAGGGTGCTGTTGGTGGTCTCCATGCCGGCGATCAGGAGGTTGATCACCTCGTCGCGGATCTCCTCGTCCGTCATGCCCTCGCCGGTGTGCGCGTCGCGCGCGGACAGCAGGAGGGACAGCAGATCGCCGTGGCTCTGTCCGAGAGCGCGGTGGTCAGTGACGAGTTCGTCCGTCATGGCCCGCAGCCGCGTCGCCGCTTCGTCGAACCGTCGCAGGACGGGCAGGGGAAGCCGGGACGCCCAGGCGGGCAGAAGGGTGCGGGCGGTGAGCCCGTGGTTGAAGGCGGGCAGCGAGCGGTTCAGTTCGACGGCGGCCTGCCGTGCCCGCCGCGTGGCGAACAGGGTGGTGGCCAGGATGTCGACGACCAGCCGCTGCACGTCCTGGTCCAGGTACCGGACCTGGCCGGACCTCCAGTCGGCGGTGCACTCGTCGACGCACCGCAGCATGTGTTCGCCGTATTGCCTGACCTGCTCCCTGTGGAACGCGGGCTGGATCAGGCGGCGTTGTCGGCGGTGGTGATGGTGCTCCGAGGTGACCAGGCCGTCCCCCATGAACGGCCGCATCCTGTCGAAGATCATGCCTTTGTCGAACCGGCGGGCATCGGTGACGAGGACGCGGTGGATCAGGTCGGGGGAATTGACGACGTACGCCGTCCGGGAGCCGAGGCGGATACGGACGAGATCGCCTTCGGCGCGCACGGCCTGGAGGAAGTCCATCCGGCGGGTCAGCAGCGCCGGCGCGTGCCCCAGCAGGGGCAGGGCGCCCCGGGCGGTGACGGGCGGGGGAAGGGGCGTGTCGGCGGCGGGGTGGCTGGGCGTCATGACGGGCTCCTGGAAGGTGGGTGCCGGGGCGGGGCGGGTTCCGGGGCGGCCGGTGCGCCGGGGGAACGCGAACGCCCGTCGAGGGAGGCGAGCAGCAGCCGTGCGGCCAGGGGCGGGGAGAACAGCCGCCTTGGGCTGTCCAGCATGTGCATGGTGCGCGCGTACCGCGTCACGAGGTCTTCGTCGTACGGGAACCGGCCGGCCAGCGCATTGAGGTAGGCGCAGGCGAGCCGGCTCGGCAGCGGTGTGCCCGGCCCCTGCCAGCCGCGGTCCGCGGAGGTGTTCAGCAGCCACGCTCCGCGTACGAGGCGAGCCGCCTCGCGCTGGAACCTCGGGCCCAGCCGGTCCGCTCGGCCGTCGTGCGCGTACGCGGACAACAGCGTGTCGAGGAGTTCGCTCTGCATCGCGGCGATGGTCAGGCCCTGTCCGTAGACGGGGTTGAAGGCGCACACGGAGTCGCCCAGTGCCACCAGCCGTCCGGGCCAATGGGGCACCCGGTGGTAGCGGTGCCAGCGGTTCGCGGTGGCACGGGTGCGGTGCAGGGGGGTGAGCGGGACGGCCTCGGAGATGATCGCGGCGAAGTCCGGGTTGGACAGCCCCGCCGCGTAGGCGAGGAAGCCCTGCTCGTCGGTGGGCGGGGTGCGGCCCGCGGCACCGATCAGGCCCAGCAGCCACCGGTCGGGGCCGATGCGTGCGGCGACCCCGCCCCGGGGGGAGTGCGGGGCCAGCGTCGGCTGGTAGGACGCCAGCCAGTCCCGGCCCGGGGACGCGGCCAGGGCGTACGTCCGGGAGGTGTAGGTGACGTGCCCGTCCACGACCAGGGGGGAGGGACAGTGCAGGCCGGCCTGGTTCAGCCAGTGCGGGAGCCGGGTGCCGCGCCCGGTGGCGTCCACCACGAGGTCGGCGGTGATCAGCTCCTTCCGGTGGGCCGACGTCGCGTGCACGGCGACGGTGACCGGTCCTCCGGCTCGGTCGAAGAACAGCCCGTCGACCCTGTGGCGAGCGCGCACGACGACGGTTCCCGCGGCGGTGACCCGGCGCAGCAGAGCGTGGTCCAGGGTGGTGCGGCCCACCAGTTGGACGTCGAATCCGCAGGGCGCGCGGGGCGCCCAGCCGGCCGGGAAGCAGAGCCGCGTCGCCCGGGTGAAGTCGGCCACCGGACAGCCTCGTGCGCGCAGTTCGTCCCTCAGCCCCGGGAAGAGCAGCTCGAGCAGCTGAGCGCCCCGGGCGAGCAGTGCGTGCGGGTGGTGTGCCTGCGGGACGCCGCGGCGGTGTCCGTCGCCGGGCAACGCGTCGCTTTCCAGTACCACCACCTCGTCGAAATGGCCGGCCAGGACCCGGGCGGCGAGCAGGCCGGCGAACCCGGCGCCGAGTACCACGGCGCGCCGCGCGCTCACGGTCGGTTGGGGCATGTGCTTCCTCCCCGTCGTACGTACGGGTCCGGATCAGGGCGTGGTGCGGATGTGTGCGGGCAGCGCGTCCGGTCCGGTGCCGGGCAGCAGCGACAACGCGATCTGCGCCGCCATGTAGAGCAGGACGGTGGCGTTCATCGCGGCGGTGACCGCCAGCAGCCTCGCTGCCCCGTGCCACCGTGCGGGGAGCCTGTCCATGCCGCGCTCCACGGCACTGGTGCCGGTGGTCAGGTGCTGGAAACGGAGGATGGCGGGGAGCAGGACGACCAGCGCCGTCACCGGTGCCTCGTAGAGCGGCCATTGGTACCAGCGGCCGTCGAAGAGGGTGAGCTGAGGGATGGCGTGGCCCCAGACGCCGACGGCGAGCAGCGGGTAGATCTGGGTAAGCAGCGCGACCGAAAGGTACGACACCAGGTAGCTCGTCGTGTACAGCCGCCGTGGGGACCATGCGGGGCGGGTGGCGCGAAGGCGCCCCATCGCGTTGCTGATCAGGATGACCGCCGCGTAGAAGGCGCCGTACATCGGCAGCAGGGGAAGCCAGAGCCAGGTGCCGGTGTGGGCGGGCGGGCCGGCCCAGCCGGGCAGGTAGGGCCCCCAGGACCCGGCCGGTGTCAGTGCGTGGACGTTCTGGACGAAGACGGGGTGCAGGTAGTTCTGTACGGGATCGAGCCAGGCGGCGAGCAGGAACCCGGTGATGCCCGCGGCGTCGAACGACAGCTGCCGCCGGGCCCGGCTCTCCCGGTAAGCCCGCACCGTCAGGAGGGCCAGGGTGAACACGACCGCCGCGGTGAACAGGGACTGCAGGACCAGGGCGAGGGCCGGGGCGGCCCGTTGGCCGCCGGTGAGGCGGTAGCCGTCGTCGTCGATCCAGCGGATCAGGACCAGGAGCTGGGCCAGGACGCAGACCGCTCCCAGCGCCGCCCAGGCCCGGACGGTGCCGCGGGCCTGCCGGGCGCGATCCGGCAGCGATCGCTCCGTGGCGGCGCGGGGGCGCGTCACAGCTGCCACCAAGCGTGCACCGCGGCGATCGGCAACGGTTCGTCCCGCTCGTCGGTGGGGATGGCGGTGAAGGCGGTGGGAAGGTCCGCGGGGTCCGTCGGGCTGGTGTAGCGGTCGGAGGTGATCGCCCAGTCCTGGTTGCCGCGGATGAAGCAGCCCAGGTCGCCGATATAGCGCAGCTGATGGTGTGTCAGCTCGGCTTCGTGGCGGTCCCGCAGGCGCAGGAAGTGGGCCGTGACGCGGTCGCGCTGGGCGATGACGCGGTCCAGGGCGTCGCGCAGGCTGCCGCCGTCAGCGGCCCGTACGACCTGAACAGCGTTCATGAAGTAGTACGGGCCGCGGTTCTCCTTGTGGAAGGAGAAGATGTCGTTGTCCCAGCCGATGACGAAGTACGCCATCTCGGCCAGTGCGCGCACGAGCGGGTGATGGCGTTCGCGCGGGGTCAGTTCGTAGCCGCCGGCAATCTCCAGGAAGGGCTCGGCAGCGGTGGCGGCCCCGTTGTACAGCCGGATCAGGGTGTAGTCGTCGAGGCCCGGAATGCTGCCCATGCTGCGGTGGTGAGCCTCCCAGACCAGGGAGAAGAAGTACTCCCGGATCCCGTCGGTCCAGCGGGCCAACTGTCCGGGTGTGGCGTACTCCGCCAGACGGCCTCGCAGCTCACGGACGCCCACGGCCAGCGGGTCACCGTCCAGCATGGGCGACCGCGGCTCCTGGGCGACTCTCAGCAGGCGCGACAGCTGGGCGGCGAGTTCGCCGGGGTGACGGCCCAGCTCGCCGTGCTCGCAGATGTCGTCGTCGACGCCGAACAGCCACAGGATGAACTCCGCCAGCAGTTCGACGACCTCCTGCGGGCCTTCGGGCAGCACCCGGGCGGCGAAGACGCCGATGTCCTGCTGGACCAGGTGGGCGCGCAGGGCATCGGAGCCGATGTGCCACTGCTGCGCCCAGGAGGTGCTGTTCTCCTGCACCCGTACGTGCCCCGCGTGGATCCGGGGCGGGAAGGGAGAGTAGACGGGCGGCACGGTGAGGGTCGCGGGGAGGCTCGTCATCATGGGGTTCCTGGGGGGGGAGAAAGAGGAGGGGGAAGGGAGCGGCGGGGGCGGGCTCACGCGGTCCTCACGGTGGCGGCGCGGGCCGTCGCCCGCAGGACGTCGACGGTCGTGCAGGGGAAGGGGGCTCGGTCCAGAGCTCGTAGCGCCTTCTCGTAGCGGACCTGGATCATGCGCTCGACCGTGTCCCGGGCACCGGTGGTGGTGAGCAGGTCACGGATGCGGCTCGCGCCGCCCTCGTCCAGCTCCGGGTTGCCGAGCAGGGTGTGCAGGAGGTCGCGCTCGGTCCGCCGGGCGCTCCGCAGGGCGAGGGCGATCAGTACGGTGTGCTTGCCGCCGCGCAGGTCGTCGAGCCGGGGTTTCCCGGTGGCCCGGGGCCGGCCGAAGACACCGAGGAGGTCGTCGCGCAGCTGGAAGGCTTCGCCGAGGGGGAGGGCGAAGTCGCTCAGCGCGGCGAAGGCCTCGGGGCCGGCGCCGGCCAGGGCGGCACCGATGTGCAACGGCCGTTCAACGGTGTACTTGGCCGTCTTGTAGCGGATCGTGATCAGGGCCTGATCGACGTCGTCGGTGGGTTTCCCGGTCGAGGTCAGGTCGAGGTACTGGCCGTACAGGACCTCGGTGCGCATCGTGTCGAGCAGCGGGAGGACGCGTGCGAGCTGGGGGGTGGTGAGACCCGCGCCGTGCAGGAGTTCGTCCGACCAGGCCAGGGCGAAGTCACCGATGAGGATGGCGGCCGAGGCGCCCAGGTGGGCCGCGGCCGCGCCGGTGCGGCCCGGTGCGTGGCGGGCGGCCAGCGCGCAGTGGACGCTGGGGTGGCCGCGACGGGTGTCCGAGCCGTCCATGATGTCGTCGTGGATCAGCGCGAAGGCGTGGAACAGTTCCAGTGATGCCGCGGCCTTGAGTACGGCCGAGGGGTCCCCCGCGCCCCCGGCGGCCTGCCAGCCCGCGACGCAGAGCACGGGGCGCAGCCGCTTTCCCCCGGCGAGGACGAATTCACCCAGGGTGCGGGGCACTTCGCCGGGCATGCGGCGCTCGTCGGCGGTGCGGGCCTTGCCGTCCAGGAAGTCGGCCAGGATCCTGGCCACGTGCGCCCGTACGGTCGCCGGGTCGGGCACGGCGGCGGGTGGTTCGGCGGTCGCCCCGGCCGGCAGTTCGGCGGTCATCGCGGGCCCGCCTGCGGTGGGGCGCCGTCCGGCTCCGTGAGGCGGAGTGCCTCGTCCAGGAGCCTTTCGACGATGCGGCGCTCCGGAACGGTGGCGATGACCTCTCCCTTGCGGAAGATCTGGCCTTTGCCGTTCCCGCAGGAGACCCCCAGGTCGGCTTCGCGGGCTTCGCCGGGGCCGTTGACGACGCACCCCATCACGGCCACCCGCAGCGGATGGGGAAAGTCCGTGAACGCGGCCTCCACCCGGGCGGCCAGCTTGTGGATGTCGACCTGCAGCCGTCCGCAGCCGGGACAGGAGACGATTTCCAGCTTGCGCGGCCGCAGCCCGAGGGAGGCGAGGATCTGACAGCCGGCCTTGACCTGTTCGACAGGTCCGTCGGAGATCGAGACACGGATGGTGTCGCCGATCCCCTCCGCGAGCAGCACCCCGAGGGCGACCGCCGACTTGATCGCCCCCTGGAACGCCGGGCCCGCCTCCGTCACCCCCAGGTGCAAGGGGTAGTCGCAGGCTTCGGCGAGGATGCGATAGGCGGCGATCGACGTGAGCGGGTCGTGGTGCTTGGCCGCGACCTTGAGGTCGGTGAAACCGTGCTCCTCGAAGAGCGCGCACTCCCACAGCGCGGACTCCGCCAGCGCTTCGGGGGTGGCCTTGCCGTGCTTGGTCAGCAGGCGCGGGTCGAGGGAGCCCGCGTTCACGCCGACCCGGACCGGCACCCCGGCCGCGGAGGCGGCCCGGGCGATCGCTTCGACCTTGTCGTCGAATTTCTTGATGTTGCCGGGGTTGACGCGGACGGCGGCGCAGCCGGCGTCGATGGCGGCGAAGACGTAGCGGGGCTGGAAGTGGACGTCCGCGATGACGGGGATCGGGGACTTGGCGACGATGGCGGGCAGGGCATCGGCGTCGTCCTGGGAGGGGACGGCGACGCGGACGATGTCACAGCCCGCGGCGGTGATCTCGGCGATCTGCCGCAAGGTCGCGTCGATGTCAGTGGTGTTGGTGGTGGTCATGGTCTGGACGGAGACGGGTGCGCCACCGCCGACGGGGACATCGCCGACATGGATCCGCCGGGTGCGGCGGCGCACCGGAGTGATGGGGGGCGGGGTGGGGAGGCCGAGGTCGATGGCGGGCATCTCAGGCTCCCTTCCTGACGTGGTGGGCGGGGGCGGGGCAGTGGGCGGGGTTGGAAAGGGGCACGGTGGCCGGGCGGCCGGAGGGAACCGTCGGGAATCCGCCGGAAGGCCCGCCGGGCGGACATCACTGCCTCCCTTCATGAGCGGGGAGGTCGGCGCGGGCGCGCAGGACGGAGTAGGCGATGCCTTGGGCGGTGAGGCCGGCAGCGGCAAGGATGTCGGCACGGGTGCCGTGGGCGAGGAAGCGCCCCGGCAGACCCAGCACCCGTACCGGGGTGCGGGAGCCGGCATCGGCCACGGCCCGGGCCACCGCGGTGCCCACTCCCCCGGCACGTGTGTTGTCCTCCACCGTCACCACCAGCCGGTGTGTGGCTGCGAGCTCGATGAGTTCCGCCGGTACGGGCAGCACCCAGCGGGGATCGGCGACGGTCACGCCTGTGCCCTGCCCGTCCAGGGAACGGGCGGCCTCCACCGCCGGCTGGGCCAGCGGGCCCACCGCCACCACCAGCACATCCCGGGTTCCGGAACAGTGAAGGACGTCGACGGGGCCCTCGCGCTTCACGGCGTGGATGTCGTCGGCGACCGCGGCCTTGGGAAAGCGCAACGCGGTCGGGCCGGCGGTGTGCGCTACGGCCTCGCCGAGGAGCTCGCGCAGCCGTGCGGCGTCCCGTGGTACCCCCACCCGCATCCCGGGCACCGTACCCAGGAGGGTCAGGTCCCACATTCCGTGGTGCGACGGCCCGTCGGGGCCGGTGACGCCCGCGCGGTCGAGGACGAAGGTGACCGGCAGCCGGTGCAGGGCGACGTCCATGAGGACCTGGTCGAAGGCGCGGCCGAGGAACGTGGCGTACACGGCGACGACCGGGTGGAAGCCGCCCAGTGCGAGGCCGGCGGCGGAGGTCACCGCGTGCTGCTCGGCGATCCCGACATCGAAGAACCGGTGCGGGAAGCGTTCGGCGAAGCGGGCGAGGCCCGTGGGGCCCGGCATGGCCGCAGTGATCGCCACGATCTGCTCGTGCCGCTCCCCCAGCTCGCACAGTTCACCGGCGAACACACTCGTCCACGACCGTCCGCCGCCTGCCCGGGCCGGCTGTCCGGTGGCGGGGTCCAGGACACCGACCGCGTGCATGCAGTCCTCTGTGTCCGCCTCGGCCGGGGCGTAGCCGCGCCCTTTGACGGTGACCGCATGGACGACCACCGGGCGGCGCAGATCCCGCGCCCTGGTCAGGGCCTCTTCCAGGGACGGCAGGTGATGGCCGTCGACGGGGCCGAGGTAGGCGAAGCCCAGCAGGCGGAAGAGGTTGCGGGCCGCCGTCATCGGCCCCGGTGGCGCACTGCCACCCGCGGCGTGCGGGCTGTGGAGCCCCGGGCTGCCCTGGTCTCTGTCGGGGGTGGTGGAGCGCAGGTGCTGGAGGTGGTCGGCGAGGGCGCCGACAGTGGGAGCGTAGGAGCGCGTGTTGTCGTTCAGCACGATCACCAACGGCCGGTCCGGGCTGCCGCCGAGGTTGTTGAGCGCCTCCCAGGACATCCCGCCCGTCAGGGCCCCGTCGCCGACGACGGCGACCACGTTCCGGTCGGCTTCGCCGGACAGGTGACGGGCTTTGGCCAGGCCGTCGGCGTAGGACAGGACGGTCGAGGCGTGGGAGTTCTCGATGACGTCGTGCGGCGACTCCTCGCGAGAGAGGTATCCGGACAGACCGCCCGCCTGCCGCAGCCGGTCGAAACCCCTGGCACGGTCGGTGAGGAGCTTGTGGACGTATCCCTGGTGACCGATGTCGAACAGCACCGTGTCGCGTGGGGAGTCGAACACCCGGTGGAGAGCGATGGACAGTTCCACCACGCCGAGGTTCGGACCCAGATGCCCGCCCGTCGCGCAGACCTTGTCGATCAGGAACGCCCGGATCTCCCCCGCCAGCGCCGACAGTTCCTCCTGTGCGAGACCACGCAGGTCCTCCGGTGCTGTGAGCGCGGACAGGAGAGGAAAGCGCGCGGGCGAGATCCCCTCGCCGGCAAGAGGCGTGGTGCCCCCGACGGGTGCCCGGTTCCCGGATCCGGTACGGGGCTGGGAAGGCGGGCGGGGCGTGGGCACGGGTCGGGCGCTCATCGGGCCCTCACCGCCGCAGGCAGCCCGAAGGTCACCGGCCCGGGCACGGTGGTGTGTTCGCGGACGGTCACGGGGTCGAGGTCGCCGAGCGCGGTGGGACAGCACCGGCCCGACCGGGCGGGCCGGACACATCCCCGGTCGGCAGCCTGGCCGCCTGGGACAGTGATCACGGCACTCATCCCCTTGCTCGTGATGCGCGGGCGCCCGAACGGTCACAGCCGCAGAAGGGGGCTACCGCTGCTCATGCGACGGGACCTGGGACACGCGCACACTCATGCCGGGCAACACCACGAACAGGCCGCAGGTGTTGAACCGGCACAGCGGAAGGCAGTCCGGAACAGGACCATCACCTTCCGCTCATAGTTGAGCCCTGTACCAAGCGCAGAGAAGGCGCACGCCGTCGGCGCCCTATAGACATACAAACACCGCCGCGCCCCACGCCCGGCTGGACCGCAGCCTCACTTCGAGGTGACGCGCCGGCGGGGGCGGGCGTGAACCCCGGCCCTCGTTACTGGCCCACCCTTCCGTCGATGCACTCGCGCAACAGGTCGGCCTGCCCGCAGTGACGGGCATACTCCTCGATCCTGTGCACCATCAACTCCCGCACCGCGATCCTGTCCTTCCCCACACGCTCGCCCAGGTCCGGGTGCTCGGCCAGCGCGGCGTCGGTCGCGGCCTGCTCGCGCTCCAGATCGAGGTACGCGGCGTCCACCACGGCCTGCTCGCCGACGGCTCCGTCGAAGTCCGCGTCACGCTCGCCGTACAGCTTCGGCAGCGGGTCACCGTCGCTGATCCAGTTGCGCCAGTCCCGTTCCACCTCGGCGAGGTGCCGGACCAGGCCGAGCAGCGACATCGTCGACGGCGGAACCGACCGACGGGCCAGTTGCTCCGCGTCCAGGCCCTCGCACTTCATCCGCAGGGTCAAGCGGTAGTTCGTCAGGAAGTCCTGCAGCGTCGCAAGCTCGCCGTCCGGACTGGGACCTTCGCTGTTGCGGGGGTCGTCGTCCGGATCGGCCCACATGTCGGGGTAGACGGTCGCCTGGGTCCATCGCGCGGGTTGATCGCTCATGCGTTCCATGTTCGTCTGTGGAGGCCCGGGCTCGCCACTGAGTTCTCGCTTGGAGGTGACGTCGTGGACGTGCGGAAGTGACAAAGTGCGGAAGTGCGGAAGTGCGGAAGTGCTTACCGGGACAGGCCCAGACTGACGTCGCCGAATCGGTACGTCGTCGTACCGGCGACTCCGATGGCGAACGTGCCGCTCGCCTGCTCGTTTTCGCCCGCGTCGACGAAACGGCCGCTGTTGCCCCTTCCACTGCCGGTACCTCGGGCGTTGCCGTGGGTGCTGTTGGAGAGCTTCTCCAGCCGCCTGTTCACACCTAGGTCCGACACCTGGCCGTCGTCGTAGGTGATGGTGTCACTGGTGACGGTCTCGGTGATCAGCCCGCTGGTGCTCAGCACAGAGCCCGACATACGGATGGTGGCACTATGCCGGGGGCCGCCGGGCTCGTCGCATGTGAGACTGCCGCTGCCGGAGACTCCCCCGGACAACTCGTTGACGTTCACGGTGATATCGCCGAAGCAGAACAGCACCGCCCCCTGCACCCGGTCGGCGGCGATGGCACCGCCGGCACCGGCTAGGCCGAACACCACTGCTGCGGCGAGCGCCGCCGGCTGCCGTGCAGCTCTTCGCCCTGTAGATGCGCTTTCCCCTGACGAGCATCGTGTGAGCCGCATAGCCCCTCCTACCGCGGATGCGCCCCGCTTCATCACGGGGTGCGACTAGGACAGCAGGAGCGGAGAGTCCCTTTTGCCACTGTCCGCACGATTCACCCGCGGGAGCGCGGCCCGAATGAGCCTGCGGTGAACGGGCGCGTACGGTGGCGGCGTCGGGGGAAGCCTGTTCGCGATCAGCACGGGTCCGTCGTCGGAGGGGAATGTCCACATGCGCACCCTGACGTTCGTCGTCGGTACAGGCCGCAGTGGGTCGACCGCGCTGTCCGGCATCGTCAACGCGCATCCGGACGTGCTCAGCCTCAACGAGCTGCTGTCGTCGGTGCAGAGCCGGGGCTTTCCCGAGGGCCTTCTCGGCGGTGGGGAGTTCTGGCGGCTGCTCGCCGACCCCAATCCGCTGTTCGAGCGCATGATCCGCAGCGGGGTGCCGATGCCGGAGTTCGTCTACACCCGCCGGCCCGGACGATTCGCGACGGAGACCACCGGTATCCCCGCCCTCTCCCTGATGGTGCTTCCGCACCTCACCGACGACCCGGACGGGCTCTTCGACGAGCTCGAGAAGCAGGTCTGCCGCTGGCCGGACCGTACTGCCGCAAGGCATTACACGGCTCTGTTCGGCCTGTTGTGCGCGCGATTCGGGCGCACAGCGGTCGTCGAGCGATCCGGCTATTCGACGGAGCGGGTGCCGCTCCTGCGCAGGGCCTTCCCACAGGCGCGCTTCGTGCACCTGTTCAGGAACGGGCCCGACTGCGCCCTGTCCATGAGCCGGCACACGGGCTACCGGCTGATCCTCCTGATGCGGGAAATCGCCGCGCGGACCGGTGTCGAGCGTCCCGGCGATCTGACCGAGGACCAGATCCGTTCCCTGCCGCCCGAGCTGTCGGAACTGCTGGCGGAGCGATTCGACTCTGCGCTCGTGCTGGACCGCGACCTGCCGCTGACTCGATTCGGAGCCCTGTGGTCGGAGCTCATCGCCCGGGGCGTGGACCACCTCAGTGCGGTGCCCGCACCGATGCGGACCACGCTCGCCTACGAGGACCTGCTCGACGAGCCCCGCAAGGAGCTGACGCGACTGGCGGACTTCATCGGCGTCGAGCCGTTCCCGCAATGGCTCGACGCCGGAAGCGCGCGCCTCGACGGCAGCCGCCGGGGCGCCTCTCTGCGGCTGCCGGCGGCTGAACTCACCGCGCTACGGGAACGTTGTGTGCCTGGGACACGAGCCCTGACGGGGCAGTGAGGGTTGGAACGTGCCTGCGCCGCGAGGCCCTGTACCCGTGCTGCGGCCGGCGACATGGCCGCCCTCGAGCAGCTCGGGCCTCGTCGACCCCAGCCCGAGCGGAGTCCCGAACCGCCGCTCGACGGCTATGCCGCCGCGCACTGCGTGGCAATGCCCCGCTCTCCTTGAGGAGAGCGGGGCATTGCCATCTGTCCGACGTCAGTCCAGCACGGCCTTGGCCAGGGCGCGTATGCCACGCACTATCCAGCCCAGAGCCCCCAAATCGACTGCTGCCTCGGCGGCATCACCCGCCAGATCACCCCGATCGATCCGCGCCCGACACGACTTACAGGTACGCCGCCACGAACGGCTGGCTTGCCCGCAGCGCTTGCACCTCTTCCCACGAGTCCCCATGGGCAGATCATCGCATATACCCATACAGAGGGCGATAGCGGCTTCACCGGCCGCGGGCCGCCGCCTTGTGGCGGACGAGCCACCCCCGCGCCCAGGCGAGGAAGGCTCCCCCGGCCAGCACGGCGAGGCACAGCCCCACGGCATCCAGCTCCCAATGGAGGACCTGGAAGTTGTAGGTGAGCCAGGGCAGCGCCGCGAGAGCCGTCCCCGCCGCATGGGCGCCGGGCCCCTCGGCACGGGGGCCCGTGATCACGAGGGCGGCGGCCAGGGCCAGCACAGGCAGTACCGACCAGTGGAGACTGAGGAACAACAGCGCCGATCCCGTGACCAGCAGCCCGAACAGAGGCAGGAAGGCAGCCGCGGCGTACACCGCCGCACCCCTGCGCACCGCCCGCCCGACCGGCGGGGTGTCCGGCGGACAGCCCAGCACCATGACGAGGGCGAGGACGGCCGACAGCATCCTGCCCGTCCCGTCGAGGACGTACATGTCCCCGAACACCTGCTGCACGGCCAGAGCGACCGTGCCGAGCACGGTGAGCACACGCGCGGCGCGCCAGCGCCCTGCCAGGGTCGCCCCGCCGGCCGCGGCCAGCGTCAGGTCCGCCGTCACCAGCAGCCCGAGGGTGAAACCGTCCGGCCCATCCGGCAGGACATGGACCACCACCCTCATCGCCAACTGCGCGAAGGCCAGCGCCGCGTACACGGCCGAGCCCACCGCCGCGTACGGCGCGGCAGCGGCCAGCACCCGCCCGGCGGGGCCGGCCGAGGTCAGCCGCAGCCGCATGCGCACCGCGTGCCCGGCCAGGTCCGCTCCCTCGTACCACTGCCAGGCCCGGGAGGCGCCCGCGGTGGACTCGGCGAAGTGGGCGGCGATCTCGTCGCCGTACGCCTGGCGGTACGCGCGCGGGTAGAGCATCAGCGCCAGGGGCGGCCGGCTCATGCGGTGGCCCCCTTCGGCACGGACGAGCCGGCGGTCCCGAAGCCGCCGGCGAGCCCGAGCCGCCGCTGCGCCTCGTTCGCCACCGCCCGCAACCGGTCGGCCTCCGCGGCGAGCCGCACTCGCCCGCCGCCGGTGAGCGTGTAACTCCGCCGCAGCCGCCCGTCGACGACCTCCTCGCAGTACACCTCGATCAACTCCTCCTGCACCAGCCGGTCGAGAGCCGCGTACAACGTCCCCGTCCGCAATCTCACCCGTCCCCCGGAGATCGCCAGCACCTCCTGCACGATCGCGTAGCCGTGGCGCGGTTCATCACTCAACGCGGTCAGGAGCAACAGAGTGGGCTCCTGCATTGGTCGGTCAGCCATGAGGACACCATAGGTCGTTGATCTACATATGTCGATCAACGACCTATCTCCCTCCCCTCGCCGCCCCCTCCCGGATTCCGGCGACACCTCTCGTGCCACACAGGCGCAGGGTGCTCTGACCGACCACGGCCGCGCCCCAGCCGAAGAGGGCACCGTCGCAAGAGCCGGCAACCTGTCGTGCGATACGGTCGTTGGGCGACTGATCGTTCAGGTGAGGGGGAGCGTGTGAGCACGGCGGTGCGCGGCGTCCGGCCGGCGAGCCTGGGGCGGCGCTACGCGGCGGCTGTGATTGACGGAGCCCTCTCCGTTGCCTGTGGGCTGGGTGTGGGTTTTGCCTTCCTGGTGTCACACGCCATCAACGCCGACACCCCATTTCCCGCTGTGTCTGCGCTGTGGGCCAGCATCCTGGCCGGCGGCCTGGCTGCTTCCTTTCTCAACCACGTGGCTTTGGTCATGCTTGTCCGCCGGAGCGTGGGCAAGGCGCTGGTGGGCACGTACGTGGTCCGCCGCGCGGACGGTGGCCGGCCCCGGCTGCACCAGGCCGCCGGCCGGTGGCTGGGCGGTTTCCTCTACGGGGTCGTGGTCGTTCCCCTCGCCTTCGCCCTGGGCGGCAGCGAAGCCGAGCCCCAGGACTTTGCCGGACTACGCATCATCCACCCCGCTGAGCCAACCGTGTGAGCCTGAACTACCCTCCTGCCTCGGGCTGCTGACTCTCACCCCAATGTGCTGTTTTCCGCAGGCGGTACTGCTCGCGGTCGATGGCCGGGGGCGGCCAACCCGGCACCGGCTCGGCAGCGGCTCGACACCGGGGAGGACAACCAGCCGGGCGCCGAGACCAGTTGCCGCGCGCGGCGAGATGCCAGGCACACAGCACCTACGGCACCCCGCGGGGACCGCGGGCATGCCGACCGCGTCGCTTCCTGGATCCGGTCCTCACCCAAGGCCCGGCGTTGTCCCAGCGGCAGCCTCCGGCGGTGCCGGACCAGTTCGGCAACAGCCTCGTGAAGAAGGCACGGGGGCGCGGAGTGTCGGCTGGTGGGGGCCCGACTGTCACCAGCTGGTGATGGCCTCTCCGTTGTGCGGGCCGCCGACGCACATGTACATCGGGGGAATCCAGAAGATCTGCCGGATGCGGCCGCCGCTGTCGACGCACTGCTGTGCGCTGACCATCACCTGCGGGCCGTCATCGGTGCTGTCGGCATGGGCAGGCGAGGCGAGCACGGCGCTTGCCCCGCTGAGCAGGCGCCACGCCAGACACCGTGGCAAGGGACGCGAGGGACACGATGGCGAGCTGCAGCTCGCGGGCCCGCAGGGCCCGCGAACGGTTCCCATGAACAGCCACCTGGGCCACGCCGACCGGCCACCTCATACGCCGCCGCCCGGCGCCGCGCGCTGTTCACTCTCCACCGCGCTGAGCGTTCGCCCAGGCTCGACCGCCCTCGGCGCTCGGAGCACCCCGGGCGGGCGGCCACGGGCCGCCGTTCATTCACCAGCAGTCGGCTCCGGGTGAGCGGCGTCCCAGGCCGCCCGCGAGGCGGCGATGAAGGGCCGGTGGGCGATCGACCAGTCCGCAAGGGCCTTGACGAGGTGGGTGAGACTGTGACCCATTTCCGTCAGTTCGTACTCGACCTGGGGCGGCACGGTGGGATACACGGTCCGCTTCACCACCCCGTCGCGCTCCAGACGCCGGACGGTGAGCGTGAGCATACGCTGCGAGATATTGCCCGGGATGGCGCGCTGCAGCTCCTTGAACCGCCGTATGCCGGAGGCGAGCTCGACCACCACGTAAACGGACCACTTGTCGCCGAGCCGGTCCAGCACGTCCCTCACACCGCACTCGTCCTGCGGCGTCTCGCAGACGATCACGGGCTCGTCCGGCACCGGGGTGGTTACCGCGGTGTGCCCTACTGACATCAAAGTGCCTCCTTATGCGATCGAAACTCACTCCCCATGATGGAAACACACAGCTCAGGAGGGAGATCTCAATGATTCTGGTAACCGGTGCAGGCGGCGCGCTCGGACAGCTCGTCGCCGACGAACTGGCCGGGCGGGACGACGTCGTCCTCGGCACCCGCACCCCCCGCTCCACCGCGGAGCGGCGCGTCGACTTCGACGACCCGTCCTCGCTCGACTTCGCCGGGGTGAACACCCTGCTGCTCATCTCCGCCGGGTACGGCGAGGACGACGTCGTCATCGCCCGCCACGACGCGGCGATATCGGCGGCCGAGAGAGCGGGCGTGCGGCACATCGTCTACACCAGCCTCAGCGGCGACGGCGACCACCTGGCCTACGCGCTCGCCCACCGCTGGACCGAACGCCGCCTCGAGCGCAGCCCGCTGGCGTGGACGATCCTGCGCAACGGGCTTTACGCCGAGTTCCTCGCCGGTATCGCGGCTCCGGGCCCCGACGGGACGATCGCGGCGCCGCTGGGCGAGGGCCGCCTGGCCGCGGTGGCCCGCGCAGACCTCGCGGCGGTGGCGGCCCGGGTGGCGGCCGAGCCGGAACGGCACGCGGGGCGGGTGTACGAGCTCGTCGGCGAGCGGGCCCTGGGCGGCGCCGAGCTGGCTGCCGCGATCGGCGGCTCGTACGAGCCCTCCTCGCTCGGCGCGGCCCGTGAGGCGATCACCGAGGCCGGCCAGGCGCTGCCGTACCAGGTGCCGATGCTGGTGGGCACGTACTCGGTGATCGCCGGGGGCTTCCTGGACGGCAGCGGGATCGAGGACAACGCCCTGCGCACGCTCCTGGGCCGCGAGCCCCAGCCGGCGCTGGAGGTGTATGAGGCCGTGGTCGCTGCGGCGCGTACAGCAGGAGAGGCATGACCGTGAAACTCTCCGTGCCAGGTCGAACCCAGAGGACCAGCCCGCAGGTCGTGGGAGTTCCGAGGTCGCACCCTCGACGACACCCGTGACATCGGCGAAGCCGTCGGCTGCACGTCTGCATACGCGGGGGTTCGACCCTGCACCGCGGCTTCAAGATCACAGCCGATATCCGACTCCCCGACAACGACCCCCACACATGGTGCGTGCGCAGGGACCCTCGCGAGAACTCCGGAACCCGCGACACGAGCACTCCCGGAGCGTGGGGCATCGGGTCCAGCGGCGTGCACAGCGATGCGCCATGTGCGGTGTGCGCACGTCAGCCGGTGCGTCGGCAGTCAGTGCTCGGCGGCATCCGGGGTCCCGGAAGGGTGCAGGCCCCGGCCGAGGCCGCAGGCCTTGATGGTGAACAGGTAGCGACCCCGGAAGTTGATGTGCCGGTCCTCGAGCGGGGAGAGCTTGGGGACGTCCATGAACGCGCCCGCGCCCGGCCATGCCGACGGCACATGGACTTCGGCGTGGACGGTGTCGATCAAGTCAGGGAAGCGGCCCTCGCGGCGAGCCTGCGCAGTTGCGCGGACAGACAGCGGTACATCGGCGGTTCGAGTGCCCGACCGGCGACTGACGCTGGTGCAACAAGTGTTACGGCCTGTGGTTCAACGGCTTCCCGGACAACGGGCGCTGCCCCGCCGGGGGCGCCCACTCCAGCGCGAACAGCGCCAACTACCTCCTGGCCAACGAGCCCGTCGGCGGGCTGCAGGCCGAGGAGACCGAGGCGGACGCCTGATCAGGACGGGTCCACACGCACACGTGCGTGTGGACCGCGTTCGAAACGGCCCACGAACTCGGCCTCGCTCCGCCGCCGCTGCGCAGCACTGTCCCCGGCTTCGCCGGGTCACCCTCAGCGACCAGACGCGTGAGGAGTATGCGGGTCTGTCGCCGGTTTTGGAGAGCGCGTGCGTACAGCCTGGTTGCTGGACCCTGTCCATGTGCACGAGGTAGACGTGCCACGCCCTGGGCGACGTCGGAGTACCAGTCCTCCGTCGGGCCGCCCGGATGCCGGCGATACCCCTCCGCCTCGCGGGCACCATCGCCCGCTGGCGGCCCTCGGCGAGCGCGGCCGGCGCGGCGCGGACACCACGTTGCTGGTGTCCGTCCCGGCATGGCCGACTCGCTCGAACACGACGCCCACGGGTACCTGCGCCTGGTGGACGCCTCGCGCGTCGGCGCCGAGGAGGCGAGCCGGCTGCTGCGCGAGGCCGTCCAGGGCGCCAGGGCCGCCGGCCACAGCTGGGAGACGGTGGGCCGCGTCCTGGGGGTGAGCCGTCAGGCCGCCCAGCAGCGCTTCGCGGGCAAGGCCGCGGGCGCGGGCCCGTCGGCGCCGCCCGCCGAGGGGCCGAACGCCCCGAAGCGCCGCAAGCTCAGCGGGTTGTCCGCGTTCAACGAGATGGCCGCCCTGGAAGAGGCCGGCCGCGACGGCTGGCACATGGTCGGCTACGGCCCCCTCTTCCACGAGGTGGAGGCGTCCGGCCATCCCTGGGAGCACTGCCGCGTTGCGCTCCCCTCCCCCGCGCGACACCGCCGGATGCAATCGGAAGGCTGCAACAAGGAGACGGTCGCAGCCGGTTCGTGAACCAGCCCTACCACGCACAGCCGAGGCCTCGGGAGACATACCCCGGGCCTCGGCTGTTCAGTGCTCGATCGTGCGAAGGCAGGCCAGGCCGGAGTCGCGCAAGATGCGGTCAGCCGTCTCGTCCAGCGTGCTACTCGCGCCGATGACGGTCTCGAAGCCACCGGGGTGGGCCGACCCGCTTTTCGTTTGGCCTGCGCGTGACGGGACGACCTTTCGGCAATAAGTTCGAATCGACAGCGGCAAAAGGGTAGTCTTCCCCTGTTTTACTTCAGGACTGACAAAGGGCTTCAAAAGCCGTGAAGGCGATCCGTAAGAGCGTCATGGCGGCCACGAGCGCCGCCCTGGTCATGAGCCTGGCGGCCTGCGGCGGCCACGACACGAAGGCGTCGGCCGTGGACGGCTCTTCCGCCGGTCCCGGCAGTGCGGCGGCACGAGAGCGTGCTGACGCACCCGCCGTTCTGAAGGCCGCCATGGAGAAGATGGCCCGGCAGAACTCCTACCGGACCGTCGAGACCGGCAAGACCGGCGACGAGCCGGAGTCCCGCGCCGAGATGGCCTTCCAGAACGAGCCCGAGGCGTCCGAAGTCAAGACGGCGGAGACGCACATGGTGTCCGTGGGCGGCGCGTCGTACCTGGCCACCAAGGACGTGCCGGGCAAGTCCTGGTTCGTCATGGAGGAGCCCGGCTCCGGAGCGAAGAAACCGGCGGCCTCGCCGTCGACGCCGCCCAAGGAGAACGCCGGCCGGCGCGTCGGGGGCTCAGTGAAGAAGTGGGTCGGCGCCCTGCTGACCGCTTCCAAGGACCTCAAGCGTATCGGCGGCGAAACGGTGGGTGGACGGGCCACCGACCACTACCGGGGCACGGTCGTCCTCGCCGACCTGAAGAACTACGAGGGTCCGGCCATGACGAAGGACTGCCGCGACCTGTACCTCCTGCAGACCGGTAAAGCCGGCATCGAAAAGGCCGAGATCGACGTCTGGATCGACAAGGACGGGTTCATCGCCAAGGAAGAGGAGAAGGGCCGGACGGCCAAGGGCGACCAGCGGATCACCGAGGAGTTCTCGGACTACGGCGCCGACCCGAAGATCAAAGCACCCGACCCGAAGGACGTCGCCACGTGGTCGGAATACGTGGCGGCCAGCAGCAGAAACTACCGTACGCACAGCTGAGAACCCTCGTTGCTCGCCCCCGGCCCTGGACGTGTTAGACGACCTCGGGCCGCTGCCCGACGACATCACTGTGCACCTGGACGCCGGCTATGACTCGGAGCGCCGGGCATGGACCACCCGCCGCTGGGACAACCGGCCGAACCGCCGCCCATGAGAGCACACCTGTCTCCGCGAGCTCTTACGCGCGCTCGGGCTTGCGCGCCTCGATGAGGGTCCTGGAGGAGTGGGCGATGAACGGTCCCTCGGCCTCGATCTTCTCGTGCAGCTCGCGCAGGCGGCCGAGGTACTGCTCGACGGTGAAGCCGGGCACCGTCCAAATCACCTTGCGGAGGAAGTAGATCACGGCGCCGACGTCGAAGAACTCCATCCTCAGCCGTTCCGTGCGCACGTCGACGATCTCCAGGCCGGCGGCCTTCGCCGCCGCGCTCTCGTCGTCGGGGTGCCGCTTCCCGCGCGCCTCGGGCTGCGGCCCCAGGAAGTACTCCACCAGCTCCCACACGCTGGCAGGCCCGACATGCTGGGCGAAGTACGTTCCACCCGGTCGCAGCACGCGTGCGATCTCCGGCCACCACACCGTCGCGGGATGCCGGCTGGTCACCAGGTCGAACGCCTCATCGGCGAACGGCAGCGGCGGCTCGTCCGGGTCGGCGACGACCACCACCCCGCGCGGATGCAGCAGACTGGTCGCCTTGGCCACGTTCGGCGGCCAGGACTCCGTCGCGGCCATCGTGGGAGGCAGCTTCTCCGCCCCGGCGAGGACCTCACCACCACCGGTCTGAATATCGAGCGCCGCCGGCACCACCGCCAGCCGCCGACTCATCGCCTGCTGATAGCCCCATGACGGGCGTTCCTCGGTCGCCCGACCATCCAGCCAGGAGAAATCCCAACCGTCCACGGACACTGACTCAGCCTCGGCGACAAGCTCTTCAAAAGGACGCGACATACCCACATCATTACGTCCCAGTCCACCCGAGCGCACACAGTTTTCCGCCGTGGCCCCCGGCAAGCTATCGACTCCCCCGCGCCTTTGCGCCGATCGTTTCCCCGGTAGGACGCGCATTCCGGTCCGCTGACCGCTGGGCCGCTCTGCACTATTTGCCCTAGGTCAAACGGAGGGTGTTTCTCCAGTACTGAGGCCGACGCGGCGGCAGAAGAAGCCCCCTACGGTCGTCGCCGGCGACAGCAAGAAGCTTCGAGCCGGGACAGCAGTTCCTGCTCCGAGGCGCCCGGCTCCGTCCCCACCCACGGGCGGGGACGGACGAAGCGGCTGCCGCCCGTACGCCTGTTTCCCACGGAGTTCTTCGATGCCTTTGATGACGGCGGCCCTGGTGCTGCTCGCGTTCGTGATGCCGCGGGCCACGGACATGTACCTGCCCGCCTTCCCGCAGATGACGGGCGACCTGCACACCGACGCCTCGGGCGTCCAGCTCACCCTCACGGCCTTCCTGGTCGGCATGGGCCTGGGACAGTTGATCCTGGGTCCGCTCTCCGACCGCTTCGGACGCCGCTCGATGCTGCTGTCCGCACTGGCCGTGGTGCTGATCGTCTTCCCGCTCATCGAGGGCCACGCCCACCACTGGCCGCTGTGGTGCTTCGCCATGCTCGCCGCCGGTGTCCTCGTGCTCGGCGTCTTCCTGCGCCACCAGCAGCGCGGGAAGGACGTGGTGGGCGCAGTCAACCGTGCCGCGTTCACCGGCGTGCTCTGGTGGGTCGGAGGCGCCTTCGCCGTGATGTGGGCCCTGATGTTCTTCCTGCCCAAGCGCGCGAACAGCCAGGCCGACTGAGCCACTTCCCACGGCGGCGGCACCCGGCCTCGGAGCGGGCCCAGTTCCCCCGCACGGGGGAGCCGGTGCATACCCCGGACTGACGATCCGGGACGCCAGGATGCGGAAGCTGGTTCCATGAGCGAGACGAAGACGAAGACGCACACGCAGACGGAGCCACAGGCCGGGGCGGGGCCGAAGGGCCGGGCCGGAGCCGAGGCCGTCGTGGGCATGCGGGCCACCGCCCGCCCAGTGCCCCGCTGGGCCGAGATGGTCGCCCGCGCTATCCCGCTGCTGATGCTGCCCGTGTGCCTGTGGCGGCTGCCGTTCGCCTTCCACTTCCCGATGGGGCTGCGGGACGACGGGCCCTTCCCGGACTCCCTCTGGCTGAGCGTTCCGTACATCTTCGGGCTCAGCATTCTGTCGGAGCTCGCCGCGCTGTCCTGCTTCGCCCTGGTGCGCGGCTGGGGCGAAGTGGTGCCGGACCGGATCCCTCTGATCGGCGGCCGCCCGATCCGTCCGGCCGTGGTGCTCGTCCCGGCGGCACTCGCATCCTTGGGTGCGCTCGCCCTGCTCGTCGAGTGGGTCCTCGGCACATTCGGCCTCGCGGGCATGCCCGCACCGCACTTCGCGAACGGATGGTGGGCACTGCTGGCTGCCGTGACCAGCGGCCTGTTCATCCTGTGGGGCCCGCTGCTGGCAGCCCTGACCTGGCAGTACTACACCCGCCGCTGCCGCTGATCGCACGCGTCGGCGCGCTCGGTGCGGTCGGCGCGGTCGGTGGCTCGGCAGGAGGGGAGCGGCCCTCAGCCGTGTCCTGTCACGCGCGCGGCGCCGGGGACTGCACAGCCGAAGAGCACCACCCGCACCCTCCGGCGACTCAATAGGGGGTGCCTGTCCACCTGTGTCAGCGGGTGCCGAAGCGATCCTGGGAGGCCAGGACGGTGTCCGCGTAGCGGGCGGCCCAGGTGCCCATCGCGCGGATGGGGACCAGCAGGGCCGTGCCGGACTCGGTGAGGGCGTAGTCGACGCGCGGGGGCGCCTCGGCGTAACGGCGGCGCTCCACCAGGCCGTTGTACTCCAGCCGCCGCAGCGCGTCGTTGAGCACTTTGGGGCTGATCCCACCGATCCGGTCCAGCAGGTCGCGCGGGCGCCTCGGGCCGCCCTCGCCGAGGATGAAGACCACCACGCTGTCCCATCGGTTCGCCAGCACCTCGAAGGCGACCCGAGCCCGGCAGTCCGCCGCGAACCCGTCCCCCGCCAGTTCCTCATGCTCTCCCATGCGCCCATCCTGCCCGGCTGATGCACACCGCGCGGTGTGCATCAGCCCGCCTAACGTCCGGGGCATGACATCCCACGGGACAAGAGCAAAGGGGAACAGCATCATGCGCATCGGCATTCTCGGCACAGGCTCGATGGCTACAGCCCTGGGCGGTGCCTGGGTACGGGCCGGGCACAAGGTTCTGGTGGGCGGGCGGAACGTGACGGCCGCAGCGGCGGTTGCGGCAAGGATCGAAGCCGCCGGGCACGGCGGCCTGGCCGAGGCGGCTGCTTACGGCGAGGCGGTCCTGATGGCCGTACCGGCGGACAGCGCACCGCGGTTGGCGCAGGAGCTCGCGCCTGTTCTGGCCGGACGGACGGTGCTGGACTGCACGGTTCCCATGGAGCCCGGCCCGGACGGGCCCTCCCTGACCATCGCCGGCGGCACGGACTCCGTCGCCGCACGCATCGCGGCCGCCGCGCCGGACGCCGGTGTCGCCAAGGTCTTCGGCATCTGCCACGAGAGCATCTGGACCCTGCCGCGGCCCGCCTTCGAGGGCGCGCCCCTGGCGGTGCCCTTCTGCGCCGGCACCCCTGCCGCAGCCGCCGTCGCGGCAGAGTTGATCACGTCGATGGGCTGCTCCCCCCTGCCGTGCGGCGGACTGTCCCGCGCGGCGCTGCTGGAGGCGGCTGCGGTCCTCGCCATCGGTGTGTGGTGGTCCGGCGGCGAGGCACGTCACGCCTTCCCCTCCCCCGCCCTGGCACCCGGCGCGGTCGACGACGAGGGCTAGGGCTAGGGCTAGGGCTAGGGCTAGGGCCAGCAAGTGTGAGGGCAAGTCCGAGGAGCCGTTCCGTCAACGACACCGGCGGGCGTTGAGCCGGGCGGCCTGGCGTGTCAGGTGGTCGCGTTCGGCGAGGTTGAGGGCCTTGTGGGCCGCCTCGGCGTACAGCCGTGCCGCCGTCGTCAGGTCGCCGTCGCGCTCGTGGAGGTACGCCGCCACTGCCGTGTGGCGGGGCAGTGAGTCGTCCAGCGCCGCGAGTGCCGCCAGGCCCGCACGCGGCCCATCGGCTTCCCCGACGGCGACCGCGCGGTTGAGCCGGACGACCGGGCTGTCGGTCAGGCGGGCGAGCTCGTCGTACCACTCGACGATCTGCACCCAGTCGGTTTCCCCGGCGGTGGGTGCGTCGGCGTGGAGTGCCGCGATGGCGGCCTGGGCCTGGTACTCGCCCAGCCGGTCGCGGGCGAGGGCCGACTGCAGGATCTCGATGCCCTCGGCGATCGACTCGGTGTCCCACCGGCCGCGGTCCTGTTCGGCGAGCGGCACCAGGCTGCCGTCGGGCGCGGTTCGGGCGGCGCGCCGGGCGTGGTGGAGCAGCATCAGGGCGAGCAGCCCCGCCACCTCGGGGTGGTCTATCGCGGCCGCGAGTTGCCGGGTGAGGCGGATGGCCTCGGTGGCGAGGTCGACGTCGCCGGAGTAGCCCTCGTTGAAGACCAGGTAGAGGACGCGCAGCACGGTGGCGACGTCGCCGGGCTGGTCGAACCGCACGTTGGAGACGGTGCGCTTGGCCCGGCTGATGCGCTGCGCCATGGTCGCCTCGGGCACCAGGTAGGCCTGGGCGATCTGGCGGGTGGTCAGCCCGCCGACGGCGCGCAGCGTGAGTGCGACTGCGGACGACGGTGTCAGTGACGGGTGGGCGCACAGGAAGTAGAGCTGGAGCGTGTCGTCCACCGCGGGTGCGGGCCCGGGCGGCGGCTCCTCGTCGACAAGGTCCTCACGTCGGCGGCGAGCGGCGTCCGCGCGGGTCGCGTCGAGGAACTTGCGCCAGGCGACGGTGATCAGCCAGCCCTTCGCATCCCGCGGCGGGTCGGCCGGCCAGACGCGGATCGCCTCGACCAGCGCGTCCTGCACGGCGTCCTCGGCCGCCGCGAAGTCGGCTCCGCGGCGGACGAGGACGGCGAGCACGCTCGGCGTGAGGCTCCGGAGCAGGGCCTCGTTCACCTCAGGGGTCACTCGGTGATGGTGGGCGGCGCGGTCAGGAAGGGGCGTACCTCGAGCCACTCGTGGATCGGCTTCCCGCCTGCCCCGGGGGCGGCAGACAGTTCCCCGGCCAGCTCGATGGCGCGCTCGTAGCTGTCGACGTCGATCACCATCCAGCCGGCGATGAGGTCCTTGGTCTCGGCGAACGGGCCGTCGGTGACCGGCTGGCGACCCTCGCCGTCGTACCGGACCCACATCCCCTCGGGGGCGAGGGCCTGACCGTCGACGAACTCACCGGTCCCCTCGAGCCGGGCCGCGAAGTCGTTCATGTACTGAACGTGCGCCGAGATCTCCTCCGGCGTCCACTGGGCCATCGGCACGTCGTTGACCGCAGCCGGGGCGCCGCGGTAGTGCTTGAGCAGCAAGTACTTGGCCATCGTGTTTCTCCTCGGTGCTGGTGCGACCCATTGTGGTCGCGTTCACTGCGGGGACGGAGCCAGCCACGGGTTCTCGACATCGTCGTCCGAAATTCTTTGGCTCTCGTGGATGGGCCTGGGTGAGCCGACTGGCGGTGTGTCCGGGCCACGGCATGGTGCGGCCGCGGGACGACGCGAGGCATTCCAAGATCCAGTCAGCTGATCCGATGCCCTGGGACCGGTGTACTGCCCGGAGGCGATGACCGGTCCCCGCAGCAGCGTCATCGTCGTCACGGAACGTCCGAGGCGCGGGGCGGCAGCGAGGTCACTCAGCCAGCACACCCACCAGGAAGGCTCAGCTACCCCAACCCGCGCACCCGCCTCGCCCGCATCGCCCACCTCACCCGCGAAATTCAGTCACGACTCTGTTGCATGGCCGAAACGAGTGCCATGCTGAAGCAGCGGTGATCTCCCGCCTCCCCCAGGCAGAGATCCCCCATCGGCCCCGCCCGCGCGCCCCGCATGGGCGGGGCCGCGCCGCCCCTCCCGACCTCCCCGCGGGAGGGCCGACGCGTGCCAGGGCCCGCCGCAGCCCGCCACCACAAGCACCGACAGGAGCGGGCTGTCGATCGAGGTGCAAGCTAGCTGCTGGTTACCAAGGCCTCGATGTCCTCAATACGCACGATCTCCCCGCGCGCTCCCCAGTTGCCCTCAGGAACCTCGTTGATGTGCACCCACGCGGCGCCGGCCTGCGTGAACCGTCCCGGGTCCGCGTCAGCGTCCGCGAGCACCCGCGTGACGCGCCGCACGATGTCACGGCGTTTGTCGTCGTTCATCGAACCGGCCGGAACCCCCACCCGCACCACGTACTTCGGCTTCTCCCCGGCCGGCAGCTGCCGACCACCCACGAACCAGGCATCGATCTCGTTCACCACCAGCCACGAGATGGACCTGGCCGCCTCGGTGTCCGGGGCACCCTCGGCGATCATCACCTCCAGCACCAGCTGCCCACCGATCTTCTCCCGCTGCTCCTGATCGAGCGAGCCCTTGGGGACGAACAACTCCACGAACGGCACCAGTCAGTCCTTTCATTGAACTCTCACTGTTTGCAACGCAACGTACGCCTATGAGTTCAATCAATCAACCCTCTACACTGGAGCCATGCAACGGACCAGCTTCGCGGAGATGCACTGCTCGATCGGGCAGGCCCTGGAACGCGTAGGCGAGTGGTGGACGCCGCTGATCGTGCGGGACATACACCTCGGCCTGCACCGGTTCGACGACATCGCGGAGAACCTCGGCATCTCCCGCAACCTGCTCACCCGCCGACTCGGGACGCTGATCACCGACGGCATCGTGGAGCGCCGGGCGTATCAGGAGCGGCCCCTGCGGTACGAGTACCACCTCACCGAGGCCGGCCGTGAACTCGTGCCGGTACTGATGGCGCTGATGGCCTGGGGCGACAAATGGGCGACGCCGGAGGCCGGTCCGCCGGTGCGCCTGATGCACCACGAATGTGGTGCGGAATTCACGCCACAGGTGTGCTGCTCGGCGTGCGCGAAACCGGTGACCACCGCCAATGTGACGGCACTGCCCGGCCCGGGCGCCGCCTCCGGACCGGGGACCAGGGTGCTGGCCCGGCGCAACGGCATCGAGCCCGAGGAACCGTAACCGGCGAGGTCACGGTGGGGCGTTCCTCCTCCACGGACCCGCGAAGGCCTGGGAATCGCCGCCTGACAGTCCACCGTAAGCTTCTCGATCATGTGCGAGAACCGACTGGGTGCCTTGTTGGAGGCCGGATTCACCGACCGGCTGGGACAGCGGGACAGGAAGCTGCTGGCGCGCCGCGCCTCGCTCAAGGGCGTGGACGAGAAGCCGCCGTTCTACCTTCCGACCAGTTGGTGGTACGTGGTACCGGGTGAGCACTACGAGGGCTTGTTCGCGGCGCTGGACCTCCACGACCGGGTTCCGGTCACCTTCCGCGAGGGACTCGACGTGGCCGACCTGCCGGCCCGGCCGGACGCCTACCCCGTCTTCGTCACGCCTGAAATCGACGGCTGGCGTCTGATATTCGGAAACCTCGACAGTGTCATCGGCTGGGGCTGGGACGACATGATGGGGACCGTGGAGCGGCTGAGTGCCCGGTGCGGCCAGGCGCAGATGTTCTTCGAGGACATCGCGGGCGGCGCGGATATCTGGGTGGTCGCCGAAGCGGGTCGCATCCGGCGCCGGTACGCGCGGGAGAGCAGCCCCGAGTGGGTGGGCGAGCCCCTGCCGTGGGAGACGCTGGCTGTCGACGACGAGGATTTCGACCCCGAGTTCGACGAGGCGGAGCCCAACGAGGGCACAGCCGACGCCATGACGGCGTGCGAGTACCTGTCCGTGCACCCGAGCCCGGTTGACGCCGACACTGAGATTCGCGGCCACGGCTGGCTGGCCATGAGCGCCCCGAACGTAGGCCACGAGGGACTGGAAGAGCTGGCTCGATCTTGAGGTGACACCAGGGGGAGCCGTGGCGGACGCCCTCGAAGTGCCGCAGCCGACCCCCGCGTGACGTTGCGGCCACAGCGGTGGCGCGGTCGTGGGGCCGGTCGCGTTCGGCTGCCGTCTGTGCGCGGCGCGGCGTACGAACCCACCACGAGGGCGACGGGCTATGCGAACTTACGCTCCTTGAAGGGCCGCTCCAGAAGCAGATTCGCCTTGGCCGTACGCCGGTAGTACACGCGCTTGCCGGACCGGGCCCGGCTCACCAGGCCGGACCGGTGCAGCTGCCCCAGGTGGTAGGAGACCGTCGAGGCGCTCAGACAGTGGAGTTCCGCAAGCTCGGTGGTCGTACGGGCGGCCGCGCCGAGGTCGGCCAGGAGCGCGAGCCGGGAGTGGCCGATGACATTCGCCAGCGCCGGCGGCGGAGGCGGTGGCGAAGCCGGGGCGCGGCCGGGGCGCCGTACCGGGTAGACGAGGTAGGGGCCGCGCTCTCCCCACGGGTCGACGTTGACCAGCCAGCCGGTCGCCACTGGTGAGGGAAAGAGGGTGAGCGGCCCCACCGCCGGGGTTCCGGCGACGGCGGGCACTCTTTCGAGGGTCAGCACACCGTCGCGGTAGGCGATCCCCGGATGCAGGGCGCCGAGCACCGCACTCAGCCCGTGCCGCACGATGACGGCCGCCCGGCGCTCGATGTCGTCCTCCGCCCGCGCCACGATGGACGCCCACCGGGGGCCGATGCCGAGCTTCCAGAACGCCTCCATTTCACCGGCGATCCGCTGTGCGAACTCACGCTCGCCGAGCTCCAGATACCGGCACACCGCCGAGCCGTCCTCGCCGCCCCGGCTGTCGATAAGTCTTCTCAGCTGCCGGGCGACGACATGGGCGGGCGTACTGGCGACCTGGTGCAGGGCCGCGTCGATGTCCGGAAAACCGGCCGGCTTCGGCCCCAGGGCCGGGGTCAGGAAGTCCGGCGCATAGGTGCCGACGTCGCGGCGCATGGCGTCCAGGAGATACAGCCGCCGTTCCCGCGGCTCCGGAGCGGCGGGGTGGCCCGGGTAGAGCAACACTCCCGCCTGCATCAGCGGGGATATCTCGAAGCGGGTCTTCGCCAGCGAGTCTGCGGTGAAGGAGATCTCGATCATGCTCCGTCCGAGTGCGCCGTACGTTCCGGATCTACTCTCAACATTTTCTCCGGAGGCATGGCGGAACACTTCACTCACTTGCAGTGACGTTGATCATGTCCATCTCAGGGGATTCATGGCCAAGGCCCGACACGCAGTCCGCGTTCGAGAACCTTTTCCCAGCTCCGCAACGCTGGGGCCTCACGAGTCATGGTGCACTCGCGACCTCCGGGAGACACACCCGGATGGTCGCCTTCCATCTCCCCGCTGCTGGGAACACCTGAGAAGGTCGGCCACAGAAGGGAGCGGGCCCATGGCGAAGAACGCCCATGTGCGACACAGCGGTGACGGGAAGGCATTCTGGATGCTGAACGGCCTCTACGAGGTCAAGGCATCCAGCGACGAGACCAACGGTGCGATGACCGTCATGGAGATGACCATTCCGGAAGGCAGCGGCCCACCGCCCCACACCCACCCCGGAACCGAGAGCGTCTATGTCATCGAGGGGACGCTGCGCTACCACATCGGTGACGAAACAGTCGAAGGTGGCCCCGGGTCCTTCTTCCACATCCCTGAGGGCACATTGGAACGGTTCGAGCCCACCAGCACGGTACGGCTCCTGGTCACCTACACTCCGGGCGACGTCGACAAATTCTTCGCCGAGGCAGGCGAACCGGCCCAACGACGTGAGCTGCCGCCCAGGTCGGAGGCTCCGCCGGACGTTGATCGCCTTATCGAGATCGGCAAGCGGCACGGAATCGAGATGCAGCCTATGCCCAGCGCCTGACTTGACCTATGTGCAGGCGGGCGCGGGAGGGCACCGGGCTACCTGCGGGCTACGGTGTCGGAGGGCAGTTCGGCGAAGCGGTCGCGGTACGCGCTGGCGAAGCGGCCGAGGTGCGTGACGCCCCACCGGTAGGCGATCGTGCCGACGGAGTCGCCGGTGGCGAGGATGTCCTCACGAATCCGGTCGAGCCGCAGGTTCCGGACGTAGGACATGGGCGAAAGGCCGAGCCGGCCGCGGAATGCGGAGCTGAGGGTCCGCGGGCTGCAGCCTGCGGCATCGGCGATGCCGCCGAGGCTGATGTGCTCGGCGAGGTTCGCTTCGATGAACGCGAGGGCTGCCCGCAAGGAGCGCGGGTAGCCGGGTTGCCGACCGTCGTGCAGCTCGCCGGTGTGCGAGTGCGGCTGGGCCAGGAGCAGGGCGGTGACGAGGCAGCGCAGCTGGCTGCGCTGCAGCTCCGCGTGCTGGAACAGGGGGTCTCCCGAGTCCAGTTGTTCGAGGAGGGAATGGACCAGCAGCCGCACCGCCCGGCCCTTGGGCTTGGCCAGGTCGAGGGCGAAATCGAAGCGCACGGTGGACACCGGCGGATGCCCGGTCAGCGCGGCGAATGCCTGGTCGACCAGGGCGGCGTCGATCCGCAGGCCCAGGAACCGCGCCTTCCGGCTGCGCAGGGGCCGCAGTTCCTGGGTGTCTCCGGGGTTGACGATTCCCGCCGTCGCCTCGTCGAGGGTCGCCATCAGGTCGCCGCACGATGCCGAGATGGCACCGGAGACACCGATGTTGACGAAGTAGGAGCCGCGGTTACGGCCCTCCGCCGAGGCGACGCGCACATCGAGTGGCGAGACGAAGTAGCCCACCGCGAAGCCGTGTGCGGTGACGCCGCGCAGTTCGTGATCGCCGCCGCACAGCTCGCCCAGGGGCGATGCGGCGATCGAGCCGCCGAACAGGCGGGTGGCGGCGTTGAGCAGGTCGGCGGGGTTCTGAGATCTGGTGATGAGGTGGTTGCGCAGCGGCGTCGGCACGATGGTGGGGTCACCTCCCTAGGGGCCCATCGTCGGACATGACGGCCGGCGGGTTCCGTGGCGGGCGTACACATCGAGCTGCCGGGTGCGCAGACGCTCCACGGGGTTCTCCGCTCACATCACATCGGCGGGGCCCTGAACAGCCCCGGGTCGACGTCGTTGTGGGACTTGGCGGCGATGAACTCGTTCATCTCCCCGGCCGTGCCCCACTGATCCGCGTTGGCCGGTTTACGCAGGTCGAAGATGTGAGGGTGCCAGGTGTCCTCGTCCAGGATCTCCAGCTCGGTGGTGTACTCGACGGTGTTGCCGGCCGGGTCGAGGAAGTAGCTGAAGGAGTTGTCGCCAGCCCGGTGCCGCCCCGGTCCCCACAGCCGCTCGATGCCCAGGCGCCGCATCCGGCCCGTGCCGCGCATGAACTCATCGATTCCGCGCATCTCGAAGGAGGCGTGATGGAAGGCCGCGTGCGGCCCGCGCACGATGCCGAAGCTGTGGTGAAAGGTGTTGCACCGCAGAAACCACATCATCTCGCCGCGGTCGCCCAGACGCATCGTGTCCGAGAGACGGAACCCCAGGTGCTTGATGTACCAGGCAACCGTGGCCTCGGGGGTGGGAGAGTTCATCAGCACATGGGAGAGGCGCACGGGTACAGATTCGCGGGCCTCGACCTTGCGGTGCCGACGGGCGGAGACGTCGGCGGAGACCTCGACCACGCGGCCCTCGTTGTCGAAGAAGCGGACCGCGTAGCCGCCCCCGGGAGTGTCCAGCGATTTCGGCTCGTAAACCAACTGCACGCCCTGAGCGATCAGTTGTGTGGCCAGGGTGTCGACGTCGTCCGCACCGGCGGCACCGAAGGCGATGAGGTCGGTGCGCTTGCGGACGTCCTCGCGTAACCGCACCACGTACTGCTCCGGGGAGCCTTCGGCCGCCAGGAAGGAGACACCGGTGTCACCGGCGGTCTCCGTCAGCCCCCACAGCTCGGTGTAGAACCGGTGCTGCTCGGCGAAGTTGGGCATGGCGATATCGATGTGCCGCAGGTGGGTGATCAGACTGCTGTTGCTCATGGTGCACTCCCTTAAGCCGCGCAGCCGCGCAGCCGTGCTGGTCAGCTCAGTCGTTCGGTCAGCCAGTCGAGGACAGTGGGCAGCACGGGCCCCTCGCCCATGTGGCCGCCGGGGAACATCCGGGCCGTCTTGGGGCTCCCGTGCTCGAGGGCCAGGCAGAGGTCGGCCGAAGCGTTCTGCTGGTCGTCCTTGCCGTTGACCAGGAGCAGCGGGCAGCACGGTATGGCCAGGACGCCCTGGTCGAGCAGGGACAGCTCGGAGCAGCGGTCGACGTAGTCCTCGAAGGTGCTGCCGCCGAAGATGCGGGCCCTGGCCGGCATCAGGTCCATCAGGTAGGACGAGGCGTCGCGGCTGCGCTCCTGCCATTCGGGCTGGAAGGTCAGGTGGACGCCTCCTCCCCAGTTGACGGCGGCGGCCAACTGTTCGCGGTGGGTGTGGGCGAGTTTCATCGCCCAGTAGCCGCCGAACGAGAGCCCCAGTGCCGCCACCCGGTCCGCGTCCAGGTCCTTCCGCTCGCGCAGCCACGAAGGGCGCCGCCACGTGCTGGACAGGCACACGCTCCAGCGCGGACACCCGGCCGAAGTACTCCACAGCCCGGTCGTATGCGTGGAGCTTCGCCGGGTGCAGCGGAGAGGGATAGCGGCCCAGGAACGCGAACTGGTACGCCTGCCACCAGTTCTCCAGGGCTTCCTCGCGGTCGCCGCTCTCCTCGGCCCGGCGCGCCTGGCTCGCGAAGTCTTCCGCCCCCGCCAGCCAGTGCCCGGCCCAGGACTGGGGATCGGTGCCGGGAAGCGCTTCGATGTGCCGCGCGGCGGCGTCGTGATCGATGGCGTTGAAAGGGTTCTTACGCTGCTCCAGGTGCTCGCGCAGCCACTGCTGCGCCTCGGGCAGGGTTCGGGTCGGCGTTCGGGGTCGGGAACTTGTAGCGGTCATCTGTCTCTCCTTGTCCGTCGCGCGAACGGCAGGTCGGGGCCGCCCTTCGCGCCGGATGGTTACGCGGGCTCGGCCATGAGCCGGTGGCAGGAATCGACCAGCGGATACGCCTCGTGGTGGCGCTGCACCTGCTCCAGGCCGACGACCGCCACCGAGGTCTCGACGAGCGTTCGGCACCGCTGCGTGCGCCGGCTGACGAACGCTCGGAGCCCCGCGCCGACGGACTCGTGCCGCCCGAGTTCCTGGGCCAGTACGAGCCCGTCCTCGACGGCCAGGGCAGCGCCACTGGCCATCTGTGGTGCGGGCGCATGCGCGGCGTCACCGATGATCACGCCGTTGCCGCGGTTCCAGGCGCCCTCGAGGAGCGCCGTCAGCACCGGGCGGCGCACCACCGATTCCGACTCGGATACCAGGGAGCGGATCTCCTCCACCCGGCCCGGGAAGGTCTCCAGCAGTTGCCGCAGGCGTGGGGCGAGTCCGGCATCGGGCAGGGCGCTCTGTTCCACTCCGTTCTCCGTCAGGAACACGTACGCCTGCCTGTCCGAGAGGGGTACGAGGCCGGCCGTGTGGGCCTTCCCGGCGAACTGATGGATCCCGGTGGCCCATGGCGGGCGGGGCACCAGAGCCCGCCAGACCATCTGCCCGTGAAAGTCGAGCGAGGCCTTGAGCCCCAGCAGGCCACGTGCCGACGAGCGGATCCCGTCCGCGCCCACCAGCAGCGCGACCCTGCGGACCGCCCCGTCCGACAACCGCACGCGGACCAGCTCCCCCTTCTGATCCACCGCGGCAACGGTCACTCCGTGGCGTACCGCTACGCCGCGCCGCTCGGCTTCCGCGTGCAGGATGCGGTGCAGTACGGGGCGCGCGATACCGGCCATCGCCGGCTGCCGCGCACCGATCAGGCGCGGCAACTCGACCTCGCCCGCGCGCTCGCCGTTCACGTCCACGTGCGTGATCGTGCTCATGCCGTAGCCCTCGGCCAGACATGCGTCCGAAAGCCCCAGCTCGTCCAGCGCGCGCAGCGAAGGACCGGTCAGGCACAACCCCCATCCGGAAGGCGCCTCCGGAGGGCCGATCTCGGCGATCTCAACCTGCCATCCGTCGCGTGCCAGGGCAGTGGCCGCTGTCAGACCAGCCACGCCTGCCCCCACGATCACGGCCGTCCGCGCACCGCGATAGCTGTCCATGTACGCCTCCAGAGCGCCGATTTCTTCGAAACCGTAGGGCGCGTCGGCGTTCTGCCTTATCCGAATCGGGCGGCGGCTATCCGTTGTCGGCAAGAGGTCATCCGAGAGGAAAACCGGTGTCTAACCTGCACCAGCTCGTCGTCTTTAGGGGCACCATGCCTCGACGATGTCCAGGTTCAGTGGCGGGGCGGCAGCTGCGCCGACTTCCGGTACCTCCCGAGCTCTGGAGGCGCACTCAGTTGTCCGCGCTTGGGGACCCGTGGGTCCTTCATGGCGTCAGACAGGTGATGGTGGCGGGCATGACCCAGGCTGGCTCCGGCATCAGCCTCGCTCACGCTCCTACCTTCGCTGGTGCCCAAGCCGCTGGCGAATGCCCTGCCGATGAGGGGTCCAGATGAGCGAACCGCGTACGGGCACTCGCAGGCCTGCCCAACGATGTGACACAGATGGTTGCGGCTGACTTCCGGCCCGCGGTGGTGGCTCAGCAGCGTGTGGAGACTGCCGAGCCGTTCCCGGCCGTCCTGCTGAGAGCGTCGAACCAGACGACCAGCGGGCCAACCGCCTCCGGCGAGGCAGTACGAAGTGTGGTGTGGTCGGACCGCAGGCGGCCGCCCGTCAGTGGTGCTCACCTGCCGCCTATGACTCGGCCAGAGCCTGCTGGTAGAGATACTGAGCGTAGATGCCGAAATATGGCGAGAGTACGGCGGCTTCGGTCTCGTGGCCGGGGACCGGGCCGCTGATGACGCCGTTGACGGTGCCCTTCTGGGTGATGGCGTCGTAATCGGCGAGCCAGGGGCCGCCACTGGATGAGGGTTCGAATCTGCAGTCGATTCGTATCCTGCTGTCGAAGGGGAAGAGATACGCCTGGGTCTGCCCGAAACACTCGGCGGGCGTGTCGTTGAGCAGATAGGCCCAGACCGTCCGGGACGCCACGACGGGCTCCCCGAAGGCGATGGTGTTCTCGCCGGCTACGTCGCCGGCCTGCTGCCCGAGCGCGTTCGGCTTCAGGACAAGGAACCCGAAGTCGAACTCACCGTCGCCCTTCTCTTTCGCCACGTAGCCCTGGTTGACCAGGGGCTGTCTGCCTTCGAACACCCCGAACGGAGGCGCCTGCCCCTTCCGGTACCCCGGGATGAAGCTGAATCCTGTGTAGTACTTCCCCCCGAGTCCCGGGTGCAGGCAGTGGGCTGCCGTCACCACCAGGTTGTGCCCCGGGCTCGGCACCAGGGCAGCGGTGCACGCCTGGAGCTGCGGCGTGTGCATGTACAACCGGCCCATGCGCAGATTGGGGCCGGGGTTGGCGGCGCCCTTCAGGGCAGCGACCGCTGCGGCGATGGTCGGGTCCTGTCCGGTCACCTTCGCCGGACCGGCTGCGGGCAGGGTACGGGCTGCTGGAGCTCCGGCCCCGACCGCCAAGGCGGCACTCGGTACGTTTCCTCCGTCGGCCACGGCTGCGGGAGTCGCCTGTAGCGCCCCGAAGAGCAGGGTCGCTGCGGCGAACGCTCTGACGAGTCGTCTCATGGCCGGAGTCTGGCTCCTCGCGCACGGGATGAGAACGCCGATAGGCCCATTGGCAGGTTTTCGCCATCCCCCCTCGAATCCACTGTGGGTGACGAGGACCTCTGAATTGGCTCTGTCCGGAGTTCCGTGAACGATCTCGAGCTTGATGTGATGCCAGGGTGATGCTGAGCGTCGGCACCCGCCGCGGTTCGGTGGCGGACAGGCCGGGTGGAGGGATGGCGGCAGCAGCGCTTCGTCGTGCCGTGAAGGGGCCGGCGCGATTGGACTGGGAGCTGATGCCCCTGCAAGGCGTCGGGCCGCTGGGTTCGCAGTAAATCCGGTATTTACTGCGGTAGTTGTGATACGTCTCCGCGATCGAGTAACCGCCCGAATGCGTTTCTGCTGTGCGGACTTGAGGGGAGTGGACTGTCAGTGCCCGGGGCCAGCATGCTTGCCTGGGTCATGCCCCAGATCCTCCGTGATGGGCAGGCACTCGGCGAGCAGGTCGACGACGTCGCGCCAGGCTCGTCGCGCGTGCCGTGGGTGGTAGCCGACGCCGGGGACCGTGGGGTGGCCGACCGGCGGGTGGTGGAAGGCGTGCAAGGCGCCGCCGTAGACCGTGAGGCGCCAGTCGACGCCCGCGGCCTGCATCTCAGCGGTGAACGCGTTCCGTTGCGCGGGCGGCATGATCGGGTCTTCCGACCCGACCCCGGCCCACACCGGGCAGCGAATGCGCGCCGCCTCGCCCGGTCGGCCCGTGGTAGTTGCGTTGACTGTCCCGATCGCGCGCAGGCTGACGCCGCCGCGCCCGAGTTCCAGCGCGATGGCGCCCCCGGTGCCGTAGCCGACGGCGGCTATCCGGTCGGGGTCGGTCCGCGGTTCGGTGCGCAACACGTCGAGCGCCGCATGGCCGATGCCCCGCATCCGGTCGGGATCAGCGAGCAGCGGCAGGCAACGGGCCAGCATCTCCTCGGGGTCGCCCAAATAGCGCCCGCCATGAAGGTCGAAGGCCAGCGCTATATATCCCAGCTCGGCGAGAGCATCGGCCCGGCGGCGCTCGACGTCGCTGAGCCCCATGCCCTCTGGTCCGAGCAGCACCGCGGGCCGGCGGTCCACACCGGCCGGGAGCGCGAGGTGCCCGATCATCGTCAAACCGTCGGCCGGATACTCGACCGTACGCGTCGTAATCGTCGTCATGAGACTGGACTGTAGTGATCATCGAGCCCGGTCCGGCCGCTGTTCTGCCGCTGGCAGAACAGCGCGGGTATCCCTCTGAAATACGGCGAGGGCCCACAAGAACCGTCACAAACCCCGCCCCCACGGCAGCGCTATCGGATCACCTGCCCGGGCCACGGTGTTGAAGGCTGGCCCTCGCAGCAGGATTCTGGGGCATACCGGCCCGCTCCCGTGAAGGGCGTCACCAGCTAGTGCCCTCACGGCTCAGGCAGCCTGGCCGAGACCGGCGGCGGTCAGGTCCTGCTCGCGCAGCGGGAAGCCGACGTCGAGTTTCGGGTCGTACACCTCGGGCTGGATGCCGAGTTCGTGGGTGCTGTACTCGCCGAACCGGTTGATGCGGTCGGTCAGGTACGGCGAGATGTGCGCCAGGTCTTCCGGGTCGGACTCTGTCGGGAACCTTGAGGACGCGGATCCGGCGGGCCGGCCTGCTCAAGGGGCGCGCCGCCCGCGCCAGTCGAGCATTTCCATAGACTATGAATATAAAAATGCTATGCTTCGAGCATGAGTTGTCACGACACCGCTCCTGGCGCGTCCGCCGCCATCGGGGCAGCCCTCTACGGCCTGGCCACCAGGGCCGTGAGACGCCTGCCCCGGGACATGAGCCTGACGTCCGCCGCCACCCTGGCCACCCTGGACCGGACCGGCCCGCGGCGCATCACCGATCTGGCCGCGGTCGAGGGCGTCACCCAGCCCGCGATGACCGCCCTGGTCCGGGTGATGGAGGAGTCCGGCCTGGTCGAGCGGCGGGGCGACGCGTCCGACAAGCGGGTCACGCTGGTGTGCCTGACCGAGGCCGGCGCCTCCTATGTCCGGACGCGGCGCCAGGCGGGCGTCCACGCTTTCGAGCGGTTGATCGGCGAGCTCACCGGCGACGAGGTCGAGGCGCTGGTGGCGGCCCTTCCGGCGCTGAAGCATCTGGCAGAGCTCGAAAGCCAGGACCGCGAAGGGCCGAAGCAGTGACCGGGCAGCCGGTCGGCGGGGTCGCGGTGAAGGCGTTCCCGGTGACGCGTCCCGAGGCGCGGCTGCTGGTCCCCGCCCTGATGTTCATCGCTCTGGTCGTGGCGGCGGTCGCCAGCCTCGGGACGCCGCTCATCACCAGCGTGGCGACCTCGTTCCACGTCTCGCTCGGCAGCGCGCAGTGGACGCTGACCGTCGCGCTGCTCAGCGGCGCCGTCGCCACGCCGGTCCTGGGCCGGCTCGGAGCCGGCCGGCACCGGCGGGCCACGATCCTCGCCACGCTGGCGGTCGTCGTCGCCGGCAGCGCGCTCACCGTGCTGCCACTGCCGTTCGCGTGGCTGCTGGCCGGCAGGGCGGCCCAGGGCGTCGGGCTCGGGCTGACGGCGCTGATGATGGGCGTGGCCCGGGACCACCTCCCCGAGGAGCGCAGCGCGGGCGTGATCGCCCTGATCTCGGTGGTCTCGATCATCGGGGCCGGCGTCGGCTACCCGCTGGCCGCACTGCTCGCCGAGCTCGGCGGGGTACGGGCCGCCTACGGCCTCGGCCTGGTCCTCACCGCCGCCGCCCTCCTGACCGCGTGGCGCTCCATGCCCGAAGCCCCCGAAGGCCGCTCCGCCCACGTGGACGTGGCAGGCGCGGTCGTCCTGGCCGCTGCGCTGCTCCTGGTGCTGTTCCTCGCCGGCGAACGGAATCTGTGGAGCCGGCACCTCGCCGTGGCGGCGGGCCTCGCCGTCGTCGCGGTGGTGCTGCTCTGCGTCTGGGCCGTCATCGAGCTGCGCAGCACGACGCCCCTGGTCGATGTGCGGGCGGTGCGGCACCCGGCGGTCGCCGGGGCGAACCTCGCCATGTTCGTCGGCGGGATCGGCATGTACCTCCTGCTCACGCTCATCACCCGGTACGCGCAGACGCCGCACGGCGCCGGCTACGGCTTCGGGCTGACGACCTTCGTCGCCGGGCTGGTCCTCATCCCGTTCTCGGTGCTGGGGTTCGTCGCCGGCAAACTCACGCCGCGGGTCCGGACGCGGATCGCCGACCCCCTGCTCCTGGCCGGCAGCGCCGTCGTGGTCGGCGGCGGGTTCGCCCTCTTCGCGGCGGCCCGGTCGGACCTGGCCGAACTGTTCGCGGCGATGGGCGTGCTCGGCTTCGGCGTCGGCGGCTTCTCGGCCGCGATGCCCGGCGTCATCCTGGCCGTCACCCCCAAGAGCGAGACGTCGAGCGCCATGAGCTTCAACTACGTCGTCCGCAGCGTCGGGTACTCCCTGGGCAGCGCCATCGGCGGCCTGATCCTCGCCGCGGGCACCGGCCCCGGCCACCTCTTCCCCGACGACAGCGCCTACACCACCGCGGCGCTGGTCGGCATCGGCGCCATGGCGATCACGACGCTGACAAGCCTCGCTCTCGCCCGCCGACGCTCGTCCGAGACCAACCCGTAAGTCAGATGCACTCATCCCAACACTGGAGGTTCCATGCCCAAGGGCTACTGGGTCAGCGTCTACCGCACCATTTCCGACCCTGAGAAGCTGGCTGCTTACAACAAGCTGGCCCGTCTGGCCGTCGAGCCCGGGGGCGGCCGCACCTTCGTCTGTGGCGGTCGGGTCGTGGCGTATGACGCCGGAATCGCCGAGCGCACCGTCCTGGTCGAGTTCGACAGCTTCGAGCAGGCCGTCGCGGCGCGCGAGAGTGCGGCCTACCAGGAGGCACTGGTCGCCCTCTCCGACGGCGTCGAGCGCGACTTCCGCATCGTCGAAGGCCTCGACTGACCGAGGTCCAGTCGGATCTTCACTGAAGCAGCAGGATTCTGGCGTATACCGGCCCGCTCCCGTGAAGGGCGTCACCAGCTAATTCCCTCACGGCTCAGGCAGCCTGGCCGAGACCGGCGGCGGTCAGGTCCTGCTCGCGCAGCGGGGTGAAGCCGACGTCGAGTCTCGGGTCGTACGCCTCGGGCTGGATGCCGAGTTCGTGGGCGCTGTGCTCGCCGAACCGGTTGATGCGGTCGGTCAGGTACGGCGAGATGTGCGCCAGGTCTTCCGGGTCGATCTCCCATCCCTCTTCCAGCAGCTGGCGGACGATCTCGATGATGTAGACGGCCTCCCACCCCCGCACGGGATGAAGTGCGTGAACAGCGCGATGTAGGTGTCCGAGACGTGGTGGTAGGCGACCCCGCCCGGCTTGCCGTACCACACGCTCGTCTCGGAGAGCAGGTTGTCGAGATACGTGTCCATGTGGATGCCGTCCGCCGCCACCGCGGTTCCGTCGCCCCACGCCTGCGAGATGTCCAGGCGGGCGTGCGCGTTCACCAGGTCGGCGACCGCCTCGTTCAGCAGCACGATCGAGAAGTGCTTGTTGGCGATGTACGACAGCTCGTGCCCGCTCACGCCGGGGATGTGCCGGACGGCCTCGTACAGACCCATGTTGGTGCCCTTGACGAACGTGACGATCACGTAGCGGCCCAAGGGGTCGGTGAGCTTGGGCTCGTTGCCGGACGGCGGGCCGAAACGGCGCCACCACTCCACCCAGTACGCGGTCCGGGCCACGATCCCCATCAGGGAACACTCCGGCATCCTCGCCTTGATCTCCTGCTCCAGCCGCTTCGCCGAGGGCCGCCGACCGTCAGCCCGGAACGCCTTCAGCGACGGGATGCCCGTCTCCGGATCGATCACCAAGCCATCGTTCTCCGGGTACCCGGCGTCCGCCGCCGAGGCGGCACCGCGCGGGTGACCGCGCCGAACCCGCCGGCCTGCACCACCTGGGCCTTCACCAGGGCGAGGACCACCGGGGAGACCCTGCCCTCCAGCCGCGCCGCGACCTCGTCAACCGACGCCTCCTCGTCCAGACCCTCCAGGGTCTGGCGGACCTCGGCGGTCACGGCCGCGGCCTTCGCGAGCGCCTCCTGGGCCGGGCCGCCCTCGTCGATGTTCTTGAGCACCGTGCGGTAGGTCCCGATCAGGGCCTCGACGATCTCCCGCTCCGCGAGCCGGATCTCCTCCAGCTCCTCCTTGGCCTTCTTGATCTTCATCGCTACGCGCTTGCAGAACATCGTCGCCAGGTCGTCCCGCACCCGCATCCTCGCCTTGTGCGTCAAGGCCGCGACCAGCGCGATGCGCTTGACGGGGACGAAGTCCCGCAGCTCCGAGGCGTCCGACGCGTCCGCCTCCCCAGCGAAGTCGGTGACCTTCCCCGCGGCGACTCCGTCCATCCACACGTCGGTGTCGCCGAGCTCGTCCAGCCATTCCAGAGGCTTGGTCAGGTTCTTGATCGTCCCGTTGCCCCTTTGGTGCGTATCTCGGTCACACCCCACCCAGCGGTTAGTCTGCGGTTGACGTCTGACTCAGCAGACGCTTCGGTCCGCTCCTCCAGGCGGCTGCCACGTGGCAGGGTGATGGACACGATGTCGCCAGGCGTGTCCAGTTCGATGCGGTGCCACCGTCCGCGCGGCACGATGACCGCATTTCCGGCCGCCAGCTTGATCTCCTCCTCTTCTTCTTCCGGCTGTTCCGGGCGGAGGTAGAGGCGTATTCCGCCGGTGAGGCAGGAGACGAGTTCATCCGCGTCAGGGTGGACTTCCCAGTGGTCGGCGTGGACGTCGGCGTCGGTCTCCACGTGGAAGGCCATCAGCTGCCAGCCGTCCCACTCGGGGTCGAACACTTGCTGCTCTGCGTGCACCTGGCCGCCTTGGTGAAGGCGGATAAAGGACGCGAAGAGATCGATCGGGGTGACAGTCATGCCGAGATTTCCTTCCTGCGGTGGTCTTTCACCTGACGGGTTGTGGCATGGGTGGCCGGCCTGGTCGACCCGCTGCTGCCTCACTCGGTCGGCGCGCGGCGCAGGGCGTGGCGGCCTTGCCGCCGTTCATCCAGCGCCCCTGGTCAGCGAGCGTGCGGCAACCAGGCTGAAATCCGGCTGCGGGACGAATGCCGGGGCCTATGAGGCATTCTTGGCCTGGGTGTTTGCGTCACCGCACATCGCTTGCCGGTACAGCGTCTTCAGCGCGTCGTCAATGGGGTGGCGCTGCGGCTTCCCCGAGGAGTCCGGCTTGTTCCACCTCTGAAGGTTGACCGCGACGGACATCCGGCGCTTGCCGTCGGCCCGGGTCAGGGAGATGGTTCCGGCCCCCCACACCGTGCCGTCGTGGCCCCAGAAGGTGCCGCAACCCTGGATGTCGACCTTGTGGAGACCGAGGCCGTATTCGATCATCGATCCGTCCAGGGCGACGACCGGGACCGTGCGCTGCATCTGCGCCAGCGACGACTGGTTGACGATCTCGCCGTCGAGCAGCTTGCCGTAGAAACGGTTGAGATCCTCCATGGTCGATACGAGAGCGGCCCCCGTCCCCGTCCAGGACATGTTGTAGACGCTGTAGTCGCGCGGTGGGTCGTTCAGGCCCCACAGAGCCTCGTACATCCGCGAGTGCGGTCCCTCGATACGCGGCCCGGCCGGGAACTCGGTGTGCCGGAGCCCAGCGCGCTTGATGACGTTCCGGGTGATGTACTCCTCGGCCGGTGTACCGGTCACCTGCTCGAGGAGTTGGCCGAGGAGGAGGTAATTGGTGTTGGAGTACACCCCCGGAGTGGCTCCGGGCTCGCCTGCGGGAGGCGCATTGACCCCCATCTCGATCAGCTCGGCCGGGCGGAACTGCCTGAACCGGTTGTCGTCCAGGCTCTTGGGCGACATGTCCTGCAGAGAAGGGAACGCATAGCGGATGTAGTCGGGGAGGCCGCTGGTGTTGTTGAGCAGCATGCGCACCGTGATCTTTTTGCCGCGCTCCCCCGGCACCAGCTGCGGCAGGTAGCCGCCGATCGGTGCATCGAGCTGTATGCGGCCCTGCTCGACCTGCTGCATGACTGCGGCGGCGGTGAAGGTCTTGGTGACGCTGCCGATGCGCTGGCGCATGTCGGGCGTGACGGGACGGCCGGTCGTGACATCGGCGACCCCGGAGGCGCCGCGCCATGTCCGGCCGGCATCGCGTACCTCGGCGTACACCCCCGGCACGCCGGCGCGGTGGACACCGTCCATTGCGGCCTTGAGCTTTACGGGATCGAGGCCGGTCGCCGGGCTCGTGCCGGCGGCCGGCGCGGCCCTGGTCGCGTCGGGCGCGGCAGCTGCCGCCACCGTGCCCGCACAGACGCTCAGCGCGGCCGCGCTTCCACATATCGCCAGTCGGATCTTCAAGACATCCGTCCTTTCATGGTCAATGAGTGCAACGGGGACTCTCCCCGCGCCTTTTCGGCATCCACGGCTCAGTTGGCCAGAGCACGGCGCAGGGCTGCGCCGAGTTCGGCGTTCTGCCGCTGTGAGACCTCGGCGGACAGGAGCGCCTGCGAGCCGTGGAAGGTGCCGGGCCACTGGTGCAGCTCGACCGACACGCCCGCCTGCATCAGGCGCAGCGCGTATGCGATGCCCTCGTCACGGTTCGGGCAGAACTCGGCGGTAGCGATGTAGGCCGGTGGCAGGCCGGAGAGATCTGCGGCCCGAGCCGGGGCGGCGTACGGTGTGGCGGGCTGCGAGCCCAGGTAGTGCCGCCACGCTGCGGCGAGCTTGTCGCGGTTGAACCAGGGCGTGTCGGTGAAGTTCCGTGCCGACCACGTCTCCTGCCGGTCGTCCAGTCCCGGCTGGTTGAGCAGTTGGAAGTGGATCGCCGGTCCCTGCTCGTCGCGCGCCCGCAGAGCCGCCGCGGCCGCGATGTTCGCGCCGGCGCTGTGTCCTCCGACCGCGATCCGCGCCGGGTCGATGCCGAGTTCGTCCGCGTGCTCGGCCGTCCAGGTCAGTACGGCATAGGCGTCGTCGAGGGCGGCCGGGAACCGGTGTTCGGGCGCCAGGCGGTAGCCCACCGAGATCACCGCCGCCCCGGAGAGACCCGCGATCCGGGCGGCCCAGGGATGCTCGGTGTCCAGGTCACCGAAGACTCCGCCGCCGCCGTGCAGCCAGACGATGGCGCCTTGCGCCTGGTGAGGGCGGTAGACCCGCACCGCCACGTCCGGGTCGGCGGACACCGTGCGGTCCTCGACCTCCATGTTCGAGGTGTCCGGCGGCGGCGCCGCGGCGGCACGCTCGGAGAAATTCTTGCGCGAGGTGACCGGGTCGTTCATGTCGAGTTGCGGAAGAAACGGGATGAATACTTCGAGCTCGGGATCCATGACGACCATCCTCACGGCCGTCACCCGGTGGATCGCCCGCCATCCGTCGCGCATCCCACCGCGATCACGCACCGATCGGCGCATCCCCGTCCGTTGTTCGCCGCGGATCGAGGAACCCGAGCTGCGGGTCGCCGGGGCGAGGCTGGTGGGCTAGGCCTACCGCGACCGGCCGCCGGTCGAGCTTCCTGCCGGTGATCTCCGATCCGGAGCAGGGATGGGTGGTGCTGCTGGGCGATCCCGGAATCGGCCGCGCACCTGCGCAGACGCCTGAACGACGCCGCAGCGTCCTCCAGGCCCGTACGCGAACGGAACGAAAAGCAGCAACGCCGTCGTGTGCGGTCTGGGGCACGGAAATCGACGAGCCGGGGGGGCGGGCCGCCACTCACGTACTACGCGGCTTGCAGGCGTTAGCGAAACGTGAGCCGAACGTGAGCGGAGACAGCCAGCATGGCTCGGGTCGCCGCAGGCCGGCTGGTACTGCGGCGCCACGTGATCGAACCCGCAATTCTGGAATGCTGGAATGGAGTAATCATGAAGATGGTCAAGGCGTTTATGAAACGGTTCAAGAAGGACGAGGACCTCGCCAACCACGCGTGGGTGCTGCACGTCATCTGACGCATCGGCGTGGGGGGGGGGGGGGGGGGGGGCCCGGGCCCCCCCCCCCCCCCCCCCGGGGTCAGTCGTCCTCGGCGGCTCGCGGGCCCCACCCGGTGGGGTTTACCCGCCCGGCCGGGCCCGGGGGGGGGTTGGGGGGCCCC
>NZ_JBITZJ010000003.1:140080-745060 GCF_044546695.1 Streptomyces sp. NPDC053079
TATGGTGCCCCGGGTTTTTTATAACCGTAAAATCCCGCCCGCCCCCCCCCAAAACCCCGGGGGTGTCGCAACGGTCCCTCCCGCTCGGGGGGGGGGCGGAGGACGCGGTCATGCCGCTGCCTCCGCCGACGCCGCAGAGTGCTTCTGGCTGCCGCGTTCCGCGGCGGCCACGACCGTGTCGGATTCCGCCGCAGGCCGGGCCGCGGCGTGGAGTGGCGGTCCCGCCCGCTTCTTGCCCGGAGTTCTCCTCCTGCCGCGGGGAACGCATTTCATCGCCATTCCAATGGAGGCGGGATTCTCGTGGAAGAAATGGTGTCGGCAGTGGTGCGCGACCATTCCGTCGTGTACGCGCCGCGGATGCAGGACCTGCTTGCCAGGGAAGAGAAGGTATTCCGGATCGACGCGACCACGGTCGGCGTCTCCGACTGCGACCTGATGGCCGAAATCGTCGCGGGGCGCCCTGTGCTGGCGACGGAGCGCTCGGTCTACAAGCCCGCTGCAGGAGCCGACATCCCGCACGACAGCGCGACACGGACGATCCGCGCGCTGGGGCAGGACGTCATGGCGGGCATCCGGACTCCGCCGCCCCCGGCGCGCGCACTGTCCGGCGCCTGGCCCTACGCGGCCACCTCCTACCTGCGCCGGTGGCTCTTCGCGTCCGACCCCCTGCCGGTCTCCCTGTTGTCGAAACGCGGCGTCACACGCTCCGACACGGTCTCCCGGATCGTCGACCGCGCCGTCACGCTCTGGCCGGGATCCGACGCCGAGGGCAAGTGCACCGCGCTGGCCGAGCAGATACGCGGCGCTTCCGGCACCCAGGACAGGAAGCAGGCCATCGCGCTGTACCGGCGAGCGACGGCCACCCTCTGCGACGGCGTGGCCGCACTGGCCGGCAACGCCCTGTGGCTCATGGGGCCGGCACGGGAACAAGAGGGAGGAGCCCGCGACGACCTCACATCGGTCCTGTGGGAGACGCTGCGACTGCTCCCGCCCGCATGGATGCTGTTCCGCAAGGGCGGGGACGCGTATACCGGACTGCACCCTGAAATCCGTCCCACGGACAGCGTCGCGCTCTTCCCGCTCCTGATGCACCGTCACCCAGATTACTGGTCCGACCCCCTGGAGTTCCGGCCCGAGCGGTGGGCCGGGGTGGCGGACCCGGAGAAGACGCCCGCGTTCATGCCGTTCGGGTTCGACGGTGCCCGCTGCTGGGCCAAGCATCTGGTCGTGCCCCTGGCCGAGAGTCTGCTGACCGTCGCCTTCGACAACGGACTCGTCATCCGCAGCCCGCGGCAGGAGGCGCACATCCCCCTGCGCTCCCTGCTCTCCGTACGGTTCGACGCGGAAGCCGCAGCGTGACCTGGCGCAGCGCCCTTGCGCCGCCCGCCTTTCCCGGCGACCCGGACAAGGACAGGGTGACCACCACGCGGAACCCTCCCGCCCCGGAACCCGCCACCCGCGCCCGTCCCGGGCAGTCGCCGCCGGCCACGAGCACCGAACACCGAACACCCTGACACCACGGGAAACACCATGGAATCGCCCACGCTGGCCACATGGGTCGGCGACGTCCAGAGCTTCACCCGCCACCAGTGGCAGCGCCGGCCTGCGCTCTTCACGCCGGAGACACTCGCCTCTCCGTTCGACCTCGACGAGTTGGACACCGCCTTCGACGGAGGGCTGCTGCGCACCCCCTACCTGGAGATGGTCCGCTCCGACAAGGTCGTCGTCCCGGCCGATGCCTACACCACATCACGCCTGGTCAACGGCACAACGCACCACGGCTTCGCCGACCGCGCGAAAGTCGTCGCACTCCTGCGCGCCGGGGCGACGCTGCTCCTGCGATGCGTCGACCAGTGGCACCGCCCGACGGGCGATCTGGTGGCGCGGTTGTCCGAGGAGCTCGGCCGGCGCGTAGAGGCGTTCTTCTTCGTCACACCCGCCGGCGGTCAGGGCCTCGCGGTGCACCGTGACGACGCCGACGTGTTCGTCCTCCAGGTGGCCGGACGCAAGACCTGGTACGTCCACGACGCGCCGACGGTGGCGGACTGGTCGCTGGGAGAGCTCCCGGAGAACGAGCACTCCCCGCTACTCCTGCACAGCGTCCTTGAGCCCGGCAGCGTGCTCTACGTGCCGCGCGGCTTCGCACACCGCGCGGTGGGCGCCGCCGGCCTGTCTGCCCACCTGTCGCTGACGATCCGCGACATCTCCCTGCAGGATCTGCGCACGGCCCTGGAGCAGCGGCTGTCCGAAGGCCTGGACCTCCCGGCGCGCCCGCTGGGCGAGGCCGCGATCGCCGACGCCTGCGCCACGCTGCTCAGCCACGTCCGGGCGACGCTCGACACGATGGAACCGGAGGACCTGCGGCTCGCCGCACGAGCCGCTCAGGTGCGACAACCGTTCGCGACGACGAGTGCGGAGACGTTCACCGACACGGCCCAGAACTGGGGGGCCGGTGGCTCCGCCGCCAGGCGCGCCGGGCCGGCGTCCATCCATCGCACGTGGCGCAGGCTGCGCGACGCGGCACGCACCGCACGCTGACGCACAGCCACACCGTTTCCGGCTGCGGCTGGAGCCGCTGCCTTGGGGCTATCGGCTGCGATCCGCGATTACCGCTTACCGGTCCCGTGACGTGCTGCCGGGCTACGAGCTACGGGCTACGGGCTACGGACCAACGGCTCGCGTCCGCGTCGTGAGCCGCGCAACCGCAGCGTCCCACCGTCCCCGCCGACGCGCGGTCACGGACGGGCCGTGAGCCGCTCCAGCGCCGTGTCGTACCGTGCCCGGAACCCCTCGTCCGCCGATACCCGCAGCAGCGAACCGAGTGCCCGTACCGCGCCGTCCTCGTAGCCGGAGGACTCCGCCTCCCCGGGCTGCCAGGTCGAGCTGCCAGATGCCCTCGGCCTCGTCCCCGAGCCCCAGCAGCGCCTCCCCCCTCGCCATGAGCAGCAGTATCCGGGGCACGTCGGCCGTGCCCGGTCGATCGTCGAGGGCGAGGGCCTTGGTCGCCGTGTCGAGGGCCGGGCGCCATTGCCCGGCGTCGACCTGATGCCGGGCGAGGTGCTGCAGGGCCAGTCTCTCGATGGTCCGGTCGCCGGCCTTGCGCGCCAGCTCCACCGCCCGCTCGCAGACCTCCGCGGCCTCGTCCGGGTCGCCGAGCGCCAGCAGGAACTCGCGCAGCACCTCGATGAGGCCCGGCTCGCCCGTATCGCCGAAGCCACGCATGTCGGCGTAGAGCCGCCCGTCGGGAAAACCGGCACGGCCGTCGTGTGCCCACTGCAGCACGAGGGCCGTCTTCCCGACCCCGGCGGGCCCGGTGAACAGACAGACGGGCCCCTCGCCCGCAGCGGCTCGGGACAGGGCGGCGAGCTCCGCCGCCCGCCCATGGAAGCCACGTGGCGCGCGCGGGAGCAGATCGGGCGCGCCGGAGTGGAAGGTGGTCAGTGTTACGGGTGGGAGAGGCGCGGCGTCCACCGTGGCAGCACGGGACGGGGCCGCTGCCTCCGTCGCCGCGTCGTCGGCTTCCCCGCGCAGGGCCATCGCGTAGGCGTCCGCCAGCTCGCGGCCCGGGCCGATCCCCAGTTCGTCGGCGAGCGGACGCCGGGTGCGGTGGAACCAGTCGACCGCCTCCGACCGGCGGCCCGCCCTGTGAAGCGCCGTCACGAGGGCGGCGGACAGCGATTCACGCAGCGGGTGGGCAACCGCCTCGGCGCGCAGGACAGCGGCGGCCCGGGCATACTCGCCCAACTGCGCGTAGCCCGCCGCCAACTGCTCCACCGAGGCCAGCCGGAGCTCCTCCAGCGCCTGCACGGCGGCCTGCAGCGGTGGGCTCGGACAAACGCCGGCCAGCGCGGGCCCCCGCCACAGCGACAACGCCTCCCGGTACACCGTCACAGCCTCGGCCGGGCCGCGCTGATCACGAGCCTGAGCCACCAGACCCTCGCCGCGGTCGAGGGCAACTTCGGCACGGTCCTGGCACCCAAGCTGCAGAAGGGCCCGGTCTCGGTCTCGGTCGTCCAGGACCCGTGGGAGAACCAGTGGTTCCTCTGGCAGGTCGGCGGCTGACCTGATGGCCTACGACGAGGTGCTGGCGGACAGGGTCCGCCAGCACCTGGAACAAGCCGACCTGGATGCCGTGGAGAAGAAGATGTTCGGTGCGGTCTGCTTCCTGGACCGGGGGAACACGGTGGCCGGGGTGTTCGGGGACGACCTGCTCGTACGCGCCGACCCCGACGACAGGGACGACGCCCTGACCCAGCCCAGCGCACGGCCCTACGAATCCCGCGGCCGGACCTCGAAGAGCTGGGTATACGTGGCCGGCGAGGTCCTCGACGACGAAGTCCTTGACGACTGACTGCGGGCGGCCTGGGACGCCACAGCCGGGCTACCGCCCAAGTGACCCACCCTCACGCCCCTTGCGGAATCGCCGCAGCGGGGACGCCGACGCCTTCCGCAGGACGGGCCACGCTCGCGGCCCCTGGCGGTGCATTGCATCCGTCCCCACCGACGTCATCCGCTAGCGCATCCGCCTCCTCAAGGACGAGCCGCAGAGGCCGTTCAGGAGGCGTGCCTGCACGGACTGCGCGCCAAATTCTGCGATGTCGCCGACACCCTGGACGACACCTCCCGCCCCAGGTGACGGCAATGGCGCGCACGGTGGCCCGGACCCGAGCGCGAGCGGTCAGCCGGCCACAGGCAGGGCGGCCGCTATCTCGTTCCGCTCCTTGCGGCCGACCAACGGGAAGATGATCTTCAGTCCCTGCTCGCTCTCCGGGGAGGAGACGACGAAGGACGAGTTGAGCAGGCGTTCCTTGATCTCCGAGCGGACGAGACCGGTGCGCGGGATCGTCATCAGGTGCTCCTCCGGGCGGGCGAACGTCGGGTTGGCCCGGAAAATGAAGATGCGGCGGTCGGTCATCGCCAGATACATGGGGATCCGCGCCGGGATCACGGCCATGGCGCCACCGCTCATGATCGCCGAGGCCGCCGCGAACGCCGCGGTCCGGCGCACGGAGACGGAACTCAGGTTCACGATGGTCGTCACCTCGACCCGCTCACCGGGCTCGAGCATGGGGTCGACGGCGGCCAACAGCAGTCGGCGGCGCTTTCCGTTCACGGGTCGTGCTCCTGAAAGTCGTGCGTTAACCGAACGGAACGCTCGCGTCCGGTCGGCATACCTTGCCATACACAGCCGCGTATGACGCCCCGCCCATCCGGAAGGAGCAGTTCGAGGAGATTTGCGGGGCGAGGGGCCACGCCCCGCGGGCGCCGAGGCGGCGCGGGTCCGGTTGCGGCGCCAGGGGCCGACCAGGGCCGCGCCCGCGCGGCGCTCCATCTCGGTGAAGGCCGGCGGTCTACTGATGGCCCACTCGCGGGCTTCGGCCTCGGTGAACGCGCGCTCGGCAGGAGTCGTCCCCCAGGAACGGGCCTCGTACTGCACGAGCAAATGCGGCCACATCAGCCGCGGCCCGTAGCTGAAGCTGGCCTACGAGTGAGCACTGTGGCCCGCAGGCTCTTCGCGGGCCACAGTGCTCAGTACGGGCTGTGTCGGGGTGGTGCACGCCTTATCCGTCAGGCGAGGGAAGCCGACATGGGCGGCTGCCTGCGCAGTAGATCGTCCGTCAGCGGTTGATTGCCGACTTTTCGGTGCTCGAATCGGTGGCGGACGTGTGCTTCCCGACCAGTGACAGGCGTGACCCCGACGCCGTGGTGTTCGACCACAGAGCCTCCGCAAAAACCCGTTGACGGAACCACGGCAACCACTGCTACGTTTCCGGAGGCCGTGCAAGAGAGCGAGGAGGTGGTACCCGTGAACGTATCGACATGGGTGCTCCCCTCCGGGGTCACGGTCGGGCGATAGGTCGTCCGGGAGCGCCGTTCAATGGCACTCCCGAAAGACACGACCATGCAAATCACTTCTGAACAGCGTCTCGACAACTCTGGCCTCGAGCGCGAATTCACCCTCGGCGAGATCCCCGGCATCCTGTGGACGCCCGGATCCGCGTCCGCATCCGCACCGGCGCCGCTGATCCTGCTCAGCCCCCCTCCTCTCGGGCTGCGCAAGACGTACCCCCGACTGGTGGCCCGAGCCCGGCACTCCGCGGCGGACGGCTTTGCCACGGCCACCATCGAGCTCCCCGGGAGCGGCGACCGGCCCCGTTGGCCCGCCGCCGAGCAGGCCCTCGCCGACCTGCGCCGGGCCATGGAGGTCGGCGAGCCGGTCAGCGACGAGATCATCGACGCCCTCATCCTCCCCCTGGTCGACAAGGCGGTCCCGGAATGGCAGGCCGCCCTGGACGCCCTCTTGTCGCTGCCCGAGATCGGCGGCCCGGTCGGGTACTCGGGGGGAGTAATCTCCATCGGGACCCGGCTGGCGGTGGTCGAGCCGCGCATCTCGGCCGCTGTTCTGTTCGCCGGGAGTTTCGTCCCTCGCGCCATGTTCGAGGAGGCCCGCCGGGTCACCATTCCTCTGCACGTCCTGCTGCAGTGGGACGACGAAGGGAACGACCGGCAGGCGGCCCTGGACCTGTTCGACGCCTTCGGCTCCAAGGAGAAGACGCTGCACGCCAATATGGGCGGGCACACCGGCGTCCCGCAGTTCGCGGGGGACGCCGCGGCCCAGTTCTTCACCCGACACCTGAAGTGACGCCGGGCCGTCAGGCCACCAGCAGACGGTAGCCGTGTTGGCCAGGATGCTGCTCCTCCAGGGAGAGATCCCGGCCCTCCTCGGCTCTCTGCAGCACGGGCCCCTGCCAGAGTCTTGGCAGGGGCCCGTGCTGCCCGAAGCCATGAACGCCGCCGTTTTCGCCGCCCTGCTGGGTCAGCGACGACGCTGGTAACCAGGGAGCCACCCGACGCGGTCTCCGCGCTGCAGGCCGTCCTGGAGGCCGTCCTGGAAGCCCGCCTCACGCGACGCCTGACGACCGTAATCGACGCGACCAACACCGAAGCCCGCGCTCGCGCACAGCTCATCGCGACCGCCCAGCGCCACGACGTCCCCACAGTCACGCTCCTGGTCGTCACGCCCCTCTCCGCCTGCATCGAACGCCGGTAACCGCGGCCCGCCAACCGCCGAGGCCCGGAAGACACCGTCCGTGCCCAGCACGCTGCCCTGGCCGACGCCCACCCCGGCCTCCACGACGAGGGCTTCGACCACGTGCTCTTCAGCGACAGCGTCCACCGCCTGGCAGAGCTGCTGCTCCGGGTCAGCAACACCCAGCAGGCCGAGCGCAGCCTGTACACCGGCGATGGCGACGGCCTGCTTCTTCGCGAGTTCTTCGGCGCAGAAAATCGCCGCACTGTTCCGTCGGAGGACCGGATCACGAATTGCTGGCGGCGACCGCGTAGGCGAGATCCGGCTCTGCCCGGATCGCCTGACACTCGCCCTGCGCCCAGACATCCCCGGCCTGTCCGGCGTGGGGTTCGAGGCCCTGCTGCCCTGCCCTTATGACGACGAACGACCCGGCATGACCTGGGCACCGGCCTGCTCCGCAGCTGCTCTCCTGCGAGCCCTGGCCGGAGATGTGGACCAGGACGTCATCCGCTGCACTCCTCAAAGCCCGCACGACGACGAGGACCAGTCGCTCGATCCCGAGGGCAGTACGAGCGCTATGAGCAGTACGCGGAGGTGGTGAGGCTGTGAGTAGCAGCAGCCCACACCCGCACCCACTCAACCAAGGCGACCTGCCGCACGGCGACCGCTGGGTCCGCGGCTACCCGGACTGCTACCTGCCGAGAGTCTCGCGACCGATGCCGACCGCCTCGCCGCGATCGAAGCCCGCACGGGAGCCTTGTCCACGAGGGACTGGCGGCAGCGCGCCACGGACGCCGGAGTCATTGACGATGGGGCTGCTCGTGATCACGACTGACGGAGAGGTAGAGAGCCTCAAGTCGAACAGATCTGGGCAGCCGGACCTCCGTGCTCTCTCAGCTGGCGTGAAGGATCCGGAAGCGATCGGGTTCCGCCGGGTCCCGATCAACGACTTGGACCGACGTCCAAGCCCATTGCCAAACGCTGATGTCCGGCGTGCGGGAGAACCGAATCTGCCCGCGGGTGCCCTCGACAGCAACGCGCGGCCAGGATTCGGCAATACGCGCCCGCTCCGCGCCGTGAGAACGCAGCACATCGGCGAGGACGGCGACCGTGTCGTAGCCCTCGAAGGCGACGAAGGATGGCGCTTCGCCCAGCCGCTCGCGGAGGGCCGTCTCAACTCGTGCACCTAGTGGGGTGAGACGCTCGGGCAGGTAGCGCAAGAACGGGATCGCTGAGCCGTCGTCGCCCAGCAAAGCCGCCCATTCGGCGAACTCCGGTTGCCCGGCCGGAGCGCCGATCATGATCTCGGCGAGGCGCTGGTCACTGCGGACAGACTTGACGATCGACACCGCCGGCTCCGGGTGGCCGACCAGAAGCAGGAGGGCTGATGCGCGATGGTCGACGAGTTCGTCGCACACGGCCGTGGGGGTGAGCGCGCCCATGCCGAGTTCGATGACGGTGCCGCCGCGCGGAGCAAGGTAGTCCCGCAGGATGCGGGCCCCGGACGCCCAGTAGACACTCGGCTGGGCTGCTACGGCGATTCGGCTGTGGCCCGCGCTGAGGAGGAAGTCCGCGTAGATCTGCCAGCCGTGGGACTGCGCCGGGCAGAGGCGCGCGACCCATTCCGTCGGCTGTTCGGTGAGCGCGTCGAGAACCGCTGACGAGCAGAGGAACGGCAGGCCGAGGGCGTCGGCCCTGGCGGCAGCGGCGCGAGCGACGACGCTGTGATACTCCCCCGCCAAGGCAGCCACGCCCAGACGAGCCAGTTCGTCTACGGCCGCCGCAGCCCTTTGCGGATCAGCCGCGGTGTCTCGGACCACCAGCTCAAGTGGTCTTCCGACGATCCCGCCAGCTTCATTGACTTCGCGAACGGCCAGCTCGAGTCCAGCGAGCAAGTGCTGGCCTGCCTCGACCCAGCCAGGCCGAGTCAGCGGAACGAGAGCGCCGATCCGCACTGATGAGCCGTCAGTCCACTCCGCTGCAGATGACGATGGTGACGTATTCATGCGTTGGCGTCTCCCGTGTGACGATGCGGTCGCAGGTTGCCCAGATCGCCGAGTGACAAGGCCCGGTGGTACGCGTCCATCTCATCTCGCCGTGGCGAACGCACCTGCGTGATCATGCCGGACATTGCATCCACCACCATCGCCAACAGGCAACCGATTATGCGTTCCGCGCTGAGGTCCGCAGAAGCCGCTGATCACGCCCTGCATGACCCGGTCACCCCATCGAGGACCTCACGGTGGGGTGCCACCCATGGTCCGGGCCGATGCTGTGTGGGGGCGGCGGGCGGAGCACGGCCGTACGACGCCGCGTTCACCGCGCACACGGCCGGACGGCTGGGGAGCGCGCGGACTGCGCCCCGGCTGGGAGCCCGACTGGTCGGCCACGTGGGCCGGCCGCTGGGACAACCCCTTCAGCTGGACCCACACCAGCGCCATCGAGCTGTAGCTACGTCCCCGGGACGGCCGCCATTGCCTGGCAACCACGTCGCCCGTCCCAAGCCACCCATCCCGCATCAACGAGAAGGGGAAACCAGTATGGCTTCCATCATCGTGCGCTCCCCGGCCCCGTACGGGCACATCCCCGCGGCGACCGCCGCCATCCGCCTGACCGAGCTCCGCGACCAGGACCCGGCATGCTCTACATCGTCCTGCGCCGCCGCGGCGACATGGCTACCGCCACCGTCGAAGACGAATACGCGCAGCGCCGCACCCTGCCGCTGTGCGCTCTCGTCGACTACCAGCTGGACCAGTGGCACTGGGCCCGCACGTGAAGCCCCACGATGCGATGTGTTAGCGGCCAGTTATTGGGGAGGCAACTGGCCGCCTGTGTCACCGCATGTGACTGCCGCCAAATTGGTTGGCGTCAGTAGATGATTGACACGATTTGGCAGGTTGCTTCGGCCAGTTCACGGTCGCCGTCGATGCGGGCGCGGGCCAGGGCGGTGTCCGGCTGGACGCCGCGGGTGCACAGGCGCCAGGCGGTCTCCGCATCCAGGGCGACGAGCGCGGCAGGCCGTTTGGCGTCCGGCTCGGCAAGCGACCAGTGATCCCCGATGGCCGTCACCGTCCAGCTGCCGTCGGCCGGGCCGGGCCGTTGATCCGCACCTGGATCTGCGTGCCAACTGGCGCGGTGACCTCGCGCAGGGTGTGGGGCAGGGCCCGCATGAAGGTGTCCAGGACCACGGACAGGAACGGATCGGGATCCGTGTCCTGGCCAATGGCGTGGCGGATCTGCTGGCGGTGGGTCCAGAACTCGGTGAAGTCACGGGCGCTGTCCAACCACATCGGCGCCGGATCGACCCCGGCCCAGGACACCCCCAGCGAGGGGGAGCCGGGGTCAGCGGCCTCGAAAAACCGGGCGACCTGCCCGCCGATCAGGTCAAGGGTGTCGGTGAGCGCGGCCGGGCTCACCCGGCGGTGGGCGTCGACCCATTCCTGGTTGATGCGGTGGATGAACGCCTCCAGCGTTTCACCTGGCGCGAAGCCGGGGCCGTCCTTGCGGCCATCACGGTCCCGGGCGAGGCGCCCGTAGAAGTCGCCCAGGACGTGCGCGGCAAGATCCCGGAGGTCCAGCCCGGCACCGCCTCCTTGCCCCAGTCGGCTGACGCCAGGCTGCTCAGCGTGGCCATCAGCGCCGCCTGCTCCGGGGCGAACAGGGAGCGGGCATCGATCGGGGCACCGAGCCAGGAATGGCTCGGCACGTCATTGAGCTGGGCGTTCATGACTCAAGCCTGCCAACCAGATGACCGTTCCGCTCGTGAATATCCCATTACGGCGACTCCCTTCGGCTACCTCGCGTAACCGTGCCAACTGGCCATACATGGGAAAACCTGGTGGCCGCTGTCAAGCGACCCTTCGGCTCATCAACCGGCCCGCCAAGGATTCGTGATGTTCGCGGACTTCAGCAAGCCGCTCACGGCTGAGCTCATCGGTCTCCAGCCCACCACCTCCGAACAGAACACGGCCGCCGCCCGCGCCGCCGCACGCCGAGCCCACGACGAGGACGACCTGCTCCGACTCCTGGACATCCTCGGGCTGCCACCGGACGGGAACACCACCACCTCGTTACTCCCCTATCTCCCCACCACGGACCCCATTGCCGCCAGCATCCGCAACCGCGCCGCACGCATCCGCGCTGACCTCACCGAGCTGCGCGGCCGACACGCTTCCGAGCAGGTCACGCGCGACGCCGAAGGGCACGTCGCCAGGGCCAAGGCCGAACTCGAGGCCGCCATGGCGGATCTGCGCACGGTCAAGGCCAGCGGCCGCGGCCCCACCGCAGACCCGGCCACCGAGCCGACCCCCATGATGCGGCGCAGCAAGGAACAGCTGGCCGCGATCCGCACGTGGGCCCGCGCGAACGGGCACACCGTCGCCGACCAGGGCGTCATCCCGAAGAAGATCGCGGCCGCGTACGAGGCCGCCTACCGAGCCTCGCAGCCCCTGGCCGCGGCGGGCTGAATCGTGGACGACGCGATAGTCCTGGACGGCTTCCTGGGCTCGGGGAATCCGCCTCCCCGGCCGGAGAAGGGCGGGCGGCCGGTCAGAAGTGAGCGAGCAGGAGATCCCGGACCTCGGTGTAGGTCATCGGCCCCGCGCCGCGTGCCGCCACCTCACCTTCCTTGAGCAGGACGACGGACGGGGCTCCCGTGATGCCGTACCGCTTGGTCGCCTCCGGACAGCGGGTGATGTCGATCTTGACGGCCATCAGGAGGTTCGCGTACTCCTCGGCGATCCGACCCACGACAAGGTCCATTGCCCGGCATGCCTCGATCGCCTTCGGCCACGTCCCGGAGAAGTAGGCGAGGACCGGGCCTTCACACATCCTGAGCACAAAGTCGACCTCCTCGTCCTCCAGTGGCTGATGAACCCGTCGTGGCATCGGTGCTCCTGACCTCGTGATCGACGTATCGGGGCACCATCATCGCCTCTGACACGCGCCTTCGACGCCGACCGCGGCCAGGTCCCGGTCTTCACGGCGCCCGGGGCGTGGGTCAGCGAGGGGCCAGCCCCGAAGCGATTGGCGACCTGATCGACGCCTCCGAGAACGGCGGCGCGTCCCGATGACAACCGCCGCACCTCACCACACACCGTCCTGGAGCCGTTCCTCGCCGGCCACCCCCGCGGATCGTGGTCCGCCGACGAATACGCCGCCGCTCAGCGCGCCCAGTGCACTGACGCCGGAGTCGTCATGGACCCGGCAGCGACCAGTTCCCCGTGGTCGCCGACACCACCACCCAGTAGCACCACCCCGAAGCGCCGCGCCCGCCTCTCCCGGGCCGTCCGCGGCGCCCCCGTTCCCACCCTCCATCAGCAACCCAGGAGGCATCTTCGTGCACCCGATCCACCTGATCTCCTTCGGCTGCCTCCACCTCCCCACCGACCAGGACGGCAGGCCGGTCCCGCCGACCGCTGACAGGGTCGAGGACATCCGCGACGGGCTCCGCGCCCTGCCGCCGCCCGAGACATCCTCGCCCCCAGGAACTGCTCGACCACCTGTTGGCCAACGCGCGCGTTCCTGAGCTATCCGAAAATGGTGCTGAGGTCGGCGCCGGTCAGATCACAGCTTGCGTCCCACAACCGTGCCGCGACGGAGGGGTCGGCGAGGTGGTTCCACACCGGTGCACGTCGGGGCTCACCGCGCAGGCCGAAGACGCGCGGTCCCCACAGCTGGCCTCCACGCACGGCCGGGTCGAACACCGCCCGGACCGCGGGTCAAGCGCCGGCGTGCTTGCCCTGGACGAGGAGGGCCGCAGGTGCCGCGCTCAGCCGTGCACCGGTGGTTCGCACATGGACCGGTGGCCGTGACGGGGTGAGGGACTCCAGCGCGCCGCCGGGATGGACCACCACGCTCGCCACCGTGCTGCCGGCAGCGCGCAGGCGGCGGTCGAGTTCGACGCCGAAGTACATCTGGGCCAACTTGGAGCGTCCGTAGGTGCGCTTGGGCTGGTAGTCCTTCCGGGACTGCAGGTCGTCGAGGTGAGCCGCTCGGACTTCGTCGCGAAGCTGCCCATGGTCACAACGCGGGCCGCTGGCGCAGGCGACAGCAGCGGCATCAGCCACTGGGTCAAGACGAAGTGCCCGAGATGGTTCGTGCCGAACATGAGCTCGTGACCGTCCCCGGTCTCCTTGCGCGGCGGGTCGTCAAGCGCGACGCCGGCGTTGTGGACTACCGCGTCGAGGCGTTCCACCTCCAGTGATTCCACTGCTGTTTCGAGCGACGAGAGGTCAGCGAGGTCGAGCCGTATGGCCCGCACCCGTGCGCCGTGGACGCGCGCACGGACCGAGGCCGTGGCAGCTTGGGTCTTGGCGGGATTCCGGCTGCCGAGTACGACGGTGGCTCCGGTTGCCGACAACTGCTCCGCGACGAAGTACCCGATGCCGGCGTTGCCGCCGGTGACCAGGAAGACGCGGCCATCGGCACCGGGTAGTCGTTGGACATTCCAGGGCGGGGCGGAGGATGTGGACGACATGGCGACGGGGTCCCTTGCTGTTGAAGGCGGCTGCGGCTACTCCCTGAAAGTCGAACCGCTCCACGCCGACGGCACCACCTGCGACCACGCGGTCAGCCCCTCAGGCAAGCCGCGCGACCCGGACTCCGGCTGCGCCGGCCGCCGTTCCTACCGCGGTCTGTAGCAGTTCGTGCGGCCAGGTCGGCGAGCCGCACGGCCGGCGCGTCCTGGCCGAACCCGAGCAGCCCCGGCACCGTGCCCAGCACCAGGCCCACCTCGCCGCCACCCGCTGACGACACCGACGAACACGCGCGCTGCCCCAGCACCCGGCCGGCGCTCCGGCGCCGTCGGCAGCCGGCCGCACTCCCCTGAGCTCCCGGCCCGCCCTCTGCGGCGGGCTCGGATGTCGCTACGGGCGGGCCGGGCTGAGGACACGAGGGATCTTCCGGTGGCCCTACGGACTCCGCGCCCCGTCAGCTGGTGAAGGTTTCGTTATCCACGCCGTGGAGGAAGGTGAGGCGTTCGGCGGCGTCGGTACCGGGCTGGGGACGATAGAGGAAGAGGCGGTTGCCGGTGTTAGGGCTGAGGACGGCGTCGCCCTGGAGATCGAGGCGGCCGGCCCGCGGGTGGAGGAGCGTCTTACGGGTGGAGCGCACGAGCGTGACTTCACCCAGCTCCCACATGGCCGCGAACTCCAGTCTCCTCTTGAGGAGCTCGTCGACGAGGGCCTGCCTGGCAGCGCGGCGGCAGTGCCGGTAGACCGCCGCGCGCAGGTCGGCGACGATGACGCGGCCGATCGCCTCGTGATCCTCCTCGAGGTAGCTGCCGCACACCTCGGGCCGGGTGAACCAGGCCCAGGCACCGTTGCCCTCGCGGCCGGGAAGGCCGGCCAGAGGACCGAGAAGGGGCCACGGCCATGGGGTTTTGTATGACGATGGTGCCGAGGTCGTCGACGATCTGGGACGGTGTGCCCTTGAGCGCGTCCAGGACATGCATCAGGCCGGGGTCGGCGTAGCCGTCGGTGGCCGGGCCCTGCGGGGGCAGGTAGCCGGCGACCGCGTACAGGTGGTCGCGTTCATCGGTCTACTGCGGGAACGGTACGGGCTCCGGGGTACGTGTATTCGTAGTCGTAACCCATGCTTGCTGCCACGGCCGCACGGCACCGCTGGTGCTGTCGCTCGCATTCCTCTTGCTCCTAGACCCACTGCTGGATGTACAGAGAAACAAGTGGGCGCGAGCCCTCCGGAATCGGCATGGGGAGTGTGAGGCGGTACCGGCGGGAAGCCCGTTCAGGAAGACGACGCCAAGGCGCGCACCAGGAGCGTGCCAGTCTTCCAGCCGTCGGGCGGGGCGATCTCGTTCGCCAGGGGGTAGCGGAAGCCGTGTTGCTTCAGTCGGTCGGTCCACATGTCGGGGGTGTAGTCCCAGCGCTTGACGACCAGCGGGTTCGGGTCGTCGGCTTGGTTGATGTAGGACGCCTGGCAGCCGTAGCAGCCTTCGACCGGGGGCCGCTGGGAGAAGGCGAGCACTCCGCCGGGCTTAAGGACCTGGCGGATGGCGGGGAGCATCTGGTCCGGGTCGGTGAACCAGATGGCGCCGAAGACGGAGTACACGGCGTCGAAGCGCTCGGCGGTCTCGCTCATGAAGTCGAGCGCGCCGCGCTGGTGCAGCTCCAGGCCCGGCAGGTCGCCCCAGCGCTCGCGGGCCGCGTCGAGCTGAACGGGCGAGATGTCGACGCCGACGGCGCGGTGCCCGACGGTGGCAACGTGGGCGAGGTTGCCACCTGTACCGCATCCCAGCTCCAGGACGGAGGCGCCTGCCCTCTCGCCCAGCACTTCGATGCCGGGGCCGTGGTCGGGGTACTGGGTCCAGTTGAACCAGGTGGTCTCCCCCTCGGCGTTCTTCTCCCGCCGGCCGCCGGGCTTCCTGTGGGCGTAGGTGTCCCACGCCGTCGTGTCGCTCACGTGCTCCTCCGTCGTATTCATGGGCGCGACCGGCCGCACCACGTGGGTACGGCCGGCCCGGGTGCCTGTGCGCTGATCAGCTGGTCTTGGCGGCGTTGCACTTCGGGCTGTTGTGACAGTTCGCGTGACACTGCGAGCAGTCGGCGATGTCCAACTCCGGCCAGAACTCCAGGTCGACCGTGTACCCGGCCGCCCGGATGGCCTCCACGGTCCTGGCACGCAGACCCTTGCCCCCGCCGTGCTCCTCACGATCCAGGAACCCGGGCTGGTGGTGAACGAACTTCCCGAACGTCTCCTGGCAGAAGTCGGCATACGCCTTGGTCCGAAGGACGAACGCGTGCCAGAAGTCGTCCACCAGCGGGGACGGGCTCAGCGGCTTCTCGCTGGCCGCGCCGGCGGCCACGAACGCCAGAATCTGGCCGACGCCCCGCGTCGCCGTGTCCGCCGGGATGTGGTCGTACTTGGCCCGCACGTCGGCGGCGAACAGGCCTGTTCGGTAGGCAGGCGGCGCTCTCCTCGTTGCTTCCGCTCTCGACTCTTGCGGCATGCTGCGTCCCGGAGAGAGATCTCACTCGTAAGGGCGGTTTATGTCTATGGACTTGGCGGAGGGGAAGCCTGGCTCCGGCAGCGGGGGACGGTGCTAGCTGCAAAGTCGAGTCTTGGAGGTGCTATGACACGTGTCCGGCGAGTAGCTATCGCGCTCGCAAAAAGCGTGATCGCCACTTTGACGATCGTCGCCCTGGTTACACCTGCGGATGGCAATGGCCTTCTCGGCGGCTCTCTGGGGCGTGGGGTGAGCACTCTTCTTAATGGCGTCAACTATGGGCTTACTGGTGGCCAAACCTGACGTCTAATACGGCTCGAACGCAGCCCAGGCGGGCGCTGCGGGCGCGGGCTGCGTCGAGGCCCTCGTTGGTGCCTGGACGATTGGTGCCCTGGACGATTGGTGCCTTCCTCGCGCTCGGCGTTCTTGCCGGACTTCTTGTCGGTGAAGATGCGTTCGCACCCGGCATCCGCAAGGGCGCGGATCTGCCGGTCGAGTAGTTGCCCCTCGTGGACACCCGTGCGTACCCGACGAGGGTGCCGGTCCGTACGGCCGGGACGGGGGCGAGGAGATCGTCGTCGGCTTGGTGGCGGGGCGGCTGCATGGCCCCGGTCGTACAGAAAACGGTGCCCCTCTATTTGTTGAGTACCACGACTTTTTGACACCGTTTCTCGCGCACGATCCGGGCCTCGATGGGCCCGGATCGCGGCGTTAATGATCTTGTTAAGGGGCGGGGCAGCAAACACGCCTTGCGACCTCGGGAGCGTTGTCCCATGTCAGAGCGCTTCACGCTCCGGCTAGCTGGGGTCAGCGACCCTGGAACCCGTACAGAAAGTGACCTGCAATCAGGAGCGGAAGCCGATGACACCGAAGCCGGGCCGGGCCTTCGCGTGCCGCATCCAGCCCAGGCACTGCATGACGGCCTCGACGACTTCGGGCTCCAGCGGCGGGGCCTGCCCCGACTCGTCGACTGCCCGCTTGGTGGCCTCGAACTGTTCCAGCGCCTGGGCGATGGCCTCAGGCGTCCACTCGCCGCAACCCGGCGTGTAGGTGTACGGGAGGGGTTCGGGCAGATCGTTGTAGCCGAAGGCTGCCACGGACACGGCGGTGATGCCCAGGGCGGTCAGGCCCTGGTCGACTACGGACAGCCAGTCGCCCCGGTGCGGTGTGAAGCAGGAGTTGTCCAGGAACGAGCCGGTCAGTGAGCACAGCCGGTCGTAGGCGTAGCCGTACTGGAAGGCGTGGTCCTGCTCGTCGCTGAAGGGGCCGCCGTAGATGACGGCGCGCAGTGCCTCGTATGCCGTGGGGGCGCCTTTCGCGATCGCGTGGCTGAAGTAGTCGTCGTCGCGGGCCAGGCTGTCCGCGAATTCGGTGCGGATCACCTCAAGCAGCTGGTCGTCGCGGGATCCGACCAAGGCGCGCGTAACGGTCACGTCGAGCAGGTAGACGCTCAGGGAGGAACTCATGGGACGGGAATCTAAGGGAAGCCACTGACATCGCTTGCGGGCGGTAGCTGACCGGCGCGCAGCCGTGGTCTGAGTACCTCGGCCCGTCCACTGTGAGTACTGGTACGGATTCCTCTGGCTTCGTCGGGGTGGTGAGGTGGCGGCATGACCCGTCACCAGCTTTCCTCCCCGGTCCGGCCGGAAGGCGCGATGAATGCTGTCCGTCCGCCGGAGACCGGGCACTCGCCGGGGTACGTCTTGACGAGTCGGCGCCTGGCCGTCATCGGCCTCTTCCTCTTCGTGCCAGTCTTCCTGCTCCAGGTGGTGGTGATGGCGGGCATGCAGATGGCGACGGCCGCTTGCTACGACGACGGATGCTCTGAGCCTCTGATGGAGGCGATCGGCTGGTGCTGGCCGGTGATGTGGGCCGCAGGCGGAACCGGCCTGGTCGCCGCGCTGGTGCCCAACCGCTTCGCTGCAGCGCGCTGCGCGATGGCTTGTCTCCAGTACGTGCTGATGGTCGCCCCGTTCATCCTTCTGTACGCCGCGCGCCCCGGGCCGTGACGCGGCGCGCCCCGGGGCGCCAGTACCTGCCGACAGGCCACGGTCGGTGTCCGCCTGCTGATCGGGGCAGAAGCCGGTACCCGTGGTGGCGTGGTATCCGAGGCGGCCACCCGTCCGGGCAGCCGGAGGCCGGGCCACCCGGGCATGGCCAGCAGGCGTTGCGAAGCCCACGATTACGTTTGGTCGCCAGTTCCGGCCTTCGACCCCAGCGCCGTCCGGTCGGCAACGAAAGGGGCCTTCCGGCGCCCGCGGGCGCAGCTCACCCGAGCTTCGAACGGGCGCTCCGCGGCCGTGTACGCCCTCGGGTCCGGCGCCGCGCCCGCTCCGGCAGCGTCGAGGGCTCCCGTTCCATCCACGGCCGCGCCCGTTCCCACGCCATCGCGGCCATGACAGTCCTGAGCGGCCTGGGCAGGGCAGCGCATGCGTCGCGGCACTGAGGCGTGCTGCAGTGCAGGGGGGAGGCGTCGGTGTCGAGCTGTGGGTAGTGCATCGTCTTGGGCGGCAGGTAGGTGCAGCCGCAGATCACGCAGGTGAACACCGGCCGCATCTGTGCCCGCCCCGAGTCCGTCTCGTCACTCATCCTGAGACCTTTCCCGTACCGGAGCAGTGCGAACAGGCCGAAATGAAGGTACGGGTGACCGGCACCTGCTCGCCCTTCTCGTTCAGCTCTACGGTGTGCCGCTCCTTGTCGGTCATCCCTGCACCGTTGCACGCATTGCAGGTCTGCTCCTGACCACGGGACATGCGGACTACCTCCTGCCTTGTGGCCGTCCGTCATCGAGGCTAGTACCCACAGCTTCCCCTGGGCAGCCCATCGATCCAATACCTACTCGCCGGCATCCCACCTGCGCCCGCCATCACGGCGTCTCCCCTACCGACACCCTTCAGTGAGGTTCTGGACCAAGTCCCGCCCCAGCGAGCGCAGACGCGTATCCGCAGCCCGGCTGTGCCCGCTGAGCCGGACGGAGTCCGGCCCGGCCCGAGCCTTGACGGCACCGTGCCGCAGGACGAGATCGCCGAGATGATCGACCACTCCTGGGAACGCGTCGTAGCCAAACTCTCCCGAGGCACCCGCGACCTCCTGCGCACCCTGCAGCCAAGGTGGGAGAGCCGCTGACCCCAGCCTCGCCCCGCGCCCACCAGCAATAGCGGCAGCCCCTCCTCTGCCCAACGTCGCTCCAGATCAGCGATCCCGGCCCTTCCACTGGTGGACGGATCACGCTCGCCGACCCCGTGAGCACACCGGGGCTTCCCGGACCCGCGCAGCCTGCCCAGTAGCCGCATCGCCGCGGGTCAGCCATCTCCGTTGTTTTTGCGGGGCGATGATCCGGCTACCCCGACGGCGCAGACATTCCCGAGCGCGGGGACAGGAACGCAGACGACGGGAGGCGCCGGAGCCTTTCCGGCTATGGGTGCGGGGCCCGGGGCCGGCTGCCAGCGTGCTTCACGGGTCCGGATAGATGCTTCCGGCCTACAGGCCCCCGCCACGGAGGGACAGTCCGCGACGAGGGCCTCCGATAATGATCGGACGGCGTGTGACCGTCAGCCCTCAGTGTCTGTGAGGACTGCCGGTCACCGTCCGGTCAGCCACCTCCCCACCTCGCGGAGAACCGCGCAGACGAGTCTCGGTGTTTCCGGCGGGTACAACGTCATGTCTTGGTTGCCTTGTAGCCTTCAATCTGTCCGAACAGGTTGAAGGGCTGAGCATGGATACCGAATTCCAGCACGCGGCGATCCGGCTCCCCGAGGGATCCTGGTGGGACTGGGAGGTCATCACCTGGAACACTGACGAGGTCCGGCTTGCCGCCGGGCACGACCTGACGTACCACCATGGCTTGGAGCTGGTCTTCAGTGATCCGCTCTTCGTCAGCTGCCCGACGACGTTTCACGATCCGGTCTTTCGCGCGCCCACGCCCGAGGAGTCGAGGAGAGTCGGTCGGCAGCTCTGTGGGACTCCGGGTGTTCTGGTTGCCTTCGAAGCGGACGCGAACGGCCGGGAGCCAGCCTTGTGTTTCATCGCTGCGGGACGACTCGAAATCGTGCACGAAACCGTTCTGAGGTACTGGCGGGAGGATGCGGTACCTGGCCAGCGCTTTGCTCCATGGGTGCGGCCTGGGAACGACAGGTGAACGTGGAGTCGCTCTCAAGGGCGAGGACGTCGCCCAGCTCTCCCCGCTCAAGGACCGGCACATCAGCTTCCTGGGCCGCTACCAATTCAACAGCAAGGCCAGCGGCCCTGGCCAAGGACTCCGCCCGCTACGCGGCCCGCACGCGCCGGAGCTGGACGAGGACAATGCGGCTCTGAACTGACTGAGCTTTCCGGGGAGGGATTCACGTGAGTCACCGCGCCGCGGTCTTGCCAGGGGCATGACGCTGGGAAGATGACGACGCCCTTGCGGGGGGGCGGGGCCTGGGAGTGCCTTGAGCGCTTCCCCGACGGCCCGCCCCACGCGACTCATCGGCGGCGGCGCCCCGGACGAGCCGCAATTTTCCCGCGCTGACGCGCGGCCTCCGGTTGCGCCTGGCGGCAGCTGCCGACGGTCTTCGGAGCCTCCTGGCAGACTGTGCACCGGCGCTTTACCGACTGGTCTGCGGCCCGGGTCTGGACCAAGCTGCACCGTGTGCTGCTGGACCAGCTCGGCTCGATGCGGACTGGTCGCGTTGCGCAATCGCCTTGATCAGCGTCCGCGCCGTCAAAGGGGCCCCTGACGGGACCGAATCCGACCGACCGCAGCAAGAAAGGGTCGAAGATCCATGTCATCTGCGACCGCAACGGCCTGCCGATCTCGGTGGGCATCTCCGCCGCCAACCTGCACAAAAGCCAGGTCCTGGTGCCAATGATGCGCGGCATACCTCCCGTCCGCTCACGCCGCGGCCCCCGGCGCCGCCGACCAGCCCGGCTCCACGCGGGCAAGGGTACGACTTCGATCACCTGCGGAACTGGCTGCGACGTCGGCAGATCGTGCCGCGCATCGCCAGGCGTGGAGTGGAGACTTCCGGCCGTCTCGGCCGGCACGGCTGGGTCGTAGAGCGCACGCTGTCGTGGATGGGCGGCTGCCGCCGCCTGCACCGCCGCTACGAGCGCAAATCCGAGCACTTCCTCGCCTTTGTCGGCATCGCCAGTGCCCTCATCTGCTACCGAAGTCTTGCCAACTGAGACGACCTCTTAGACCGTGTCCTATGTGGTGAGGCCATCGTTGGCCCGTTCATGGGGCGGGGTACATGGAGTTGGATTGTTCCGGACGGGTTGTGGGAGATCGCCAAGCCGCTGATCCCTCCGTCGAGGGTGCGCCCGCAGGGCGGTGGAACGCAGGACACACCTGATGAGACGCTGTTCGCGGCCATCATCTACGTCCTGGTCAGCGGCTGCGCCTGGCGGGCGCTGCCGCCCTGCTTCGGCATATCGAAGTCGACCGCCCACCGCAGGTTCCTCATCTGGTCGAGGGCCGGCGTCTGGGCACGACTACACGAAGCTGTGCTGCACCGGCTCGACGACGCAGGGCTGGTCGATGTCACCCGCGTCGTCCTCGGCACCGCCCACGTCAGGGCTAAAAAGGGGGCGAACACACAGGTCCGAGCCCCGTGGACCGGGGCAAGCCGGGTTCCAAGATGCACATCCTGTCGGACGCGAACGGACTGCCCCTCCTTGTCGGCGTCTCAGCCGGCAACACCCACGACAGCGAAGGCCTGAAGCCCATGGTCGAGGGTCACCAAACGAGACACGACCCGTACAACGGCCGGTACTTCAAACCCCAACGCCTGCACGCGGACAAAGCCTACGACCGCGCCGACCTGCGCAGATGGCTTCGATGGAAGCGCATCGGAGTTCGCATCGCACGCAAAGGCATCGAGTCCAGCGAACGATTAGGACGACGCCGCTGGGTCATCGAGCGCACCATGTCGTGGCTCTCCGGCTACCGCCGACTCAGCCCCCGCTACGAGCGCAATCCCCGCAACTACCTGGCCTTTCTCGGCCTCGCCGCCGCCCTGTGCTATTACAAGAGGCTCATCCGCCTCACCACATAGGACACGGTCTTAGACCGTGTCCTACATGGTTGTTGGCCGTTGGTGCGGTCATGGGGAGTGGGCGGTGGGGCTGGATTGTTCCGTGCGGGCTGTGGCAGTTGGTGAAGCCGCTGCTGCCTGCGACGCGGGTGCGTCCGCAAGGCGGCGGGGTAGCGAACATCGATGACGAGGCGGTCTTCGCCGCGATCGTCTATGTGCTGGTGAGCGGGTGTGCGTGGCGGGCTCTGCCGCCGTGCTTCGGGGCGTCGAAGTCGACGGTGCACCGCAGGTTCCTGATCTGGTCCCGGGCCGGTGTCTGGGGCCGGCTCCACCAGAAGGTGCTCGAGCTCCTGGACGGGCAGGGCCTGGTAGACCTGTCCCGCACCGTGCTGGATGCGGCCCATGTGCGGGCCAAAAAAGGGGGGGGCGAACTTGCAGGTCCGTCGCCCGTGGACCGGGGCACGCCGGGCTCCAAGATGCACATCCTGTCCGACGCAGGCGGACTGCCCCTCCGTGTCGGCCTCTCCGCCGCCAACACCCACGACAGCCTCGCCCTGAAGCCGATGCTCTCCCATTTCCACATGGGACACGAATCCCACGCAGCAGAATCCAAACCGCAACGGCTCCACGCCGACAAGGCCTACGACATCCCCCACCTGCGAAGATGGCTGTGGGGCAAGCATATTGGCGTCCGCATCGCCCACAAAGGCATCGACTCCAGCGAACGCCTCGGCCAGCGACGCTGGGTGATCGAGCGCACCATCGCGTGGCTGACCGGCTACCGCCGCCTCACCATCCGCTACGAACGCCACCCCCGCAACTACCTGGCCTTTCTCGGCCTCGGAGCGGCGATCTGCTGCTACAAACGACTTCTCAAACTCACCATGTAGGACACGGTCTTAGTCCAAACACCTACCTCGTCGACGGCGTAGGCAGGTGGGCGAGGGGGTGGCGGTGGACCGGCGGCAGTCCGAGGAGAAGGCCGGGCCACACTGTCTCCAGGACATGGGCTATGGGCATGAACAGCGCCGCACCGAGAAGGGCAGGCCGGACGCTTCGCGCCCCACCCAGCGCCGGATGAGGTGGGGATCCTTTGCGTGCCGAATCCGCGCCGGCTATGACATCGCCTGCCGGGCAGGTCGCGGGCCGTGCGGTGCTGGCGGTGCCACCACATGAGCGGGGCATGGACGAGACGGTCCGGCCCGCGGACTATCAGCGGATCATGGACGTGGTACGCGGGCGGACGGGCCGGTCATGGTGAAGCTGGTTTACAACCACCTCGTCGAGCGCCTGCGCGCCCAGGAGTTGGGCGCCATCGGTGACCTCGGATTCGTCGGCCTGGACGACGACCCGGACAACCCGGTGGTCATCACCGGCTACAAGACCGCCCGCACCAAGCCCCTCACGTCAGCGAAGAAGCAGGTCAACAAGCTGATCGCGTCCGTCCGCGCAGTCTGCGAACACGCCTTCGCGCACCTGAAGAACCGGCGCGTCCTCACCAAGCTGCGGCTGTCGCCCCGTGACGCGACCACGCCGCTGCGGGCCCTGCTCGTGCTGACCCGCGCCGAAGTCGCCCCCTGACTGACGATCTGGGGGGAAGGCAACCGCCCACGACCAGTACGAGCGCAAGATCACTGACTCACACCAGCCCCAACGACCTGCAGGTTTCAAAGTTGGTGGACCTTCAATGGTCCGCATGGAACGCCTTCGGCGGGCCGTCGAACGCACGAGTCCACATCGGGCGCAACGCCGATGGCAGGATGGAGGTTTCCGCTATCGGCCGCACCGGTACGGCGCACCGCTGGGAGAACGGCTCCGGCTGGCCGGCATGGGAGAGCTTCGGCCCCGGCGCGTCCGGGGCCGGGTTCGGTACCAACGCCGACGGGCGCATCGAGATCATCGCCGGGACCTCCGCCGGCCCGCTGAACGGCCGCTACCAGCTCGCGCCCAGCGGCAACTGGTCACCGTGGGCACCGGTCGGCGGCCCACCCTTGGCGTGAGTCCGCTCGGACCCTACGGGTTTCACAGGGATTTCATCGGCCACTGCCACTGTCGTCCAGCAAACTCGGCCGACCGACCGTGCACCGCATCGGACGGCGGACGCGTAGGCCCACTACATGGGGAGAATCGAATGCGAAGAGGAAGGATCGCGGCCGCGTTGGCCGCTCTTCTGCTGGCATCGGGGCTTTCACTGGCGCAGGGGTCCGCAGCGCAGGCGGCAACAGCGCGGGTGGCAACAGCTCCGTGCGAGGGCACGTACACGATTGTTGTCGGGGGCACGTGGAGCAGGTGGAACAACGACCGTTTCACCGGCAACATCCAGCAGCACGTAGGGTACTTGAGCGATATCCCCACCGGCCTGGGTGTCCGGTCGGGCGTCAACGAGCTGAACCGGCTGGTCCGAGAGCAACGTGCCGCGTGCCCGGGACAGCACGTCAAGATGGGCGGGTACTCCTTGGGTGCCGCGGTAGTGCACGTCTGGATCAGCGAGAACTGGAGGACGTTCGGCAACGTCAACGCCATTCTCCTCGCGGACCCCAAGCGTCAGGGCGGGCCCGGCACCAACGGCAGCGCCGCGCCGTTCGGCGGTATCATCGGCTACCCGCTCGCAGGCGCTGACCGGAACTTCGGCAACGTGCCGGTCAAGTCGATCTGCTACTGGGACTACATCTGCGACGAGTCCGCCGGCGCCGGGACCTACCCGAAGAACCACAACGACAACTACTGGCCGGACTTCAACATGGATCACCACAACGACGACGCCAACGAGCAGTGGTATAACGGCGCCTGGTATCCCTGGTAACAGCGGGAAGGCTCGTGGTGGTGATGCGGCAGGGCCCCTTGTCGCCGACGTGGTGATCCACTCGCCGCATCGGCTCCAAGGGGCCCTGTTGGTTGCTACTGGCCAGGCGCCGCTGCCACAACGGCCGTATCCGGTGGTGGAAGCGGGTCGGCATCATTGACCGGAGCCTGGCAGGCAGTTGACTCTCCGCGCCTGCACTTCCCCTCAACCGTGGTGATCCCTGCGCCACTGCAGACCCGTTGTCATCCTGGCCGCCGCTCTGGTCCTCTGTGCCGCAGCGGTTCCGGTGGCCTCGTCGGCCTCGGGCACGCCCAAGCATCCCGGCACCGTCCGCGTCAGCGTCCGCGCGGACGGCACCGAGGCCAACGGCGACTCGTTCAGTCCCCGCATCAGCGCCGACGGGCGCTTTGTCGCCTTCGCCTCCACCGCCACCAACCTGGTGCCCGACAGCCCCGCCTACGGCGGCCTCTGCCTCAAAGACCGGTGAGCCCGAGCATTGAAGATCCACCAACTTCGACCTGCAGGTCGTTGGGGCTGGTGTGAGTCAGTGATCTTGCGTTCGTACTGGTCGTGGGCGGTTGGCTTCTCCCAAGATCGTCGGTCAGGGGGTGACTTCGGTGCAGGTCAGCACGAGCAGAGCCCGCAGCAGCGTGGTCGCGTAACGGGGCGACAGTCGCAGCGTGGTGAGGGCGCACCCCTTCTTCAACGGTTCGACAAGCGAGCCTACGTCTTCCAGGGGATGGTCACGTCGCAACAATCCGGCTATGGATCCGCTCATGAGGCGCCGGACATGCCGTAGTGGTGACACGAGGGGCTCTGCCGGGTCGTCGGCCTCTGTCAGGCAACCTCCTGGCCGATCGCCCGGATCACTTCGGCAAGCCACACGAGGTGGTAGCCCACCGCCCGGTCCTGGTCAGTGAGCAGATCCTCAAGGTGTTGCCATGAATCCGAAAGGCTGCCCGATCGCGAGGGCCTGGGGCTCGGTGTGTACGTTGTAGAGCTCGTCACCAGGGACGGACCAGAAGCAGTCCTCCTTGAGCGACACCGTATGGCCGACCGACGCTTCTATGTGCCGAAGCGCCACATCAAAGGCGTGACGCAGTTGGTCGACCGAGATTTGCAGTGGTTCGCTGGACATGGACACCATCCTGGCCTAGGGCGCGTCGACGGGCCGAGCGGCCGGACCTCAGACACGCTCCAGGCAGAACGCGCCGCCGATGCTCGATGACGAGCCTCGGAAGCGTCCACCGGTGACGTGCAATGACCGTGCCTTTGAGATTCTTGATACGTTCGACTTGGCCCGTTTCAAGGGATTCGAGATGAGTTGGCATGCCATTGGTCTGATATGTCCTCTGGTTGTGGCCACCTCGGTCACCAGCACTGGGGCGCCCGCTACTCTGCATGTGGCGACGAGGGTAAACGTCCTGCTGAACTCACTCAGCAGGACATGATTGGCACCTACAGCGCCGACCCGTTCGGGACCGTGACGCTCATGGACGACGGCACGTTCAGCGCCACCGACTGGCCCGAGTTCCACTACCCGAACCGACCCAAGCATGTCGGCGGCGGCAGCGGCACCTGGGAGCTCATGCCCGAGGAGAAGGCCGCGGGCCTGAAGAGCGACCTCGAGCTGACCTTCTCCGGCAAGCATCTCCAGGACGCCGATTTCCACAACGCGCGCGATTCTGAAGGCTCCCACTTCGGGGTCGCCGCCAATCGGGAAAAGCCCCGCATCTATCGCTTCACCACGGATCCGGACATCCGCGAACTCCACCGTGCTGGGGTCGATATTCACAGCGGGCACGATGATCGTGTTGCTCATCCGGCTGCTCACCCTCTGACCGCGGCCAGCTCCCAGCTGCCCTGCCTCGCAACGCGTCTGTGACTGAGCACGCGGCACCGTTCGCCAAGAGCAGCGCTCAAGCGGGCGCTGCCATGGCGACCATGGCGGGAGGTGCGCTACGGAATGTGTCAGCCCCGCCAGAACACGAGAAGAAGGTGTCGTTTGGCTGCATCCCATTAGAACTCACACAAGGCACGGAAGCGCCACATCAGGTACTTCCTCAGCCCTCTGGCTTTGTTCACGAGAACCGGTTCTGGCTCAGCTTCCGTCAGCGGCCACTGTGAGTGACCGTGTCCCATGGCAGGTCAGATTTGATTTCGTGGGTGCCGAGCGTTCCAGTAGCTGATAACTGATATGCGCTGGTCGTCGAGGCTTACGACGTCTCCGGAGAGCACGGGGGCGAAAATGTCGACGGTTGTAGGGGCTTCGTTCTGGGCGCCCGAAGGAAGCACGTACGCCTGCCGCCCGTTGGTGAATTGCCGCAGTTGCCCGGAGGGGTGAACATTAGGGCGAGCCCCCTGGCAGCAGAGCAACCGGCCCTTGTGTTCCAGCTGCCTCCGGACCTGGGTGAGGCAGTCGAGGTAGTCAGTCCCTCTAAAAACCGTTCGGGATTGATCGTCAAGAAGCTCGATCGTCGCGGTAGAGGTCCTGCCAAGCTGGATGATGACCTTTTGTATGCCGCCGTCCGCGTCAACGGTCTGCAGGCACACCCTCTCGGTCCACTCCAGCTGAGGAACACTGCTGTTGGGTGTCTCGCCTGGGAGCCTACTGTCCATAGCGGTCATGATCACCGCTGACGACCATTCTGGGCAACGGGCTCATCCCGACAGCAGCACGCGTTTACGCAGAAGAGCGAAGCCGGCGGCCGAACATCTGGCGTTTGAGCATCTTGATCCGGTTGACGTGTCCTTCGACAACGCCCGAGTTCCAGGGCAGGGTCAGGCCGGCGATGACGGCGTCACGATCTCGGTCGATGCCAGCGGCGAGAGTATGGAGGCTGGGCAGGTCCTCCTGCCGGACAGCGTCAAGCCAGCCCGGCAGACGCTCGCCCTGGCGGCCGGTGAGCATGTTCGCGAAGGACCGGACGTGGCGAGTGAGGGCGTCGAGTTCGGGGCAGTGTGCCCGAACGGCCTTGAGCTGGATTTCCTCCGATTCGGTGAGGGTGTCCGGGTGCCGGAGGATCCATCCGGCGACGGCCCGCGGCGAGGGTGGCCGGGCGGTCACCGGCCGTGGCGAGGTGCGTTTGTCGTGCAGGTAGGCGCGGACGCGCTGGTAGCTGCCGTTGTAGCCGAGCGGCACGATCTCCTCCCACAGCTTCCACGCGTTGGTGCAGCCCTTGTTCCAGCGGTCGTCGAGGTAGGGCTTGTAGTCATCGAGGACCGAGGGCCGGTTCTGCCACTGGCCAGTGAACAGTTCCTCTGGCATCGCGGCGTCGGCTAACTGCTTGACGGTGCGCCAGGTCATGCCGAGGTGCCGCTGGACAGAGCGCCGGCTGTGGCCTGCCTTGAGCAGGGCGTGGACGGCTGCGTGCCGGGAGCGGGTCCGGTCGGCGAACCGGTGTCCTCGTGGCCAAGGTGACGTGGGCGGGTCCGCGGTCGGGACCGGCTCGGTTTCGGGCTGAGGTGCTGTTGGCGTCAGGACGCGCAGGCAGCGGCGGTGCTGGGCGACGCACCGCTCGGCGGCCTCGCTCAGGTTGTGCCACAGATGCCAACGGTCCGCGACCTGGACCGCCTGCGGCGCTCCGGTCGCCGCGCCCTCGGCGAAGAACGGCGCGCGGTCCCGGCAGACGACCTCGACATCGGGCCGCTGGGCGAGCCACGCGGCCAGACTCGCTGCCTCCCGGTCCGGGAGCAGGTCGATCGGGCGGCGGGTTTCCACGTCCACCAGGACGGTGCCGTAGTGGCGGCCCTTGCGGGTGGCGTACTCATCGACGCCGACCACTCGCGGCGATGGCACCTCCGGCTCGGGCAGCGTGTCTACCAGGCGCAAGATCGTGCTCCGGCTGACGGACACGCCAAGGACGGCAGCCAGCCGAGCGCCTGCCCGGCCGGCCAGGGCGAGGCCGACGGCAGCCACAGTCGAACGCAGCCGTTCGGTGCTCTGGCCGTACCTGCGGGTCAGGCCGGATATCTGCTCCACGAAGGTCCGGCGCGGGCAGGTGATGTTCCGACACCGGAACCGCCGAACTCGCAGTCGGAGTATCACCCTTCGTCCGGCACTCGGTACGTCGGCGGGAAACCGTAGGTAGGAGCTGTGAACCCGGGTCGACCAGGCCCCGCATCCCGCACAAGCGGCGCCAGCCGTGGTGCATTGCGCGTCAACTCGCACCATCTCGACAGTCACGTCCACCGACAGCACCGAGACATCCGCGGCGGACGGGAATATCAGCTTCTTCAGCCGGAGCACGACTTCGCCAGGCCTCCGACGATCCTCTGCGCCCCCTGCCCGCTCAGCGAAACGGCCTCTGTCTCACCGGCCGGTAGGACCGCGAAGATCGCCGGGCAGTCGATCTGCCCGAGTCGGTCCGGCATGTAGCCACCCGAGCGGCCACAAGGCCAGTAGGAGCTGGGCCGAACGGAGCGATGGCGTGTGGGTGAGGTTGAGGAAGCCGAGGTGGCCCGCGGTATTGCTAGGTGGCCTGCCAAAGAGTGTCCATGCAAGCCTCGTCGAGATCTGTCGGCCCGCAGGCCGACCGGAGCAGGGCTGGCCAAGGGGCGCCATGACAGCAGCATCCCGACGCATCCATAGATTTCCGAGAAAACTCAGGTCAACGACACCATCCCGCGCGCCACGCGTTGTTCTACCGGATGAACGCACACAACCGGGTGTGGCTGGTTCGCCGCGAACCTCCCCGCCGTCCTGATGCCGCTCCATCTGGCCGCCTGGGGGGCTGCTGGCCCTGTGGCGTGTACGTGGCCCCAGAGCGCTGCGGACGACGTGGTCGGGTTTTCGGGAGGCTGACCTGTGCTGGGCGTCCACCGATGTTCCGATACAGACCCCGGGGCCAGGGCTCGGGGCGGGGAGAAGCTGGAGGGGAAGCGTGGTCGCTCGGGTGAGTGTGTTCGGAGCCGGGTCGTGGGGAACAGCGGTCGCGATGGTCCTGGCAGACGCCGGGTGCCGGGTGACCATGTGGGCCCGGCGTCCGGAGCTGGCCGAAGCGATCAACATCAGCGGCTCCAACCCCGATTACTTTCCTGGGGTCACCCTTCCGGCCGGGATCACGGCGACGGCGGACGCGGAGGAGGCCGCCAAGGGCGCGGAGGTCGCGGTCCTGGCCGTGACCGCGCAGGTCCTGCGCCCCAATCTCACCCAGTGGGCGCCGCTCTTCGCCGACGGCACCGTGTTCGTCTCGCTGATGAAGGGCATCGAGATCGGTACCGGCAAGCGGATGAGTGAGGTCATCGCTGAGCTCACCGAGGCCTCACCGCCCCGGATCGCCGTGCTCACCGGCCCCAACCTGGCGCGGGAGATCACCGCACGCCGACCTGCGGCCGCCGTCGTCGCCTGCCGCGACGAGACGGTCGCCGCCCGGATCCAGAAGGCCTGCCACACTCCGTACTTCCGCCCGTACACCAGCGCCGATGTCGTCGGCTGCGAGCTCGGCGGCGCGGTGAAGAACGTCATCGCGCTCGCCGTGGGCATCGCCGACGGCATGGGCCTGGGCAACAACAGCACAGCCGCGCTCGTCACCCGCGGCCTCGCCGAGACCACACGCCTGGGCCGGGCCGTGGGCGCTGATCCGCTCACCTTCGCCGGGCTCGCGGGGATGGGCGACCTCGTGGCGACCTGCGCCTCGCCGCTGTCCCGCAACCACGTCTTCGGGGTTCGTCTCGGCCAGGGCCTCAGCATGACGGAGGCAGCAGCGTCGGTGAAGCAGACCGCCGAGGGCGTCACGTCCTGCGCGTCCGTACTGGACCTCGCCCGCCGCCACGGCGTCGAGATGCCCATCACCGAAACGGTCGTCGGCATCATCCACCACGGCAAGTCCCCGCAAGCAGCCCTCCACGAGCTCATGGCACGCTCAACCACATCCGAACGGTGAAGGCCCCCAGCTCCAACGGAACTTGGGCCTCGACTTCAGCCCGTTGCCGCCGACGCCTCAAGTAGCAGCCAGATCGACTCCGGCCGTGATCGCCCGGCAGCTCCGCTAGCCCGTTGGCTACTGCGCCCGTCAGACGAAGCTGTGTGAGTGTGCGCCGGTGTGGTCCGCCTGGATCTGCACGGCCCAGGAGTCGTCGAGACGCTGCAGCCGTTCGACCTGCTTGGCCAGCCGGTCGGCGCCGGTGAGCTCACGCTCGGGGAGGCTGGCCGCTGGCGTGCGGCGCCGCCGAGGTGAGCGGATCAACGGGGGCTCCGCCTGGACCAGGTGGCTCAGTCCTCTTACCGACTCTGAGGTTCCCTGCTCCCCCTTGGGATCTGCGCCATTCCGTTCCCCACTACGTAGGCCAGACTGCCACCCCGTCACGCACCACCAATGGCTTGGGCTGGACCTCTTCGCAGAACCGGATCCATCCCAGGTGGACGTCCCCGTTATCAGAGCGTCGGTGTGCATCGACCGCCTTGGTCGCGAGCCAGCTGAGGAGTTCGCCCGTACGCTCGAAATCATCGGGGTGGGTCTCCTGCCGACTCGTGAGCGCCCAGGCGCCACGCCGGGTGTCCTGCCTGGGCACCAGAGCCGATACCAGCGCACCACCCACCTTGAACGCCTCACCGTGGCAGCCCAGCAGCGGCTCGGGATGGTCCTCCACGACCGGTTCCCCGTGCTCATCCTCCACCACGAACGGAAACGTGGTCACGATACGGAGGATCTCCGGCTTGGGGCCCAGGCCGAGATGCCATCGCAGCTCAGCGAGCTCCTCTTCCGACAATGGGTCGAGAAGGTCGAGTGTGAGCGTGAGCTCAAAGACATCAGCCATGTTCACAGACCCTAGTTCTCACCTCTGACAGGTCGGCTCTCTTCAGCTGATGGACCCCGCACCGAGAGCTGCGGCCGCAGCGGCCGTAGCCATCCTGCCGGTGCGGTGCTGTTCGAGTTCGGTGACGCCGTCGAGGTCCACCTCGACCGCGTATCGGGTGTGCACCCTCTCGGGACCCGTCTCCCGAGTCAGCTGCCCGTTGTCTGCGAACCCCCAGCTGCCGCCTGCATAGACGCCCTTGATCCTGCCGTTCACCGTCCCGACGGCGTCGAAAGGGCAGCACTGCAAGCGGAAGGTCCAGTGGATCCGGTACCAGGCGTCCAACTGCTCCAGGCCGGCCAGGAAGTGCCCGGCGCCCGGGTCCCGGGGATCGGTGACAAGATCCTCAGGCCGGTCATGCCCGGTGGTCAGTGCGATGAGGCCCGAGGTGTCGGCCTGGACAGCAGCCGGATACCGACGGCCGCGATGGAGCGCGTAGGCGTTGGGGCGGAAATGGTCAGCCTCGGCCAGACGCCGACAGGGCGTTGTCCGGTGATGTTCGCCGTATGGCGCAGGTGGGCGGGCTGCCACTACGGTCGGATCGCTCAACTCACCGAACGGTTATCTCCCGTCACTGCGGGGTGAAGGAGGCGGCGTTGGCGAAGGACAAGAAGGACGACGAGGGCAGCGGGACGCACCGGAAGCCGGATCCGCCGCTGTCCGGAGGCTCGCCGCCTCCAGGGAACTCCGATGGGCAGGTCTCCTCGCCGGAGACCGGCTCGGGCAAGCGCCGGAAGTAGGGCCAGTGCCGTACGTGGAGGACCGTCGGACGGCGCTGACGGCTGCCATGGACGCTCAGGGGTTGTGGCCGGCGGAAGACGACTCGGCATGGATCCGTCCGGCCATCCTGGGCCTGCCCCGCGACCAGTTCGCGCCGGACCGGGTCTTCGTCTGGGACGGGGTGTCCGTGTACGCCCCTGTAGACCGGGCTGAGAACCCCTGCGGATGGGCTGATGCCGTCTACCCGGCCAGCCCGTACGAGGCAACTAACACGCAGATCGGCGAGGACGGCTTGCCGTCCTCCAGCATTTCCTGCACCGCCATCGTCGCCGACATGCTCGACTCCTTGATGCTGGAGGAGGGCCACCAGGTGCTCGAGCCGGGCACCGGGGCCGGGTGGAACGCGGGCCTCTTGGCCCGGCGGGGCGGGCTCGTGGTGAGTGTGGAGATCGATCCCGCACTGGCCGACGCTGCGGACGCGCGGCTGAAACAGGCCGGGCTGGAGGTGGAGGTGCGGGCTGGGGACGCGACGAAGGGCGCTGCGGACCGCGCACCGTTCGACCGGGTGATCGCCACCTACGCCGTGGAGCGGGTGCCCTGGATCTGGGTGGAGCAGACCCGCCCAGGAGGGCGGATCGTCGCTCCCTGGGGGCACCTGGGGCATGTTGCCCTGACGGTCGCCGACGACGGCCGCTCGGCCTCCGGCTGGGTCCAGGGTCTTGCCACCTTCATGCCGGCCCGCGGCGTCGACCAAGGCCGCCCGTTCCACACAGTCCAGGGCGCGGCTCCGGCGACGCGAGTGGCGACGGTGCACCGCAACCTCGCGCTCTTCACCGACAGGCACCTGCTGTTCGCTGTGCGGGTCAGTCACCCCCACCTGAGGGTGAGCACCACCCTGGCCGACGGCGGCGTCGGGGTGAGCGTGCACGACGGTGCCTCGTCCTGGGCGCGCGCCGTACCTCAACCCGACGGAACGGTCTTGGTTACGGGAGGCGGGCCGCGTGACGTCTGGGCAGAGCTCCTCGACGGCTGGGATCAGTGGGAGGCCCGAGGGCGGCCGGAGCTGTGGGATTTCGGGATGACCGTCACCGCCGAGGAGCAGTTCGTGTGGGCGGGTAGCCCGGAGCACGGCCCCTACAGGCCGTGACCGCAGGCGCGGCGCCGATGCGGCCGGACACGGCCGGGCCGCCCGCGTCGGGGGAATGAGAGAATGAGGAAGCCCGGCAGCACCTCACATCGAGGAAGCCGATGCGCCTCGTCGCCGGGCCTTATCTCCCGCGCCGTGCACCAGGCGGGGTCCACACGGCGGCAGCGTCGCACGCCGCAGGGGTTTCAGGAGGTGGACACAGTGTGGTCCCGGATCGCCGACGTCCTCCGCAGGCGCCAAGCGGAGCGCGCGCACGGAGACCTGTGGCTGTACGCGCCGCCGGTCACCCCAGCCAGCGCCCAGCAGCTACGGGTCTGCCGACGCGAAGACGGGTACGACTTCGCGCGCCTGGAGTGGAGGGCATGTGCGCGGTGCTGCCTGGGCCTGGTCAGCCAGATCCGTGTCACCGCCGCCTACCAGCACCAGGGGTACGGAACCCGCATGATGCTCCGCGCGGTGCAGGGGTGCGAGGAGTACAGCTGGAGTACCACTCAGCAGTCCGTCCAGGGACGTCAGTTCTTTCCGGCCGTCGGCATGGCCGTGGGCGTCGCGTTCCACCGGCACACGCAACAGTGCGATCACATGCGGACGGGTAGCACCATCCCCGGCAAGCAGCGAGCCGAGCCTGCTCCTCGGTGATGGCCAGTCCGAGAACCTCGTGCCACTGCGGTGGTTATGGCAATAGCGCGACCTTGTCCAAGGGCCGCCGCAAAGCCAATAGTTCGTCTACGTTCAAGAGTTGGGACCGTGGCCTCCATCGCGACGGTCACCCGGTTCCAGGGCGGCCGGGCGAAGCTCCCCGTAGGCTGGAAGCCGACAGGCTGGCCCGCGCCAGACTCTCCGCGAACGTCCTTCCCCCGTCAAGTTCCTATGTTCAGACCTATGGGGAGTGCTGGGGCGCTGACAGCCTGCTGCTGAGCGATGGAACTGGCTCGCGACGCAGGAGTCGACCCGTCCTGGGGCTGATTCCGAGCCGTTTCCCCGTCGGCAGGGTCCCCTGGGTGTCAAGATCGTCTCGGTGTTTCACCGAAGACGATGATGACCCCCTGTTCCTGAGCTGAGGGAAGACATGACAGAGCGCCAGGCCGGCACTGTGAAGTGGTTCAACGATGAAAAGGGATATGGCTTCATCACGCCGGAATCCGGCCCCGACCTGTTCGTCCACTTCCGGGCGATCGAGGGGAGCGGATTCAAGGGCCTGAAGGAGGGCCAGAAGGTCACCTTCGTGGCTGTCCAGGGGCAGAAGGGGATGCAGGCCGACCAGGTCCGCGCGGAGGGCTAGAAGCCCCAGTCCACGTCTCGCCCGGCATGGGCCCTGCCTGCCGGGGCCAGCGTCAGCCGGCCCCGGCAGCTGGGTCGTCGACTGATGCGGTCAGGGGGGTGCCTGGGGGCGACGCGCCTCCCCCGAGGCTTGAACACGCTCAATCAGGGAAGTCGTCTTCATCTGCCGTGGGCACCCAGGACTGACTTCCACAACGGATAGGTGTTCACCACGCTGATCCCGATGCTGGTGGCAGTGACCAAGGACAGCGACGCCGTCGGCCAGCTGGAGGTGGCGCCGGCGACCCACCTGCACGACCCCGTAGGGGTATCGCCGAGATACGGGTCAAAGGGGCAATGAGCTGATCTTGAAACCCTGAGCCTCCCGGTTACTCGGCACTGTCGATCGCGCCGTCATCGGCGAGGATGCGGTAGACGGTGGCGACCGAGGGGCGCTTGCCCTGGTTCTTGCCCGAGGTGATGACGAGTTTGCGGGCGATCTCGGGGACGGGGACGCCGTTGGCCCGCAGGGATCGGGCGTAGGCGGCCATGTCGTCGTCGACGACCTTGGGACGTCCGCCGTGCCGGTCGCGCGCACGGTGAAGATCACCCGCTGGTGGGGGGCGGCCTTCTTGATGGTGCGGGCGAAGTCCATCGCCTTGACGAACTCGGGCCGGACCTTGACGCGCGTGCTGATCTTCTCGGAGAAGACCGGGTCGCAGCTTGCCTCTTCGAGGGCGTCGAGCTGGCTCTGGAGCTCTTGCTGGGCGGTACTGCACCGGGCATAGCCCACTCTCGTGGGCTTCGTGGTGGCCTTGGGCACTGCGACGTCGATCGCCGGTCCCCTCTCCCACACGCGGCCGGGGCCGCGGTCGGCAGGGGGGGCGGACTTCGAGTTCGGCGCGGAGCTGGGGGGACGAGCATGAAGCGGGGGGTGTGGTACTTCGGGGCGACCTTGCCGCCGCGGGTGCGGCAGGTGCTTCCAGCGGGCACCTCACAGGTGGGGCAGTCAAACTGTTCGACGGCGGCGGCCGGTTCGACAGGCTCTGGCATGTCGCAGAACCCACCGCGAGGGGCATTGCGCGAAAGCTGTTTTGTGAGAGGTCGTGAGAACGAAGATCAGGGGCAAACCGGACAAGGTCCGGTGGGGGTTCGTGACCTCTCAGAACTACTCATTTCTGCGAGCACGGAGCGCGACGGCCTTCACCAAGGATGATCAGGCGGTCGAGGTGTCGCCAATCTGGAGTTCGTTCACCCATTCCTGGGCCGCCGCGAGGTTGTCGGCACCGCTGAGCGCCGCCGCGCGCGAGCCCGCTGCCCGGCCGCTCCTGAAGGGGGCTCAGTGGGCTGTTTACGGGCTCGTGTTGCAGACGGTTGAGGGCCGGGCCGGGGAACGGGAATCCGGTTCGGCGTGCCAGGCAGCGAACTGGTCGGTCTCTCCCGCCGTCGTGCGGCAACGGTCGCGATGGCGCGTGCGGGGTGCGGTGCCGAGACATGTTTTACCCGTTATCCCATGTTGACTTGTCACGGAACTCTCACTGGATCTGTCACATGGAGCTTTCATTGAGCTATCACAAGAACCGCTGGCACGTCCATGATCATCAGCTGGCGCGGCACCCTTCAGACGGCTAAGCCCTTTGATGCTGCGACGTCAGGGTGGCTAGCGTCTGAGACATGAAAACGACGACGCCCGCCGAGCGGGACATGCAGCAGGAAGCCACCGCGACAGGGCGGGACACGCGTACGGCGGTCCTCACCCGCTCGGTTCGGGCCAACGTGCCACTGCGCAAGACCTTCGTGCAGGCGAACGCGGGGGGCGACAGTCGGCACGGGCCCCTGAAGGACTTCGTGACCGGGAGGGATCTGCGGGGCCTGAAGGCTTACCTGCTCATCGTGGCTGCGTGCAGCAACGGGGACAACGGATGGTCGACCACGCACGACAGCGCGGTGTGGGCGCGGCTGATGGACATCCACGAGAACGCGACCGACCAGTCCGCCCGTACCGGCGCCTGGCGGGCCCTGCTCCGGCTGCGTGAGCGCAAGCTGATCGACTGCTGCCGCAGCGGGACCATGATCACGGTCACCCTCATGCGCGAGGACGGCAGTGGGAGGCCGTACGACCGCCCCGACGGCAAGACCGAGGCGAACCGCTATCTCCAGATCCCGGCCGCGTTCTGGACGACGGGCCGTGACGAGAGCCTGGACTTGTCCGGCCTGGCCCTCTTCCTGGTCGTCGCCCGCGAGAAGAACTGGTCGGCCTTCCCCTCAGAGAAGGCCCGCGAGTGGTACGGCTGGTCCGCCGACACCCATGACCGCGGGCTGAAGAAGCTGATCGCCCTCGGGCTTGTCGAGCGACGCGAGCACTACATCAAAGCCCCCCTCGCCCCGCTCGGCTTCACCAAGACCCACCAGTACAAGCGCACCGCCATCATGCAGCCGCGCAGGCCCCGGAAGAAGGCGGCGTCTGCTGGGCGATGAGCCGACCGCCGTGTCGGGCCTAACCCCGCCCGTGCCTCGCACTCTGCCGTCCGTCTAGCACCCCAGCACGCAAGGGGCGCGGGGCCTCTTATGCCCCATCTTCCGCCTGCGGACAGTCCACAGGCCCACCCAAAGGAGGAAATCTCCCATGTCCGCCACCACCAACCAGCCCCCGCCGTCGGCTCCGCAGCCCTCGGGCACGGACCCCGTGCTGCTCCTGGTGCTGGGAATCGTCGTCGTCCTGGTCCTGGGCGCCACGCTCTACCTCTGCATGGTCCACCCCTCGCTGGCCGGTCCGATCGGAGCCGTGGGCGGGATGGCCTCGGCGCTGGCCACCGCGCTCGGCGTGGCGATCGCCCTCCGCCGACGCTGAGCTCAGGCCGCCTGGCCGAAGCCTTCGGCGGGCACGTTCTCGTCGCGGAGCTGGGTGAAGTCGACGTCCAGCTTCGGGTCGTACGCGTCGGGCTGGATGCCGAGCTCGTGTGTGGAGTACTCGCCGAACCGGTTGATGTGCTCGGTCAGGTACGGCGAGATGCGGGCCAGGTCCTCCGGCTCGATCGTCCAGCCCTCTTCCAGGAGCTGGCGGACGATCTCCGCGATGTCCGGGGCGTTGTGAAAAATAACCGCGTTCGTGAGCAGGGCGTTGAACTTCATCGCCTTCTCCTGCTCGACCGGGTCGTTGTCCGCGATGACCCCGCGGTTGCCGAAGCCGATCCACTGCGAGAAGCCGTTGAATGCTTCGGTCTTGTTCGTCGCCGCGGTCACCCGCCGGCGAAGCGCCGGATCGGAGAGGTAGCGCAGCAGCTGGACGGGTGCGGATCACGCGGCCGACCTCGCGGAAGGCGGCGTTGGTGGCGTTCCTCTTGGAGCCCGAGCGCAGCCGCTTGAGCAGCGTGGACGAGGAGATCGCCCCCTCCCGTACGGAGAGGGCGACCTTCATCAGGTGCCGGAACTGGGACTCGATCAAGTGCCAGTCCATGACGTTCTTCCCGGTCTCGCCGAACAGCGCGTCGATGTGCACGTACTCGATGGTCTTGCTGGGCGGTAGAAGGTCAGGCCCTTCCAGTTCCTGATCCTGGGCATGAGGTCGAAGCCCAGCAGGTGCGCGAGCGCGAACACCGGCTGGGACTGGCCCTGGGTGTCCGCGTGCACGGTGGTGGGCTTGACCTCGGAGGAGTTCTTGAGCAGGCCCTCGATGATGTAGACGGCTTCCCATACCCGCACGGGATGAAGTGCGTGAACAGTGCGACGTAGGTGTCGGAGATGTGGTGGTAGGCGATGCCGCCCGGCTTGCCGTACCGGATGGACGTCTCGGCGAGCAGGTTGTCGAGGTAGGTGTCCATGTGGGTGCCGTCGGCGGCCACCGTGGTGCCGTCGCCCCACGCCTGGGAGATGTCCAGGCGGGCATGCGCGTTGACCAGGTCGGCCATCGCCTCGTTCAGCAGCACGATGGAAAGTGGCGGTTCGCCGTGTACGCCAGCTCGTGGCCGGAGACTCCGGGGATGTGCCGGGCGGCCTCGTACGGGCCCATGTTGGTGCCCTTGACGAACGTCGTGATGACGTAACGGCCGAACGAATCGTCCAGCTTCGGCTCGCTGCCGGAGGCGGGGCCGAAGCGCTGTCACCAGTCCACCCAGTAGGCGGTCCGGGCCACGATCCCCATGAGCGAGCGCTCCAGCATCCGGGCCTTGACCTCCTGCTCCAGGCGCCTGGCCGAGGGCCGTTGCCCCTCCGAGCGGTGCGGCTTCAGCGACGGGATACCGGTCTCCGGGTCGATCACCAGACCCTCGTTGTCCGGGTACCCGGCGTCCGCCGCCGCGGCGGCTGCGGTGAGCTTGTCCTCCAGCTGCCGACGGAAGGAGACTGCGTCGAACGCGGCGGTCTCACCCTCCTCGCACAGGCCGACCTCGACCAGGTAGGAGCCCAGCTTCTCCTTCACCACCTCCCAGTCCAGCAGCTGCTTGGACCAGTCCGCGTACTCTTCCGAGCCGACCACCGCGACATCGCCGGTGCGCAGTTCCTCGGCGAGTGCGGTGAAGACCATCGCCTCGAAGTGCTTGCGCACGAACTGCCCCGTCCGGGTTTTGTCGACCACGGCCTTGCGCCAGTTCTGAGTGGCGAAGGAGATGTCCACCTCCTTGCCCTCCTCGTCGAAGGCGGTGATGTACTCGCCGCGGGCGTGTCGGTGCCGCATCGCGTGCGCGAGCGCGTCCAGCACCCGCCGGTCCTCGGATGTCTCGGTGAACTCCAGCTTCTCGGCCAGGTCGAACATCACCGCGCGGTCCCGGCCGATCTGCCCGTACAGCAGCACCTCCCGGAAGTTGCCGTGATGGGCCGAGACCTTCTCGATCTGCTCGTACTGCCCCGCGAACCCGCCGAGCTCCTCCACCGCCTTGATGACGGCGCCGAGCCCGCCGGCCTGCACCACCAGGGCCTTGGCCATCGCCAGGACCGCCGGAGATACCTTGCCGTCCAAGCGCTGGGCGACCTCGTCCACCGGCGCCTCGTCGTCCAGGCCCTCCAGGGCGTGGCGGACCTCCGCGGTCATAGCCGCGGCCTTCTGAACGGCCTCCTGGGCGGGGCCGTCGGCGTCGATGTTCTTGAGCACGGTGCGGTAGTTCCCGATCAGGGCCTCAACGATCTCCCGTTCGGCGAGCCGGATCTCCTCCAGCTCCTCCTTGGCCTTCTTGATCTTCGTCGCGACGCGCTTGCAGAACATCGTCGCCAGGTCGTCTCGGACCCGCATCCTCGCCTTGTGCGTCAGACACGCGATCAGCGCGATCTGCTTGATGGGCGCGTAGTCCCGCAGCTCCGAGGCGTCCGCCGCGTCCGCCTCCTCAGCGAAGTCGGTCATCTTCCCCGTGGCGACCGACTCCATCCACACCGACGTGTCGCCGAGCTCATCGACCCACTCCAGGCGCTTGGCCAGGTTCTTGAAGTGCGACCAGGTCGGCCCCTTGGCAGGCTTCTTCAACCGGTTGAACAGCGTCGTGCCGTCGCTGTCGCGCTCCTCCAGTAGCCGAAACAGCCCGGCCCGCTGAACGGGGCTCATGCGGTCGTGGATGCCTTCGCGGATCGAGGCGTTCACCTCGGTGCGGATCTTCGAGGCCATCTTGTCGAAGGTGGAGAACCCGGGCAGTTCCAGCCCGGCCTCTACGACCTTCTCCAGCGCGATGTTGATGAGATCCGCGGGCCGGTTCTTCGCTTCGGCCTCCTTGCGGATCGACCGCTCGGCGATCCGCCGGGCCTCGCCCTGGTCGTACTTCACGCCGACCTTCTTGCGGACCAGGCCCCGGTGGTGCTTGGCGGTCCGCTCCGCCCGGTACAGCGGCAGCGTGCCCTCCGACAGCTCAACCTGCCGCCGTACGAACTCCACCACCTGCTCCGGGACTTCCTCCAGCGAGGGAAAGCAGCCCATGCGCTGGTACGACTTCAGCATCAACAGTAGGGCCAGCAGATGCTCGTCACCATCCGTGACATCCGCCGCCCATTGAAGATCATCACGAGTCGGCGAGAAGAATAGATGCAGCTCATGCGCGGCGATCAGCCGCTTAAACCGCGGGTACGCGGTCCGCTCGATATTCCCGCCCCGGGCCCCAGACGACAACATCACGCCCAACGACACCGAGCCGAACGGGTGACGGACCGAGGTGCTCAGCGCTTCAAGATCAACTCATTGCCCCTTTGACCCGCATCTCGGCGATACCCCCCGTACATGCGCTGGATGAACTGGGTCTTCCCCGCCCGCACGCGTGGATCGGCTTCATCGCCGTGACCAAAGGGCACCGTCGGTCGGGCGCCGGCCGCGCGCTGATGTCCGAGTTCGCGCGCCGGGCCCAGGAGACCGGGGCCGCCAGGATGGGATGGGGCTGCTGGCCGAGCACGGCGATGACCGCGACAGCCGCACGGCATTCTTCTCCAGCTGCGGGCTCACCGAGGCGTGGCCGGACACTGCCCGCGATATTTACGCGCGTCACCTGGCGTCGTCCTCGCGGCCTGTGGCCGCCGCCGGGAGCAGCCCCCTCCTGGCTGCGGGACCGAGACCACCTGATCATTGCCATTACCGTCCCCACTGCCCGGATGGGCAGTGTCAGAGCCCGTTGATAACGTGCCGGCTCCGGCTGGGAAGATCACGAGGGGACGGTAGCCGTGCAGGAAGTGACACGCCACAAGGTCAGCGACGAGTCCATAGCGCAGGCGCTCGACGACATCAGCGGACGGACCCGGCGGCGGTGGCACGGGATGTACTACGACGACCCGTCCCCGGAGAAGCTGCAGGAGATGCGTGACGAACTCCTCGACCACATCGCCGCCCGCACCATGGAAGACCTCGCGCTCGACGAGGCATCGCGCACCGTGCTGCGGACCGCGGCGGAGTGCTCCATGGGTGTGCTGAGCGTCGGCTGCTGGCCCAATGGTGACCAGGAGATCTCCTTTCCTCTCATCGGCGAGGGCCTCAGCAGTGAGGACATAGCTTTCAGGGACGTCGTCAAGGAGGCCCCGACCGCCAGGACGTGGCTCGACACATTCGAGACGTGCCTGGTCAGCGGGCTGATGTGGGAATGGCAGCAGGCGATTGGTCTGCTGCTGAGGGGCAGCTGCGCGCCCGCGATCCGCGACGGAGTGCCGTACTCGAAGCTGACCTCGACCTCCGATCCGGCGGACCTCGCGGCGATGGACGCACTGTGCCGGTACCTGACCGAGGCGGATGGGCACCTGCCCCGCGACTGGCCCACCGTCCCCCTGCGCAAGCCGACCGCCGACGAGCGCGCCGAGGCCGCCCGGCACCTGGACACAGTCGGCTCGCTGACCCCGGACCAGCGTCTTCTTCGCGTGCTCCTCGACGATGACCAACATGCCTTCGAGCAGGCCCTTGTGGCGCGGCTCACCGAGCACCGGGACAGCGCGGGACCTGACCCCGCCCCCCGGACCCTGCTGCCGCTCGGCGCCCTTGCCCTGGCCGCCCTTGCCGTTCAGGTACACGGGTGGGAGCTGGGCGTCCGGTCCGGGTACCTGCCGCCTAGCGTGCTGGGCTCCCCGGAGGCTATGCGGCGGCGAGCGGCGGCCACCAACGTGAACAACCTTGGGGGCTGGGTCGCCAAGGAGTGACGAGGCGTTCCCGGGGCCGGCCACGCCAGATGCTGAAAGCGGACAGCTACCGGTGCCTGGCGTTCATCCGCTCGGGCACGGTGCTGCTCCCGTCCATGCGCGGCGTCGACGTCACGGCCACCTTCACCGAGTTCGTCGAGGCCGTCGGCATCAGTGAGGGTCTGGTCGTCGATCTGGATTTCGCGGCGCTCCAGCAGCGGGCGCGACGGCGCAGCCGAGGCACGACGGAGGCCGCTCATACGGTGCCGGCCCTGCTGGTGGTGTCAACCTGCTGGAGGCACCGGCCGGGAGGTGCTGTCCTCCCGGCCGTACCGGGAGTGCTGGACGCGCCTGGAGGCGGACGACCGGTGGGATGGCGACCCAGGGCACCTCGCGGAGTTCGCTGGCGGAGATGTGGTTGCCGTCGTCGTCGATGACGTCGTTGTAGTGGTGGGTGTGGATCAGGTGGCGGCCCACGGTGCCGTCGGCGGCGGGCGCGGGAGGTCGGGGCAGCAGCCGGAGCGCATGCCCTGGACTACTGGCGGGAGGGGGTTATTCCGGCCATGCACTGTCCCCTTCTTCGGCACTCTTCTTCGTCGAGGAAGCAACACGATGCGGAGCCAGTCACCTCCCGTTCCTGCCGAACCGCCCAGTCGCCTCAAGGATCGCGTCCTGCATCGCGGCACTGCCCGTATGGCCCGAGTCGTCGATAACCTTCAGCTCCGCGTCCGGCCACGCCTTGGCCAGCTCCCATGCGGTCTTCAGCGGGCTCCCCAGGTCGAGCCGGCCGTGAATCAGCACCGCCGGGATCCCGGCCAGTCGGCCCGCGTCGCGCAGGAGTTGCCCGTCCTCGAGCCAGGCGTCGTTCGCGAAGTAGTGCGCGCAGATCCGGACGAAGGCCATCAGCGCGTCGTCGGGCTTGTCGCTGTATGCGCCGGGCTTACCGAGTGCCTCGTGGGCGATGACGGCGTCCTCCCAAGCACACCAGTCCCGCGCGGCCTTGACCCGGACTGCCTCTTCCGTGCTGTTCATCAGCCGGTTGTAGGCGGCCACGAGATTGCCGCCTCGGTCTGCCTCCGGCAGTGCGTCGCGGAACGCTTCCCAGGGGCCTGGCAGCAAGCGTCCGACGCCGCGGTAGAGCCAATCGGTCTCCTCGGGCCTGGTCATGGTGACGCCGGCGATGACGATCTCGGAGACCCGCTCGGGGTAGCGCTCGGCATAGGCGAGAATCAGCGTCGAGCCCCAGGAGCCGCCGTAGAGGAGCCAGCGCTCGATGCCCAAGTGCTCGCGTAGCCGCTCCATGTCGTTGATGAGGTGGCGGGTGGTGTTGTGATCGAGGCTGACGGTCGGGTCGGAGGCGTGAGGCCGGCTCTCACCACAGCCACGCTGGTCGAACAGGACGATCCGGTATGTCTCGGGATCGAACATCTTGCGACTTCCGCGGTGCCCCCCGCTACCGGGGCCGCCGTGCACACACAGAGCCGCCTTTCCCTTGGGGTTGCCGCTCGTCTCCCAGTAGATCTGGTTACCGTCGCCGACATCGAGGAATCCGTGAACGTACGGTTCGATGGGCGGGAACGGCCGGGCCATGACGATCTCCTCCTGAACACGTGAATAACAACCTCGCGAGGTTAGTCGAGGAACTGGAACGAGGTATCACGTTTGCCCTCGGCCCGGGCGGCGATGGCTTCGCTCATGAAAACGGACAGCGTTTGTCGTGGCTTTGAGCAGCAGTTGTTGATCACTGTGCTTCGGCATGCCGACGAGCTTTGACGGCACTGGAGGACTTCCCGGTTGCCGCTTGTGCCCAGACTGCGCCCGCAAGGTTCAGGCGACGGATGGACGCCTCGGATCGGTCGGGACGATCGCGTGCTCGTCGAAGAGCTGTTCAAGGGCTTCGTGGCCGTGCTGTCGGCGGTATGCCACCTCGGCTGCGGTGACCGGCAGAACCCAGAGGATGCGGGCATGACCGTCAGGCAGCGGACAGTGCTCCAGGTCAGGGCCGTGAAGGTAGGGAAGGCTGATGAGCAGGCGGTGGCAGTGGGACCCGGGCAGCCACGGCTCCCCGATAGGCAGGCTGTGCTCGAGATCGAGGTCGTGATCAGCGTGGTAGTAGGCGGTCATGGCCAGGAGATCGGCGAAACGTTCGTCGCGGACGGGCGCGGTGAGGACGAATTCGAGGCCGTGGCCGTCCGTCTCTGCCGTGGACCAGCAGCCGGCGGTGATGTAGGACCAGCTGTCAGCTCTTGGTCCCGGGCTGACGGTGAGGATCCTCAGGTCTGGAACTGCTTTCCTTCGGCCGGGTCCCAGGTCGTAGTCGGCAACCGTGATCACATGGCCGGTGAAGAAGCCGCGAACGTGGGCCTCGACGCTTGCTATCGCCCGCTGGCTGAGCTCGCTCTCGAACATGATGAAAAGGATCTCACGGGCCGGCCGAGGCATCGTGGCTGCGAGTCCGCCCCGTGCCCCTTGGCGACTCCTCGCTGTGCCCGGCTCACCAGTCCCGGCGGTGCCGCCACACGTCGTACAGCGGCCAGTAGTACGGCGACGTCTGGTCGACTGTACCGTCGAGGGCGTCCAGCAGTGCGTCACCGCGGTGGTCGTCGCGAAGAGCCAGCTGCACCGCGGCGGTGACCCGTACGGCCTCCTCGGAGTCGGAGAGGCAGGCAGCCAGGGCATCGCAGGGGGCAGGGTCGTCGGCCTGGGCCCCGCGGAGGGCACGGCAAGCGACTTCCCGGACCTGGGCGTCCGTGTCCCGGGTACAGGCGAGGACGGCGGCCAGGGCGTCGGTATTTGCCTGCCGGATCTGCCAGTGCAGGCCGCCGATCGCCCAGGACCGGACCTGAGCATCGGGGTGACGGATGAGGACGGGCAGCGGCTTCTCGGCACGGGGGTCCATGGCCTCGGCCAGTCCGCCGGCGAGGGGCCGCATCACGCGGGGGTCCTCCTCCTGCTCCACCCAGGGGAGGAAAAGGTCGACGAGCGGGCTGTCGAAGGGAGGTTCCTCGTCCTCACCGCTTTCGTCGTAGAGGTTGATGCAGCGCAGCACCTCCGCGCCGAAGTAGCGCGCCAGCGGATCGGGGTGGTGGCGAAGAGCGGCGGCCGCGTCCCAGACGGGCGGCAGCGCCGGGCCCTTGCGTCCGGCGGCCGCGACGACGGCCGCGCCCCACACCGGGTGGTCGACCTCGGGCTCTGCCATGGCGCGGTCCAGCAGTTCGGCGAAGGGCGTGGCGATTCCGCAGCACCATTCCAGGTGGGTGAGGATCGCGGTGTGGCCGTCGCGGACGGTCTGCCCGCCGATCGTCAGCTCGCGGCAGATCTCGTTGTTGCCGTCGCGCACGGTCCGGCGGTAGACGCCCGCGCCGAGGCCGGTGGTGTGCCAGTGGCGGGCCAGTGCGAGGGCGTCGCGGCCCTCGCGGCCCGTGACCCGGGGGTCGGCCCCGGCGAAGTGCAGGGCGGTGGCGATGTCGTGGGCGCCTCGGTCGACGGCACGCAGCAAAGGCGTGCGGCCGTCGGCGTCGATGCCGTCCAGGTCCAGCGCGTCGAGGTCGGCCAGCTTCAGCAGGGCATCGAGGACCCGGTGGTCGAGGGCGTCCGCGGCCAGACGCAGGGCGGCTGCGACATGCGGGCCTCTCGCGTGGGCGGTTCCGTACTCCTCCTGGAGCAGGGCCACCACTGCCTTGGTGTCGCTGTTGCGGACGGCCGCGAGGAGCGGGTGTTCGGGGGTGGTCGTTCGCACAGGTGGTGGAGGAGCCTTTCGGAAAGGGGGGACGGCTGTTCCTACGGCGACGATCCACTCGTCGGCGTGGGGCCGGGCGGCCTCACCGGTGAGGCCGGACTGCAATGAACGGTACTGCAGCGGCTCGAGGTGCGGGTTGCGCTCGAGGTTCCACTGCAGGCGCGCAGGCGACTGGCGTAGCTGCTGCTTTCACGTGGCCGGGTAGGAGTGCAGCCTGCGCGGGTTCGGCGGCAGCGGAATGCTGACGGCATCTGGGGATGCGGGACTCCACAGGGACCGCAGCACGGCGACGGTGATCCGCTTCACGCCCCTGGGGCGCCTCTGCTGCTGCAGCTTCGGGGTTATGGAGTCGGTGTCATCGGCGAGGAGCTCGCGGAGCCGTACTGAGCCACCCAGCTGTTTGGCCGGCGGGTGGCCCACTGCTCAGCCGACATCACCGTCATCCGGCAGTGGAGCCTGCACCCGTGTTGGAACGCCTCACCGGGGCCTTCCGCCACCTTCACGGCTCGGCAGACTGCCCCGATCTCGCGCACCGAACAAGCCACACCTCCGCCTCGAGCAGGGCGGGGGCTCTCTGCACGATCATCCCCAGTGGCCAGCTCGGGGCGCCCAGGAAGAAAGCATCGGAAGCGGGTTCTACGCGGCATGGAGTACCTCCCGACAGGGAGGATCGCCTTTGCGCCCCGCTCGGGTGAAAGCCCATGCGCCAGGCGCACAGCCACGCTGGCCGAGCCCAGTGAGGCGAATACCGGGATGAGCGCCGCCTGCTCAGCATTTAGGCTGATCAGACCCTGGACGGTGACGAACAAGGAGGCAGTGATGCCTGAGTCTGTTTCCGCAGAAGCGGCCGCCCTTCCGGTCGCCCTTCGGGCTGTGCTGGTCGGTCTCCGCCGGAGCCCACCATGCCGCATGGCGCAGTGCCGGCCTGCTCCTGCTCGGACACGCCTGCGATGCGACCGTCACCAAACTGGTTGCTCTGGACGTCACCGATATCACCATCACCGACCACGGCATGCACGTCACGATCTGCCGGCAACACTCCCAGCAGCGCGAAGTGGTTTTCGCACCACGCACGGCCGACCCCGCCACATGCGCAGTCGAAGCCGCCCAGCGCCTCCTCTCCAGCCTGCATGCCGCGGGCCGGACCGAAGGTCCGCTGTTCGTCCGGGTCTCGGGGCGAGAAGGCTGGGTCACCACGCCCGCGACCCAAAATGGCCGCCCGGTCTACGACCCGACAGGCCGTCTCATGGCCGCGAATGTCGTGAACATCATGATGCGACTCAGTTGGAAAGCGGGACTCGAACTCCACTGCGACTGGAGGAGCGACAGCCTGCGCCGCTGCTTCGTCACTGCCACCGAACGCACCCCCTGACCAGCACGCAGTCGATGGACAGGGCCAGCACGCCAAGTGCGTGTGGGAAATCCCGGGCGTCGTCCAAGCACACAGAGCAAGGTAGGAAATGCCGGAGAACGACGTGTCCACCACCGCGCAGGCGGAGCCGTACGAGTCGTCGGACAAGCCGACGCTGGACCACGGCGCCACCGACCGGGCCCGCGAAACGGCGGTAGCGAACCCAGAATCCAGTCAACGGGTCACTGACGTGTCCCCCCGTCACCCGGACTGAGATCGAAAGCTGGAGTGCCGGCCGACGAGGCCGCGGACCGGGAACTGCTCCTGGCCTTGGCCGCCCCGCCGTCGCCCAGGATCGACGACGAGCTGAGCCAGGCCATCGAGCAGATCCGCACGTACATCACCGACCCCACGCACCGCTCCGTGCCCGGCGAGCTCGTGCACGAGTGGCGGGTGGCGCTCGACCGCCACCACCGGCGCCTGCCCACCACGACCAAACGGGCCCTGCGCCGGCCCGGCACGTGGCTCGACCACCAGATGAGCCTGGCCCACCTGCTCACCCACCTCAGCGCCGACTCCTACTGGCGCGAACAGGAACACATCCCCTTCGCCGAGATCGACACCGCCGTTCACCTGTGGGGGCACCGGTGACCACCACGATGAACACCTCCACTCAGGCCGCCGCTGAACTCCTCGTCCTCCTCGGCGGCTCCGCGAACATCGCGGCCAACGCCAACTACTGCGCCACCCGCCTGCGCGTCACCGTGCACCACCTTCACACCGTGCACGGCCACGCCTTACAGGACCACCGCGTCGTGCTCGGCGTCATCAAGCGCCCCGACAGCGAAATCGACATCGTCGTGGGCCACCCTTTCTCGGCCACCCTCTCCCTGCTGATCAACGTGACCGTGGCCGAGGCCCTGGCGGAAGCAGAGCAGGAATGAGCATGGCCACCGTCGCGTCCCGGCTCCAGCACCCGGTGCACACCGATCCGTTCCTCGCCCTGAACTACCGCTTCCCCGACAGTGAAGAGCACGAGCTGGAGGCGCTACGGACGACCTCGTTGCTGGAGCCGCGGCAGCGCGTGGCCGTCACCCTGCTCGCCCTCGGCAGCCTCCATGCGGGCGTCGCCGAAGACATGGGCATCACGTGACAGGAAGTCCAGCGCCTGCTCCAGGCAGCATCACGGGTCCTGCGCGTCCCCGGGCGTACCGCCGCTTTGATCCATGCCGCGCACCAACATCCTGACTTCCCGCTTCCCACCCCCGCAGGCGGGGAGCGTCCCGTGCTGACGCCCGGGGAGCTGAACGTGCTCTCCTCCTACGCCGCCGCTCTCCACTGGGCAAGCTGCGTCAGCCGTTCGTCGTCACCCGCCGGCAGGTGGAGTACGACCATAGGTACCTCATGGCCAAGCTCAACGCCCGCACCCCAGGCCACGCCATCCGCCGGGCCTGGCAGCTGGGCGTCTACGCCCGCCCCGCGAGGATCGACGAAGGCGAGCAAAGCCCTCGGACCGGGGCTCGTAGACCGGACGACGAAAGGCAGAAGGTGCGGCCCGTTCAACACCGCTGAAGCCGGCACGGGCCGACGGGCGGCGCGTCGCGCCCACTCACCCGTCCATCTGCAAAGCCGTAACCGCCGTCTGCCCGGAAACGAGCGGGCGGACGGAGGCGGCCCTCTGTTTCCGTCAGCAACACAAGTACCGGAACGGGTGAGCGACCACGGGCGAGTGAATCACACAAGGCGCCAACCCGCCCTCGCCCCAAAGTCGCGGCCCCATTGACGATCCATCGAATTCTTGCGCGAAGTAGCACCCCCCGGATGGCCGTGACGGGCCCCGATCGGGGGTCGTTTTTCCGATCACTCGTCCGATCCATGCGTCAACGAGGAGGCGAAGTGCATCACCGTCCCATCTGCCGTACGAGCGACACGAGGGGGCCCTTGCTGTTCGAATGCCAGCCGTTCACTGCCCCAGCCACACGCAGCACGAGGAGGCCGGTGTGAGCCACCAGACCCGCTACAAGAGCGTCGTCGACGTCATGGTCCTGCTGCACCGCAGCGATGGTCGTGTCCTGCTGCTGCGTCGTGCCGGAAACGTGTACGCCTCCGGACTCCTCGCCCCGCCCGGCGGTCACCTCGAGGACGGCGAAACCTTCATCGCGGGGGCCGTGCGCGAGGTCGGTGAGGAAGTCGGTGTCGGCATCGCGCCCGCCGACCTGGAGTTCTGCCACCTGATGCATCACCGCTCCCCCGACGGCGAGGGCCGCGTGGGGGTGGTCTTCACAACTCAGCGGTGGTCGGGGGAGCCACGCAACCGGGAGCCAAGCAAGTGCTCGGCGCTGGTGTGGGCCAACCCCGGGCAGCCCCCGGCGGACTGCGTGCCCTACACCGCAGCTGTCCTCAGCCAGTTCTGCTCCGGTGCCCTGCTTTCTCTGAACGGCTGGCCCACCACCACGGGAGACACCGCGTGAAACTCAAACGCAGCAAGCCGATCACAGTACCCGAGGTGGGTGAGGGGTCGGAGTCGGAGAAGCTGCTGTTCGGCGGACCGCTGCTGTACAACGCACGGTGGGCCGAGCACCATGGCGCATTCTTCGAGATGTCGCTGTGGACCATGGCCGCCCAGCTGCCGCGCCTGGTCGCGTTCACCGTGCGTGTGGCCTGGCGTGCCGACCGGCGTGCCCTGTGGACCGTCGGTACGGGTGAGTTGATTCGCGGCATCAGCCAGGCCATCGGGCTGATCGCGGTCAACTCCGTGCTGGCCACCGTGTTGGCGACGGGCACGATCGGGCACCGGGTGCAGGCCGCGATCCCCGCCATGATCGGCGTCGCGATCACCGGGATCATCGCCGCCCTCGCCAACGCCGCCTCCACCGCCGGCACGGGCCGGCTGGAGCCCAAGGTCGAACGCGTCGCCACCGAGATGTACCTCTCCCACGTCGCCCGCGTGGAGTTGTCGGCGATCGAGAACGCCGACTTCAACCGGCTGATGGACTCCGCCCAATACGGCTCCGGGGCAGCTCGGCGCATGGTCAACATCTGCACCGGGGTCGTCGGCTCCCTGGTCTCGTTCGTGGCCGCCGCAGGCGTCCTGACCGTCCTGCACCCCGCGCTGCTCCCCCTGCTTGTGCTGATGACCATGCCCCGCTCCTGGGCATCGCTGCGCAACGCCCGTGCCCGCTACGCCAGCTACCTGCAATGGATGCAGCACTCGCGCGCCGGACGGCTGCTGGCACAGACCCTGATGCGCACCGGCCCGGCCCCGGAGATCCGCGTCCACGACGTCGGCCCGCTCCTCCTCCACCACTTCCGGGGCATGTCAGAGGCGTCCGAGACCGAGCAGTCCCGCCTCGCCGCCAGCCGCGCCCGCGTGCGCCTGGTCGCCTCCGCTCTGACCGGCATCGCCGCCGCCCTCACCTACGCCTGCCTCGGAGTCCTGCTGGCCACTGGCGCGATGTCCCTGTCGATCGCGGGCACCGCCGTCCTGGCCATCCGAAGCGGCGGGCAGAGCCTGACCACCCTCGTCCTGCAGGTCAACAACCTCTACGAAGAGTCCGCCTACGTCGGCGACCTCGAACGTCTCTTCCAGGAGGCAGCGAAGTACACCATCCCCATCGGTGGTGCCCCCGTTCCCGAGGACCTGTCGCGGATCCGCTTCGAGAACGTCACCTTCCACTACCCCGACGATGGCGACGAGCCACAGAAGGCTAAGGAGACGGAAGAGAGGAAGGAGACGGAAGAGACGGAGGAGCAGCGGCCGGCGTTGAAGGGCGTCACCCTGGAGGTGCCCATCGGGAAGATCGTGGCGTTGGTCGGTGAGAACGGTTCCGGCAAGACCACGGTGGCCAAGTTGCTGGCGGGCCTCTACCAGCCGGACGACGGCAGCATCCTGTGGGACGGCATCGACGCCCGCGCCCTGGACCGGGCGCAGTTGTGGTCGCGGGTGGGGATGGTCAGTCAGGACTTTCACCGGTGGCCGTTCACCTGCCGCATGAACATCGCCATCGGTCAGCCCGAACGCCCTCTGGATCAAGAAGCCCTGGAGGAGGCCGCCGCCTACGCGGGCGCCGACAAGGTCGTGGCCGAGCTGCCGCGCGGCTGGGACACGCTCTTGAACAAGGGCTACAAGGGCGGGCAGCAGATTTCCGGCGGCCAGTGGCAGAAGATCGGCATCGCCCGCGCCCGCTACCGCGACGCCGACATCCTCATCGTCGACGAACCCACCTCGGCGCTCGATGCCAGGGCGGAGCTGGAGGTGTTCGACCAGATCCGCAAGCTGGCCGACGGCGGGCAGACCGTCGTCCTGATTACCCACCGTCTCGCCTCCGTACGGCACGCCGACCTCATCCACGTCCTGGACAAGGGCGAGCTCCGCGAAAGCGGCACCTTCGAGGAGCTGCTGAACATGCCGGGCGGCGTGTTCCGGGGCCTGTACGAGATGCAGCGTGCCCAGTTCCAGGACACCGCCCTGCCCGGCCAGCGCCAGATGGGCGATGCGGCGGAAAGGAGCGACGCGCGATGAGCAGCGCCCCGGCGGGAGAGGGCAGTCTGTGGCGGCACCGGGACTTCGTCCGGTACTGGAGCGCGAACGCGGTGGACCTCGTGGGCAGCGGCGTCACGTCCGTGGCCCTGCCCCTGATCGCCGTCGTTGCGCTGCACGCCTCGGTGTGGGAGGTCTCGCTGCTGGCGTTCGCCGAGCGCCTGCCGCCGCTGCTGTTCTCCCTTCCCGCCGGGGCCTTGGCCGACCGGTATCGTAAACGACCCACGATGATCGGCGCGACCCTCGTCTCCGGCGCGGCCCTCGCGGTCGTCCCCTTGGCCGATGCCACCGGCCGCCTGTCGCTGGAGCTGCTGTTCGCAGTGGCGCTGGTCGATGCGACAGCCATCGTGTTCGGCTCTACTGCCCGCATCAGCTACCTGCCGTCCCTGCTGCCCCGCGCCCGGCTGCTGGAGGCGAACGCGCATGCCGGTGCCGTCTCGTCCTTGGCCGACAGCGCCGGTGCCCAGCTCGGCGGCGCGGTCGTCGCCGTCCTCGGTGCGGCCCGCGCCGTCTACCTCGACGTCGCCTCCTACCTACTGTGCGCCCTGTTACTCAGCAGCATCCGCACGCCGGAACCCACCCCGGACCGGTCCGCGAAGACGGCCACCTTGCGCGGCGAGATCAAGGACGGGGTGCTGTAGGTGGTGCGCCACCCCACGATCCGGCCACTGTTGCTGACCGGCACCGCGTTCACGGCAGGCTTCGCCGTCCTGACTACCGTGTGGTCGGTGTACCTGCTGCGCGAACTCCACTACTCCGCGACCGCGCTGGGCACGCTGCTGAGCGTGGCCGCGCTCGGCGGGGTCGCCGGCGCACTCGCCGTCCGCCCGCTCGTGAACCGGTACGGGCCGGCCCGGGTCATGCTGACCGCCCTGGCCGTCCTCCCCATCACCGAACTGCCGCTCCTGCTGGTGGAGCCCGGTCGGCCTGGGCAGATGGCCGTCGCCGCGGGCCTGTTCGTCCAGCTCGCGGCCTCCACCGCACAGGGCTCGACCCAGCGCAGCATCCGCCAGGCCGTGTGCGATCCCGGCATGCAGGGCCGCATGCTCGCCACCGGCCAATGGATCACCTACGGCGCCCTGCTCGCCGGAGCATCCGGCACCTGGCTCGGCCTGTGGAACACCCTCGCTCTCGGCACCCTCGCCCTCACGACCCCGTTCCTCGTGCTGTTCTCCTCCTCCTTGCGCACCCTGCACCAGACCCCCGCGGCCCCACCAGCCACTACCTGAGCGCGCCGTCAGGCCCGACGAATGGAGATCACCGTGACGATCGACAACCCGGTCGCCTACGGGGATGGCCTGTGGTCCGCCGGGCACCGGTACCGGGCACTCGAGGATGTGGAGACTGTAATCCCCGGGCGGCACGCCGGGGCCGGCCGGGGCCGGTGCGCGCCGTCGCCTGGCTGCCTCCTCGACCGTCAGCCCCGGCAGGACTCCCCAGACATCCGTACCAGCCTGATCACCGCCGTACAGGCCAGCGTCACCGCCCTCGTCACCGATCCCAGATCGCCCCGAGGGCCGGATCCAGTGCATTACGGTGAGGCATCCGCCAGATGACGCGACGATGGCGTGCCCGCGTCCCACGTCCGTGATCCGCACCAGCAGAAGGGTCCAGCCCGTGAGCACCGGAGCACCGCGCCCCACGATCGGCGCCGTCGTCCTGACGATGAACGACCGCCCCGAGGAGTTCTCCCGGGCCATGGCCTCGCTCCTCGCCCAGGAAGGTGTGGACCTCGACATCGTCGTGGTTGGAAACGGATGCGAGCCCGCCCAGGTACCGGACGGTGTACGGACCGTCGCATTGCCCGAGAACGTGGGCATTCCCGAGGGCCGGAATGTCGGCGCCGAGAACGTAAAGGGTGACTTCATCTTCTTCTTCGACAACGACGCCGTCATCCCCACCACCGACGCACTGGCCCGCCTCGCCGCCGCGATGGAACCCGACCCGCACCTGGCCTACGTACAGCCCCGTATCGCCGACCCCGACACAGGCGTCACCCTGCGCCGGTGGGTTCCTCGGCTGCGCGCCGGCGACGCCACCCGATCGGGCACCGTGACCGTCATGGCCGAAGGAGTCGTGATGGTCCGCCGCAGCGCCTTCGAACTCAGCGGTCGGTGGCCCGGACATTTCTTCCTCTTCCACGAGGGCATCGACCTCGCCTGGAGGCTGTGGAACCACGGTCACACCGGCCTCTACACGCCCGACATCATCGTCCACCACCCCGCGACCAACCCGGCACGCCACGAGCGCTTCTACCGGCTCAACGCCCGCAACCGCGTCTGGCTCGCCCGCCGCAACCTCCCCGCCCCCTTGATCCCCCTCAACCTCGCCACCTGGACCCTGATCACCCTGTGGCGCTTCCGCGATCGCAACGCCCTGCGCGCCTCACTCGCCGGCTTCCAGGAGGGACTCCGCAAGGACCCCGGCACCCGGTCACCGATGAGCTGGCGAACGGTCGCCCGGCTCACCACAGCGGGCAGGCCGCCCATCTTCTGATCTTCACGACCGTCTCGGAGCGAGAAGAGCCCCTGTCACCATCAGGATGGAGATCATCGACTACTACACCCACCGCTTCGAGGAAGCAGACCGCTTCCCTGCCAACAGCGCCTCTGCGGCGAACATGCTCGAATTCGTCCACGGTGAGGAACTACTGCGCCCCTGCCTACCCCAGCCCCTCCCGCAACCGTCTTGAAGACGGCGGAGGGCCTGGCGCCCAGGCCCGGCGGCTCGTGGACGACAGGTCCATCACCCGTGACCGGAAGGAGCCGGCCCATGCCTGGAATTCTCAAGCGCAGCGCCCGGGTGATCTTGCTCGATGGAAAGGAGCTCATCCTGATGAAGAGGACCAGGCCGGGCGAGGCCTCGTATTGGGTCACTGTCGGTGGAGGAGTCGAAGCATCCGACGCGACCATCGAGGACGCCCTGCGCAGGGAAGTCTTCGAGGAGCTTGGGGCCACGATTACCGCGCCCCGACTGGTGTTACCGACACTCTGGAGAAGAGCGTGGGGGTACAGCACATCTTCGCAGCTCGGCTGGTCAGCTTCGATCCGTCGGCCCGCCCGGGCACGGAGTTCTCCAAGCCTGAGCGCGGCTCGTACGAGATCGTCCGGGTTCCGTTCACGGAAGAGGCTGTGTGGCGCCTTGCCCTCCTGCCCCTCTCGTTACGCGAGTATGTTGCTGCCAACACCGCGGCTATTACTTCCGTAGCCGACGGGCTTGCCGCACGGCCCCCTGAGGGGTGATTCCTACCGAATCCCGTCCACACGAACGTCGTCCTCACCACTCTCGGGCAGGCCTGGAGCAGGAACCTACAGGAAGAGTCATGACCTCACCGACATTGGCTGTCGTCAGCGGACCGCCGGGCACGGGAAAGACCACGCTCGCCCACCAACTCGCCCGCAGGCTCGGATGCCCCGCCATCATCCGAGACGAGATCAAACAAGGCATGGTCCAAGCCACCCCTGGATACCAGGCCGGGGGCGACGATCCACTCAACTACCCCACCTTGGAGGCGTTCTTCGAGGTGACGAGAGTGATGCTGAGTGCTGGCGTGACGATCGTCGTCGAAGCCGCGTTCCAAGATCGGCTGTGGCGACCGAACCTCGAACCACTCGCTCCCCTCGCTGACATCCGCGTCGTCCGATGCAGCACCCCAGCAGACGTTGCCCACGACCGGATCGCTGACCGCGTACAGCAAAGCAATCACCGTGCAGCCCATGGGGACCACGACCTCTTGGAGGCCCTGGCCTCAGGAGAACGCTCGCTCGACTCTTTCACGCCGATCTCTCTCGACGTCCCCACACTGGAGGTCGACACCTCCGACGGTTACAAGCCAGCTATAGAGGACGTCGTCTCCTTCGTCCAAGGCTCCGCACCGTGATTCCTACCAGCAGCTTTCACGCCTTCTCCCTTGAGCCCTTCCCCGAGATCGAAGGGAACGCCTCGATCACCGATGCCACCCCCGGCATCCTTACCGACCAGGACACCGCCCTCGAACCCGGCGACTCCTCACGACCCCGTTCCTCGTGCTGTTCTCCTCCTCTTGCGCACCCTGCACCAGTGGCCCCGCCAGCCACTATCGACGGCCCGGATACGTACTGGGAACCGCTGTGGACGAGGGGAACCGGCTATCGGCCTCTACGTGAACCCGAGATCACCACCCTGGCCATCACCGCGTCTGCCGAGGTGCAGCTCCTCCTCGCCCTCCTCCAGCAGGGGGTAGCCGACTGGTGAGCTCGCCTATTCCACTGTCGCCGCTTCCCCACGGGATGCACGGACGCTGGTGACCGTGCATGATTACCAGACCCAATCCGGCCCTTTTCAGCCTTGGATGTGAGGCGGTTTTGCCAGCGACTCAAGGGGAGCCGATCGTGATCATGTCAGCTGTGCGCTGGAATCGCACAGACACTGCATGTTGAGGCGCCCTGGTCCTGCAGCCCCTGATGATGCTGTACTTGGCGCCATGGAGGACGTGTGGTCGGCCGTCAGTGCTCTCAGCTCTGCTCTCGGCGCTATTGTAGTGATCATCGCAGGCTTCTTTGCCTACTCGCAGATCAAGGAAGCACGCCACGCGCGTCACATAAATCTATTGCTCTCCTTCCAGGAGAACTATCACAGCCCTGAGGCACGTAGCTTCCGACACCGCCTGCTGGCTGGCGAGTTCGGCACTCCCGAGCAATTTGACCCTGCAAGCCTGAACCCGGACGACTTTCACAGTTTCTGGCAAATGCACGATCAGATTGAAGTCCTTGGCGTCCTCGTTGAACATCGCCTGCTGGAATTTGACTTAGTGCTCGCCTGCTTCCACAGATCACCTCCTCGGGTATGGGAAGCCATAGAACCGTATATTTGCAGGCGCCGAACCGAAGCTTCTCCACTGGAAGGGCAGAATTTCGAGAAGCTCGTGCAGCGATACCGTGCCTCACCCAACCTTCCAGCTCAGTATTGGGAGCGCAGGAGCGTTTTGTAAGGGGATTGGCCGACGAGTTCAAGTATTCAACGGCCGTGGTTTCTCCGTGACACCCAGCCTGTTTGGTGATGGTGGGTGTTCACCAGCTGCATAGCGGCTCGAGGTGTCTCCGGTCTCGGAGGCGAGCCTGGTTTGGTGACGTGGTGGTAGCCGAAGCCCTCCGCAACGAGGGGGTGCAGGCATCTCCAGGACGCGGCCGCTGAGCGGCTGGCGACAGCGGGGATGCCGAGGTCGTTCATAAGGGCTGCGAGGGTGTCGGGGTGCATCGGCCCTGCGGCCCGGGAAGTGGAGCAAGAGGCCTGCGGACCGGGGAGGGGGCTCGCCGAGCGGCGGCAGCAGGAGATTGCTGTCGCTGTTGACGTCGTCGATGGTGAGCCGGACGACGCGACTGAGCGGTGTTGCGTAGAGCAGGACGATGACTCCGACGGGTCCGCAGGGGAGACCAGCGGAAGCCGGCGCCCAAGCAGCGGCTTCGACGTCACGAGGAGCACGGACGATGAGTCGCCGACGTCAGCGAGACCGGAGGGGAAAACTGGACCGCTACGAGCGGGCGGCCGAACCGGAGCAGGACCACTGCCTGCATCATGACCACCTGATTCGCCACCTCCCGTAGACACGATCCAGGCGGGAGCATGCTGGTGGCGATGAACGGGGGTGGCAGGCCATGGGGCGCAGGCGCGGCGCGTGGGTCGGGTCGGCCGTCGCAGGTACGGCCGCAATCGTGGCGGCCGTGCTTGGCCCGGTAACCAACTACGCCAGCACCACGGTGCCTGGCTGGGCGGCGCAGGCGCGGGTGATCTGGCCGGTGTTCGCCGTACTGGTGGCGGCCAGCATCGGGCTGGTGCTGTGGGGCCGGCGGCTGGATACCGCGGGAAGATCGCCAATGCCATTGGCACCGGTGAGCCGCCTGGCCCGAGGCCCGCAGGCTTCCCTGCACCCTCCGCATGTAGGGCTCGTGCGGGGGCGTGAGGCGGAACTCGCCGTGCTGGCCGGCATGCTGCGGCGGCCACAAGGCCGATTCGCGGTGCTATGCGCGGCCGGCGGCATGGGCAAGACAACGGTGGCCGCGCAACTGGCCGTCCAGGCCGAGGCAGCGGGCTGCCGAGTGTTTTGGGTGCGCTGGCGCGACGGCGCGGAGCTGGCGCAGCAGATGGTGCAGGCGGCGCTGGCCTGCGGCCTGCCCGAAGCGGAGCTTGAGGCCGCGCGGGCGGGACAGGTAAGCCTGCCGGATGCGGTCTGGGGGCAGCTGAGCCGCGTGCAGCGGTGGCTGCTGGTGGTGGACAACGCCGACGAGCCGCACAAGCTCAGCCCGGCAGGGGAGCGGGTGGCCGACTACCGCGGCTGGATCCGCCCGTGCGGCCGGGGGCTGCTCGTGGTGACCAGCCGGGATGGCAGCGAGCAGACCTGGGGACCATGCGCACAGCTGCTGCGGCTGGAGCCGCTGCCCGTGTGGCCTGCGGGGCAGGTCCTGCTGGACGCTGCTCCCATGGCTGGCAGCGCCGAACAGGCCCGCGAGCTGGCGGCGCGGCTGGGTGGAATGCCGCTGGCGTTGCACGCGGCCGGCACCTATTTGGCCGGGCCCACCAGTCGCTATCGCACCTTTGCTTCCTATCACCAGGCCCTGGAAGAGGATTTGCGGCACTTGCTGGGAGCCGCGCACTCGAGTGCCTCCCATCCGCACGTCGCCCGTACCGTGGTGCGGCACACCTGGGAGTTGTCGTTGGACCAGCTCGCAGGGGAAGGCAACGCCTTGGCCCGCCCCTTGTTGCGACTGCTGGCCCTGCTGGCCCAGGCACCCATCCCACTGTCCTTGATTACCCCGGACCTGCTATCCGCCGTTACCGGACACGACGTCACCCCGGTGACGCTTGAAGCCGCGTTCGCCGGACTGCACCGCTACGGCCTCCTCGGTCTCCCCCACTCTCCCGCCAGCACCGGCCCAGTGTCGGGCAACAGTGATGCGGCGCAGGTAATGCTGCATCCCTTGATCCGAGAGATCAACGCTGTCGCCCTCACGGCCGATGCCTCCGATCTCACCGTGTGGCACCGGGCCCTTGCCGAGCGTCTGACCACGGCTGCGCACGAGGCCAGCCGACGCGGGCGCGCTGGCTGGCCTGCAGCCGTGCTCCTCACCCCTCACCTGCCGCTGCTGCTCGACTACGCGGACCCACGCACCTCCACACAACACCGCACCACTCTCAACGCCGCCGCGCAGATACTGCAGAAGGCTGGCGCTTTCAGTGCAGCGCACCTGCTCCACCAACGGGTCCTCGACGTCGAGGCCTGTACCCTGGGCCCCGAGCACCCCGACACCTTGACCAGCCGTAACAACCTCGCCAACGCCCTGTTCGGAAGGGGTGAGCCAGCCGAGGCAATACGCCTGCTGCGGCAGACCTTGGAGGACCGCGCCCGCATCCTGGGCCCCGAGCATCCTGATACGTTGACCAGCCGACACGACCTCGCTTGCGCTTTAGACGGGACGGGTGAGCATGCCGAGGCGGCGGGTCTGCTGCGACGTACGCTCAACGACCGTACCCGTGTCCTAGGCCCTGAGCATCCACACACGCTGGCCAGCCGCGACAGCCTCGGTCTCGCCCTGGACGGAATGGGCGAGCACGCAGAGGCAGTGCGCCTGCACCGGCGCACCCTTGACGACCGCACCCGCGTCCTGGGCCCCGAGCACCGCCTCACCCTGCTCAGCCGCCACAACCTCGCCAGCGCCCTGACCAGGGCGGGTGAGCAGACAGAGGCCATCCAGCTGTTGTGGGAAGTGCTCAACGACCACGCCCGCATCCTGGGTAACGAGCATCCGCACACGCTGGCCAGCCGCGACAGCCTCGGTCTCGCCTTGGACGGAATGGGCGAGCACGCAGAGGCAGTGCGTCTGCACCGACAGACCTTGAAGGACCGCACCCGGATCCTGGGCCCCGAGCACCCCGATACCCTGGCCAGTAGCCACAACCTCGGTCTGGCCTTGACGAGAGCAGGTGAGCAGGCCGAAGCGGTCGAGCTGCTGCGGCGCACCCATGATGACCGCATCCTTATCCTGGGCGACGAACACCCGCACACCCTGCGCACCCGTAACGTCCTGGAGGCAGCACTGGCTATGTCCGCTCAACAGCCACTGAGCCGGCGGTGGCGCAGGCGCAGAAACTCACCTCCCGATGGCGGTTGAGGAGATCCCCGGTACTCTCGAGGCTGCGCCAAGCTGCAAGTAGCTGCCTTTAGTTTGTTTGCATTTATGTAAGCGCAGTGGTCGGCACCGAACGGCCCGCCGGTCTTGCACGCGCCGGGAAGATGGGACGGCGCGGACCCCAGCGCGGGTACGCCCGCGCTCCCCACTCGTACGCCCTTCACGCCCTGTAGCGATCCGCCCTGCCTCCCTAATAGTGCTCGAACTCGCCGACAGCTGTGAAGCGCTGAAGGCTGAACCGTAATTGCGGCTGCAGTGGCCGCCCGATGTCGATCGCACCCGCATGACCGCCGAGAAGCCGCCAAGCGGGGCGTCACGGGCGAGCTGGCCGGGGCGAGGAAGAGGCGGGTCTGGGCGGCCGTAGCCTACGGCAGCGGGTGGATCGACGGCTTCAGAAACATGCCCGGTCGCGGCTCGTCTCTCGGCGGATCAGCCGCGCGGCAGCGTCTGGGTGTAGACGCTGTTGACGATCTTCTGCGCCACGTCGGCCTGCCCGGCGTTGGCCTCGACACGCACCCGGATGTCGCGCGCGGGGAGGCCCGCCGGGGTGTGCGTCACGCGGATCGAGATCTCGTAGCGGCCGTTCCCGGGATTCCGGACGGCGTACGACGGGCCGGGCCTGGGGCCGAGGTCGGGCGGCAGGGCGGCGGGGCGGTCCATGATGTCGACGACCAGGGACTCGCTGCGGCAACGGAAGACGCCGAACCCGGCCTGTGGCCAGCACCCGAGGGCGTCCGGTGGCATCCGCACGGGAATGCTCAGCTTGGGGTGTGTCTGGATCACGGAGTGCTCGTCGGCACCCCAGACTGCGCCGTATAGCGACTGCTCGGGACGCTGGTAGCCGTCGGTGCGTGTCTGCCGCGGCACCTTGGCCGGAGGGACGTCAGCCAGGGTGGGCCCGGCGGCACCGATCCGGTCGTCCGGGACATGGCCCGCGCACAGCGCCCACCTGGCGAGGATCTGGGCCACCGCGCTCGCCCTGCCGGTCGTGGCGTATTCCTCGCTGTACGTCACATGCACGATCATGTGTGCGGCCCGCACGGCGACCACGGCTTCCGGCGCGCCATACGGTCCCGTGGAGGGGGACACCCGCAGCAGGGCCTCGTCCCCGAGTCCCGTGAGTTTGGAGGTGCCCGGGGTGTCCATGGCGCGTCGCATGATGTCCCACTCCTGCTCGCCGGTCTGTCCGGGGGCTTCCCAGTGCCGGTCGAGCATCACCGTCCGCGCGGGGCGGAAGGGCGACCTCTCCTCGTAGTGGCAGATCGGTCCTCTGTCGTCCTGTACCGGGTCCGCGACCACCTGCCGCACCCGCTCCATGGGGAGCAGCTCGCATGCGGTGGGAGCGGGCTTCGAGGTGTGGTCCAGGGAGATCACCGAGGACGCCATGAGGCCCATCGACATCAGACAGGTGCTGACGGCGTACACGCTGATGAACGAGGGCAGGTGCGGCTCCTCGCGGGCCGGGTGGGCGGCCGTGCCGTCCGCGGTGACGCCGTTCGCCTCCGCGAGCCGGTTGCGCAGCTCGATGTGGCGGAAGCGGTACAGCCCGCCGGACTGACGCAGCACGCCCCGGCGGTGCGCGTCGTCCAGGAAGGTCATCACCCGCCAGGGCAGCGTGCCGCTGATGGAGAACCAGAGGCGGGCCAGGGCCAGCCCGCCGCCGGCCGACCCCGACCAGGCGCACAGCGCCCAGGCGAGCAGCACGAGCGCAGCCGTCCGCAGCCAGGTGAGGGTGGGCGTCGTCGCTGTCTGCACTTGCCAGATGATCACCATCAGGAAGGTGAAGCCGAGCACCACCTCGGTCGCGGTCCGCCGGCGCCGGTGGCGTACGAGAGCGAGGGGGCCGAGCAGCAGCTCGGTACGGCGGTCCGCCCGCAGCAGCGCGACCGGTTCAGGCGCCTCGGCGGGGTCGGCCCGGCAGCTCAGCAGGTCGAGCAGGCCGATGGTCAGGGACAGCAGCAGGGCCAGGGCGGGCAGGGCCAGGGGCAGGACGATCCAGCTGGGTTGGGTGAATACGCCGGAGAAGGCCAGTGCCGTCACCGCGGCCGGCAAGCACCACCGCGGCCACCGCGATGCCCGCCACCACCCCCGTACCTCCTCCCGCCCCGGCACTCGCAACCGGCGCGGCGGATCGACGGCCGGGGAGAGCACCCAGTCGAGGAGCGCCGCGAGCGAGCCGAGCAGGAGCACTGCCGCCCATGGGGGCAGCGGCAGCCACTCTCGCCACCACGGATTGTCGTAGCCGGTCAGTCCCATGGCGAGGGCCGCGATGCCCACCGCGAGGCCTGTGCCCGGCCAGCGCAGCCACCAGGGCACCGCCTCCGCCAGCCGCCACCAGGCGATGTCCTGCTCACCGCCGCGGCGCAGATGCGCGGCGAGGTACCCGGCCCAGCGGCGGGCCTGGGCGCCGCTCCACAGGCCGCCCGCGGAGTCCTCGTAGGCGGCGGAGAGGAACGCGTCGAAGAGGTGGCGTTCGACGGCGGCGGCGTCGGGGAAGCGGCGACCGTCGAGGAGGTCGCGCGGATCGGCGTGGGTCTCGCTGTAGACGAAGCGGGCGAGGCTCACCATGAGGGGTGTGCTCAGCACCGAGCGCACCACAGCGGCCTGCGGCGGCCCGGCGTCGGCGGACAGCTCGGCCAGGACGGGCGCCCACTTGGTCGGCGCAGCCGGGGCCGGACCGGTGCGTGGCGTGGTGCGCGGGAGATAGGCGCGCAGGTCGTCGGTGCCGAGCGGGGTCAGCTGCACGACCGTCGCGGCCGGCAGCACCGTGGCCGCGTCGGCGACGGCGGCCTCGTACTCCTCGCTCCGGCAGGTCAGCACGAGCCGGGCCGGGGCGTTCAGGCTGCGCCGCAGCCGGGCGAGAGCCCTGGCGCGGGTGGGGGCGGGCAGTTCGTCCAGGCCGTCGAGGATCGGCAGGATCCGGCCGCTGGTGATGAGGTCGTGGGCGGTGTGGTGGGTGGGCACCGCCGAGGGGTGCAGGGCGGCCAGCCGACGCGCCGCCCAGTGCCAGGGGTCCTGCTCGGTGGGGTTCCAGGAGGCCAGGGGCAGCAGCACGGGTACAGCCGTCAGCGGCACCCGGTCGTCCAGGAGCGCGCGGGCCAGCCGCAGCGCCAGCGCCGACTTGCCCGCGCCTGGCGCGCCCAGGATCACCAGACGGCCATTGGGGAGGGAGGTGAAGAAGCGGCCGATGGCCTCGAATTGGCCCTCCCGGTCGGGGGCCGGAGCCGGTGCGGGTTCGGTGGTCGCGGGCACGCCCAGGATGTTGGCCTCGTGGTCGCTCACCCGTGGGTCGGCCGCCGACCAGCGGACGGGGATGGGCACGGGGTCGTGGACGCGGGACTGCCGCTCGTCGCGCGCGTACTCGTCGGCGAGCGCCGCCGCGAGGTCCTCCGCCACCCGGTCGAGTTCCTCGGGCAGCGGCCCGCGGCGCGGCGCACGACGGCCCTGCCACCGCTCGGGCAGCCACAGGAGGACGACCGCACACCACACCAGACCGGCGACGGCCAGCGCGGCCCCGAGCGGGGCGAAGCCTCGCGCTGCCTGTGGCGGCATGGAGAACAAGGCCAGCCCCAGCGCGGCGCAGACAGCCGCCGGCAGGGCCCGGCCTGTTCTGCTCCGGGCCTGCTGCTCCTCGGGGCGAGGGCTCGTGAAGTGCACCTCGACCCGGTGGCCCTGCACCACGGTGTGGAACCGGCCGCCGGAGATCTCGTTGTGCACCCGGACGCCGTCGTCGCGTTCATCCCCCGGCATGCGGCGCCCCGTACCTAACGGCCGAAGCTCAGGGGCCCGTTGATGTCCCGTGCCTGGACGACCGCGCCCTGGAAGGTCCCGCCGGAGATCTCGTTGCCAACCTCGCCCGTGCCGGTCCGCAGCCCCGGCAGGACCTCGGCCTCGCGCCGCCAGGTCTCCAGGGCGCGGGCGAACGCCGGATCCTGCCCGGCCCGCTCGGCCAGTGTCCCTGCCAGCTCCCGGGCGCGGTCCACGCTGTCGGGCGTCTCGTCGAGCGCGACGAGCTCGCCCGCGCCGTCCGGCGCAGCCTCAGGGTCCGGCCGGCGTGCGACCAGGTTGCGCAGCGCGAACCAGATCTGCTGCCCGGCGGCACCGGCGGTGCCGGAGGCGAGTGCCATGAGCAGTTCGGGTGCGATGGGGTCCACGGGTGTCCTTGCCCATACTTCGCTCGTGTACGTCGCGGCCGAGCGTAGGGCGGCGTGGGTGCCGGGGCGGTACATCTGGCCCGGGACAACCCGTAGGGGTGAGCGAACAGATGGCGTACGAGGCACCTGACCGCTCTCATCCAATCGAGGCGATTCTCAGCGAACCCAGTCGTTCGGCCTTCTGTATCAGCCGACCTAGTCGTGCAAGGCGGAGCGGGTGGAAGCTCGGTCGGGTGGGTGCACCCGGAAGCGTGCCGCCGGTGAACGCGCGGAGCCGCCCTTACGGCCGTTCGCCCAGGCCTGTACTCACCGCGGCCGGCTCTTCGCCATCTGCTCGCTGCCCTACGGGGTCTCGCACAGCGCTGCGTCGGCCACCTTGTACATCTTCTTGATGGCGGAGGCTTGCGAGTTGTAGGCCCCCGAGTTGGTCATGACCGACGCATGGCGGCCGTCGGCGGTCACCACGGTCAGCGACATGTAACCGTTGACTATGCCGTTGTGCCCCAGGGCCAGGCCGCCGCAGGACAGAGGGCCGGCTTCCAGGCCGAGGCCCACGCCGGTGCCCGGTCCCTGGCCGACGTCCCACATCTTCTTCATCTCGGCCAGGCTCGTCTGCGACACGACCTTCCCGCCGATGAGCGCCTGGTAGAAGGTGGTGAGGTCCTGCTCGGTCGAGACCATCGCCCCCGCACTACTGAAGAGGGACGGTTCGAAATCCGACGTGACGTCGGTCCAGAAGACGGTCGGGCCGATGCGGAGGACCCGGTAGCCGCGCACGTACGGGTCGGGGAGGGTGCGGACTCCCGCCGGGGGGAAGAAGGTCCGGTTCAGGCCGAGCGGCCCGATGATCCGGATCGTGATCGCCTCGCCCACCTGGACCCTCGTGATGCGCTCGATGAGCATGCCGAGGATCTGGTAGTTCGTGTTGGAGTAGATGAGGGTGGTTCCCGGTGCGGCGGCCGGGGGGTGGGCCAGCCCCTGGCGTACCAGGTCGGCGAGCGTGTGCGTGGATTGCTGGGGCACGCTGAGGAGACTTTCCGGGATGCCGCTGGTGTGCTGCAGGAGGTGGCGTACGGTGATGGTGTTGCCGTCGTAGCCGTTGCCGGCGACCACGCCGGGCAGGTACTGCTCGATCGGGGTGTCGAGGGAGACCTTCCCCTCGTCGACCAGCTGCATGACCACGGCCGCGGTGAACGTCTTGGTCTGGCTGCCGGCACGGAAGTGGTCGGTGGGCTGGACGGGCCGGTTGGCGCCAGCGAGGCCGGTACCGGCAGTGAGGTTCCACGAACCGGTGTCGTCCCCGGCGTAGAGCCCGGCGCCCAAACCGGTCTCCGCCTGGAAGGCGTTCAGCTCGGCCTGTGCGGCCCTATGGCCGTCGGCGGCGGGCCGGGCCTGCGCAGGGGAGGGCAGCACCAGCACCGCCGCGAACACCGCGCCGACCACGGCCGCCAGTCTCCGTCTGCGTATGTTCCTTGCCACTGGGTCTCCATCTACGGGTACGGACTGTTCATCAGCCTGGGCGTGAATCTGTGAGCCGCGCTCGCGTCGACGCATGCCGGAGGCAAGGAAAGACCCGGACGTTCGGTCGGACGCCGGACCGCTTCGTGGGCCGAGTATGGGTCGGCCGAACGCTCGTTGTGGAGACTGTTTTTAGAAAACCTCTCTCATTTCCGGGCCGACCCGGCACCCGCCCCGACGCCACGGCCTGCCCTCCGCCTCCGCCGTGCGGACGAACGCGGGCACCGCGCTGTTCAACACGGACACCGGGATCCCGTGCCCGGCGTCCGGGACGATCACGCCTCTCGGGACGAAAACGCTGCGGACACTCGTCTCATCCAACCCAGTCCATGCAGGTCAGCGCGGTTCCACCAACTGAGTCCGTTGAGACAGGACAGCGGGGCGGCTTTTGGGCTCACCTTGGCTGCACCCCAAGTGTCCTGTGACAGTCGATCTTCCTCTTTGTCACTGAATCTTGCTCAAGCTCGGCTTGTCGCCACTACGGCTTACTCGATTGGGGGCGAGGTGACCGGGTGAGCACTGCGGGTGCAGTAGAGCATGCCACCGCCGGAGGTGGGTTCACGCTCCGTTTCGGCGGTGCTGAAGGCCACGAGCGAGTTGTCCCGTTGGACCACGGCCACGGGCTGGCGTGGGAGGAGGCAACTCGGTACGGACGTTCCGCTGGTCGCGCGGACTCGGGCATTTCCCAGGCTGGTGGTGGGCCGCATCGACGGGACGCCATGGGGGGTCGAGTCGTGGCTGGAACCGGCTGATCCTGTTGGACTTCGATCCGGGTGTTGCGGGGATCGCTTCGCAGCCGTTCTGGCTGCACTGGCGTGACGGGAAGGAGAAGCGGCAGCCAGGAGATAGTGCGCTCGATCACCCAGCTGCGGCGGCCGAGGCGTTCGCTGGAGTCGATGCCTTTGTGGGCGATGCGGACGCCAATATGCTTGCCCCACAGCCATTTCCGCAGGTGGGGGATGTCGTAGGCCTTGTCGGCGTGGAGCCGCTGCGGCTTGGACTCTGCAGCGTGGGATTCGTGTCCCATGTGGAAATGGGACAGCATCGGCTTCAGGGCGAGGCTGTCGTGGGTGTTGGCGGCGGAGAGGCCGACACGGAGGGGCAGTCCGCCTGCATCGGACAGGATGTGCATCTTGGAGCCCGGCGTGCCCCGGTCCACGGGCGACGGACCTGCAAGTTTGCCCCCTTTTTCGCCCGCACATGGGCCGCATCCAGCACGGTGCGGGACAGGTCTACCAGGCCCTGCCCGTCCAGGAGCTCGAGCACCTTCTGGTGGAGCCGGCCCCAGACACCGGCCCGGGACCAGATCAGGAACCTGCGGTGCACCGTCGACTTCGACGCCCCGAAGCACGGCGGCAGAGCCCGCCACGCACACCCGCTCACCAGCACATAGACGATCGCGGCGAAGACCGCCTCGTCATCGATGTTCGCCACCCCGCCGCCTTACGGACGCACCCGCGTCCCAGGCAGCAGCGGCTTCACCAACTGCCACAGCCCGCACGGAACAATCCAGCCCCACCGCCCACTCCCCATGACCGCACCAACGGCCAACAACCATGTAGGACACGGTCTTAGAGTGCGGACATGCCGATTGCGCTGCACCTGCAAGAGATCACCCCTGACAACTTCGAGACTGCGATCAATCTGAGGGTCCGTCCCGACCAGGAACACCTGGTGGCACCCGTGGTGAAGTCGCTCGCCGAGGCGTACGTCCATCCCGGCATCGCATGGCCTCGGCTCATCTGCGACGACAACGAAGTCGTCGGGTTCCTTATGGCCTTCTTCGACATCGACTGGACCGGCAAGGGCACCGACTTCCGTTCCGGACTCTGGCGTCTCAACATCGCAGATGGCAAGCAAGGCCGAGGCTACGGACGATTCGCAGTGCAATCCGTAGCCAGCGAAATCCGGCGCCGAGGAGGCAAGTGCCTGACGACCACCTGGCATCCCGGAGCGGATGGCCCAAGGGGCTTCTATCTGGCACTCGGCTTCCGCCCAACCGGAGAGACCAGCGGAGACCAAACGGTGGGCATGCTGGAACTGGACTGAACCCGCGTTTCTACCGCACCGGCACGTCACGCACGACGGTAGCCCTGCCGCCCGGAACGCCGTTGAAGCTTCACCAGCAGCTAAGCAGGGGGAATTACCCCGGCCGCAGCCTCGCAGGTGCAGCCCGCCGGCGCGAAGAAGCCGGGCAGCCGGACCGCGCAGAGTGGTTTCGCCGCCCACGCCCAGTCCGCTGCGGCGAAGGTCTCGCGCGCCGGGGGAGAGTGATCCTCGCCCCGCAGCCCCGGCTGCCGGGCGAGGGCCTGTCACTCTTCGTCGGTGGTGTGCTTGTCGCGGAGGGGCCGCCGGGCAGGTCGGGGAGCTGGAAGGAGTACCGGCCGAGCACGTTGATGTGGTGGCGCACGAACGGGGAGAGCCGGGCGACGTCCTTGTCGCGGACCTCGAAGCCGTCCTTGCGGAGCTGGGTGAGCGCGTTGTTCATGTAGCGAGTGTTGAACAGCACGAGGGCATGGAGGACCAGGCCGAGGGCGCCGATCTGATCCTCCATGCCGTCCCCTTAGTGGCCAGCAGCCTCGCCAACCGGCGGGCATCGCAGTGCCGTCGCAGCAGCGACGCCTTGCCGTCCACCCCGTACCGCGACAGCTCCGCCAGCCTGCGCGGCGGTATCCCCGACACGTCCAAGCCGCCCATCCCGAGCGCGGCGATCTCCTCCGCCCGCTCCAGGGGCCGCTTCATCTGCGGGCCCGAGACCCGCACCGGCCCCCGGCACAGCCGGTCCAGCTCCGAGACCCGCTCACCCGACGGCACGGTCAGCAGCGAAGTCCCGCCCAGCCTCCGGCCTCCTGGATCTCCCCGGCGTGCGTACGGGCCGTGCCGTCCCGCTCGCCGTACAGCTTCAGGCACGAGGCGTCCTCGATCTCCAACTGCCCGGCCAGGTACTCGGCCACCTCCGCCGGGACCTGCCGCAGGTCCGGCATGAACTGGCCCAGGAACCGCACGCTCGCCGGCTCGACCGCGAACCCCGAGCCGGTTGTGCGCCCGCCGCTTGGCCTGCACCGCCTCCCGATCCGCGTCGTCCAGGACGAAGTACCGCTCCAGTTCCGCCCGCGAGGGCGCCTCGTGGAACGACCCGTACCGGGCCGCCTGCTCATCCGTCAGGAACTCGACCGCCACAACAGCTCTCCGAAGATCGACAACAACGACCCATGAAGGCTCCGACGCTCAATCAGCCCAGGTCAAAGCACCACACAGCCCACGAACCCTTAGCGCACGATCTGACACGGATGTTCCTCAGACCCCAGAGCGCTCAGTCACAGCCGGAGACCGTGCTCTCCCCCGAGGACGGCCAGGCCGGCGACAACGAACACTCACCCCGTGAGCCCGATCCTGTCATGAGCTGCAGACATCTACCGAAGGGATCAAGGACACCTACTCGGCTCAATCGTGGCCCGCATGTTCTCCGTCATGGGACGTTGGGACGTCCTCCAGGTGACTGCCGCTACGCAGGTACACGCAGTGCCCGCCGGCGAGGACGTCCCGGGCGGTGGCCAGGACACGGGCCTGGCCGGAGTGGATGAGCGGGGCCCACTGCTTCGCCGTGAGCATGCGCCATTCGTCGTGCTCGTCGGACAGCTTGATCTCCACCGTGTCGGCGTTCACCAAGGGCCCTTTGAAGAGTGCCCAGAACTCGGCGATGCCCTCCGGGTGGGTCCCCCAGTCCACGGCAAGCAGGTGCGGCTCGCTGGGCATGGTGAGACCGGTCTCCTCGGTGGTCTCACGCACCGCGGTCTGCCACAGGTCCTCGCCTTCGTCCTGGGCGCCGCCGGGGAACTGCCACTCGTCCGCCCACGAGCAGTGCAGCAACAGAATTCGTCCTTCGGCGTCGTGGACGAGGGAGGAGGCGGAGGCAAGGACCCGGGTGCGGCGCGCGAGCCATTCGGCCCGTGGGAACTGCGGATGCTCGGCGGCCAACGTGATCACCTTCCATTGCGCTCGAAGTAGGTGCAGGTGCCTGTCCGCACGGCCCGCAGGGTGGCCGCAGATAGTGCCTCATGGGGCAGCGTCCATGAGCGTGAGCCCGTCGTCCGGGGCAAACCATCCCAGCTCCGAAGCCCACCGTCCGGCGCTTGGAGGCGCTCGCAGTTGACCGGGGCGATGTTGGACGTGGAGACAAGCGCTGGTGCAGGTCCGCGATGTACGAGCTGTCCCATCGGCGATTCGGCGAGCGGTGCTGAACAGCGACCAGCCAACCAGCCCGGTCTTGCCGGTCTCGTGCTCCGCGCACCAGCGTGGGGGCTCGCCGACCTCGGCCATTCCTGCCGAGGGTCCACGCGCGCTTCCTAGGATGCTGGGCACGCAGCACCTGGCCGTCACTGCGCCGGTTTTGAACGACCGGGCCCAGTCATGATGCTGGTCAGCCGAGGGCATCGGGCCTGATCTCCAGGTAGAGGGACTGACCGATGGCGCGGGCTTGGTGGACGGACACCAGCCGCTGCCAGGTCGGCTTGTCCAGGGCCATTGCCCAGTCGTCCATGGTCCGCACTTCGAACGTGGAGTGCTCATCGGGATCGAGGGTGATCCGGGCGATGTCCTCGTCGGTGAGCTCGCCGCCGTCGAAGACGAACCCGACCTTCGGCACCGGCCACTGCCCGACGGGCATGAACACCGTGGCAAGCAGGCGCGGGCTGCCGGTGAAGACGATGCCCGTCTCCTCGCGGCACTCCCGCACCGCCGTCTCCCACGGAGTCTCCCCGGGATCCATGTCCCCACCCGGCCACTGCCATCCGCCATGGATCGCGGAGCGCAGCTGCAGGGGGCGGCCTGCGATGTCGGTGAAGTACAGGCATCCGTACACGGCAGCCTTGGGCAGGCTGGCGACGTACTCATACGGTGGAAGCCACGGCTTCGGCACGCTGATCCCTCCCTGATGGTGCGCTCGTTCAGGCCCGGACGTCTGGCTGGTTGCTTCGGTGCACGGCATGGAGGCGTAGGCATTGAGCTTCACACGCAGTTTGGTAGTCCCCCGCTCTGTTGTGCGCCTGACCACGCTCAGCGTGATGCTGGCTACTTCTGTTTGTCCTGTCAGGAGCGCCCCAGCACGCGGGTGAGGCCGGCGACCAGCGTGGTGGCGAGGATCCATCCCAAAGCAATGAGGACATAGGCGAACCACTGCAGCCCGCCAGCCGACACGAACGTCTTTTCCTGGCCGAAGTCGATGATGGGAAGCAACAGGTCGAGCGTGTAGAAGGTGGCGTTGAAGGCCGGGCCGCCGCGTCCCGGTTCGGAGCGGTGCGGCTCGTTGGCACTGAAGACGAGTGTGCCGAGCAGCGTGAGGACGATGAGCCACACACCAGCGAGGGCGGGACGGTAGCCGTAGCCTGCGACAACATCCTGCAACCAGTCCCAGACTCGTGTCCCCCACGGGAGAGTGGAGCGATGATGACGGCATTTCGCACGCAGAACCCTGCGGGCTTCGCTGTCATAGCCAAGGGCTCGATAGGCCGCTGCCAGTTGCTCGTAGGGCTGAGGCAGGTACTGAGTACCCAGGCACTTCTCGAGCCAGGCGAGTCGAACGCTCGTCGAGCGAGGCGGCAGGGGCTCGAGCCGCTCGTAGGCGAGTGCGTCCAGCTCCAGCAGGGGGCCTCCTTGAGGACGATCGACCAGCTTGCCGACAGTAGCCCCCCGCAGCGATATGCACTCCGTATCCGCACGCGCGATATCGATGACAAGGCGTCCCGCCTGAACCTCATCGAGCTGAATCGCCTGCTCTCCCGACGGCACCCCGTGCACAACCGCTCTCGACAGGTCCGCTTCACCGCTGACCCGCGCACCGCTCAGGACGATGCCACGTGCCACCTGGATGTCCGACATCCAGAGCGTGCCGCATGTCAGCAGATAAGCGCCGAGTGACCCTCCGGCCCCTTCTCCGGCCCCTCCTCCGGCACGGCCGATGTCGGCTCGCCGCAGGTCAACACCATTGATCCGGGCGCTGGCCAGCGCAAGCCACTTGCCCACGGACAGACCGAAGCGGCCGTTGAACCATGACCCGATCGTGAGAAGGTTTCCGTTGATCCAACCGCCGACCTTCGCACGATCGAGGTTGAGGTCGATCGTGATGTCGCTCCCCTGGATCCATAGGTTGCCCTCCACGACCGCGTCGCGCATGTCCAGGAGCGGGCAGCGGAGCGCCTCCGCACTGAGCTCGGGCAGGAACGACCCGCACAGGTAAACGGCGAGAGTCGTAGCGTGCCGAAGGCTCAGGACGCCGGAAAAGGAACAGGCGTCAAAGTGGATCTCGCAGTCGATGGTCGCCGAGGTCAAGTCAAGCTCACCCGTCACTCGTGCACCCGCGATATGGAGCGCACGAACCTTCCCAGGACGCGCGGGCGGACCGTCGAGCAGCAGGACCGCGATCACATGGGCTCTGATCTGCCGCTCCGGGCCCCACGCTGCTCCGGTCACGGGATTGTCATTGGCCGCCATACCCGCACTCAAGTCCAGCATGCTGCCGTCACGGAAGGCGGACCACAGACGGCGCTCAGGAGCACTCCAGTCTTCCGGCGGCGACAGGATGTCAGGCTCCGGGCGATTGGCCATGGTTCGTTGTACGGGAACACGGCCTCCTGCACCAGAGCGCCGGCCAGGCCCAGGCCTGAGCACCACGGCATGAGGCAGATCCAAAAGGTTCACAGCGGCCTTCGCGGTCCCGAGCCAGGGGCGCTACACGAGATACGCGCCTGGTAGAAGCGGCAGCAACATGAGGAGACGATCAAGCCCCCCTATCAGGGGATCTACGAGGGGATCTACGATCGCATGACGCTCGCGCCATACGCAGCCAACAAGATGGCCCCGTCGTTCTCAAGAACCAGGGAATGCATACCAAGCGGCGGCGGTCAGGCGGCGCGTCCGTCGTGCGCCGCAGTCGACCCATGGCAGTACAAAGTCGGTAGGCATGCCCTCCTTCTTCATCCCAGTACCACTGTCGCACCCCACCGGCGCATGAGGTCCACGATCTCCTCGAAATACGACAGCCCGTTCTCGGGATTAGCCGTGCCTGCCAGGGCTTCACGCGCGACCACGGACTCGTGCCAGACGAGCGTGAACGGCAGGCCGACGCCGTATCCGCCTTCCAAGTACGCCTTGAACGAGTACCAGTCCCGGCCGAAGTAACCGCCAGGCCCCATGAGTGCCTCCCCCATAGCGCAGTGAAGGCCTGCTTCGTCCCTCACGTACCGGCCGTCGAGATGGTACGTACCGCCCTTCCTGTCCTCCCCTGAATTCCACCGCGGGAAGCGGCCCGGGGCGCCGAGCTCGAGCCACTCCTTCCGCCCTTCCGGCGAGTACGTGGCCCACGTACCCGGGGTCCTCGGCATACCGCGCTCGTACCAGTCCTCCCATGCCTCACGGGCTGCGGGCGGTACGGGCTCGTCGACGCCGTTGCCGAGGACGATGTCGACGAGCGTGCCGCCGAGGACGGAAGGGCGCGTCTGCTGGACGTTCCAGTAGAAGGAGCGGCTTGCCATGGGCCGGCCCTCGCGGTCGAGCGCCCGAAGAATCAGGTACTCCTCGTCGCCCTCGGTGAGCGCGGACAGCATCGGCGCCTCGGACCGACAGCCCACCAACGTGATCGGAATCTCCGGCGGCTCGGGCCTCTCCTCGTACAGCCCATTCACGCTCAGGCAGGTCCCGTAAGAGGACTCGGGCCACCCGCCCGTCAACTCGAACCGTGGGGAATCCGGCAGCTCATGCACCCCACTGTCCGGGGCACTGACCACGACTTCGAGAACGACGTCGACCAGTGCGGCATCGGCGACGTGCGGGCGCCACGCGAGGACCACTGCGTTCGACAGCCCCCACCACTGCAGCGGCCGCACGTCATCCGACACCGTGAGGCACAGCTCACCGAGCCGTCTCGTCCCCGCCGCCAGCATCCCTGTCGGCGCACAGCCGACGAGCGTCAGGACCTCGCGTGTCGGCGGCATCGGCTCGCGGAACAACCCGGCCACCGCGACGCAACGCCCCCAAAGCGTCTCTTGATTGTCAGCGTCGACATAAGAAATCTCGTAGTTGAACTGCACATGCTCCCCAGAACAAAAATGATCAAGGGGCATTCAAACACTCACTCAAGTGATCCCGGTAGCGAGGAGCATGGGAGTACCCGGGCGCGCCACGGGCCCGGGCGGATGTCGGTCGACGGTTCTGTGGCGCGCTCCACTATCCCGGATTTCCTGTTGTCTCGGATTTCCCTTCGGTCAGGACGGGAGCCGCATGGCGTAGACGTGCCGGGTGAAGTAGGGGGTCCTGTGCTTCTCGTCCGGCAGTTGGTCACCGGCCGCGTATTCGCCGAGCGACCACAGGACGTTGCCGCGCCGGTCGTAGCTGAGGTCTTCCGGGCCCGGCGGGGTCTGCCACAGAGGCGTGGGCGAACCGCCGGGGCGCCAGGTCTGCAGGGAGCCGTTTCTCCGGGCGCCGTCGCTCCTGGAGAGGTAGAACGTGCCGCGGGCGCCCACGGCGCCCTGGATACCGTAGGCGCCCGCTATGTCCGAGGTTTCCTGCGACGTGAGGTCGGAGATCCTGCCGTCCGGTCCCAGTTCCCACCGGGCCAGGCGCGGTGCCCTTGCGTCTCCCTTCGGCCGGTACTCGCTGACCAGGAGGGAGTCGCGAGGGGCGGAGCCGTCCCCGGCCCTTTCCAGGGCCATTTGGGAGTAGCGGAAGTCACGGGCCGGGTCCTTGTACCGTGCGATCTGCGGCAGGACGTACCCGTACTGCCGGGCGTAGTACTTGCCGTCCTTGCTGTAGCCGAAGTCGTTCTCGTGCCCCTTGCCCCACCGGACCGTGAAGAGACTGTTCAGGTCGAAGACCCGAAGGCCGTTCGAGGCGCCGCGGTGGAATTCCGTGACGTAGAGGAGATTGCGGTACCAGGCCAGGCCGCCGGCGTGCAGTTTGACTGGACGGTAGCTCGGGTGGCGGCCCTTCATCGCCGGTTCCACGAGGAGCACGTGCCAGTACCGGGGTGCCCCGCCGGAGGGGACGTCCACGATGCTCACCCGTGTGCCCTGTTCCTCCGCGCGGACGGGGTGTGCGTCCCAGGAGACCAGCAGGACGGTTCTGGCGGGGTTGCCGCCGAGGGAGTCGTAGTTGGTGGTGATGCCCTGCGGGCGCCAGTCCTTGGTCCGGTAGTCGTCGTCCTGCCAGCGGAACACCGTGTGCAGCGGCGGCGTCTGTCCGGCGGGCGGACGCCCGGCCGGCCAGGTGAGCGGCTCCACGACGCCCGTGCGCTGTGCGGAGCCCGCGAGGATCCTTTCGACCGAGGTCCGTCCGATGCCCCAGGGCTGCCCCGCGGTGTCGGCGCGGATGCCCAGCCGCCGGATGACCTCGGCATACGTCAGGTTTCCCCCGCCCGGGGCCTTCGTGCTGACCGTGAGCCGGCGCCGTGCGGCCGCCGCGTGGGCTGTCGTGGGCAGGAGAAGACCACCTGCCCCGGCGACGAACGGACCCGCTGCGAGGCCGCGCAGAATCGTTCTTCGTGGCGTGTTCATGGCGGGCGAGTGTAGGGAGGGAACCCGCCGGTCGGTACCGGTGCCACTCCTTCCGGTCACGGTGGTCCGGGGCAGACATCACCGCTCGTCCGGGCGCGCTCTCGCCCTCGCTGAGGGCGACCGTTTCGTACCGGGGCCGCGCTATCGCCATCTGAGTGAGGCCCGCCTCACACTCGGCGAACCAGGAGTGGAGCCCTGGGCCCGCTGCCATGGGTCCGTCCACGATGGTCGGCGCACAGCCGGGCGAGCATATCGCCGTAGAGGACCGGCGACCCCAACCACGCACGGGTCGTCGCAGAGGCCGCTGGCGGCGGTCAGCGCGGCCGCTCCGACCTCGCACATGGCGGCGCAGAAGGCGGCACCGGCACAAAGAAGAACATCTGCAGGAACGGCTCCCACGCACGAATCTTTCACGGGGCGCAACGGCTCCGACCACGGGTGGCTGGAAACTGGGGGCGAGGGTGGCACCCCCGGTGACGTCCCTGCCTCCTGCCTCAGGCAGGCTGGCCATGGCGGCCGCGGCGGTTCTGGCGGTGGTTTCGACAGCAAGGGGTACGGCGCGCCGGGCAAGGATGGCAGGGACGGCAGGGACGGCTGCGTGGTCCTGACCTATACGTAGCCCTCGCCTCGCCCGGCACGGGCAAGGGACGCAAGCCCGCCCAGCCGCCAGTCCGCCGGATGCCCGCGGTTCACCGTCGGGGACAAGGACTACGACGCCACCACGGGCACGCTCGTAATGGCCCCTCCCGGCGTCCCCCACACGTTCGCCGACCTGACCGACCAACCCGCCGTCATGCTCAGCACATTCACCCCCGACCTGTACGTGCGGTACTTCCGAGACCTCCAGAACGTGATCGCCGACGGTCGGCCGCTGACGCCACAGGCCGGCATCCACTTGATGAGCCGCTACGCGACCGAGCCCGCCGCCGACCTCACCTGAAGCCGGCGGGATGCCCCGCCCCCACCTGAACAGCGCAGCCGGGGCGCTCTCACCTCGGACGCGCTGGGCCCGTTGAACCTCGACCTGACTGCCGGACTGGAACGTCACACCCCACCGTGTCTCGGGACGGTGGCGGCGCTCCGGTTCTGCCAAGGGGTAGCCGGGAACGGTGGGGGGCCGTCCCGTCGTGTGACCCACATCATGGGAACCCGTACCTCCTACCGGACATATCAAGACGTGATGTCAATACACACCCGCATCAGGGACGGCGACCCGGACTCCTTCCGCCATCTCTTCCGCTCACACGCCCAGATCGTCCACCGCTACGCCATCCGCGCCACCGGCGACCGGTCCACCGCCGAGGACATCGTCTCGCTCACGTTCCTGGAGGCCTGGCGCCTCCGCGCCCAGCTTCCCGAGGAGCCGGACGGCGCGAAGGCCTGGCTGATGGGCATCGCGGTGAACGTCCAGCGCAACACCAACCGTGCCGCCCGCCGCCACGCGAAGGCCCTGGCCCGCATGCCCGCCAAGGAAGCCGTGCCTGACATCGCGGGTGAAGTGGTGGGCAGGATGGCGGACGCCGAACAGCTCACCGCCGCGAAGAACGCCCTGGGGAAGCTGCGCCGGTCGGAGCGCGAGGTCGTCACCCTCTGCGTCTGGTCCGGCCTGAGCTATGCGGAAGCGGCCGAGGCCCTGGGCGTGGCCGTCGGCACCGTACGGTCACGGCTGTTCCGGGCCCGCGAGCGCCTGCGCAAGCTCACCGAACAGGAGCTCCGGCAACACGCTGACAAGACGGCGGCCCGGCGGCCCGAGCACCTCCACCTGCACCTGAACCTGAACCGGCCGAACGAGAAGTGGAACCGATGATGCGTAGCTCCCGGCGGCCCCAAGCGCCGCTCGACCACGGCGACTTCGACCTCCTGCTCCCCCGGCAGGACGACACCGCCCTGCCCAAGGCCCGGCAGGACCTGCTCGAAGAGGCCCTGTGGGCCGAGGCGCACCGGGCCGCCTCGTGCGCACCGCGCTCCCGTGCGCACCGCACGGCCTGGATCGCGCTCCCGGCCGCCACAGCCGTGATAGCGGGTGCCGTGATCGTTGCCCCGGACAGCTCGGGTACCTCGGATACGGACACCCGCCCGCCGAAGGCCGGTGCGAAGCTGCAACCCGGCACCACCAAAGGCTTGTCGGCGACGGTCGACCGCATCTCGCTCGCGGCGGCACTGCAGCCGGCCCTGGAGCCCCGGCAGGACCAGTACATCTACGTGGAGAGCAAGGTGAGGGGCGGGCGGGTCGACAGGGCGGGCGGCAAGGAGAAGCTCGTGGTGACTCCGCTGCGCTCACGCCAGGTCTGGCACTCGCCCGACGGCCTCAAGAGCTTCATCTATGAGCCCGGCCATGAATTCATGGACAAGAACGGCGAGGACCTCGACCTCGAGCGTGCCGATGACGTCACCGACCGGGGCTCCTACAACAGCGTCAAGGCGCTCCCCACCGACCCCGACGTCCTGCTCGAGCGCCTCTACCAGGGGGGCAGGATGGGCGACCCGCAGGCCGACTGGACGGCGTTCGGGGAGATAGGCCAGCTGTTGGAGGAGCAGATCGCGGCGCCGGAGATCAGCGCTGCACTGTTCAAGGCGGCTGCCAAGATCCCGGGCGTCACGCTCGTGGACAAGGCTGCCGACGCGACCGGCCGGCCCGGCGTCGCGATCACTCACACCGGCCCCGTCAGCCGTCAGGAGTGGATCTTCGACAGGAACACCTATGCGTACCTGGGCCAGCGTGACGTGCTGGTCAAGCCGTATCGGGGCCTCGAACCCGGCGCCGTCACCCACGAGACCGTGGTCATCAAGCGGGCCGTGGTCGACGCGAAGAAGGAACTCCCCGACGGCACGACGCTCTGAGCCGATCCGGACCTCGAGCGTCCGGATCAGCAGCCGCACCTCACCCAGCTGGTGATCGCCCCCGGCCGCGGCACCGGCGCGTAGCCACCCTGTAAGGACAATGGCTCCCACCCCGGTATCTCGGGGTGGGGTCCCGTTGCGTGTCCGGACCTTACCGGGCCACTGCGATCGTGGCGCGATGGGCCTGCGCCAGCTCGGCGTCGAAGATATCTACCGTCTTCCCGACCAGCACCTAGGCGGAGCCCCTACCTTGCGGCCTGGTTCACGGATAGGAGTCCTGAACCGACTCAGGCGGGCGATCTGACACGCGTGTTCGCTGCGAACTCACGGGCCGACCCCCAAAATGAGGCCATCGGCCCTGGGGTTCCGGCTGACCAGCCTTCAGTTTTTGTGAACCCGTGGGCCTCCCGGTATGAAAGCGACGACTCCGGCACCGGGGCACCGGTGTGGCTGGTCCAGGTCGGCTACCAGACCGGGCAGCAGTTGCCTCGCAGTGACGTCACGAACTTGAACTCGCTGCTCAAAGGGCTGGTGTGCCGATATGTCGGGGTGCTCACGCTGGTCATGAGCGGCAGTCTGCGGCATAGATCGTCCGTCTGGCTTCGGCGGTGGTGGCAGCGCGATGGTCCTGCGCACCCTCATCGCCCAGCTTCTGCGGGTCGGTCGGGGGAAGCGGGTCCTGTTCAGGTACGGACGGTGAGCCGTTTGACCTCGCGGAGAACGGGGGCGGTCTCGACGGCCTGGATGCCGGGTAGTGAGCCGATGTGGTGGTCAAGGTAGTGGTGAAGGTCGTGGCTGCTGCGGAAGACGCCGGAGGCCACGAGGTTGTGCGGACCGGTGGTGGCGGCCGCGAAGGCTATTTCGGGGTGGGTGGCCAGGGCGTGGCCGGCGGCGGAGACTGTGCCGGGAGTCACCCGAAGCCAGAGGTGGGTTATCAGGTGGTAACCCAGGTGCTGGGGGGAGAAGTCCACGGAGAAGCCCAGTGCGCCCTGGGTTCTGAGGTGTTCGAGGTGGCGTTGGATGCTGGAGGGCGAGCGGCCGGTGGCGGCCGCGAGTTCGGGCAGGCCGGCCCGGCCGTCCTCGGCGAGCTTGGCGAGGAGAGCACGGTCGGTGATATCCAGGGCCAAGGGCTCGGGGTGTTCGGGGCGCTCCAGGGCCGCTGCCGGGATACTGTCCTCGTCTCCGGGGGCGGGGCCGAACGGGATCCCGTTGGAGTACCACGTGCTGGTGATGCTGGTGAAGACGCGTAGCAGACAGTGCGCGCTGACGCCTACCAGGCGCGGGGTGCGGGGCAGCGTTTCCAGGAGCAGGGCGTCCCGTTCGTACGGCGTGGAGACGGTGAAGGCGCAGTAGAGCTCGGTGCCTCCGGAGGCCAGCGAGATCCAGCTGGTGTCGGGCCGTCGGGCCAGGGCCTGGGCGACGGGGCCCGCGGAGTCGGGAGCGCAGTGGATGCGAAGCAGCCAACGGGTCATCCCCAACCGCGCGGGGACGGGCTGGCCGACGACGCGCAGGCCCAGTGTGCGCAGTCGGCTGTAGCGGCGCGCCACCGTGCGTTCCGAGGCGCCAACCCGGCGCGCGATGTGGCTCAGTGCTGCCCGGCCGTCGAGCTGGAGAGCGTGTAACAGCGCCAGCTCCAGAGCGTCAAAGGTGCCTGAGCCCCCCACCGTGACCTCCCGTGCGTTCGCGCCGTCCCATGCTCTCCGTGACAGGACCCGACGGTAGGCGCCCGATACCGGCCGCACCGGCGGCCTGCCGCATTGTCCCGTCCCGTCGCCTGGAAACGCCTGTTCATCCCATTTCCAGGCGGGCTGCTAGGCCGGCACCCACTCCTCGAACGACCATGACCAGACCACTTCACCACTCCCGGACGCGGAAGGACAAGGAGAAGAAGACAGCATGAGTGCTACCACCATTCCCACGATCGACCTCTCGCTGTGGCGGACCGGTGAACGGCAGGGCCGTGACCGTATCGCCATGCTCGTCGACCAGGCGCTTGAGCGGGCGGGCTTCCTGCTCGTCACCGGTCATGGCGTCCACCCGGACGTGCCCGCCGCGTTACGGACCGCGGCCCGCGCCTTCTTCCATCAGCCGGCCGACGCCAAGCTGCCGTACCTGGCGGGGACCGGCCAGTACGGCTGGAGGGGGCCAGGAGCGGTGGCCGCCGGCCGGACGGAAGGCATGGCGACGCCACCCGACCTGGTGGAAACCTGGTCCGCAGCCCCTGGCCCGTACGACACCGCTGCCGAGCCCGAACTGCTGCCGGTGTCCTGGCCTTCTCAGCCCCCGGCGCTGCGCCCCGTCCTCCAGCAGTACGTACGGTCCATGCGGGCATTGGCCGACGAACTGCTGCGACTCCTGGCAGCGGCACTGCGGCAGCAGCTCGACTTCTTCACCCGCCACGCAATCCGCCCCGATTGGACCCTGAACCTCAACTGGTACCCCGCCATCAGCACCATAGGAGCGCCGCTGCCGGGCCAGTTCCGTGTCGGTCCGCACACCGACTTCGGCACCATCACCATCCTCGACCGGCAACCCGGCAAGGGCGGCCTGCAGGTCCACACGGAGGACGTCGGCTGGCAGGACGCCCCCTACGACCCCGAGGCACTCACCGTCAACATCGGGGACTTGATGGCCCGCTGGACCGGTGACCGCTGGCGCTCCGGCCGCCACCGCGTACTGGCCCCGCCTGCCGATACCCCGTCCGAGGAACTGCTATCTCTGGTCTACTTCTACGACTGCGATCCGCACACCGTCGTGGACTCGCTCCCCGCCCCGATCGGCCGGGTGACCCACCATCCGGTCACGGCCCGCGCCTACGTCAGGTCCAAGATCGCCGGGATCGCCCTCACATGACACTGAACCACGGTTAGGGAATCCCTGGATACAGCCCGGCCTGGACGCGCTACGGGGGTGCGAGTCCAGGCCGGGCATTCTCCCCTCCGATTCGTAGACGGCCAGTGGTCGACTTGCCGGTCCCTACTCTCTGTGGCTGGGCGGCCTTCTACGATCCGGTGCATGCTGGATCCCGAGCTGCTGAAGCGGATCACCGCGCGGCGTGCGGAACTGGACGTACTTGAAGAACGGCTGGCCAAGCAGCTGGCGGAGGTACGGGCCGAGCGGGACGAACTCGCCATCGCTAACCGCGGGTGAAGGTGACGGTGTGGACGTTGCCGGTCCCGCCCAGGAAGCCGGCGAGTGCGTGGCGGCAGCGAGAACGGATTCGTTCACCGGCGCCGCCCCGACATTGGGCACGAGGCTCGGCGGGACGCGCAGGAGGCGGCCCTCCTTGGTCTTCTCCGGCTGACACCGTGGTCGCCTTCGAGGTGGTCGCCTCTTCCGCCGAGGTGCAGACTGGGTAGAGTCGTGCTCTTCGGAGGCGCCGGCCCCCGGAGTCAAGAAGGCCGCGGCCACAATGCACTCCCATCCGTCTTCCGCGAGATGCCGCCTCGACGCGGCGCTCGACCGCCTCGCCGAAACGTTCCGCGGCATGACCGCTCATCCGCAGGAGAACAACTGCGAATGCCACTGGGGCAGCGCGGAGGAACTCGCGCTGCTGAAGACGCCGGACGTCGAGCTCGACCCCGATCTGCTGCAGCGCACCTGGTCGGCCATCGACTGGCGCGACCATCCGCGTGTGCTGCGGCGCATCCTGCCGCAGTTCGCCGCGGACCTTGTCCACGGCCGCGTCGATCCGGTCTTTGGTATGGAGGCGGTCGGGCGCTGTTTCGCTCTCGGGGCGTGGCAGCAGTGGCCCGCCGGGCAGAGCGGGGCGGTCGAGGAGTTCCTGCATGCCTGGTGGGCCTCGACGCTCACCGACCCGGCTCCCCTTGCACCCGCTCATGAGGTCCTGATGGCGGTTTCCGAGGCGTCCGCCACGGTCACGCCGTGGCTACGCGTCTGGCAGGCACTGCCCGTGCCCCACCCCGTGGCCGACCGGCACCTCACGGAGCTGGTGGATACCTGGGAGTACGACCTGCTGGGCGACGCGCTTCCCTGGAGTGCCTGGGAGAACAGGGATGCTATGCGCGACGAGCTGACGGCTTGGCTGGTGCACCACGCTCCGGCCCGCCTCCGGGCCGACGGGGCCTCATCGGACCTGCAGGAGCGAATACGGCTGATCGGCCTCCCCGAACCGGCCCGCTGGGAGGATCCGTTCTGGTCCCGCAGGCCGGGGACGGCGGGCGTCTACTGGCCACCGGGAGGAACCAGCGGCGAGTGAATCGCCGATAGCGATTACTGGGGCGGCCCGGTCGCGCTGGTTCCCTTGGCTCCAGGGAAAACCGGCGCCGGTGCGTGCGGAGAACAACCGAAGCCTGCTGCGGCACGACTGTCACTCGGCCAGATCCTTGCCGTAGGTGACGTCCATCTCGTCGGCGAGCGCCTCGACGAGATGGAGTAGCTGGGGGTGGTCCCCGCGCATGCGGGGTTCCCCACCCTGCTGGGCTTCGTGAGCATGCGGTGCGCATGGTCGCGAAGGTCCGCCCCAGCTACCCAACCGAGTGGGCCGCGATGAAGGCGGTGGTGCCGCGAAACTGGGGATTGGCGCGGCGGAGACGGTGCGGATCTGGGTCCGCGAGGCCGAGGTAGATACAGGCTGATGGCCGGGTGTGACCTCGGACGAGGCCGCGGAGATCAAGCGGCTGAAGGCAGAGAACGCCAAGCACCGGCAGGTGTTCGGGGTCGAGCCGATCTGCCGTGTCTTGGCCGGCCACGGACTGAAGGTGCCAGGGCCGGCGGGGTTTAACCACTACGCTCAACACCAGCCCCAACCTACGGCCGGAGCCAACACATAGAGCCTCCACCGATCCCGGAGCGATTCACTGGCCCCAGCCAACCGCTCCCGCCGGTTTCGTTCCGCTGTTCCTGGTCCCCCGATTTCCCTCAATCCTTGTTTTTTCGATTGCCCCGTCGAACGGCCGGCCGTCGACAATGGGCCGATGGACGAGTCAATGATCAGATCGAGCCGGGAAGTGGAGTACATCGGCGCTCCGGGCAGCGGCACGACCACGTTGATAGAGGCGGTCGCCCGGGCCACGGGCCATGTCCCCATGGCGCGGCACTTCACGGCACTCGACTGGCCTCCCCGCACGAGTGGTGCCATGAAGCTGACGCGCGGTCATCGCTGTGCCGTGGTGCTCGTGATGTCGATGATCGACGGACCGACTCCCGCCGTCGGGGAGCTGCTCCGGCTCGTCAGGGCGGTCGGCGTGGAGCACGTGGCCGTGTTCGTGAACAAGGCCGACCTGCTGCCGGACCGGGAACTCCAGCAGGTCCTGGCGCTGGAGATCCGCGAACTGCTGAGGCGGCACGCGTACCCTGCCGACGAGGTACCGATCGTCTTCGGCTCGGCACGGCAGCCCTCGGCCGTCGAGGAGCTGCTGGCCGTCACGGCCGACTTCCCGGCCGCGCCCCGCGAGCGCGACATGCCGTTCCTGATGCCGGTCGAGGACGTCTTCACGCGCTCCGGCCCCCGCCCGCGCACGGTCCTCACCGGCCGGATCGAGCGCGGTGTTCTCCGGGTGGGCGACGAGGTGGAGTACCTCGGTCTGAGCACTTCGGGGACCACAACTGTCACCGCCATCGAACGGCTCCGCGAGCGCACCGAGCAGGCGGAGGCCGGGGAGAACATCGGTCTCGAGCTGCGCGGCGTCACGCGTGAGGACGTCGAACGCGGCCAGGTCCTCGCCGTCCCCGGCACGGCCACGGCCCACAGCGCCTTCGAAGCCGAGGTGTATGTACTCCCCGAGAACGACGGCGGTCGCGACGTGACCTTCGCTCGGCGCCGAGCCCAGTTCTACTTCCGCACGACGGACGTCACCGGGCAGATCGTGGTCCTCCGGCAGGGCGGCCAGGACATCGACGTGTCCCGGGGCGGCCTGACCTTCATGTCCGTTCAGCTCGCCGAGCAGGTCGCCATGGAGAAGGGCACGCGGTTCTCCATCCGGGAGGCGGGCAAGGCGGTCGGCGGCGGCGTGATCACGGCGATCCTGCGGTAGGCGGGTCACCAACCGCCGCGATCAGCAGGAACTCGCCGTCCTGTCCCTGCACCTGCACCTGCTACAAGCGGCCCTGGTGTTCGTCAACGCGCTGATGATCCGGGACCTGCTCGCCGACCCGAATGGGCCAGTGTCCTCACCGGCCGCAGAGAGACCTCCGGATTCCCCCGGCCTCGCTTCTCCACACGCGAGCAGGTGCTGGCCTGCTGTGGGTGAACGGCCATGGCTACTCAGATCAAATTGAGTAGTATTCCGGATCGGTTTGAAGGGCCGGCCGCCGTTTGATGGTTCTCATGAACGCAGTCATGGATGCCTCGGATGAGTCCTCGGTGAGTGAGATCGAAGCGCAGGACGGCATGTGGCGGAGGTGGGCAGGGATCGCCCTGGCTCTGCTGATACCGACCGTGATCGTCACGGGGATCGGGTACCTCTCCTCCAGTCACGGCGGCCGTTGTGTCATGTCCGGCGAGGAGTGCTCGCCGGTGTCGGAGGTATGGACGTACGCGGCCTTCCTGACGTCGGCGACGCTCGGAATGCTGGCAGCCGGTCTACCTGGGGAGTGGTCATGGGTCCGGGCAGTCCGCGGGTGGATCGTGGCTGCGCAGGTGGTGGCCCACGCCGCGATGGCGGCGTTGATCCTGAGCTGAGCAAGGCGACGGTCGCGGATTTCGCCAGGTCGTTGCGAGATTCCCCGCATGTAGGAGAGTGAGATTCGCCAGTGCGCTGCAGGTCCGTTCCTCCCCCGACGGCTCGCCGGCGACCCCCTTGCGCGGGGGGCGTCACGGAACGGCCCCACCGCGACGAGTGGCCACGTTTTGCGCTCCGTGATCAAACTGAATGGTCTCGGTCATGGCACCCCTTCTCGCCACCTTGACGGCCGCGCTCTTCGCGTGGCTCGGCTGGACTTTCGTGGGCCCCGCCCGCCTCGCGACTTGGGCCCGCGGCCACTCCGTCCCGGCCCAGTACGGGCTCGTCCCCCGCGAACAGCTGGACCCGCGCCGAGCCGGTCCCCCGGATACCTGCCTACCGACACAAGAAAATACAGGCCATCGCGGACGCGGCATGGGAGGGCGACTGACGGGTAACCGGCAGGCGGCCGCCGCATACGTGGAGGCCGCGCGTCAGAACTGGGACGATCGGTGGTCCCGCCTGGAATTCCGCAGCAAGTCGCCGACGACGGCGACGCATGGCTGGACGACTGGAGCCGGGCGCAGCCGGAGAGCTGCGCCGCCGCTACCCTCCACGCCCAGATGTTGCTCCACCGCGCCTGAGAAATCCGCGACACCGAGTACGCCGACAAGGTCCCAGCCGAACGGATGAGGTGCTTCCGCGAAGTGCGGCCCGCTTCCATGAGGTCCGCACGGGAAGCCACCCTGCTCGCGCCGCACGACCCCAGCCCGTGGGTCGTCACGGGCGCCGCCGCCCGCGGAGTCCAGTACTTCCCTGAGCAGTTCCGCCCCCTGTGGGAAGAACTTGTCGCACGGGCACCCCACCACTACGCGGGCCATTGGCAGGCCCTGCAGTACTGGTGCGCCGAGTGGTACGCCCGGGAGAACCGTCTCGACCTCGACTGGGCTCACCAGGGCTGCATACGCGTACACCGCCGACTACGTCCGGGAACCCTCCCGCTGCCCGCCGAGCTCGCGGAAATGGCTGTCTACTTCCGGGCAGAGGTACGCCCCGGCGACTGGGTGCTCGGCGAGTACGAGCGGCCCCTGAACCCGAACCGGCTCGACATCCTCATGCAGAGCGTCGCGTGCTTCCCCGCCTTCTGGACTCAGGACGGGGCCGACCGGGCCATCGGTCACGTGCGCCGGGGAACCGTCCGACCTGCGCAATCGTCGGTTTCGGATGTGACTGAAGTGACGCCCACGCTGCCTGCCGACCTCCGCGAACTGATCTCCGACCTGTCCGGGATTGTCAGCGACTACCCCTATGTTGATCCCGAATCGACCCTCGCCGTCCTCGCCTACGACGCGGCGGAGGCGCTCGGCCGCGACGCCACCCCGGAGAGCCGCCGGGAGCGGACCGGGTACACGATCCTCCTGCATGCCACCTGCTGGTACGTCTCCGCACGTATCTTCAGCAAGTCCCTGTTCGCGTCGTACATACGGGCCCTGGACGGGCTCCGTGCGCAGTTGGACCGGGCCTCCTGCACCTGCCCGGCCGGCGCCCACCCCACGCGGCTGGACTCGGAGTACCAGGTCGAGGCCGGGGTGAGCATGCTGACCGAGGCCGGACGGGCCGCATTCGCCGAGGACTACGGTCTCGACAAGGAGGAGTCGGCGGTCTTCGATTGCGAGGGGTTCCTCGCGGACCTCGCCGATGAGGCCCTGGTCCGCTTGCGCGAGGCGCACCAGGAACTCTTCGGCGGCATCGACGTCTCCCATCTTGACGCGCAGTTCGTCCGGGACGACGGCCGCCTCGACCTCGTCGCCATGCAGGAGGCGATCCGCCGTAGCTGGGAGGACAACACTGGCCCGGTCGCCCTGTGGTCCGCTCGCCGCTGGCTCACCGGGCAGGTGCGGGACGAAGAGCGGATCGGCGTGTTCCTGTGCCTGTGGATGGGCATCGCCCAGACGTACGCGGGCCTGCCGCCCTCGTACGCGCGTGACTTGGCCGCCGCGCTCGCCACCATTGACCTGGACGTCTCCTGCGAGCATCCGCAGCACCCCTGGTCCACCGCCGATTCCACCGTGCAGTCCCGGTACCGCGCGGTGGTCCACCTGTACGCACCGGAGGACCACCCCGACACCCCCGTACCCGCGGAGCTCTCGGCCCGCGAGCTGTGGGAGTGCCCGGTGCAGTACGCCCAGTTGGCGCGGGAGGCGCTGGAAGACCTCGAGGGATGGCGCACCATGCGCGGCGGCGACGACGAGGACTGGGAGGACTGAACGGTACGGGGCCGATTCGGCGCTCGTCCTACTCCCAGTCCAGCAGGTAGCCCTGGTGGCGTACGCCTCCTCCGTCGGCGAGGAGGCTCGGCTTGCCGGAGTACCAGTCGGGGCGCAGGGACAGTGCGATGCCGTGGTCGTTCGTGGTCCGGACCCCCGGCAGGCCGGCTCCCGGCTTGCCCTGTGCGGGGGCGGGGATGTCCTTGAGCTAGGCCCACCTGCAGCACGTCTTCACGGCGATCGCCGTGAACATCGAGCGTCTCAGCAGTCTGTCATCGGCCGGCGAAACAGCCTCCCGGCGGCCGGCGTCTGGGGCACTGTCCGTCCTGCCGCTCTGCGCACCGTCGCCGTCGCTCCCCATCAAAAGGCGGGCGCCGGGCTGACTTCCGCATGCGGAGCTGTCCGGGCTTGTCCCGGACAGGCTTCGATTCGGCGCTGACCAGGCCGGACGGGACATGAGTTGTCCGGGACAGGTGTCGCTCTAGCCCCACCCAAGGCACGCCAGCAAGCTGGGCCCACCGTCGCGGCAGACGGTAGCCCAGTAGCGAGCAGTGGCCCCTGACCTCTTCCACGGCCAACTGCCTCACTGATCCGTGAACGTCGTGGCCCTGAGCCACGACGCAGAAGGAGTGGCATGTCTCGTATCTCATCCCAGCACAAGGCGGTCCTGGCGGCAGTTGCTTCCCTTGTGGCGTTGGCTTCTTCAGCCACACCAGCCCTGGCGAGCAGTGACCGCGCTGCCCCGTCCAACACATCGCAGGCGAAGTCGGCCGGCCTCACCCAGGCCCAGGCCCTCGTTCTGCAAAGGAAGGTCGACAGCTACCTCGAGCGAACAGCGCAAGGGCACCAGACCGGACCGAACACCATCGCCTTCCCCGGCGGGCAGATCACAGTTGCGGTGCCGGGTGAGCGCTACGCCAGAGACCTGCGCACGACACACGCACCACTGGAAGCAATGAACTGCAACTACGGAAACTTCTGCGCAACCGTCGACGGAGACCCCACCCAGAAGGACTACTTCTACTGCGGAACGTACGGCATCGGCTACAGCGGTTCAGGAGCATGGATCAACAACCAGACCCAGAGCAGGCGGGTCCGCATGAACCTCACCAATGGCCGGACCTACACCACGCCCAACGCCTTCTACCAGGATCCCACTGCCGACTGGACGCCTGTGTACCAGCTCACGACGTGCATCCCGAAGTCCTGATTCGCGCACGCAAAAGCACCCCGCCGCATCGAACTTGAGTTCTAGTCACCGTTGCAGCACCCGCACCCGAAAGGACTGCCGGATCGTCGGCATCAATGCGCGTAAGCGGTGGCGCAACGGCTGGCACTCACCGTGCAAGGGCCGGAAGCCGGTGCCTCCCATCTCCAAGGGGGTGCCGGCTGACCGCCCCTCCCGCTACCCGCGGGGAGCCGATCGCATCCACATGCCGACCGGCTGCGGGAGAAGGCATCCGTCCGGACCATCGCGGCCGAGCTGCGCCACAGCCCTTCCACCATCAGCCGTGAGATCCGCCCTAACCACACCGTGCTGCACGACTACAACCGCTGGCACTACCGGCCGCGCGCCGCCCTGTCCCGCGCGGATGCCCGCGTGCCTCGCCCGCAACTCGGGAAGATCGAGCAGAACCCCGAGCTGCGGGATTGTGGCGCCTGACCGGCAGCACACCAAGACTCCCGAATGACACGATTGCAGGAATGTCAGTCGGCCCACCAGGACACCGTGGGCGGGAACGAACAACCCCGGGCCGCTCAAACCGGGTGACCTCGGTGGGACGCACAGGCCGGGAGGTCAGCGATCACGTGTCGATGGTCATGTCGTCGTAGGCGAGCGTTACCGTCTCGATCGCCGCGCTGCTGTTGGCCGCCTGCAGGGTTGGCCCCTTCCACGATGAGGCCCAGGCGTTGAGCAGGTTGACGCGCAGGACCGGATTCTTCTTCGAGTCAAGGAGCGAGATCCCGATGTTCGCCCGGGCCTGATCGACATCTTGGTTGGTCGCCGTCAGCATGACCCAGTCGACCCACGTGCTGCTCGCGTCCATAGGCCGGGACAAGGTGACGCCCGGAAGTTGCCCGGCACCGGGGATCTTCCGAGTGACAAGCTGTCCGTCTGGTACGACGGTCTTCACCTCGGTGGCATCCTGCCCAAAGACCAGGCCGCTGACCTGCTGGAAGGTCGCTACCCGGAACTTCCCCAAATCCACGGCAAAGACATCCGTCCTGAGCGCGTCGCCGACAGGCATGCGATTCCCTTTCAGTTTCGCGCCTACGCCATAGCCCGTCACCCGGGGACCGGTACGAGGCGCCTCTCGTCTCCAGCCGCAGGAGCATCCCCTCTCGCACGCGCACCTTGCGCAACCCACAGATTTATGCCACGAACGAGTCACACGCCCTCCGACACACGGAGAACCAGGCGGTACCGCGACGAGCACACGGCTGGGCCGTATCCGACGGGTCGTGGGACGCGTCTCGCCGCCGTCGCGGCCACCTGCGGCGACGGCACATCAAACACACCGTCCCGAAGCGATTGCGGCCATCCGGCTCTGGCTCCGTCCATGAGACACATGCGTACCCGAGTGCCGATCAACACTCCTCCGCCACCGATCAGCCTCTTCCCGTACAGTCCCGAAGGTATGACGGCTCTAGAATCCTTCACCTTCGTGCGCCACAACGACGGGCTCCGCTACCACTTCGAGCACGACGGCGACCGCCATGGCCAGCCCGCCTACCGCCGCACCGACGGGCAGGTGTGGTGTGTCTGGGGAGCCGACGAAGGCTGGCACTGCGTGATCGGCGACGGCCTTGTCACCGCCCATCCGCTCAACAGCTGCGGCAACGAGCCCGAACCCCCTGCGACTGTCTGGCGCAGCTTCAAGAGCGGCCGCTCCTACCTGTACGACCTACTGCCTGCAGTGCCACAGCACGACCCATCGGACACCCCCTAGGCCAATTGGATCTACGCGCGGTTCCCCCAGTCGTCTGTTCGGCCGAACCCGCGTGGCGAGAACCGCGCGCCCGGAGAAAAATGCGGCGTAGAGGTGATCCGCGAGCTCAGGCAGTCGGGAGATGCGGTGGGCGGCAGTCAGGAGAACGACGGCAAACAGCGCGGGTGGGCGGCCCGGTGGTGGTGGAGCCGGTCAGTCGTGCACAGGCGGTGGATCGCGCTGGGTACCTGCCTGGCCATGGGTACCTTCGGCGTGGCCGGGCTGTTCGCGGTCGACGCCGTCCGGTTCGCGGATCCGCCCTGCGACGAGAAGCCGACCGGCATCACCACCAGCGACTACGCGCTGGACTTCACCGTGCCGAACGGGCTGATGCCGGACCCGCAGTTCAACGGGCAGAAGGCGAAGGTGGCCGTGCACCGGGTGCAGCCGGAATACCAGCACGGGCGGTGCCCGGACACGCCCTCCAAGGCCGCCGTGCTGATCCACGGCCGTTCGATTCCAGGGCGGCCGGTCTTCGACCTGAAGGGCAAGGACCAGCACAACAACAAGATGAGCGTGCAGGAAGGGCTCGCCCGAGCGGGCATCGACACCTTTGCGCCGGACATGCTCGGCTACGGGTACTCCACGCGGTTCGAGCACGGCCTGGACGATCCCCACAACGCCAGCCTCAGGCCCTACAACGCCGACGGCAGCTGTCCGCATCCGGAAGGGTGCGACCGTACGCACAACCCCATCTTCCCGCTCGACCAGCAGCGCATGAAACTCGCGACCAATCCCCTCGAGGGCAAGACGTACGCCCACTCCAGCAAGGTGCGCTTCGCGAGCATGGACACGTGGGTGCGTGACGTCCGCCAGGCCATCGACGACGCCATCGCGAAGGCCAAGCCGACGGACGGCAAGGTGACCCTCGTCGGGTACTCGCTCGGGGGACCCCGTGTCGGGCGGACGCTCTACGCGGCCAACCCGGTACTGCCCGACAGTGCGGCCACGATCGCGAAGGTCAACAGCGCCGTCTTCATGTCGTCGCTCTTCGGTCTGCCGACCGAGGAACCGACGTCGCCAGGCCTCGTCTCCTTCCCGCTGACCCTCACCGACCGCAAGAGCACGACCACCTGGCCGCTTGCGACCGTCGGCGGAACCAGCGATCAGGACTGCACCGGCCGCGTCCCGCCGGGCGTCCAGGACGACGTCTGGAAGGAGCTCATGAAGGGGGACAAAGTCGGGGAGAAATGGGGCGGCACCGACCCCAACCACCCCGACGGCCTGAGCCGCACACCGACCTTCACCACCTACGGCTTCAACACCACCGTGGCACAGCAACTGAAGATGCCGGTCATGGTGCTCCACGGCACCGGCGACGCCACCGCGCCGGTGACCAACGCGACGGCCATCTACAACGCGCTTCCGGCGTCGACGACGAACAAAGTGATGGTCCAGGTCACCTGCGCCAGCCACGTGTTCGAGTGGGAAGGGTGCGACGGTGAACGCTGCACGCCCCCGAGCCCGGCAACGGTTTACGGCCAGGCCCCCGGTACGCCATGGGCAGGACCGCACGGCACGGTCACCGCGGCGCTGACCGAGTGGATCAACAAGGGCACGGTCAATGGGGCGTCGAGCGGGAAGTTCACCGTCGACAAGAGCGGAGTCATCCACTGATAGCCGGTCGCCCTCACGGCATGGCGATGAACATGCAGGTCCTCATCAAGGCGGAGACCAGGCTCGTGCTCGGGGTCGGCCGCCCCCTGCCCGGCAAGCACAATGCCTGCACCGCCGCGGCCGCCGGCACCCGTCGCTGACTCCGGCATCAAGAGTCGCGCCTGCGGCCCTGGGCGCGGTGGTGCTCTGGGGGCCCAGTCGCTGAGTGTCAGGCCAGCAGTCGTGCGAGCTCGGCCATTTCGGTCTCCGGGTCCACAACGGGCTGGATCACCAGCTCGTCGACCCCCGACTTCTCCAGCACGTTGATCCGCTCGGTGACCTCGCCCCTGGTACCGACCAGGCCGAATTTGTCCACCAGGGAGGGCACGATGAGCTCGCGGTCCTCGGGGGACAGCCGACCCAGGTAGTTGCGGTAGAGCACCTGGTGAAGCTTGGGGTCGGTGGGGGTGGTGCCGCGCAGCTGGAACAGGCGGTCGACAGCCGCGGCCTCTTCTGGAGGGAGGGCCGCGCGGAAGGCGGGGTTCTCCGCGCCGAGGATCAGTGCGCTCAGTGCGATGTGCCCCATCGAGTCCTTGACCGGATCGCCGTAGCGGTCCTCGCCGTCGGCGAGGACATGCAGGGAGGACATGAGATACGAACGGGTCTTCCCGGCGCTGCCCGCGTCCCGCGCCGCCGCCCGCCGGGCCTGGCCGAGGGCGGACCAGGCCGCAGGGTCGTGCATCCCGAAGGAGATCACTCCCGCGCCGAGCCGGCCGGCGACCGCGGCGGCCTTCAGGCCGAACGCGGCCACGACGAACTCCACGGGAGCCTCGGTGTTGACGTACGGCCCGACGTGCAGGAATCGCACCCTGCTGGACCGGGTCCCCTCGCGGTAGTCCGACTCGCGGCCCGCGGTGAGATCCTGCAGGGCGGCCGTGAACGACTCCAGCTCCGCCATCTTCACAGGCCGCATGCCGAGCGTACGGCGCGCCGTGTTGCCGGTGCCGACCCCGCAGACGATGCGGCCGGGGGCGAGGGCGTTGAGGCTGCTGACGGCCGCCGCCGCGGCGGGCGCGGAACGCAGTGCCGGTGAGGTGACGCCGATGCCGAGCCTGATCCGGTGGGTGGACTTGGCGCAGAGTGCGAGACTCACGAACGGATCGCCGTGGATCATCGGCGTGTCGTACACCCAGAAACTGTCGAAGCCGAGTTCCTCCGCGCGGGCGGCCAGGTGTTCCACACCCGGCCCTGCTGTCATGACGATGCCGGTCCGCATGGCGACTCTCCTCGCCGTCGAGTGAGGTGGCTGAACCACTCCCGTTGCAGTTCGCTGTCGTCCATGGTCAAGATCATGCCCCCCAGTGCGCTGGTGGGCCTACCGCAGCGGTTTCAGGATCGGGAAGGTGCCGCGCGAACACGGGGGAGCTTCGTGCGGAGGACCCGCGCGGGTGGCGCAACAACTGGCCATCGGTGAGGAGGCGTTGAGTCGGCTGATCATCACCGGCGAAACGGTCGACGTGGTGCCGACCGAGTCCGGGGTGAAACGGGGTGGACGACGAACGTGGCCTTCCCGCCCCGGCCCGTTTCCACACATCGGGTACCCGGGCGTTCCCCCACACCCGCCGACCTCGAGAAGTGTCGGCGGTCCTTCGCGGTCGCGCCGCCGCGCTGATGCAGATGGTGTCTGATGGGACGTTGCACACGCGCCGCGCGGTGGAGCCGGGGTCTTGAGAGAGCCCGCTACGTGAGCAGTTCGCGCATCACGGTCACGGGCAGCGCCGGGTTGGCTGCGGCATGCCGGCCCAGTTCCTCGTCCGCGAGGAGGGCGAGGAGCCGACTGGCCGGTAGCCGGGGATGGCGGGCAGCCCCTGCGCGGATTGCCGCCTCCGGGTCGCGACTGAGCCGGTCGGCGGTTCCCGGGGCGAGCTGCGGGTCGAGGAGAGCCAGGCGCCGCTCGCCGGCTGTGTCGGCGTCCGCGAAGCGTGCGCCCAGCCCCGCGACGGGGAAGCGCGGGTGCTCGAGCAGCAGGTCGCGGGCCGCGCCCTGGTGTTCCAGGTAGCTGCGCAGCAGCAGTTCCGGCGGTGGTGCCGGGTGGTTGTGGGCGAGCAGCACTCGTACGCCCAGGTCGTCGTCCTGCGCGAGCAGTGCGACGAGGGCGGCGGGCAGCGCGGGGTCGCGGGCGGCCAGGCGGCGCAGCAGCGGGTGGTGTGAGCGGGCATGGGCGGCGGATACGGCCGGGTCGGGGGCCGGATGGGCATGGTGTTCGTACGGTCCGAAGTCCTCGTCGGTGTCTGTCGTGTAGTCGATCGCTGCCCGCTCGTCCTCGGTCAACTCGGGCCGTAGCGATATCGCGGTGCGCACTCGCGCGTCGGTGTCGTGCGCGAGGACCTTGATGAGCGCGGGAGTGAGGTCGGCGCGGTGGGCGAGTTCCAGTCTGACCTTTGGATCGGGGTGGCCGGCGAGCCCGGCGACGACGTCCGGTGGGGTGCTGTAGTTGTGGGCGAGGATCCACGGATTGTCGGGGTGAGGGTCGTTCAGCAGCCAGTCGACGACCGTCCGTGAGAGGCGGTAATTCACCAGGATCAGCGCGGTCCCGTGGTTGCGGGGCGCCGGCAGCGGTCCCAGGCTGCGTTCCATCGCCTGCGCGTCGTCGGTTTCGAGCGTGCGTTGCGCACTGGCCTGTATCTGCGGGTCCGGGTCCTTCAGCAGCGCTGCCCGTTCGTCCGCGGACAGGTGCTTCCATACGTTGGTGGCCATCTGCCGTACCGCCGCTTGAGGATGGCGGCAGGACGCGCGAAGGACCCGGAAGGGGATCTGCCGGGAGCAGATCAGCTCTTGGAGGGAACCGGTGTCGTACGTCGTCAGCATCCGGTGGATCACCCGGTCGGGAAGCGGGCGGACGGGACGCGTCCGGTCCGGGCGGGCGGCGAGGCGGTCCCGGACCATCCCGTGAGGATCGTCCACGAGCAGCCCGCGCACCTCGGGGTCCACGAACGGGTTGCGTGCCAGGGCACCTCGGACACGGGGGTGCGGGTGCGTGACGATCGCGGCGGTCACCTCCTCGGGGAAGGAGGCGCGCCGTGAAGCCAGCGCGTACCAGACGCTCTCGTACTGCGGTTCCAGCAGCCGCAGCAGCAGGTCGGTTGGGGCGGCCGGGTTGACGGCGAGGCCGTCGAGCAGTGCGGTCATGCCACGGTCTCCTTGCCGGCCACGTCCGGCCGTACGTCGTGTGAGTCGTCCCCTTCCTCGTATCCGGGAAAGGTGACGGGCTCGGCCACCCACCCGGCCGTCAGGACCAGGCGCGAGGTGCGGTGGACGGTCAGGAAGCCGAAGGGGCGGTCGAAGGCTGCCTCGACGAGGCGGACCGTGTATCGCGGCGGCGGCATACCGCCGCCCACGCCAACGCGTCCTGTCAGGGAGGCTGACTCGAAGCCCTCGGCGTCGAAGACGGCGAGGCTCGTCTGGCGGGCCGAACCGATCGCCAGGGGCTCGGGGCTGACGTCCGGGAAGTGTCCCCGGCTCGTGTCCGTGGCTGTCGACAGGCCGAACAGCGCCGGTCGCTCCAGTAGATCGTGATCTGCCTCGACACGGAACGGGACGGTGAGGACGTCGAGCACGGGCGCCGGGGTGAGGGTTGTCGTTGGAGACGCTGATGAGGAGGTACTCAGCTGACCTGCGAGTCCGCCAACAGCACCACGCGGTCGGCCCTGGCATCGAACCCGAGTACCGGGCGGTCATGGCTGCCCTCGGGCGTCATCACCACGGGCTTGCCCAGTCGACGGCCGATCGCACACAGGAAACCGCAGAGCACGTCCAGCCGCTCCTGGCCCTGCAACTCCCCCAGGTCCACGTCGAAATCGATCTCATCGGCCGAGTAGAACCGGAAGATTGCCAGCACATCAGGGTCCGGCCAGACACGCAGACTCGGGCAGTCGGCGTCTGCAGGCCGCGACAACACCTGCTCAGCACACGGCAGCGGCATGACGACATCGCCTTCGGAGTACTCACTCCTCCAGCCACTGTCCACGATCAGGTCAAGGACCGCCTGCCAGTCCTCGACGCACGCCTCCCGAACCCAAACATCAGGAAGGACCCCCTCCCACTCCGGGTCGAAGGCGTCCTTCACGTCATCCCACAACAGATCCGACACCCCGCCATCCTTCCCCGCCACCCCACCCGAACGCAGCTCAATTTCCTTGACCAACCGCAGAGAGGCTCCCCCCCCCATGCCCCGAAGGTTCCCGCCCCGTTATCTTCTCCACGACCCCGCAACGGGGCTCCCGGCCTCCGGGCCCGGCATGACCTTTCCCTCCTGTTGGAACCATATGATCCGGGGTGGTGTCACCGGCCCCGGAGGCACTGACAGACCGCTGATAAGGGCAGCCCGACAGCGGTGTCACACCGCTCTGCCCGGCAGAGGCCCTGGACGCACTGCTCGCGATCAACGGCTCGGACGTGTCGATCAGCGTGCGCAGTTCCTCCCGATCGGATGCAGCCACCCTGTTGGCGGAGTGGCGGGTGTGGGAGCCGGCCTGGGGCTCGTCCTGCTCCCGTAAGCAGCTCGAGCGGAAATTCCATGTCTGGATGCGGCTGGACCCTATGAGGTGCGAGGTGCAGAGCATCGACGAGCAGTGGAAGGTGACGTGGGTCGGGGACCCGCCCAAGTTTGCCGTGTCGCGCGAGTACGGTCGTGGGCAGATATCCGAGGTTTCCTGGGAGAGCACGTTCCAGCGGGGGCCCGATGGCCGCCGACGCAAGGTCGAGACGTTCCGCTTCAGCCGCCCTCGGTGTCATCAGCCCGACATCTCCGGTTCCGTGGTGGCTTTCCGAGTGGTGGTGATCTGCGGGTACTGGCCCGACCAGGTGGGTGCGTGGCGGACACTGGACCCCGGCAGGTCCGGCACATCCTCGGCCACCTGCGGCGGTGGCACGGGGGTCGGAAGCGTCGACTGGCAAGAAGGCTGACCTACCCTGCCGGGCACGGTCGGTGGCGGTCCCTGAGACGGGGACCGGCCGGACTGGACGGCCCCAACAGGGACGCGCTCGGCCTGAGGAGCAACTGCTGGGATCGGCGGCCCGATGCGGGCTCGGGCCCGCGGCGCTAGCTCTGGCAGTTGGTGACCGTGCCGCCCGCGTTGTTGTCGGTGCGACAGGTGTTGTCGCCCTCGCCGCCGTCGACGGTCCCGTACGGGCCGAGGACGACCGGCGTGGCGCCCGGTCCCTGGATGACGTCATCGTCGTCGTTCCCGGAGACCGTGGCGTATCCGTCCTGCCCGGCGGACGGCACCTCGATGAGGTCGGCTCCGGCGCCTCCGCTGACGTAGGTGGCGCGCGCCCCGTCGCCGGCGCCGATCGCCCCCATGCGGATGACGTCGTCGCCTTCGTCCCCGTCGACGGTGGCGGGCTTGGGAAGGCGGGATTCTATGGGGGTTGTCCCGTCCACGGTGATCTCGTCCGCACCGGGGCCGCCATGGAGGGGGCCGGCCAGCTTCCCGACCGTGATGGTGTCGTTGCCGCCTCCGCCGTCGAGACGGCTCGCCTTGTCATATCCGGGTACGCGGAAGGCGGCGAGGCGCAGGACGTCGTTGCCGTCACCGCCGTCGATCGTGCTGCTGTACACGCCGCCGGTGGTGATCACATCGTTCCCGGCACCACCGTCGATGTCCCCCAGGTACGACACCTCGCCGGTGGTGACGGTGTCGTTGCCCGAACCGCCGTGGATGGTGCCCTGGACGCTGAACTTGTCCATGTCGGTCACGGTGATCCTGTCGTCGCCGTCACCGCCGTCGATGGGCCCGCGGATGTTTCCTCCGCTGCCGCTGGAGAGGATTCTGTCGACGATGACGACGTCGTCCCCACCAAGGCCCTTGACCACGCCGGCCAGGTGGCCGCTGACATCGTCGCCACCCCTGACCTCGATGATGTCCGCCTGGTCGGTACCGCTGAGTGCCGTACCGGCGGGGACACCCTGGGTGCACACGAGGTGGACGCCGCCCGCCGGCAGGGCGCTGCTGGTGCAGCCGGGCGGGAGAGCCACGGCGGTCGCGGCCGGGGACGTGGGCGCGGCTACGAGTACGAGACCTATGACGAGCGCGCCGGCGGCGGTGTGTCTGAAGGGCATGACTGTTCCCTCCTTGAAGGCATGCATATGCCAGGGGTGAGGGCCAACAGCGTTCCCGTGGGACCGCGACCGCACAAGCGGGAAACCGGCCTGGCCGGATCAACGGAAGGGGCTCGTGGGACGGTCGCGTCGTCACGCTGTTCGGCCGGGGTTTTCCCACGCTGTGCGTTCGGCGAGCGCGAGCCAGTCCAGGTACCACTGGGCGAAGGTCAGGCGCTCGGCTCCCGCGCGGTGCTTCGGAGCGACGCCCTCGCCAAGGGCCTCGACGTCGTCCCAGATGGTGCCGGCCTCGGGGCCGGTCACGGCGAGCACCGTGTAGTAGCCACAAGTAGCCACAGCCCTGGCTGCTCAGGTGCAGCGTGCCATCGAAGAGTTCGTCCCGCAGCTCGTCGTGCCGGGCGTCCCACTGCTGGTAGGCGCGGCCGAACTCTTCGGCGTTCGCGAAGGCGTCCGGTGTTGGCTCATTGTCCTGGTGTTCATCCAAGAGGGCTCCTACCTCTATGGGGCGGAAAGGCTTGGCGAGTCCCTGTCCCGGGGCTTTGTCGTTCTCGGCGCTGGGTCGCCGGGGCGGCGGGCTGCGCTCCGGCCCGTGGGAGAGATATGTGCGTACCTGGCGGAGGTGTCGAAATTGCGTGAACCGCTGCTGCTGAAGCGGGTTGCCCGCAAGTACCTCGTAGTGAAGTCCGGCCTCGGAGGACAATGAAACAGCCATGAGCGCTACGGCACGGATCTGGACGCCGCGGCGCTGTGGCGGGCCGGTGTCGGGGAGCGGCCCGTGCCCGCGCGGGCCGAGAGCACCTCAGCCCCCACCAGCGTCGACGACCTGATGGCGGCGCTGCAGGCGTCGATCGACCGCGCGGGAGAACCCGGAGGTGAGACGCCAGCCGGCCCGGCCCGCCCGGCGGCAAAGAAGACCGCCAAGGCAGCAGTGGAGAAGACAGCTGCCCGTGGGAGCCCGGCGAACAAGGCAGCCCGGGCGAAGCGGCATGCCAGTAGGAACTGAGAGTCGGCTGCGGTCAGAGAGTGAGGAGTCGGACGAGCAGCACCACCAGCGTGCCCGCTGTGATAACCGACCCCAACACGGTGGCCAGCCGGTCGAACGTCGTTACGTCCCAGCCCTGGATCGCGAACCGGCGGGGATTTTCCGGATCGTATTGGACCACGACAAGGGCCCCCACGCCGAAAGCGCCTCTGACGGACCCGTGGCGAGTGCGACCAAACCTGGATGCGTACGCGCACTCGCGGCCATCCTGGGTCGTCCAGGCTGCGACCGGGTGGTAAAAGGTGGTGCCTTCGTCGTTTCGCTCGACATCGTGGCGGACGATCCGGCCCTCTGCGGTGACACCTGTGCGACGGAGGGCGCTGGCGAGGCGGAGTCCGTACACGCCGAAGCTGAGGAAGAGCACGCCGATCGTCAGTGGGATGAGCGAGAAGAGCCATTCACGTTCCATGTGCTGTGCGACGCGTGCGTGGGGGCGTCGGTTGCGCGTGGGACGGCTGCCGATCTCTGGCCGTAGGTGGGCGTTCCAGGGTCAGTGTGCGGGCTTGCTGGAGGGCTGTCCGGCGGTGCGTCGTTGGTCGAGCGTGATGTCTACGCCGCGGGCGCTGTGGTGGTAGGCCGGGGAGAAGCCGGCGTGGGCGAGGGCCTGCTCCTGGAATGCGGCGGTGCGGGCGGCGGCCTGGCGGGCGCCGGAGGAGAGGTGGGTGCAGGTGATGTGCCAGACGCGGGACGTGTGGGTCAGGCGCCGTTGCAGAAGGTCCGGGTCGGCGGGCAGGTGGTCCAGGGCACCGAGTCCGGCGGCCGGCCGGTGCGTGCCCAGGTCGGGGCGGCCCGTGAATGCCTCCTTGAAGGCGGTGGCGATCAGGCCGCAGCGGGCGCCGCTGAAGAGGACGGCGTCGCCGGGGGCGTCGTGGATGCGCAGGGTTCTGATCACGGCGCGGGTGTCCCACGGGCGGCTGTCCTCCTGGCGGATGGCGAGGTGGGACGCGGCGATGGGCACGGCCGCCAGGAGCACGAGCAGCAGCTGCCGGCGCAGGGAATGACAAGTGGCGGCCGTCGCGAGCAGCAGGGCCAGGGCCGGCAGGCAGGCAGGCAGAACAGCAGGTAGCGGTAGGCGAAGAGGGGGTGGCCGAGGGAGACGGCCATCAGCAGCAGCGGGACGACGGCGGCGATGCCCGCGGCCTGGGCCAGCAGCAGGCGTACGACGACGCGGCGGCCGGGACGCCGGAGGGCCACGGTGACCGCGTGGGCGGCCACCAGCAGCAGTCCCATCACGTTGAACCAGCCCAGCAGGGCCATCAGCACGGCGTAACAGACCAGCCACCTGCTCCGGGCACTGCTGGACAGGGCCTTCACCAGGGCGCCCGTGGCCAGCACCGCCACCGCCATGACGAAGGCGAACGAGCGGGCCTCCTGCGCGTACCGCGACGCGGTCGGCAGAACGGCGAGCAGCAGTCCCGCGCACAGCCCGAGACGGGGACCGCCGAGCAGCCGCCCCAGCCACACGAGGCCGGCTGCCGCGACGGCCACCGCCACCGCGGAGGGCACCCGCGTCAGGAACTCGTTGAGCCCCCGCTTGCCTGCCCGACCAGGTACATCAGCACGTAGCGCAGCCCGTGCACCGCGTCGACCTGCCCCAGCAGCTCCATCATCTGCGGCCAGAACCGCCGTGCCACGTCAATGGTGACGAGTTCATTACCCACGACCGGCGTATTGCATGTTCATGCACTAAGGCGCATACTCTTCCCATGTCCAAGGTTCTCACCTCCCTGCCCACCGGCGAGCGCGTCGGCATCGCCTTCTCCGGCGGACTCGACACCTCCGTCGCGGTCGCGTGGATGCGCGACAAGGGTGCCGTCCCCTGCACCTACACCGCCGACATCGGCCAGTACGACGAGCCCGACATCGCGTCGGTGCCCGGCCGGGCCGCGGCGTACGGCGCCGAGATCGCGCGCCTGGTCGACTGCCGGGCGGCGCTGGTCGAGGAGGGCCTGGCCGCCCTCACGTGCGGCGCGTTCCACATCCGCTCGGGCGGGCGCTCCTACTTCAACACGACGCCGCTCGGCCGTGCCGTCACCGGCACCCTGCTGGTCCGGGCGATGCTCGAGGACGACGTGCAGATCTGGGGCGACGGCTCGACCTTCAAGGGCAACGACATCGAGCGGTTCTACCGCTACGGCCTGCTCGCCAACCCCCACCTGCGCATCTACAAGCCGTGGCTCGACGCGGACTTCGTCCACGAGCTCGGCGGGCGCAAGGAGATGTCGGAGTGGCTGCTCGCCCACGGCCTCCCCTACCGCGACAGCGCCGAGAAGGCCTACTCCACCGACGCCAACATCTGGGGCGCCACCCACGAGGCCAAGACCCTGGAGCACCTCGACACCGGCGTCGAGACCGTCAACCCGATCATGGGCGTGCGGTTCTGGGACCCCGAGGTCGAGATCGCCGCCGAGGACGTGACGATCGGCTTCGACCAGGGCCGGCCGGTGACGGTCAACGGCAAGGAGTTCGCCTCCCCGGTCGACCTGGTGATGGAGGCGAACGCCATCGGCGGCCGTCACGGCATGGGCATGTCCGACCAGATCGAGAACCGGGTGATCGAGGCCAAGAGCCGCGGCATCTACGAGGCCCCGGGCATGGCGCTGCTGCACGCCGTGTACGAGCGCCTGGTCAACGCGATCCACAACGAGGACACCCTCGCGCAGTACCACAACGAGGGCCGGCGCCTCGGCCGCCTCATGTACGAGGGCCGCTGGCTCGACCCGCAGGCCCTGATGATCCGCGAGTCGCTGCAGCGCTGGGTGGGCACGGCCGTCACCGGAGAGGTGACGCTGCGGCTGCGGCGCGGCGAGGACTACTCGGTCATGAACACTTCCGGTCCGGCGTTCAGCTACCACCCGGACAAGCTGTCCATGGAGCGTACCGAGGACTCGGCGTTCGGCCCGGTGGACCGGATCGGCCAGCTCACCATGCGCAACCTCGACATCGCCGACTCCCGCGCCAAGCTGGAGCAGTACGCCGGTCTCGGCATCGTCGGCGACAGGCACCCGACGCCCATCGGCGCCGCCCAGGCCGCCTCCACGGGGCTGATCGGCACGATGCCGCAGGGCGGCGCCGAGGTCATCGCCTCGCGCGGCAAGGTCGAGGCCGACGAGGACCAGATGCTCGACCGCGCCGCGATGGAGTCCGGCACCGACTGACCGGGACCGCGGACGACCCCTCACCCCCCACCCGCCTGGACGGGTGGGGGCTGCTTCGCCTCTCAGGGGGCCGAGCGGGTGATCGTGCTGAGGGCGTGGTGGAGGGTGGAGTCGCTGAGCGGGCTGTCTCGCCAGTGGGCGCCGATGTGGCCGTCAGGCCGGATGAGCATTGCTCCGCCTGGGCGGAGGCCGCAGCGGTCGACGTGCTCGTCGGGAAGGGCCTCGACGCGTAGCGGCCATGAATCGGTGGGTTGCTGCTCCCAGCGGGTGGGATCCGGGGTGAGCAACGTGAACCACTCACCGTTGGCGTCCAGCGTGGAGCGGTTGCGCTCGAGCCAGAGGTGCGGCATCCGATGGCCCGGCTCCGCGGTGGGGACGTAGTCCGTGCCCGTGTCGGTGTCGGGTGGATCGGGCGGGGTGACGTTGTCGGTGAGGACGGCGTCGGAGTGGTAGGCGACGCCCAGCACGAGACCGAGTTGGGCGAAGTACCGTTCCGACCAGGGCAGTTCGATCCGTTCCGGCGCTGCTTCGCCGGATTGGAGCTGTTCGCGGCGGCGGTTGTGCACTTGGACCATGAGGTGGGTATTGGCCACCGCTTGGCGGAGGGTCCGGTGGGCGACGGGGTGTCGTTCCGCCTCATAGGTGTCCAGCAGGCCTGGTCCGGCCCATCCGTGGAGGACGCCCGCCAGTTTCCAGCAGAGGTTGTGCACATCGGCGATGCCCGTGTTCATGCCCAGGCCGCCGACGATGGGGATCGCGTGCGCGGCATCGCCAGCCAGCAGGATCCGGCCGTGGCGGAAGCGTTCGGCGACGGACGCGTTCATCACCCAGTGCTGAACCCGCAACACCTCGGCTCGTACCTCGGTGTCGGGGCCGAGGGCGCGCGCGAGGAGTACGCTCCAGTCTGCCTGTGCCGCGTCTTCGGGCGTGGGAATGAACCAGGCCCAGCTTCCTTCGGGGTAGAGCGGGGCGAATATTCCCTGCGGGGTGAAGTAGACCCCGGCCGGCTGGTGGGCGCACCAGCGGCTGAGGTCGGCGTCGAACACGACGGTGGTGAAGCCCCCCAACGCTCCGGGGCCGGCCGTGTCGATTCCCAGCCGCTGCCGGACCGTGGAGTTCGCGCCGTCGGCGGCGAGTACGTAACGGGCACGGACGCGAGTCTCTTCACCGCTTTGGCGGTCGACCAGGAAGGCCACGACGCCCTCGGTTTCCTCGACCAGGCCGACGAGCTCGACCCCGAACCGCATCTGTGAGTCCGCTGCGGCGAGCAGGGTGGGCTCCAGCCGGTCCTGCGAGGTGACCACGCCGATCACGGGGCTTTCGGGCACCGGCGCGTTGATCCCGACCATCGCCGCTGTGGCGAAGTCGCGGCCACGCAAGGTGTCGCGGAAGCGCACGCGGCCGTACTCGGGGGCGAACGCGGCAGCCGTGATCTTGGCGTCGAGCCCGAGTTGCCGGTAGATCTCCATCGAGCGCACATTGACCAGCCGGGCCCGGGGAAAGGGCGACAGCTCGCGGTGTTTCTCGACCAGTAATGTCCGTACGCCCCAGCGTTCCAGCAGCGCGCGGGCGGTGAGCCCGACCGGGCCACCGCCGACGATCAATACGGCCACCTCGGCGTTTGCTACGGGCATGTCGAGCTCCTCCTCGCCGTCCCGGGGCAGTCGGTAGGTCCCAACCCTGATCAATCTTCCGCACCAGGCGACCGGCCGCAATGTCCGCGCGTCGGCGTACGCCCGAACGTGCTCGACGTGGCAAGCCGCAGCAGCAGATCCCGTCAGCGTCGATGCCGGACCAGCTCACAGGACGTCGGCAACCAGCGCGGCAACCGTCAGCGATACGAGGGCGAGCGTGCCGCACACCAGGCCCACCAAGGCGGGGACGGCCACAGCACCCCAGCTGTCGCTGCTGCGGTCGTAGCGGATGCCGACGCACGCCCCGGGAGCCTCAGTCCCCCGTGCTGCTGGACCCGCTGTCGCTGCTCGACCAGCTGTCGCTGCTGCCGCCCGAATCGCCTGAGCCCGAGTCACTGCCGGAACCGCTGAAGGCGTCGGACCACCACGCGGAGGAGTCGGCGGCGACGGTGCCGACCCCGCAGCCTGTCAGTACCTCACAGACCGGCTGATCGCCCAGGGCATCGACGCCGTCCAGCGCGAGTGCCAGGGCGATGCCGCCACCGGCCGCGGCTACCGCGCCGGTGGCGTACGGCGAACGGTCGCGCCGGGCGCCTTGCAGTACGTCCCGGCCGAGGACGGTGGCGGGGACGGGGTCCGGCAGGACGGCGTCGCCGACTATCCGGCACAGCACGCCGGCGAGGACCATCAGAGCGGCTACGGTCAGGCCGTACCATGCCACGGTGATCCCGTCGGTGGTCCCGTTCCGGACGAAGCTCACGAACGTCATCGCCACCGCCAGGGCCGCGAGTACCGGGTAGACCTTGGCGCACAGCCGGAGCAGGACATGCCCGACACGGAACCGCGTGCGATGCACGGTCCCGTAGGCCAGGCCACGTCGGGCGAGGGACTCGCCGATGGCGACGATCTCCTGGTTGGCGATCAGCCGGCCACGGAGGTCACCCAGGGTGACCGAGCTTGCGTTGCGGCGGGCCTCGGTGTGCTCGTCGGTGACCGCCTGTTCGGCCGGGGTCCGCGGCAGGCTGCCAGTGGTGAGGAAGACGTCTCCCTGGTCGTCGACCTTCAGCAGCCCGTCCTGCTGCATGGTCAGCAGAGCCGTGTCGGCGGTCCGCGGGGCGCCGCCCTGGAGCCAGGCGATCTCCAGGACCTCACGCGAGGCCCCGCCCGGGGCAGGCTGGGTGCCCCAGTGCGCGGCGGTCGTCGTCGCCGGGAGATCCGGGGCGGGGGCTGTGCGGTGTGCGTGGTGGGCTTGGTCCTCTGTCCGCCGACCGTAGAGTGCGCACGCTATGGCCAGGGCGTAGCCCGGTACGAGAAGAAAGTAACCGAAAGGCATGGAACGTTCGTATTCCCTGGTGAAGTGAAGCAACAGCGACGGAGCGACGGTACGTGGCCGGGGCGGCCTCGTCAGAGGTGATGGTCTTGGGCCGACGTATGCACCCAGTGCCAGTTGACGGGCGACCACTGCTTCTTGAGAGCGGTGCGCTGCTTGGCATACGTACGCAGGGCCTCCTCGACGGCGGGTGCGAGGTCGGTGAGGTCGTCGGGGACGGGCACGCGGAGGATGAGGTGCTGTTTGTTGTGGACCAGCAGCAGGTCGCCGTCGGGTGAGCAGGCGGTGAGGGTGAAGTGGGTCAGCGGCTTGAAGGCCTTGGTCTCGGTGTCCAGCTTGGCGCGCAGTACCCCGGCCTTGTTCCAGGCGTAGAGGCCGTAGCGGTTGAGGTGGAAGGCGCGGCCCCGGTACGGGTCGGCGGCCAGGTTGAAGCAGAAGCCGGTGAAGGGGCTGTCGCGCCATTCGTGCATGCCGTGGAGGCGCCCCGTCATCGTGCCCCGGTCGTCGACGAGGGCGAAGACGAACGGCTGGCCGCGGCTTCCGCCGCGGAAGGTGCGGGCGTAGACGGGGACGACGAACAGGTCGTCGGCCAGCGGCACCGGCCTGCCGAGCCGGGACTGCCGCCACCCCGAGAGGCTGTCTTCGCCGTCCAGGAGCTCGGTCAGCGCCGGCCGGGGACGGCAGGACCCGCCGACCGGGCTGCCCTGGTACCGGATGTGAGCAGCGCGCAGGTCGTCGTCACTGTGGAAGGCCGGGGTGGGGTCGAGCGAGGCTATCGCCTCGATCACGGGCTTGGTCGTGGGGGTCAGGGCCTCGTCGGCCAGGCCGACGACGTTGGTCAGCATGTTGCCGTACTTCCAGACGCCGTACTCGGTGGTGACGCACAGCAGGCGGCCCGAGGGCGTGACGCTGATCGAGCTGGCGAAGGCTTCTCCCGGCGCGTACTTCTCGAACGGGCGCCGGTCCTCCGAGCTGTAGGCGGCGAGGACCCTACTGAGATCGGGCGCGATCAGGGTCGTGGCGTCCGGGACGGCGCTGACCGACAGGGTGCCGTCGGGCAACACACACAGCGTCATGTCACCGCCGTTGACCACGGCTGAGTCGCTCCCGTCGCCATCGGACGGGCAGCACACCGCGCTTGCCAGCACCTCGCCGTCCGCGGAGTACCGGGTGATGATCCGGTACCCGAAGTTGGCTGTCGCCGGGTCCTGTTCGTCGTCGCCCACGCCGTAGGTGTGCCGGTACACCCCGTACAGCGCGTACACGTCCCCGTTCGGTGCGGCGGCGACGTCGTAGGCCTGGACGCCCCAGCCCTTGGAGTAGAGCGCGGTCAAGTCGATGCGGTGGGTGTCCACCAGTGGGCCGGGCAGGGCCAGCGGGAACGTCTGGATCATGCCGTCATTCTGCGGGCCGGCACTGACAATCGACGCACCGGCCGCGTCCACCGCCTGACCGCGGGCCGCTTTGGTCGCGTCAGGCGGAAGACTTGCGGTCGTCGCGCGTATGGCGGGTGATCAGTAGGTGGACGACGTGCGCCAGTTCCTCGGCCCCCTCCGGGTCGTCGGCGTAGCGGGCCACCATGAGCGGGGCGATCCAGGCGAGCGCCACGTCCTCGGTGGCCAGCAGGTGTCCCAGGGCGAGCAGTGCGGCGCGGGCGTTGCCGTCGTCGAAGGGGTGGAAGAAGCAGACGTCGAGGTAGAGGCGGGCGGCCCGGGCGGGGAGAGGTACGGTCGGTTCGCAGCTCTGGGCGAGGCAGGACGCGAAGCGCTGCGGGGTGTCGGCGTGCAGGCCGTACCGTTCGCGTCCGCGCTTGGCGTACGCCGTTCCCGTACGGAATGCGGCGCGGGGGACGCCGAGTACGGTGCTCTGCCAGGCGGCGAGCCGCTCGAAGTCAAGGGTGCGGCCGGCGCGCGCGTCCGCGTACGCCTCCTGCCACGCTGCCCCGAGGCGCCGGGCGCGGTCCTCGCCCCGGGTGGGGCCGGACGCGGCCGCATGGTCCGCGCTGCCGTCGCGGGACCCCCGTACCAGCCGGCCTCGCACGAGGTGCGGTCCAGCACCAGCGTCACCAGCCGGGCCACGGCCCGTTCCCACTCCCACTCCCGGTCCTCGGCCGGGGCGTCGGGGGTCACCGCCTCCTCGTATCGGTATCCCCGCATGTCCGCGGTGTCCTGCTCCGTGATCGGGACCGCGGAGACGACGTCGTACGCGGCATTCGCGTCGAACGGGCGGCCCGTCGGTTTCACGTCGCCCACGTCTGGTTGCGCAACCACAGCTTCTCGTCCACGGAGTCAGGGTGTCAGATGCGGCCACGAATTAGATAGAGCGTTCGTTCTAACAGTGCTACGGTCTGACTAGAACGTTCGTTACAGCGGGCGGGTTCGCAGCAGACGAACCGTCAGCCGCCTGTCACCCGCGCCATCTCGGAGGAACAGTGGAAATCAAGCGCATCACCGTCAACGGCCTCGACCTCGCCTACGTCGAGCAGGGCGAGGGCCCCCTGGCCCTTCTCCTGCACGGCTTTCCGGAGACCCCGGGCATGTTCCGGCACCTGATGCCCGAACTCGCGAAGGCCGGATACCGCGCGGTCGCCCCGTACATGCGGGGCTTCGCCCCGAGCCAGGTGCCGCCGGACGGAAGCATGCTGATGCGGGATCTGATCGCGGACGCCAACGCGCTGCACGAGGCGCTGGGCGGGGACAGCGATGCGATCATCGTCGGGCACGACTGGGGCGGCTTCGCCACCTGGGGCGCCGCAGCGCTGGCGCCGGAGCGCTGGTCGAGGGTCGTGGTGGCCGACGTGCCGCCGGTGCGGTTCTACGAGCGCCGGGCGGCGGTCCCCGAGCAGATCCACAAGAACAGCCACTTCTACTTCTTCCAGATGGCCGTCGCCGACCAGCTGGTGCCGGCGAACGACTTCGCCTACATCGACTGGCTGTGGGACCACTGGAGCGGCAGCGTCCCCGGTTACGACTCCACCGAGGACCGGGAGGCCGGCAAGGACGCCCTGCGCGAGCCGGCCAACCTCAAGGCGGGGCTGGGCCTCTACCGGCAGAACTTCCCCTCCGAGGCGTTCGGCACCGACGCCTGGGAAATGGGCCGCCTGCTGGCGGAACTGCCCACGCAACCCACCCTGTACCTGCACGGCAGCGAGGACCCCGTCGTCAACGAGGAGATCCTCGCCGACATCGTCGCCGCCCTGCCCGAGGGTTCGGACGGCGCACTGCTCCAAGGCGTGGGCCACTTCCCGATGGTGGAGGCACCGGAGGAGGTGAACAGGCGGATCCTCACCTTCCTGGGCAAGTGATCGGCCGGCGCGTCACCTTCGGTCAGCAGAACCTTCGGGAAGCGACCGTGAGGAAAGGCGTCAGCCCGCAGCTGTCGTGTCGTACGAACCGACCAGGCGGGCCAGCTGCCGGCCCACTGCCCAAAGGGGCTCCTCGCTGCGGTTGACCTGGGCCGTCACCTCGGCGCCCTCCAGGGCGCTGATGACGGTGGTCGCCAGGTCCTGGGCATCCTCGGCGGGGATGCCCGAGCCCAGCAGCTTGTCGTGGACCAGCCGCTCCCAGCCACGCAGCGCGGCCGCGCACACGCGCTGGATCTCGGAGTCGGTGCCCAGGGTCTCCAGCGCTGCAGCGGTGATCGGGCAGCCGTCGACCCAGCCGGACTCGCGCAGTGCTCGGGCGAGCTGTCGGGCACAGGATTCCACGGCCGCGCCCGGCTTCTCCTCGGCGTCCAGTGCGGTGCGGAGGAGGGCCGAGAACTCCTGGTCGCCGTGCTTGATCGCGGCGACCGCGACGGCCTCCTTGCCACCGGGGAAGAAGTGGTAGACCGAGCCGAGCGTGGCCTGCGCCTCGCCGGCGATCTGCTTGATGCCGGTGCCCACGTAGCCCTGGCGCTGCAGGAGCCGCGATGCGGCGATGACGATCCGGTCCCGGGTGTTGGTCTGGCCCATGGGGCACAGCCTAGTGGTTAGAACGCTCGCTTCAGAGCCTGCCTGGGCCGGCCTGATCACGGGACACCGGGGAAATGGCCGGTTCGCGAGTGTGGGCTTGCCCGGTGAGGCGACCGCGGCCTCGCGGAACCCTAGAGTGCGGGGAACGCGAGCGAAGCGCACGAAAGGGATTGTCGCGATGACCATCGTGGTCACCACACCCACCGGACACGTGGGATCGCGCGTGGTGCGGTTGCTGCTCCAGGCCGGCGTCCGTCCCCGCGTTCTGGTCCGTGACCCGGCACGCCTGGACGAGGCGACCCGCGCGCGGGTCGATGTACGCCGGGGCGACCTGACGGACGCCGGCTTCGTCCGCGAGGTGGTGGCGGGGGCGCGGACCGTCTTCTGGGTCGATCCCACTCCCCACACGACGGCAGATCCGATCGAGGCCTCGCTCCGGACGGCGGCGCCGTTGGTGGAGGCCGCCCGGGTAGGCGATGTGGGGCGGGTGGTGCTGTTGAGCAGCATCGGGGCGGAGAAGCGGCACGGGGGCGGACACATCGACGCCCTGGCCGGGATCGAGGAACAACTCGATGGCACCGGCGTGGATGTGCTGCATCTGCGGTGCGCGTACTTCTTCACCAACCTGCTGTTCGACCTCGAAGGACTCTCCCGAGGCGTCCTGACCACGGCGTTCGACCCCGACCACCCGATGCCGTGGGTCGATCCGCGCGACATCGGAGACGTGGTCGCGGCCCGGCTGCTGAACGACACCTGGCAGGGCCGGGTGGTGCAGGCCGTCCACGGGCCGGAAGACCTCACCTTCCACCAGGTCGCGCGGATCCTCACCGAGGCGCTCGGGCACCCGGTCCGGCTCAACCCCGTCAGCGACGACGCGGCGCGGGACGCGCTGCGCGCGGCCGGGCTGCCTCCATCGGCGGTGGAGGGCATCGTCGGAATGACCACCGGGTCACGCGATCTGGTGCCCGAGCAGCCCCGCGACCTGCTCACCACCACCCCTACCCCGCTCAGCGGGTGGGCTCACGCACACTTGCGTCCGCTGCTGGAAAGGTGACACCGCTTAAACAACAAAGGCAAGGAGGACTACCCACTCCTTGCCACTTTTAACTTATAGCGCACTGGGGGGCTTGCGGCAAGGCCCCGGTCGTGGGGCAAGATTCCGGGCCTAGGCCAGAACCCGCAGAAATGGGAGATCCACCAAGTGCGTGTGTTGTTGTCGACCGGAGCTGACGACATGAACTACCTGACCACCAGCGCGTTCGACCTTCCCGACCACCTCTCCCCCAAGGCCGACCCGGCACTGATCAGCGGCGACGAGCAGCACTTCGCGGCCATATCGGAGAGCCTCGAGCAGGCCATCGCCGAGCTGTCCGACCGCCTCGAGGCCGCGCGCAAGGCGCCCGGCGGCATCGGCCGGGAGGCGATGGAGCGGGATGCGGAGATCCACCGCCTGACCAGCCGCCTGCGCACCTTGCGCCGCTTCGGCCTGGACCTGTGCCTGGGACACATCGTCCATGCGGACAGCCCCGAGCCCGTGTACATCGGACGCCTCGGCCTCACCGACAGCACGGGGCGCCGACTGCTGCTCGACTGGCGCTCCCCCGCCGCCGAGCCGTTCTTCGCGGCGACCCACGCCAGCCCGATGGGGCTGGCGAGCCGCCGGAGGTACCGATGGACCCGCGGCCGGATCAGCGACTACTGGGACGAGGTGTTCACCGCCGACGGGCTCGAGGGGCACGCCGCGCTCGACGACCAGTCCGCGTTCATCGCCAGCCTGGGCAGCAACCGGTCGGCCCGCATGCGCGACGTGCTCTCCACCATCCAGGCCGACCAGGACGCCGTCATCCGGGCGGGATCCCGCGGCACCCTCGTCGTGGACGGCGGTCCGGGTACGGGCAAGACCGTCGTCGCCCTGCACCGCGCCGCCCACCTCCTCTACTCCGACCCTCGCCTCGGTCACCGTCGGGGCGGCGTGCTGTTCGTCGGTCCGAGCCGGCCCTACCTGGCCTACGTCGCCGATGTCCTGCCCAGCCTCGGCGAGGAGGGCGTGCAGACCTGCATCGTTCGCGACCTCGTCACCGAGGGAGCCGGAGCGGCGATCGAAGCCGACCCGAGCGTGGCCCTTCTGAAGTCGTCCGCGGACATGGTGAAGGCGATCGAACCGGCCGTCGGCATCTACGAAGAGCCGCCCACCAAGGGAATGACGGTCTCCACCCACTGGTCCGACGTCTGGCTCAGCGCCGACGACTGGGCCGCGGCGTTCGCAGCCGTGGAACCCGGCACACCGCACAACGAGGCGCGCGACCAGATCCGGGAGGAACTGGTCACGATCCTCATGGACAAGCACACGGACGACTACGAGGACGACGGCGAGGTCTCGCCCCAACTGCTCCGCAGGTCGCTGCTCCAGAACAGGGAGCTGATCGGGACCCTCAACCGCGCGTGGCCGATCCTGGAGGCGACCGATCTCGTCGGCGACCTGTGGTCGGTGCCCGCCTACCTGCGCAAGTGCGCTCCCTGGCTCAGCCCTGACGACGTTCGCAAACTGCAGCGCGAGGACGCCCAGGCCTGGACGGTGTCCGACCTGCCGCTCCTGGACGCGGCACGGCAGCGGCTCGGCGACCCGGAGGCGTCGGTACGCAAGCGTCGGCACGAGGCCTCGGTCGCCGCCGAACGTGCGCGCAGGGCCGAGGTCATGGACAGCCTGCTGCAGAACGTCGTGATCGACGAGAGCGAAGGCGCGTTGGGCATGCTGCACGGGCGGGACCTGCAGGACAGCCTGATCGACGAGAGCGCGCTGCCCGGCGCCGAACCGGACCTGCTCGCCGGCCCGTTCGCCCACATCATCGTGGACGAGGCCCAGGAGCTGACCGACGCCGAGTGGCAGATGCTGCTGCAGCGCTGCCCGTCCCGGAGCTTCACCATCGTCGGTGACCGCGCCCAGGCACGGCACGGATTCACGGAGTCGTGGCAGGAACGGCTCGAGCGGGTCGGGCTCGACCGGATCACCGTGGCCTCCCTGAGCGTCAACTACCGCACGCCGGAAGAGGTCATGACCGAGGCCGCGCCGGTCATCCGGGCCGCGCTCCCGGACGCCAACGTGCCGACCTCCATCCGCAGCAGCGGCATTCCCGTCGTCCACGGATCTGTCGCGGATCTGGACTCGATCCTCGACACCTGGCTCGCCACGCATGCCGACGGGATCGCCTGCGTCATCGGCGATCCCACGTTCCGGGCGACATCCCGCGTCCGGTCGCTGACGCCGGAACTGTCGAAGGGCCTCGAGTTCGATCTGGTCGTCCTCATCGACCCGGAGACGTTCGGCGACGGCATCGAAGGAGCCGTCGACCGCTATGTCGCGATGACCCGCGCGACCCAGCGACTCGTCATCCTCACGAGCGCCTGACGTCGGACGCGCTCTTGTCTCCCCCGCACCGGCAGTCGGCCCCGGTGCGGGTGATCGGCCGACTGGGACGGATCTGATGGTGCCGAGTGGGAACGGATGCGGCCGTTCCCACCAGTCAGCAAGAGGCGTTGTAGCGGGAGTCCGGAGCCGATCCGACAGCCAGTCAAAGGGCGATCGGCCGATGGAAGCGCGTTCGAACATGGCGAGTGCGAGGTCCTTCGTCTCCGGCTCCTGGATGACGAACGACACATGGGTGCTGGGCTCGTCGGTCGCCCGTGCGGTGTGGGTGGCCCCCGGCGGCATGTAGAGCGCCTCGTCCCGGCGCGCATCGCGCGGACCAGGCCCAGGGATCCCAGCAGGCTCCGCTGGGCCATGACATTGACATAAGTCGTTCCGGTAGCGGCCAGTTCATCACTGCCATCGCCTTGGAGGTGCCTGGTGACCCCGTGAGAAGCCATGATCCGGGCGACGTCTTCCATATGACTCGCCACGGCGATGAACGGCGGCGGTTCGTCCCACGCGAGATCATCACGGTCCAGCGCGTCGTAGTACGGCGAGGCCGTGTCCTTGCCGAGGACGGACCGACACGGGATCGTCTGGCCTGACCAGAGCCTTGTCCTCCTTGTCCGGGTCCTTGTCCGGATTCATGTCCGGTTCATGTCCGGGCGCTGCTTCCAACGGCGGGCAGCCGTCCGCCCCGCTTCCGTCACGCTCGCGCGAGCGTCTCCCGCAGTTCCTCGCTGTTGTAGAACTCATCCATCGTGCAGAGCCCCGCCATCATGGCGAAGTAGCGGTCCACCAGCGTCTGGTTGGTGGATATGGCCCGCAGGAAGGGCAGCCGTTCCTCCGGGACCTTGAGTTCGGCCACGCTCAGGGTGCCGCGGTAGAAGTACATGAACTTCTCCTCCACGTCCCGCGCGTAGCGGCGACATGCCGTCGCGAGCGCCGTCGGGTCGTGCAGGTCCTTGCCGATGTAATCGGTGAGCATCTGCACCTGGAGAAAAGCGTCGGTGATTCCCCGGGCGGCGATCGAGTCCTTGTGATGGGCTGCGTCACCGACCAGGGCCCAGCCCGGTCCGGACGCCTGGCGTATGAAATTGAGCTGTTCACCCGTGCCGTAGAGCCGTTCGGCCTGGCGGGCTGAGGACAACCGGTCGCTCAGGCCCGGAGCCGTGGTGCGGAACGCCTCCATATAGGCGGACTGGGCGTCGGTGCGCACCTGTCGGAACTCCGACTGGGGGAAGTACGCCATCACGAGCGTGCGGCCGCCGTTGGTCGGGACCACGCCGACCGACCGGCCGGATCGTTCGTACAGTTCCCAGTGCCTGGAGGGGCCCTGCGTGGGGAGGTCCTCCCAGTAGCTGTAGTACGTGCAGGTCATGGGCGGATTCTCGGCGATCGTCGGTGCCTCGACGAACCGCGCGACCGTCGACCGCATGCCGTCCGCGCCGACGACCAGATGGGCGCGCTCGGTGAACTCGCCCCCGTCGGCCGTCCTGTAGCGCACCCCGGCGACCCTGTCGCCCTCGTGCAGCAGACCGGTGACCGTGCATCCCTCGCGGAACTCCGCACCGGCCGCGGCCGCGGCGTCGGCGAGGATCGGGTCGAGCACGAAGCGTCTGGGCGCGTACGTCGTGCTGTGCCCGTCGGCCGGCAGGAGGGAGGCCTCCAGCCGGACGTCCGAGGTCTGGTAACTGACACGTTCGATGGGCGGGCAGTCGGTGGCCCGGATCTTCTCCAGCAGGCCCCAGCGGTCGAGCGAGGCGACCGCCGGTTGGTGGAGGTAGTGCGAGGAGAGCTTGTCCTTCGGGAAGTGCGCCTTCTCCAGGAGCAGGACGCGGTATCCGGTACGGGCCAGCAGCATGGCCGTCGGCGCTCCCGCGCAGCGCGCTCCCACCACGATCACGTCGTACACGACGCCTTCCCTTCTTCCAAGGCCGAAACGTCGAGCATCGTGGCGCAGCGGTGCAGTTCGGCCGCCATGGTGCGGCACCGTGCGAGCAGCGGGGCGAGGGGGTCGGCCGGGCCGTCCGCGGCGGTGAAGTCCTCGCGGCAGGCGGCGACCTGGGTGGGGACCACCCAGCCGCCCAGGGCCTTGGCGACGGTGCGCAGTTGTTCGCAGACGACGTTGCCGGTGCGGGGGCCGCTGCCGTGGGCGAGGAGGCCTACGGCCTTGTCGGCGAAGGCGTCGCCCGGCAGCGTGTCCAGTGCGGTCTTGAGCAGGCCGGAGTAGCCGGCGTGGTGGACGGGGCTGGCCAGCACGATGGCGCCGGCGTGGGCCACGGCGCGGTGGAGGGTGGCGGGGTCGGGGTGTTCGGCGAGGTTCACGGTGTGGACGGTGGCGCCGAGTTCGCCCAGCGCTCGGCCGGCGACGCCGGCCAGGGCGGTGGTGGCGGAGCGGGGGTTGGGACTGCCGCTGATCAGGAGCGCGCGCACGGTCAGGGCTCCTTCCGGCCCTGGGCCGCGACGAGGGTCCAGGGGCTGGGCGTGGCCAGGGCCTGCCGGGGCTTGCTGTGGGCCCAGTGGCGTACGGACGCGGCCATGACCTCGGCCGGGTCGCGCACGGGGCGGGTGGGTTCGAAGGGCTCGGCCATGCTGGTGTAGCTCTGGAACATGGCGAGCAGGTTGACGGCCTGCTGCTGCACCGGCGAGAGCCACTGCTGCGCCAGCGGCAGGAAGAAGCGGTTCCAGCTGTCGGTGGAGACCGTCGGGGGTGTGGCGACGGGGTCGACGCCATGGGCGGCCCGGAAGGTGTTGATGGTGTCGCAGGTGATCTCGATGAGGGTGCTCAGGCGCAGGCTGGCGCCGCCCGCGGCGACGATCTCGGTGCGCGGCCCGTCCGGGGCGGGGCCCAGGGCGGCCGTGGCGATCGCATCGGCGACCTCGTCGATCGGGCTGATCTCGGCGTAGCCGTCCGGGTCGCCGACGACGACGGCGGCGAGGCCGGAGACCAGGGCCGGGAAGAGGCTGTAGGGGCCGGAGAAGCGGGAGATGCGGCCGTCGGCGCGGCTGCCCATGACCAGTGGCGGGCGGATCACGGTGGTGGGGCCGGGGTGCTCGGTGGTGACGATCTCCTCGCAGACGGCTTTGGACCACTCGTAGCCGTTGCGGTAGCCCTCGAACTCGGCGCCGCGCAGGTCCTCGGGGTTGCGCACGCCCCCGACGTAGGCGGTGGAGACGTGGACGACGTGGGTCTCGGGGCCGGCCAGGGCCAGGACGGCGCGCAGGGTGCGGATGTTGGCGTCGGTGGCCTCGGCACGGGTCATGGTCCAGCGGGTCGAGGCCGCGGTGTGCACGATGACGTCCCAGTGGCCGGTCAGTTCCGCCGGCGCCGGTTCGGCGCCGATGTCCCAGCGGACCAGGGGGGCGTGGGCGTTGCGGCGTGCGGTGCGGACGAGGTCGGTGCCGTGGGGAGCCGTGGTGCTCAGGAGGTCGGCGACTTCCGTGCCGACGACGCCGGTCGCCCCGGTGAGGAGGATGCGCATGGTGGTTCTTCCTGTGGTGAGGAGGGTGGGGCGGGTGTCAGTGGCCGGGGGTCAGTACGAGGCAGGCGTTCTGGCCGCCGAAGCCGAAGGAGTTGGAGAGGACGGGGGCGAGGGTCACCTGCCGGGGCGTGTCGGCCACCACGTCGATGCGGTCGGCCTCGGAGCAGGTGGTGAGGTTGGCGACGGGCGGGACGGTGCGGCGTTCGGCGCAGACGAGGGCGACCGCGGCCTCCAGCGCCCCGGATCCGCCGATGAGATGGCCGGTGACGCCCTTGATGGAGGTCACGGGCGGTGCCTGGCCGGCGAAGCAGCGGTCGATGGCGGTGGCTTCGGCGTTGTCGTTGAGCTGGGTGGAGGTGCCGTGGGCGTTGATGTGTCCGATGTCGCCGGTGCTCAGCCCGGCGTCGGCGATGGCGCGGGCCATGCAGGCGGCGGCCGCGGCGCCGTCCGGCTGGGGGGCGACGATGTGGAACGCGTCGGAGTTGGTCGCGTAGCCCGCGATCTCCCCGTAGATCCGCGCGCCGCGGGCGAGTGCGGCGTCGCGCCGTTCCAGGACCAGGACGGCGGCGCCCTCCCCCATCACGAAGCCGTCGCGGTCCGCGTCGAAGGGACGGCTGGCCTGGTCGGGGGCGTCGTTGCGGTCGGACAGGGCCCGCATCCGGGCGAAGCCGCTGAGCATGATGGTGGTGACCGCGGAGTCGAAGCCTCCGGTGACGACCGCGTCGAGTTCGCCGTACTGGATCCTGCGGGCGGCCTCGCCGATGGCGTTGGTGCCGCTGGCGCACGCCGTGGCGTAGGTGAGGCACGAGCCCTGGAAGCCGTAGCGCATGGCGATGCGTCCGGCCGCCGAGTTGGACATGGTCCTGGGGACGGTGTGCACGGGCATGCCCATGGGGTCGGCGCCGTGGTGGACGGCGGTGGCCTCCATGCTGGGCAGTCCGCCGATGCCGGTGCCGAGGTGGACGCCGACACGGTCCGGTGGCAGCGGGGGCAGTGCCGCGTCCTCGAGGGCGTCGACGGCGGCGCACAGGGCGAGTGCGGTGGGCCGGTCGATCTGCCGGAGCTCGCGGCGGGTGATGTAGGGCTCCATGTCGAAGTCCGGCACCCGGCAGGCGAAGCGCACCGGTGAGTCCTGTTCGGCCAGTTCGTCGACGAGGGCCGCGGTGGACTTGGCCGCCATCACGGTGGTGACGACCTCGTCGAGGGTGTTGCCGGCCGGGGACTTGACGCCGATGCCGGTGACGACGACGCGGAGGCGGCCGTCGGGCGTGCGGTCCTCGGGGTGCTGGGGAGAGGTCACTGGTCGGCCTTCCGCTCGGTCAGGAGGGCGATGGCGTGGCCGACGTTGTCGGCCTGCACCAGGTCCTCGGGGGCTATCTGCACACCGAGGGCGCGTTCGAGCTGGGCTCCGATGGCCATCAGCTCGAGGCTGTCGATGCCGTGGTCGGCTTCGAGGTCGGTGCTGTCGGTGATGGCGTCGGGCGTGGTGCCCAGGACCTCGGCGATGGTCGCGCGGACGGTGTCGGCCAGGTCGTGCCCCATCTCCGTGCCGGTGGTGGGGGCCTGCTGGACTGCGGTGTCGGTCATGCGGTTTCTCCTGGTTCGGTTCAGGACGGTCGGGGTGGACCGCCGGGAAGGGTGGTGGTGCGGGCCCGGGTCAGCGGACGGCGAGGGCGCGGGCCGCGCCCTCGAGGGCGGTGTCGAGGATGTCCAGGGCCTGGTCGAGCTCGGCTTCCGTGGTGGTCAGCGGGGGCAGGAGCCGTACGGTCGTGGGACGGCTCAGGCAGGGCGAGACGAGCAGGCCGGCGTTGGCCAGGCCGACGACGACCTCGCCGGCGGCCTGGGGCGCGGTGAAGTCGATGCCCCACAGCAGGCCCCGGCCGCGGAAGCCGCTCATGACCTCCCCGTGGCGCTCGTGGAGGGTGCGCAGGCCGGCGGTCAGCCGGTCGGTCAGCATGCGGCCGTGGTCGGCCAGTTCCTCCACCGCCGCCAGGGCGGCCGGCAGGGCGGCGCAGCTGAGCGGGTGTCCTCCGAAGGTCGCCGAGTGCAGGAAGGGGTCGGCGGCGAGGGGGGCGTAGAGCAGGTCCGAGCAGACCACGGCGGACAGGGGCACGATGCCGCCGCCGAGCGGCTTGCCGACGAGCACGGCGTCGACGGGGAGCCGTTCGGCGAGGGCGACCGAGCGCTCGCCGCAGCGTCGCAGGCCGCACTGGATCTCGTCGGCGATGACGAAGGCGCCGTGTGCGTGGGCGTCCAGCGTCCACCGCCGCAGCACGTCGAGGTCGAGCGGTACGGCGCCGTTCTCGCCCTGGACGGGCTCGAAGATCAGCGCGGCGACCGGGCCCCGGGCGCATTCCCTGCGGACCGCGTCGCGATCGTCGGGGTCGATGTGGACGACGTCCGCGGTGCAGCCGCGCAGCCCGGCGCGGAAGAGGGGGCTGTGGGTGAGCGACAGCGCGCCGAGCGTCTTGCCGTGGTAGCCGCCGCGCACGGCCAGCACCCGGTCGCGGCCGGAGGCGAGGCGGGCGAGCTTGACCGAGACCTCCACGGCGTCGGACCCGTTGAGCCCGAAGTAGACCTTGGGCAGGGTGCCGCCGAGGTAGTCGGCGAGGACGGCGGCGGCCTCGGCCGCGACGGGGTTGGCCAGGCTCCGGGTGGAGGTGGGCATCAGCTCCAGCTGCCGCTGGACGGCGGCGGTGACGCCGGGGTGGCGGTGGCCCAGCAGGGCGACGGCGTACGAGCCGAAGTCCAGGACCGAACGGCCGTCGGAGAGGGTGACCCGCGAGCCCGACGCGGAGGATTCCACGGCGCCCTTGCCGGCGAACTTGCCGGTGAGGGCGAGCTTGGGCGACTGGTGCCGGCGCAGCTGCTCGAACACCGTGGTGGACGGGGTGGCGGTCTGGGGCGGGACGCTCATGTGTGATCTTCCTTGGCGAGAAATCGAAGGGAAATCGTGGGGAAAGGGGAGGGCTGAGGGCGGTGGCCCGGCAGGGCGCCGGGCCACCGGTCAGGCGGAGGTGCCCGTCAGGCGGCGCTCCAGCGCCGTGAGCATCTGCTCGGCGTTCTCGCGCAGCGCCGTGGCGGCGACGGGGTTGAGCATGTCGGCGAGCAGGGGGATGCCGATGTCGAACTCGACGTGCAGGGACACCAGGCTGCCGCCGTCGTCGGCCGCACGGACGGCCCAGTGGCCGACGAAGTGGGCGAGGTCGCCGCTGACCTGGTGGAAGTCGAAGCGGCGGGCCTCGTCGTCGATCCGCTCGGCCTCGACCCACTCGAGGACGGACCCCTTGAGGTGGACGGACCAGGCGGTGGTCCGTTCCTGCGGACCGTTCTGCTCGACGACCGTGACGGACTGGACGCTGTCCATGCACGCGGAGTAGCTCTCGACGTCGACGACGGCGTCCCAGCTCTGGGCCGGCGGGGCGGCGATGTACAGCTCTACCTCGACGCGGGGCATGAGGACCTGCTTTCTATGAGATGAAGGGTGGGGTGGAGTGCTCACGACCGGGGCGCGAGCGTCCGGGCGAGCGCCGTGTTGAGCGCCCGCGGGAGCAGCAGGCGCAGCACCGCGCGGGGCAGTGGGCTCACATGGGTGATGGCGTAGTGCTGTTCGACCAGTTCGCAGCCGAGCTCCCGTTTGGGCTCGTAGGCGGTCTGGGCGAACCGGATGTGCCGGCACTTGCGGTCGATGGCCAGCTCGATGGCCGCGTAGTGGACGTTGTGGTACAGACGTGCCTCGTGGGCCAGCCGGTAGTCGAGCCCGATGCGTGCCCCGATCGCGCCCTCGCCTCGGAAGAGGCAGTGCAGGAAGGCGACGAGGCGGTCGCCCTCGAAGCAGGCCACGAGCCGCTGGTCCGGTCCTCCGGGCTGCTGGAGCGCGTGGAGGAAGGACTCGTCGAGGACGTCGAGGGTCTGGTCTGCGCGGTCCATCACCTGCCGGTACAGCTCCAGCATGTCGGGGACGAGCTCGGCGAAGTCGCTCAGCACCTCGATCCGCAGGTCGCGCCGGGCGTGGAACTTGCGCAGCTTGTTGCGGGCGTTGCGGCGCGGCTTGGCCGGGAGAGCCGCGAGGTAGTCCTCGAAGGTGGCCGCGTGGTCCAGGGGCAGTTCGGTGTCGGGCATGCTCGGCACCTGGAAGAAGTCCGCCGCTTCCAGTGCCGGCCGCAGGGCCGCCAGCTCGTCGGGGGCGAAGTCCTTGAAGACGACGGTGCCGAGCCGGTTGCGCCGCGCGTAGTCGAGGACCGTACGGACCAGCAGTTCGGCGACCGGTGCCGTCAGCGGCTCCCGGCTCAGGACGTGGCCCTGGCCGAGGAAGTTGCCGCAGAACAGCATCGGTACGCGCAGCAGGTTCGGGAACAGCCGGCTCACGGGGGCCAGCATCCGGCGCTCCTGCGGCCCGACGACCTGCTCCAGGCGCAGGCCGCGGACGGCGCTCAGCGGCAGGATCGCGATCGTGCGGCCCGCCTCACGGACCACCGCGTAGGCGTAACCGTCCGGGCCGATGGCTCCGTGCTCCATCGCCGCGAACACCTCCCGCCCCCACATGGGGTCGTGGGGCGGGGCCAGTTCGTCCCACGTCTCGGCGGGGACGGCGTCGACTCCGGTCAGGATGTCGACGGTGAGGCCGGTTGCGGTTGCCACGCTCACGCCGTCACCCGACCCGCAGCGCCTGGCCGTCCAGGGCCGCGCACAGCGCCTCGGCCATCCTGCCCCGGGACGGCGGGTGGAAGTTGAGGCCGGCGGCGGCCGAGGCGAGGTAGGTGCCCTCGTCGGAGCCGATGAAGGACATGCCGCCGAGCGCGGCCAGCGCGGCCTGCGTGGCGCGGGCGATGGCGTCCTGCGCGGCGTAGCGCGCGGTCAGCGCCCTGACCAGCAGGCTCTCGCCCCAGTCGGTGGTGTCGCCCATCTCGCGGGCCACGGCCTCCACGGACAGCATGGCGGCGTCGAGTTCGGTGACGAGCGCGGCCCGGTCGGCGGCCGAGCCCCCGCCGTGCCGCAGCACCCGCTCCACCAGGGCGCTGGCGGTGCCCAGGTAACCGGCCGCCATCAGCAGTTCGAACCACAGGAAGCCCGCGATGTGCAGGGAGTCCAGCGCCGAGCCGGCCGTGACGTCGGTGAGGACGACCAGCTGCGGGTCCAGCTCGACGTCGGCGAGGACCACTTCCTCGCTCTCGGCGCCGGCCAGCACGGAGCTGCGCCAGAACGGCCGTACGGACACGCCGTGGGTCTTCGCGGGGACGATGGCCACCGCCAGGCGTTCGGTGCCGTCCTCGTCGGTCATCGTCACGGACGCGGTGAGCAGGTCCATGGAGTGGGCGAGGCTGCACGGCTTCTTGCTGCCGTTGAGCAGGACGTGGTCGCCGCGCCGCTCGGCGGTGATGGCCGGGCGCAGGATGGACTGGCCGGTGCGGCCCTCGGCGAAGCCGGACGCCAGGAGCAGGCGGTCGGCGACGATGCTCTCCAGCAGCATCCATTCGAAACCGGCGCCGTGCTTGGCGGTCTCCACGAGGCTGGCCACGGAGAAGTGGTGCATGGTGGTGGCGACGGCCAGCGAGGGGCAGCGGGCGCCCACGGCCCGCTGGAGCCGGACGGCTTCCAGGGGGCTCGCGCCCAGGCCGGTGTTCTGCTCGGGCACGAGCAGGGCGGCTCCCCCGGCGTCCCGGAAGGCGGCGATGGCGGGGCTGCCGGGCCGCTCCAGCTCGGCCAGCGGGTGTGCGGCGAGCGTGGCGTCGAGGCCGGGAAGCAGTCTTTCGAGCACGTCGCGCTCGGTGTCCAGGAAGCTCATGCGGCGGCCTTTCCGCGGTTCGTGGTGATCGCGCCGGCGGTCGCCGGGGCGTCGTGGGAGACGGGCAGGTCCTCGAAGACGCGGAGGCTGAAGGACTCCCGGCGCACCGGGTCCCCGGCGGGTGCGAGGCGGGGGAAGCGGGTGATCAGCCGGCGCAGGGCCACCGTGGCCTCCATGCGGGCCAGGGCGGCGCCCAGGCAGTAGTGCGGGCCGGCGCTGAAGCTGAGGACCTTGCTGCCGGTGCGGGTCACGTCGAAGCGGTGCGGGTCGGTGTGCTGTGCCGGGTCGCGGTTGGCGGCGGTCAGCACGGTGGTGACGTTGGCGCCCTCCAGGACCGGCACCCCGCCGATGACGGCGGCCCGGCCGGCGATGCGTTCGGTCATCTGGACGGGCGTGTCCCAGCGCAGCGCCTCCTCGACGGCATGGGGCACCAGGCGTGGGTCGGCGGCGACCAGGGCCCACTGGTCGGGGTGGGTGAGCAGGGCGTGGGAGGCCAGCCCCAGCAGGCCGGTGGTGGTCTCGAAGCCCGCGACGAAGACCAGCAGCAGCGTGTCGACGAGTTCGCGCACGGTCAGCCGCCCCTCGCTCTCCTGGGCGTGCAGCAGCGTGGTGACGAGGTCCTCGGCGGGCTCGCGCCGGCGCCGCTCGACCAGGTCCCGGAAGTAGCCGCGCAGCTCTTCCACGGCCCGGTCGGCCCGGGCCCAGTCGTCCGGGGTGCGTACGGGCTCCAGCAGCCGGCTCGCGTCGCTGCCGAGCGTGCGGAACCGGGCGCGGTCGGCCTCCGGCACGCCGATCAGCTCGCCGACCACGGCCACGGGGAGCGGGTAGCCGACGAGGTCCTGGAGGTTGGCCGCACCGCCGTCCGAGGTGGCGTCGGCGAGGTCGTCGAGCAGGCTGTCGGTGATCTGCTCGATGGCGGCTTCGAGGGCGGCCACCCGGCGCGGGGTGAAGCCCTTGCCGACGAGCCGGCGCAGCCGGGTGTGGTCGGTGCCGTTGGCCCGCAGCATCGAGGAGTAGAAGAAGTCGGCCGCCGGGTGCTCGCGCCAGTCCGGCACGTTCTCCTCGCACCAGGCCAGGTCGGGGGCGCGGTAGGAGGTGTCGGTGAGGACGGCCTGGCAGTCGTCGTAGGTGGTGAGGAAGAAGGTGTTCAGGTCCGGGTCGTAGTAGACGGGTGCGGTCTCCCGCAGCGCCTCCAGCGCGGGGTGGGGGTTCTCCCGCCCTTCCGGTGTGAACGTCGAGAAGAGCAGGGTCTGTGCCTGTAGTGTCCGGGAGTCCAAGACGGGTACCTCAGCGATCGGCGGGTGCGGTTCCCTGCCGGTGGCAGGGGCCCGCCCCGCGGGCCCTCGCTCTGGGGGGAACGGGGCTGTGGGGCGGGCTCGATGAGCGTGTCACCGCCGGATCCGCGGTCGATCAATCGCGCGTCAACGGATTGTCAGCACGCCGTGACCTGCACCGGAGCCGTCACCACGGGCATGCGGAACGGCATGAAAAAACCGGCGCCCACCGAGGTCGTCTCGGTGGGCGCCGGTGGTCCGGGTCCGGAGGTCAGCCGGTCTGCTGCAGCCGTGCCGCCATCTCACGGGCCTCGGGCATCCCCAGCCGGTCGAAGAGGGCGTGCGCCTCGCGGTAGTGGAAGGCTGCCTGGCTCGCCCGGTCGCGGGCCGCGCAGGCGTGGCCGAGCTGGGCGAGGGCCCGGCCCAGCAGGTAGCCGCCGCCGTGCTGCTCGGCGGCCTCCCTGGCCTCCTCGGCGCACGCGGCGGCCTCCTCGGGCCGGCCCAGGAGGTTGTGGGCCTCGGCGAGCAGGCTCAGGCCCAGGGACTCGCGGAAGCGGGAGCCGGTGACGCGCCAGAGGTCCAGGCTGCGGCTGAGGCAGTCCAGCGCCTCGTCCGGGCGGCCGAGCCACAGACAGATCTGGCCCAGCACGCGCAATGCGGCGGCCTGGCCCTCGCGGTCGCCGGAGGTCTCGGCGAGCGCGACCGCGGCCCGGCCCGATTCCATCGCGGCCTCCGGTGCCCCGGTCGCCAGCTGGGCGAGGCCCAGGAAGCCCCGGACGTACCCGACGCAGCCGGGGCTCTGCGCGGCCTCGGCCAGCGGCAGTGCCTCGGTGAGCAGGTCGAGCGCGGCCGGGAAGTCGTGCAGGCCCAGTTTGCAGCCCGCGAGGACGCCGAGGGTGAGGCCGAGCAGCGTCGAGTGGCCCTCGCGGCGGCAGATGCCGGCCGTGACCTGGAAGTGCCGGATGGCCGTGGCGAGTTCGAAGTTCTGGGCGTGGGCGCCGCCCAGCATGTAGTGCGCGACGGCCTCGGCGCCGGGGTCGCCGGCGCGTTCGGCCGCCTCCAGGACGGCCCGCGCCGCCCGGTCCAGGCCGTGCGGCTGGTTGGCGTGGCGGCCCAGCGGGTCGGCGGACAGCAGCAGCTCGGCGGCGATGGTCACCGGGATGCGGGGGTGGTGCGCGGCCTGCTCGGTCAGGGCGAGCAGTGCGGTGAGCTCGTCGAGCAGCCACGTCGTGGCGCTGTCCTGCGTGGCGAAGTGGCCTTCCGCGGACGGCGCCGGGACGAGGGTGAGGGGGAAGGCGTCGCCCGCCATGGTGGCGCGGTAGGCGTCGCGGGCGAGGGCGAGGTAGGTCTCCAGGAGCCGCAGCAGCGCGCCGTCGCACTCGTCGGCGGGTATCTCCTCGGCCGCGGTCTTGCGGGCGTACAGGCGCAGCAGGTCGTGGTAGCGGTAGCGGCCGGGGGCGATGGACTCCAGCAGGCTCAGGTCGACCAGGGCCTCGCACAGGTCCTCGGCCTGCCGCTCGGTGCGGTCCAGCAGGACGGCCGCCGCCGCGCGGGTCAGTTCGGGCACGTCGGGCAGGGCGAGCAGCCGGAAGGCCCGCAGCTGTTCGGCGTCGAGCAGGTCGGTGCCGAGCCGGAACGTGGTCTCGACGTCGTCGGTGTCGCCGGACAGCTCGGCCAGGCGCCGCCGCTCGTCCGCGAGGGCCCGCGCGGTCTGCGCGATGGAGGCGGCGGGCCGGGCCGCCAGCCGGGCCGCGACGATGCGGATCGCCAGCGGCAGCCGCCCGCAGTCGTCGAGGAGCTGCCGGGCGGCCTCCTCCTCGGCCCGTACGCGTCGCTCGCCGATGAGCCGTACGAGCAGCGCCGACGCCTCGTGCTCGGTCAGCTCCCGCAGGTCGACCAGGGTGGCGCCGGGCAGTCCCGCCAGCCGGGTGCGGCTGGTGACCAGCACGCCGCAGCCGGGGCCGCCGGGCAGCAGGTCGCGGACCTGGCCGAGGTCACGGGCGTTGTCGAGGACCACGAAGACGCGGCGGTCGGCCATCAGCGAGCGGTAGAGGGCGGCGCGTTCGGCCGGCAGCGCGGGGACGCGGCCGGGGACGACGCCCAGGGCGCGCAGGAAGTCGCCCAGCACCTGGGCGGGTTCGGCGGGCAGGGCGTCGGTGCCCCGCAGGTCGACGAAGAGCTGCCCGTCGGGGAAGCGGTCGCGCAGGCCGTTCGCGACGTGCACGGCGAGGGCGGTCTTGCCGACGCCGCCCATGCCGCTCACGGCGCTGACGGCCACGACCCGGCCGTGGTCCAGCGCGGCGCGCAGCTGGTCGACGGTGGCCTCGCGCCCGGTGAAGTCGGCCGTCCCTTGCGGCAGGCGCAGCGCCGTCACGCCCCCGGCCGCCGCGGGGGTCCGGGCCCCGGCGAGGACGCGCCGGTGGATGCGCTCCAGCCTGGGGCCGGGCACCGCGCCCCGCTCCCGCAGCGCGCGGGCGGCGCGGGCGTGCACCTCCAGGGCCTCGGCCTGCCGGCCCGCTTCGTACAGTGCGGTCATCAGCAGTTCCTGCGTCCGCTCCCGCAGCGGGTGATCGTCGGCCAGGGCCCGCAGCGGACCGATCGCCGCGGTGTGCCCGCCCAGGTCGAGTTCGGCTTCCCAGCGCGCCTCGAGGGCGTCGAGGCGCCGTTCGGCGAGCCGGTCCCGCTGGGCCGCGGCATGCGGGCCGGGTACGCCGGCCAGGGGTTCGCCGCGGAACAGCCGAAGTGCCGCGTCCAGCAGGGAGCGCACTTCCTGCGGCCGGCCGGCGGAGCGTGCCCGCTCGGCCGCGTCCGTCAGCCGGTCGAACTCCGCGAGGTCGAGAGCGCCCTGCTCCAGCCGCAGTGCGTACCCCTCGCCGTGGGAGACCAGGACCCGGGCCGGGGTGCGCGCGGCGCGTCCCGGCTCCAGCAGCCCGCGCAGGCTGGACACGTGGGTGCGCAGCGCGCCGAGCGCGTGCGGCGGAGCGGCGTCCCCCCACACGTCCTCGATGAGCGCCGCCGAGGAGCTGCGCCGCCCTTGCCGCAGCAGCAGGGCGGCCAGCACGGCGGCGCACAGCGGCGGCCGGATGTCCGTCTCGGCGCCGCCGGTGACGACCTGTACGGGTCCCAGGATGCGGAAGGACAGCTGGGGGCGCGGGTCGTGGTCGGCGCCGGTGGGGGCGGGATGGTGCACGTTCAACTCCGGATCGCTGGGATGGTGCGGGGCGCGATGGGCGCCCCGTGGTGTGCGAGGACGTGTCCGGCGGACACACCGGACACGTCAGGGGCTGTGGCATGGGCGCTGTTCACGGCAGGCACGTCTCCCGGACCGCGACGGCGTCTGGCCGCACCGTGGTCGACCGGCGCTGCCGCATCGGGCTTCGGCCCCGGTGGCGGTCCGCCGGGCAGGCCTTAAGACGCGCAGGCGGTGCACGAGCCCCGGTCGGCCGGTGCGGCCGGGCACGAGGGTGTCCCGCACGGCATCGCCTCGCACCCGGCGCAGACCCGGGCGGCGGCACGCACGTACACCGCCGCCTTGAGCCGGCGGCTGCGCCGGGCGCCCCGGGCCGGGGCGGCGGGGGCGGAGTACGGCCCGGGGGCGGCATGCGGCCGCACGGGGTCGGCTGCCGCGGGAACGCGGGTGTCGGTGCCGACGCAGGTGCGGGCGAACTCGGCCAGCAGGCTGTGGAATCGGTACCAGCCGGGCGCGGGCGACTCCAGCAGGCTGATGTCGACCAGCGACTCGCACAGTTCTTCGGCGCCGTGCGGGGGCCTGCCGAGGGAGGCCGCGACGTCGACGGCCCGGAACGCGGCGTCCGGACTGTCGGCCGGGGGCAGCAGCCGGAAGGCCCGTCGCAGCGGCTCGGGAAGCCGTCCGTACTCCCGCCGGAAGACGCCCTCCACGGCGAGGTCGGCGACCTTGAGCTCGGCCAGTCGTCCTTCCCGCTCCGCCATCCGCTCCGCGAGCGAGGCGACGGTCCACGAGGGGCGGGTGGCCAGGCGTACGGCCATGATGCGCACGGCCAGCGGCAGCCAGCCGCACGCCTCCACGAGCCGCGCGCCCTCCTCCGGCTCGGCGGCGACCCGCTCCGGGCCGATCACCCGACCGAGCAGGATGAGCGCCTCGTCGGGCGCCATGACGTCGAGGTGGACGAACCGGGTGCCGGGCACCCCGGCCAGCTTGGCGCCGCTGGTGACGAGGACGGCGCTGGAGGGGGTGCCGGGCAGCAGGGGGCGGATCTGGTCGCCGTCGGCGGCGTTGTCCAGGACGACGAGCATGCGCCGGCCCGCCATCCGGGCGCGGAAGAGGAAGACGCGCTCGGCGGTCCCGGCGGGGATGTCGGCGTCGGCGACGCCGAGCGCGCGCAGGAACGATGCGAGCGCCGTGGCCGCATCGACGGGGTGTCCGCACGGGTGCCTGAGGTCCGCGTAGAGCTGCCCGTGCGGGAAGCCCGCCCGCATCCGGTGCGCGACGTGCAGGGCCAGCGCGCTCTTGCCGACCCCGCCCAGGCCGGACACCGCCACGACGGCGGCTCCCGTTCCCGGGGGCGCGGCGAGCAGTTCGCACACGTCGCGCACCGCACCGGCGCGGCCCGTGAAGTCCGCGATGTCGCCGGGGAGCTGGGCGGGGCAGGGGTGGCGGTCCGGCTCCCCGCCTTCCCGCCCGGTGGGGTACGGCGACGCGAGGGCGCCGTCGGCGGCGATGTCGCGGGCGAGCGCGGACAGCTCGTGCCCGGGGTCGAGGCCGAACTCCTCGGCCAGGGCGCGGCGTATACGCGCGTAGGCCGCCTGTGCCTCGTCCGGCCGGCCGCAGAGCACCAGTGCCCGCATCAGCAGCGCGTACAGGGGCTCCCGCAGCGGGTGGCTCTCCGCGAGGGCGGCCAGCTCACCCAGTACGGCGGCGTGCCCGCCCAGTTCCACGTCGAGGGCGAGGCGGCTCTCCAGCACCGCCAGCCTGCGGTCGGCGAGCCGTGCCCGCTGCGCCTCGATGCCGGGCCCGGCCAGCCCCTGCAAGGGCTCCTCGCCCCACAACGCGAGGGCGGAGCCCAGCAGATCGCGGGCCTCGGCCGGACGGCCGGCCATCCGCTCGCGCTCGGCGGCGGCCACGAAGGTCTCGAACTCCCCCACGTCGAGCGCGTCCTGCGGCAGGCGTACGGCGTAGCCGTCACTGACCGAGACGAGGACCCCGGGGGACGACCCGGCGTCCCGCTCGGGCTCCAGTAGCTTGCGCAGCCGCGACACGTACGTGCGCAGTGTGCCCACCGCCCGCGGTGGTGCGTCCTCTCCCCACACCTCGGCCACCAGCGCACCGGCCGTCACCGGCTCGCCCTGCCGCAGCAACAGCAGCGCGAGGAGTGTGCGCTGCTGCCGCGGGCCGAGCTCCAGCTCGCTGTCGCCGCGCCACGCGCGTAGCGGGCCGAGCACGGTGAAGCGCACTATGTCGTCGGTCATTGCTCTCGCCCCTGTCCCCCGGATACAGCTGTCCCCCTTGTCCCCCGGTTACAGCGGCGGGGGTCGACTCGCCGACCGCCGCCTCTCTCATGAATATCATTAAAAATCCGCCACGCCGGTTTTCTTCTGCCGTCGGCGTGGCTCGATCCGGCGGAACCGGGCCGCAATTCCGGCCCTCCGGGGCCCGTTCTCCGCGAAAGAGCGTCACCGGCGGCCGGGCGCGCCGCCTTTGCCGCCCTTCCCAATGACCGTTCACCTGACGGCGTATTGCCCCGGAGGAAATGCGGCGCTTCCTCAAGGCGCGTGAGGTCTACCGGACCTCTTGGAGCGCCCGTACCGCCTGGACTGCTTCGGGCAGGACGGGCGGTTCGCCCGTGGCCCAGACCGCCTGGACGGACGTGTGGGAGAAGCGCCAGCCGTCGGGCGTACGGCGCAGCTCGGCCTCCCAGAAGCCGCCCACGGTGAAGAGGGGGTTCGCGCCCTCACCGCGTGCCTCGAGGGTGGAGGCGTGGTGGACGTGGGTCATCAGGGCGTTCCACGAGGCCGTCGCGCTGCCCGAGGCGGCGTCGACGTGGACCAGGGCGTCGGTGGTGATGTGCTGGGTGCGGGCGAATCTCCCGACGGCCTCTTCGGTGTGCCGCCGCACGGCGTCGAGGCCCTCGAAGGTTCCGATCGGGGTCGTGGTGCGGACGTCGTCGGTGACGTAGTCGCGGACCCACTCGTCCTCGAACCCGCGCTGGTCCAGGGCGCGGAAGAAGCGGCTGATGAGCATGGTGATCTCGGCGTGATCCGTGTGTGTGGTCATGCCCTTACCCTCCTTCCTCAACCGGACTTGAGGTCAAGTCGGAGAACCGGTGACCTGGGCTTGCGGTCGTGGGTCGTAGTGCGGGGACCTGCGGGCGCGCCTAGGCTGATGAGGCCGTTTTGTCCTCGTCCGGCAGGAGGCCTGCCATGGGGTGCTCACCTACGACTCGGCGCGGAATATGCGTGGGCCTGGCCACGGCCGGGCTGCTGGCGGTGCCGGCGACCGCGCCCGGCGCGGTCGCGGAGGACCTCCCCGCGCCCCTCGCTTCTCCCTCATCCACCGACACCGGGTTCCCGCAGCTCGGCCCCGCCGTCGCCGAGCGTCTGGACACCGCGATCCGGCAAGTGATGCGCGAGGCCTCCGTGCCCGGCGTCACCGTCGGTCTCTCGGCCCCCGGCAAGGGCGAGTACGTACGCTCCTTCGGCGTCGCCGACAAGGCGAACGGGACCCCCATGAATCCCGGGCTCTACATGCGGATCGGCAGCGAGACCAAGACGTTCACCGTGACCGCCCTGCTCGAACTCGTCGACGAGGGCAAGGTGAAGCTGGACGATCCGATCGGCCGGTACATCGACAAAGTCCCCAACGGGGACCGGATCACCCTGCGCGACCTCGCGGACATGCGCAGCGGACTGTTCAACTACTCGGCGGACGAAGGCTTCTACAAGGCCCTCACCTCCGACCCGAATCGCCCCTTCGCTCCGCAGGAATTGCTCGACTACTCCTTCAAGCATCCGGTGCAGTTCCAGCCCGGCGAGAAGTTCGAGTACTGCAACACCAACCTGATCCTTCTGGGCCTCGTCGTGGAGAAGGCCGGCGGCCGGCCGCTGAAGAACGCCATCCAGGAGAAGGTCCTCGAACCGGCGGGCCTGCACCACACCCTGTTCCCGGCCGGCGCCGAGTTCCCCAGCCCCCACGCCCACGGATACACCGACCAGACCGCTTCGGGCGCCGTCGAGGACGCCACGGACTGGCATCCGTCCTGGGCCTGGGCCGCCGGTGCGATGATCTCCGACCTGCAGGACCTGCGGACCTGGGCGCCCGTCGTCGCCACCGGCACCCTGCTGACTCCCCGGACCCAGGCGGAGCGTCTGAAGACCCTTCCGACGGGCATTCCCGGCGCCGGGTACGGTCTGGGAATCTTCAACGTCCAGGGCTGGATCGGTCACAACGGCTCGCTGCCCGGCTACGAGTCGCTGACGATCTACCTGCCCGAGGAACGGGCGACGCTGGTCGTCCTGCTCAACACCGACATCTTGCACCATCAGATAGAGCCCAGCACCCTCTTCGGCCAGGCGATCACCAAGATCGTCACCCCGGCCCATGTGTTCGACCTGCCCCTTCCCCCAGGAGCGCGGCCGACGACCGGCGCCGGCCCCGCGGGCTGACCCGGACGGGTCCCAGCCGGCCGGTGCGGCCATTCGGGTCACATGCCGGTACGCCGTGATTCGAACGCCCGCCAAGGGGAACCCGGCCCGCATGTCGCGCCCCGAGGGCCCCGCCGCTCCCCCGGGCCGTCCCGAGTCCTTCTGGATGGCCACCGCATCACCCGCCGCACCGTATCCGCCCCTGACCACCGACATCGAGGTGGAGGTCGCCGTGATCGGCGGTGGCATCGCCGGGCTGAGCACCGCGTGGGAACTGATCGACGCCGGCCGTTCCGTGGCGGTGCTGGAGGCCGACCGTCTGGCCGCGGGAGTCACCGGTTACACGACCGCGAAGGTGTCGGCGCTGCACACCCTCGTCTACGACAGGCTGCGCCGCACGCGTGGAGCGGAGGGCGCGCGGCTGTACGCGCGGTCCCAGCAGGAGGCGGTCGAACGGGTCGTCGCGGTGGCGTCCTCCGTGGGGGTGGACTGCGACCTGGAGCGGCGGCCGGCCTTCACCTACGTGACCGACCCCGGCGAGCGCGAGACCGTACGCGCCGAGGCGGAGGCCGCCCGGGAGGCGGGGCTGGCGGCCTCCTACGTCGAGGAGACCGGGCTGCCCTTCGCGGTCGCCGGCGCGGTCCGCGTGGAGGACCAGGCGCAGTTCCATCCGCGCACGTACCTCCTCGCGCTCGCCGAGGACGTGCGGAAACGTGGCGGAAGTCTCTACGAACACACCCGCGTCACGGGTCTGACCGAGGGTGCCCCCTGCCGGGTGACGACGGAGAACGGCTGCGTGGTCACCGCGGGGGACGTGGTGGTCGCCACCCACTATCCGGTCTTCGACCGCGCCCTGCTGTTCACCAGGCTCTCGCCCCGCCGCGAGCTGGTGCTGGCGGCGGAGATCCCCGCCCGGGACGACCCGGACGGGATGTACATCACGCCGGAGGACCGCACGCGGTCGGTGCGCACCGCGCCGTACGGACCGGACCGGCGTCTGCTGATCGTCACCGGGGAGACCTTCACCCCGGGCGCGGGCGACGTCGGCCGGCGGTACGCGGCCCTGGCCGACTGGACCCGCGCACACTTCCCGGCCGGCCGGATGCTGTACCACTGGGCGGCGCAGGACAACGACTCCACCGATACCGTGCCGCTGGTCGGCCCGTTCCATCCGGGCGCCCGCCACACCTACGTGGCGACCGGCTTCGGCGGCTGGGGCATGAGCGGCGGCGCCATGGCCGGCCGGCTGCTGACCGACCTCATCTGTGGCCGCAACAGTCCTTCGTGGACGCACCTCTACGATCCCCGCCGGCTGTGGAGCACGGTGCGCGAGGCGCCCGCCTTCCTCAAGCACCAGGCAGCCGTCGGACGCCACTTCCTCGGCGACCGGCTGCGGCCCACCCACGTCGACTCCGTGGCGGAGATCGCGCCGGGAACGGGCGCCCTCGTACGGACGGGCGGCGAGAAGTGCGCCGTCTACCGCCACGACGACGGCACTCTGCGGGCCGTCTCGGCGCGCTGTACGCACCTGGGCTGCCTGGTGGCCTTCAACGCCGCCGAGCGCACCTGGGAGTGCCCCTGCCACGGTTCGCGGTTCGACACGGACGGCACGGTGCTCCAGGGCCCGGCGATACGGCCGTTGGGAGAGCGCGCGGTCGAGGAGCGGTGAGCGGGCCTGTTGCCCCCTCGTCTCTCCTCACCGACACACTCAACGCAAATACCGCATTCACGGCACAACGCGGGGAAGATAGGGGACATAATGCCAGAAATGGCGACCTTTATCGGATAAAGGGGCAACCATGGAAGTGTTGCCCTTCCAGGCCGGGAGCGCTCACGCATGACCAGTACGCAACACACCCCCGCGGCCGGCCAGGGCCCCACCTCCCCGGCATCGCGGGGTGAAAGGCTCGCGACCTGGGCCGACGGACGAGTCGGGATCTTTTCCCTCGCCAAGGCGAACCTGCGCAAGATCTTTCCCGACCACTGGTCCTTCATGCTGGGAGAGGTCGCCCTCTACTCGTTCCTCATCATCATCCTGACCGGCGTCTATCTGACGATGTGGTTCAAGCCCAGCATGGAAGAGGTCCACTACGTCGGCCCGTACGCGCCGCTCGAGGGCGTCCTGATGTCCCAGGCGTACAAGTCGACGGTCGACCTCAGCTTCGACGTCAAGGGCGGCCTGCTGCTCCGTCAACTGCACCACTGGGCGGCGCTCGTCTTCGTCATGGCCATGCTGGTGCACATGATGCGCGTCTTCTTCACCGGCGCGTTCCGCAAGCCCCGGGAACTCAACTGGCTCATCGGCGCGGGCCTGTTGTTCCTCGGCATGTTCGACGGCTTCATGGGGTACTCGCTGCCCGACGACCTGCTGTCCGGCACCGGTATCCGGTTCCTGGAGGGCGCGATCCTGTCCGTGCCGATCATCGGCACGTACCTGGTGTTCTTCATCTTCGGCGGCCAGTTCCCCGGCACCATCTGGGTGCCGAGGATGTTCACCGTCCACGTGCTGCTGATCCCCGGCATCATGCTGGGCCTGCTGGTGGCCCACCTGATCCTGGTCTTCTACCACAAGCACACCCAGGGCTTCGGACCGGGACGGAACAACAAGAACGTCGTCGGCATGCCGCTGATGCCGGTCTACATGGCCAAGGCCGGCGGCTTCTTCTTCCTGGTCACCGGGGTGCTGGCCGTGTTCTCGGCCATCGCGCAGGTCAACCCCATCTGGGCGTACGGGCCGTACCGGCCGGACCAGGTGACCACCGACGCCCAGCCCGACTGGTACATGGGCTTCTCCGAAGGCCTGATCCGCATCATGCCGGGCTGGGAGATCAACCTCTGGGGCCACACCCTGGTGCTCGGGGTGTTCATCCCGCTGATGATCTTCCCCGTGATCCTTCTCGCCCTGTGGTGCTACCCCTTCCTCGAGGCATGGGTGACCGGCGACAAACGCGAACACCACATCACCGAACGCCCCCGCAACAACCCCACCCGCACCGCCTTCGGCGCCGCCTGGATCTCCGAATACGCGATCCTCCTGGTGGGAGGCGGCAACGACCTCTTCGCGACGCACTTCTGGCTCTCGCTCAACACCATCACCTGGGCGGTCCGCATCGGATTCTTCGTCCTGCCGGTCCTCGTCTTCGTCATCACCAAGAGGTGGTGCCTCGGCCTCCAGCGCCGCGACCGGGAAAAGGTCCTGCACGGGCGCGAGAGCGGCATCATCCTGCGCAAGCCGCACGGCGAATTCGTGGAGATCCACGAACCGTTGGCGCAGGCCGACCTGTACTACTACACCGCGCACGAGCAGCCGAGGCCGTACGCGCCTCCCCCGGAGGTGGACGAGCAGGGCGTCCGTCGCAAGATCACGTGGTCGGAGAGAGTGCGGGCACGTCTCTCCCGGGCCTATTTCAGCGAGACGGGCCAGATCCGCAAGGCAACCCCGGAGGAGTACCAGGAGATCGTCGCGGCACACGGCCACGCGGAACCCCAGCGGGTTCCGGAAGGCCACCACTGAACATGGGGCGGGGCGCGAAGGTGGTCGCGGTGCGGTACCTCTCCCCTCTCGGCATCAGGTCACGGCTCTCCCCCGCCGGCCGCCGGAGCTACCCGTACGGGCTGCTGGTGCCGGTGGCGTGCGTGGCCACGACGACTGCCGCCGACGAGATCCGCCGGTTCCTCGACACCTGCGGGATCCGGTCCACCGTCGCCCCCTGCACCCGCAGGTCGTACGGCCGGCTCCGGACACTGCGGAAGCTGCAGGTCCTGGTCTTCGCCGACGAGGCCGGACGGGCCAGGCAGCTCGTCAACGCCTGGACCCTGCCCATCGGACCGTCCCGGGACATCATGTGGAGTACGGCTGGAGAGACTCCGTAGGGTCGTCAGCGAGTCGGACGGCGGTGTGGATGATGCGCGTGGTGGTCCTCGGCGAGTTCCGTGCGGACCAGTCGGCGCCGAGCGGTCCTCGGCGCCCCGGTCGAGCGGGCCGCCTCGGTACGCGAATGGCTGGCCGCCCTCCCGGAGGGTGTGCTGCTGAACAGTCCGGAAGAAGCGACCGTCCAACTCGCGCGCGGCACATACGCCCTGAAGCACGGCGGTGCGCCGATCCTTCCCGGACCGGCCGTCGCGGTCATGCGAGAAGGTTCGTGATGAGTTTGCGCACCCGGCCCTGTGTGACGGGAAGGACGCCGTGGACGAGCTGGGTGCCGTACACGACGGTGGTTCCCGGAGGTGGGCTGCAGGTCCAGCGGGTGTGCGGGATGTCGTTGAGGTTCACTGGTCCGGTGCGGGCGGTGATCTCGTGGACGAAGCGTGTGCCGGGTGCGTAGTCGCTGTCGACGGTCGGAGTGACGTCGCTCCACACGGCGTCGGCGGAGCAGGTGTCGAGGTAGAAATCGCCGCCGCTTTCGGCGTCCTGGAGGTTGAAGGCGACCCGGGCGATCCGCTGCGGGCGAGCCTGCGGGTCGCCCACGCCGTGGACGTGCGGGCGGATCTTGTCGCCGGGCTTGAGGTCGTGGTAGAGCCACGGATCGGTGGCCGTGGCGGAGGGGAAGGCCCGCCGAAGGGCCGGCAGTGCCCGCCGCATGGCGGCGTTCAGGATCGCCTGGGCGGGCTCGGGCGGCGTCATCCCTTCGCTGGGGCGTGCGGGGATCCAGCCGGTGGCGGCGAGATGTTCGTCCAGGGTTTTGGTGAGCTGGGTGGTCTCCGCGGCGGTGAGGAAGTCCTCGATGGTCTGCACGGCCAGCGTCTCGGTCATGTGGATCACGAACGGACTCCTCTCGCGGCACCCCCGGGGTCCTGCACCATCCCAGTACGGAGCCGCCCGGCTGCCAAGCTCCCTTCCCGGCCAACCCTGCCGTCGCGGCGGCGCACGGAGCAGCCTTGACGGTGCGGCCGCGCGCGCCGAAGGGTGGTGGGTGTGACGTCCTTGGGCACAGGCATGGACACCGAGGTCCTCGTGGTCGGTGCGGGACCGGCCGGGCTGTTGCTCGCCTGCGAGCTGGCCCTGGCCGGCGTACGGACGCGCGTGGTCGACAGGCGCCCCGAGCCCCATCGCGAGTCACGGGCGCTGAATCTGCACCCCCGCAGCATCGAGCTGATGGACATGCGAGGCCTGGCCGACCGGTTCCTCGCCGCCGGCCGGACCGTGCCCGGCTGGCAGTTCACCGCGAGCCTCAGGCAACGGCTCGACTTCACCGCGCTCGATACCCGGCATCCGTACGCCCTGCTCATCGCCCAGGCCCGCACCGAGGCCCTGCTCACGGAACGGGCCCGGGAACTCGGAGTGCGGATCCACCGCGGGTACGAAGCCGTCGCCCTGCGTCAGGACACGGACGGCGTCGAGGTGGGCGTGCACGGCCCGGGCGGTACGGTCACCGCCCGGGCCCGGTACGTGGTCGGCTGCGACGGCGGGCGCAGCTTCGTACGGCAGGCGTCCGGCATCGCGTTCCCGGGGACACCCGAGTCGATGACCGCCGTGGTGGGTGACTTCGCGGTCGCCGATCACGCGGACAATGAGCGGGCCCGGCGACACGGCGTTCTCGTCGCACGGCTGGAGGCCGGGCTGACCCGGTTCGTGGTCATGGACCCGCACAGGATCCGGGTGCCTTCCGCCGAGCCGGTGACCCTGGAGGAGTTCCGCACCTCGCTCAAGCGGGTGTGCGGGACGGACTGCGGGATCGGCGAGCCCCGGTGGCTGTCGCGGTTCGGCAACACCACCCGGCTCGCCGAAAGGTACCGGCGCGGCCGTGTTCTGCTGGCCGGCGATGCCGCGCATGTCCACTTCCCCGTCGGGGCGCAGGGCCTGAACACGGGGCTGCAGGATGCGATGAACCTCGGCTGGAAGCTCGCCGCCCAGGTCCGCGGATGGGCACCGCCCACGCTTCTGGACAGTTATCACACCGAGCGTCACGCCGTGGGCCGCTCCGTCACCACCGGCACCCAGGCTCAGACGTTGCTGGTGGAACTACCCCTCACCGAACGCTACGGGCGTCCCGCGGCCCTGCTGTGCGAGCTGCTCGACACGCTCCTGGGCATGAAGGAAGTCAACCGCCACTTGGCCGACCGGATCTCCGCGCTCGACACCGTCTACCCACCCCCCGCCACCTCACCCGCCGATCCGCTCACCGGCCGACGCATGCCGGACGTCAGCCTTGTCACCAGCGCAGCAGAGCCCACCCGCGTATACGAGCTCCTTCACGACGGCCGCTTCGTGCTGCTGAACCTGGACGGCGACGACGAATCCCGCAGGTGGACAGGCGACGGCCCGGCCCGAGCCGGCCACATCCGTGCGCTCACCGCTCGCCCACATGAAGTGCACCCCGATCTCGACGGGGTGAGGGAAGTCCTCATCCGTCCCGACGGCCACGTCGCATGGGCCACCCGAACCACCGACGCGTACATGCGCCAGGCCGAACGGACCCAGGCACTGAGCGCCTGGACCTCGTCCGGTCCACCCGCTGCCCCGGAAGAAGTGGTCTAGCTCCCGGCGGCGGCGCCCGCGGCGGCCGCGACCCCGGCCACCGCCGCCTGCATGTCGCGGAGGGCAGCGCGTACGCTCGCGGCCGCCCAATGCCCGTCGGCCACCTCCGACATCCGCCGGGAGACCTGCCTTTGCGGGCTGTCGGGAAAGGCCAGGCGGTGCAGCTTGGCGGAGTGGATCAGCGCGATCAGTCCCGCCGTCCGTGTGTCCGGCTGGGCGCCGCCCAGTACGACCGCGCGAAGCCGTTCCCGCATCTCGGCCTCGATGGCACCATCGGCCTCGGGATAGCGGCGCACCGGGAACAGGCCGAGGGTCCTGTGCTTCTCCTCCACGACCACTCCGCGCCTGGACAGACTGTCCAGAGTCGCATCAAGGGCCTTGGTGTGGTCCTTCGTCAGCCACTTCTTCACCTGCTTCTCGCGACCGCCCAGCCAGGTCTCTATGAGAGCCATGCGACCGTCGAGCAACTGGTCCCCGGTCGGGGACGCGTTCGTCACCTCCAGGTACTTGCCCGAAACGGACACCCGCTCGGCCAGGACCAGTTCGAGCAGGATCCCTCCCGCCACCGCCCACCCAACGGCTTGCTTCCGCTTCGCCACCCCGGACTCGTCGTCCAGCGACAGCAGCATGATCTCCTCGGCCAGCGTGATCGCCATAGCCACTACCCCCATATGCGCCGTGATCGTTTTCTCGTGATCAGACGCCCGGAGCCGCTGGGAAGTTCCCCCGGACGTGCGCCGTCGGCCGGCTACACCTCGGCGACGAGGAATTGTTCGGCCCTGGGCAGGCACAGGCCGTCGGGACGGTCGGCGAAGTACCGGGCCGCCAGGTCGTCGGGAGATACGTGCACAGCCTTCGTGAACCCCGCGTCCAGGGCTGCTCGCGCCATCTCGTCCGGCGAGTAGAGGCTGATGAACGGGGTGCCCGACGCGGCGGCATTGCGCATCGAGAACTCCTGGACCTGCCGCTGTTCCGGGTCGAGCATGTCGAGCGGCAGCAGGAAGGTCGTGGCGAATACGGAGCCGGGTGCGAGCGCGGCGGCCTGGCGCAACGTCGCGGTGTGGGCTTCGTGGGTGAGGTACATGCTGACGCCGGTCGACGCGACGACCGTCGGCTTCTGAGGATCGAACCCGGCGGCGGTCAGCCGCTCCCACCATGAGTCGCCGGCCTCGAAGTCCACGGGAACCAGGGTCAGCCAGGGCGGGATGTCGTAGCCGAGTTCGGCCAGGCGCTGCCGCTTCCATGCCTGCGTGCCCGGCTGGTCGACCTCGAAGACGTCGAGGCGGGAGGCGAGTTCGGGGCGCCGCTGGGCGAAGGTGTCCAGGCCCGCGCCGAGGATGACGTACTGCGCCACGCCGGCGTCGGCGTGTTCGGCGACGAGGTCCTCGACGAAGCGGGCGCGGGCGACCATGGACGCCCGGACGCCGCTGACGCCCGGCATGGTCATGTCGCGGCGCTCGCGCCAGTTCTCCCCGGGGTCGGCGAGCTTCAGCCCGATCTCGTCGTCGAGCACGTGGGGCGGGGCGTCGGCCTGGACGTGGAGGGCGCGCCAGAGGGCGACGCGCACAGCGGTGTGGTCGGGTTCGTACTGGTCGGAGAGGCGCTGTTCGTCAGCCATGGTGGTGTCCTTCCGTGACGTCGGTGGCGTGGGTGGCGTCGTTACCTTCGCTGCCGTCGGCGAGCGGGGCTTCGAGGGCGACGATCCGCCCGTCGGGGTCGCGGACGAGCGCCTGCCGGACACCCCAGTGTGTCGGCGTGAACGGCTGGGCGAACTCCGGTGCGCGGTCGGGCGCGAAGGCCTCGGCGTCGGCCACCTTGAGCACGGGGCAGGTGGCGAGCTCGCGTTCGTGCTGCTCGACGATGAACACGTAGGGCCCGCCGGCCGGATGGGACCAGTGGCCGGAGCCGTGGTCGGTCTCCAGCACGTTCTCGAAGCCGAGCGACTTCCAGAACGCGGCGGTCGCACCGTAGTTGCGGGTTTCGACGAGGAACCCCTCGATGCCGTCAGTCGTCATGCGTGCTCTCCTTTCCTGCGGTTGCGACACGCTGGAGGTACTCGGTCAGGGCCGTCTCGACTATTGCCGAGAGTGACCGTTCGGTGTCGACAGCGTGATGCTTGACCTCGCGGATGAGGTCGATGGGCAGGTAGACGTTGAACTGCTTTACCGGTCTCTCGGCGGCCATGCTTAGGATGCTAGCACTCTAGGAGTTGGCATGGCGTCGGCTTAAATGCCGTCAGGATGAGGCGACTTGGGCTACCCCTGAACGAGGTGATTCGAACGCCCGCATCGTGGTTGCCCCGACCGGGTCGGTCAACGAATTCGCGCCACCACTGAGGGAAGTTGACGGAAAGCCTTCGCTTTGCCGAGCTTTGACTTCTTCTTGACCGCCATTTGCCGGTAGCGTCCAGCCCTGGTCGGTGATCCCGATCAGAGCCGACCCCAGCACGTCATCTGTTCGTTCGCCGGCTCAACCGCGAGCCGTTGGATGCCACCGGAGGATTGCATGCCCCCTCGTATCGCCACCGCGATCGCCACGTCCGCACTGAGTCTCGGTGCCCTCGTCTCGGGTGCGGGCGTCGCCGCAGCGGCTCCGTCGGCCACCACCGCCGGCGCGCCGGCGGTCAGCGCGCGGGCCGCGGCTGTGGACGGGTGCAGCTACCAGGTGGTCCGCGACGACGACTCCCGCTACGTCTACTCCGTGAGCGCGGTCATAGGCGGCGTCACCCGCGAGCTGAAGGTCCAGAAGGAGGACTTCGTGAGGTTCCCCGGCCCCGGCGTCGACTGGCGCAAGGTCGCCCAGGTCGACGTGTGCGCGGGCGGGCAGGGCCAGGCCCCCACCGCACTGCGCGTGACGGGGAAGCTGGACAACCCGGACGGCTACGACTCGTCCGTGCCGCGGACGATCCGCAGCGCCGACATCAAGCCCGCCGCCTCCTCGGTCATCCCGAAGGCCCCGGCGGTGACGTCCGTCGACCGCCTCGACGCGGCCACCGTCCGCGTCAACTGGAAGCCCGCGCAGGGCAACCCGGACCAGGTCATGCTGATGGAGACCAAGCCCTTCTACAGCAGCGAGATCGGCATTTGGCACCCCTACACCTTCCAGCGGGACGTCCAGGGCGGTGCCACCTCGATGGACCGCAAGCTGGAGCGTGACTCCGACATCAAGGACCGCAGGCACTCCTACTGGATGCGCGTGGTCAAGGGCGGCTTCGTCAGCGACCTGCGCGCCGAGAAGCCGATCACGGTCGAGTCGTAGGCGCCTGTCGGTACATGCCGTACCGCGCGCTGATCCGGGGCCGTGGCCCCGGATCAGGGCATTTGACTTGGAGCGCGCTCCAATACCTAGTGTCATGGGCAGATGGTTTCGAGCCCAGGAGGCACAGCATGACCAGCATTCCCACCCGACACCTCGGTGAACTGGCGGTATCCGCGCAGGGCCTGGGATGCATGGGCATGAGCCATGGCTACGGCGCCGCGGACGACGCGCAGTCGATCGCGACGCTGCGTCACGCCCTCGACCTCGGGGTGACCCTCCTGGACACGGCCGACTTCTACGGTGCCGGGCACAACGAGGAGCTGATCGGGAAGGCCGTCGCCGGGCGCCGCGACGAGGTGGTGCTGGCCACGAAGTTCGGCTTCGCCAACCGCCTGGGCGAGCCCACCCTGATCCGCGGCGACGCCGCTTACGTGCGGCAGGCGTGCGAGGCGTCGCTGCGCCGGCTCGGGGTCGACCACATCGACCTCTACTACCAGCACCGCGTCGATCCGCAGGTGCCGATCGAGGAGACCGTCGGCGCCATGGCCGAGCTGGTGCGGGAGGGGAAGGTCCGCCACCTCGGGCTGTCCGAGGCCGGTGTGCGGACCATCCGCCGGGCGCACGCCGTCCACCCGATCGCCGCGCTGCAGAGCGAGTGGTCGCTGTGGACCCGCGACCTGGAGACGGAGGTCGCTCCGGTCTGCCGCGAGCTGGGCATCGGTCTGGTCCCCTTCTCCCCGCTCGGACGCGGCTTCCTGACCGGTCGCTACAACTCCGTAGAGGGGCTGGAGGAGAGCGACGTGCGGCGCAGCCAGCCGCGTTTCGCCGACGGCAACCTCGAACGGAACCTGGCGATCGTCGCGAAGCTGAACGAGCTGGCCGCGGCGAAGGGCGTCACCGCGGGCCAGCTCGCTCTGGCCTGGGTGCAGCACCGGGGCGACGACGTGGTGCCGATCCCCGGCACCCGGCGGCAGCGGTACCTGGAGGAGAACCTCGCGTCCCTGACCGTCGAGCTGTCCGCCGAGGACCTCGCCGCCATCGAGGCCGCCGCCCCGGCCGAGCAGATCGCGGGCACCCGCTACGACGCGACCAGCCTCACCTTCGTCAACGGCTGAGCGCCACGTCAGGTGGCGACGAACCGCGATCTTCATCTGCGGGACATCTTCCCGTCGTCCCTGCGTTCTTCCACAGTGCTGATCTTGCGACCGGCAATGTGACCGACGGAAGGACCAGGGTTGATGTCCAGCAAGAAGTTCCGCATGGCTCCCTTCGCCGTGCTGGCGGCGCTCGCGCTGCCGGCCGTGTCGCTGGGCGGCGCGGCGACCGCGCAGGCCGCCCAGGCCGGCCAGAGCCGGGGGGTGCCCGACTACGGGACGTGGCAGGCCGACGTGCAGAAGGCCGTCGGCCCCGCGATTCCGTGGTTGCGCGACCGTACCGGCAAGGCGGGCAAGGGGGGTGGCAAGCCGGCCGTCGTGCTCGACATCGACAACACCGCCCTGGAGACGTACTACCACGAGGGCCGGGCCAACAAGCCGGTGCTCAAGGTGGCCCAGTGGGCGCACGAGCACGACGTGGCCGTGCTGTTCGTGACGGCCCGTACGTCTTCGTCGTCCGCCCGGCAGCAGTTGAGGGACGCCGGTTATCCGGTGGACGCCATATGCACGCGCGAGCACGGCGAGGAGAAGGGCGAGGGCAAGGAGCGCTGCCGCGAGGAGCTCACCCAGGACGGCTACACGATCACCGCCAACATCGGTAACCGGCCCACCGACTTCGAGGGCCGCTACTACGAGAAGGGCTTCAAGCTGCCCGACTACGACGGCCGCCTCTCCTGAGCCGCGGGCTCCGGCTGCGGTAGCCGGTGTACGCGCCGGGCTGTTCGCCGAGGGCGACCCGGCCACGGAGATCCACCCCGACCTCGCGCCCGGCCTGCGAGCGGACTTGTCGCACACGCGGGCATCACCGCCGGCACCGGAGCCTGACGGCCGGGCCCGCGGGGTCCGGTCGAGGATCACGCGAACGAGACCAGGGCCATCGCCGTCACCGCCAGAGCAGCGTAGATCGCGGCAGCCACCCGCAGGCCGAAGCGCAGGAGGGTGTGCTCGGTGACGCCCGCGGTCTGCGCGCGGTCGCCGGCCACCGCCAGGATCAGCATGATCATCGGCATGGAGGTGAAGACGGCGTGGCCCGCCGCGCTGTTCTGCAGGGCCGCGAACCATGCGTCGAGGCCCGCGCCGCTCGGGGCGAGGCGTTCCTGAAGCGGCATCATCAGCGCGTTGCCGCCGACGTTCGAGCCGGTGATGAAGCCGCTGAGCATGCCGAGCGCGGGCGCGGCCAGGGCGGCGACCAGCGGCGGCGCCCCGGCGACCGCCGTGCCCAGCTCGCCGAGCATGCCGCTGTCCGCCATCAGCCGGCCGAGGGCGACGAACCCGGTCAACGTGAGCAGCGGCCGGCCGACCCGGACCAGCGCGGCACGGGCGTCCGGGATGTGCGGACGGCCCCGGTCCAGCAACAGGGCCGCTGCCAGCAGGGGCAGGCCCGGCGAGGACAGCAGCGCGAAGCTCGCGTTGCCCGCGTGCAGTGCCAAGGTCGGAACACCGGCGGCCGTGGCCGCGCGGGTGAGGGCGATGCCACCGAGGACGAGCCCGTAGGCGTGCAGGACCGTGCGCGGCGGCAGCAGCCGGCCGGCGGACTCGGCGCCCGCGTCGGAGCGGGACCGGCGGAGGGCGCAGAGCACCAGCCCGACGGTCGTGGTGAGCAGCCCGGCCAGGACGCCCGCCGGCTGGACCACGCCCGCCCGGTTGAGTGCGAGCAGCCCGAGCGCGAGGGCCGCGCCCGCGCCCGCGGCCATGACGGCGGTACGGAACCGGCGTTGCGGGCGGGTCAGCAGAGCGGCCCACACGGTCACCAGAGGGAAGACCAGGCTGCTGGTGACGGCGGTGGCGGTGCCCATGGCGGCCGTCTCCCTGCCGGTGAGCGCGGCGCCGATGACGGTGGCGAGGCCGAGGGTGCCCCACGGCATGATGTTCATGCCGAGCATGGCCTGCCGCAGCGCGGTCGCGGGTGGCGCCAGGGCGAGCAGCACGGGCACGGTGACCAGCAGCGACACCCCGAAGCCGGTGAGCGCCTCCACCGTGGGGGCGATGCCCGCCACCACCAGGGCGATCGTGGCGGGTCCTGCCAGCGGCAGCCCCCGCACCCACTCCTGCAGCGACCGGTGCACCTCCCGGCGGGTGAGCACCTGGCTCAGGTAGACGCCGGGCAGCATCACCGCGGCGGCGTTGAGCACCAGCAGACCGGCTCCCCCGGCACCTGTGGCCAGCACGTCGCCCGGCAGCGTGAAGTCGGGGAGCCACCAGATCAGTACCGCCGCCAGGGCGACGCCCGCGGCCGCCGCCCAGTGCGCCGGCCGACGCAGCCCCGTGATCATTCCCAGCACCATGACGAGCGGGGATACCGCTATCGCCCACACCATTGTTCCAGCCGCCTTTCGTTCTCTCGCTGTACGGCTACGGCCCAGCCTCGCCGCGCGGCCGGCAGCGGTCTTGAACGAAAGTCGCGGAACGAAGACGCCGCCCCGTGAAGCTCAGGGGCGGATGGCCCCCGGCGTGACCCCGAAGTACCGCTTGCAGATGCGGGTCAGGTGCGCCTGGTCGGAGAATCCCGTGGCGGCCGCCACGTCGGCCGGTCGCTGCCCGGCCATGAGCAGGCGGCGCGCGCGGTTGGCGCGCAGCCGCAGCAGATAGGCGTGCGGCGGCAGTCCGTACGCCTGGCGGAAGGCGGCGATGAGGGACGCCCGCGGCATGCCCGCGGCGGCGCTGAGCTCGGCGACGGTGACGGGCTCCGTCCACCGGTCGTGCAGCATCTGCCGGGCCAGATCCGGGCCGCGGCGCACGCCCGGCGGAGCCCCGGCGGGGGCCACCCGACCGGTACGGGCGTGCCGGCGCAGCACCGCGCCCAGGCCCTCGAGCAGCAGGGACTCGGCGGTGAGGGGATCGTCGACGCGCTCCTGCTCGCGGTGGACGCGGCGCAGCCGGGCGAACAGTTCGGCGTCCCGTACGGCCGTCTCCGGGAACCAGACGTCCCGGGCGCGCAGGTGTTCGCCGGCCAGCTCCTCGACCATCGCGGTGTCGAAGTAGAACATGCGGTACCGCCAGCCGGACTCGTCGGCGGCGAAACCGGTGTGCACCTGCCCGGGGTTGAGGATCACCAGCTGCCCGGCCGGTACCACCACCGTGCCGCCGGCCATGTGCAGTCCCTCGGCGCCCTGCTCGATGACGCCGACGGAGAGCTGCTCGTGGCTGTGCCGGTCGAAGGCGAAGCGTTCGAAACGGGCGGCCAGGAGTTCCACCTGCGGACTGCCGGTCGCTGCCCACAGCCGTGCGTGTTCGCCTTCCGCCCCCATTGACGCATGGTCGCAGACAGGCATCCCCTGGCAAATGATCAAGGTCACAGCCGGCGGCGGTCCGGCCGCCTGTCCCGCGGCGGGCAGGCGTCGTCTCAGCGCGTACCCATGCGTACCGCGCCCGCGCTCGCCATGACCACCATCGCGATCGCGGCGCACTGCGACAGCGAGAGCCCCTGGTCCAACACCAGATAGCCCGCCGTCGCGGCGACGGCCGGCGCCAGGCTCGTCAGCACCGCGAACGTCGCCGCGGGCAGCCGGCGCAGGGCGAGCAGTTCCAGGGTGTAGGGCAACCCCGAGCTCATCACCGCGATCGCCAGGCCCAGGCCGAGCACCGCCGGCTCCAGGAGCGTGCCGCCCGACGCCCCGATGCCGAGCGGCAGGCTGACCAGCGCGGCGACGGCCATCGCGATCGCCAGACCGTCGAGCCGGGGGAAGCGGGCGCCCGCACGGGCGTTGAGCACGATGTACGCCGCCCACATCACCCCGGCGCTCAATGCGAATGCCACGCCCGCGACGTTGAGCTGGCCGAAGCCGCCGCGGCCCAGCAGGTAGACCCCGGCCAGCGCGAGAGAGGCCCACAGCAGGCTGGCGGCGCGGCGCGAGGCGACCACCGACAGGAGCAGCGGCCCGAGCACCTCGAGGGTGACCGCCGCCCCCAGCGGGATTCGGTCGATGGCCTGGTAGAAGAGGATGTTCATGCCGCCGAGGGCCAGGCCGAACCCGCCGACCAGCGCCCAGTCGGCGCGCGCGTATCCGCGCAGCCGGGGCCGGGCGACGACCAGCAGCAGCAACGCGGCGAACGTCACCCGCAGCGCGACCGTGCCGAGCGCCCCGGCCCGGGGGAACAGCAGCGCGGCGAAGGCCGACCCGAACTGCACGGACAGCGTCCCGGCCAGCACCAGGCCGACGCCGCCGAGAGTGCCGCGCCCCGCGGCGTGACGGACGACAACGGGCGTGGTCGTCGTGGCAGATGAGTTGTGCACCGTGGATGTCATGCCTTCACGCTACGAATCCGGCCACGCGGCGGGAAATGCCGAGTCCACCGTGGTTATGCTCCTGACGCATGACCATCGAGCTGCGGCATCTCCGTGCCTTCCTCGCCATCGCCGAAGAGGGCAACGTCACCCGCGCCGCCGCCCGCCTCCACCTGAGCCAGCCGGCGCTCTCCCGCACCCTGCGCCAGCTCGAGGACCACCTGGGCGCCCGCCTCGTCGACCGCTCCACCCACCACCTCGAACTGACCGCCGAGGGCCATACCTTCCGCGACAAGGCCCTCGCCGCCGTCGCCGCCGTCGAGACCGCCCTCGACCCCGGGGGGCTCAGGCGCTGGCCGCTGCGCCTGGGCCACACCTGGGCGGCGCTCGGCGACTACACCATCCCCTTCCTCCGCCGCTGGGACGAGACGCACCGCGCCGTTCCGCTGGAGCTGCTCCGCATCGACGACCGCACGGCGGGCCTCACGCAGGGCAAGGTCGACGCGGCCCTGCTGCGCGGCGCGGTCACCTCGGCCGGGCTCCGCACGGAGCTGCTGCTGTCGGAGGAGCGGGTGGTGGTCATGCCGACCGACAGCCCGCTGGCGGCGCTCCCCCGGGTCACCCTGGCGGACCTCGCCGACCATCCGATCGCCCTCAACACCGTCTCCGGCACCACGACGGTGAACCTGTGGCCGCCGACGGCCCGCCCCGTCGCGACCATCGAGGTGACCAACACCGACGAGTGGCTCATCGCCATCGCCGCGGGCCGCGCCGTGGGGGTCACCACGTCGGCCACCCCGGGCAACCACACGCACCCCTCGCTGGTCTACCGTCCGCTCGCGGACGCGCCGACCGTTCCCGTCGTCCTCGCCTGGCGCGCGGGCCCGGGACACCCGGCCGTCCCGGACCTGCTGGCGCTCGCACGCGAGGTCCTCGCGGCCGGAAGGGCCTGAACCGAGGGACGGCGGATCAGAGCCACGCACCGGACGGCGAGTCAGCCTGGCGTTCGACCGGCGGGATACCCTTCAAGATCATGACATCGTAGGCTGAAGATCATGCACACGACCTTGTCCGAACACGCCCGGTGTCTCTACGGCGACGAGTTTCGGCCCGTGCCCGCGTGCGACCGCGAGCACAAAGAGCACTACTTCGTCGAAGAACTGACGTTCGCCGACGCCGACTCGATCCTCTCCATGCTGCGAGAGCTCGGCCCGCACATGGTCGAGAGCCGGCTCCCGGTGTGGGTCCGCAACCTCACCTACCGGCTGCTCCTCCTCCAGCGGCCCGACGACCCGGCGCTGATGCGCGAGGCAGCCGACAGCCTCTACCTCCACGGACCCTTCTGGGACGACATCGCAGCCGACCTGCGCCGACGGGCCGACGCTCTGGAGGCGGCCCCCGTCTAGCCCCGGGCGAGCCGGGGAAGGAGGGCCTCGGCGTTGCCGCGGTTGACGGCGTGCAGCTGTTCTGGCGTCCAGTGCGGGTGGTCGTCCAGCGCCGCGTCGAACCCGGTGCCCCACTCCTCGGGGACCATGGGGAAGTCGCTGCCGTACAGCACGTGTCCGGGCGCCGCGAAGGCCAGGAGCGAGGGCAGGGTGGCCGGGCCGGCCGCGAAGGCGGTGTCGAAGTAGAAGCGCCGCAGGTCGGCGAGGACGTCCTCGGGGGTGGTGCCGGGCCGCAGTCGCCCGGCGCAGGCGAACCGGTGGGCGGCGTACGGAAGGAAGCCGCCGGCGTGCGGCAGGATCATCCTGATCCGGGGGTACCGGCGCGGAACCCCGTTGACGACCAGGTGCAGGGCGGCGCGGGTGGTGTCGTACGGGAAGTCCACCAGTGGGCCGGGCAGGTCCGGAAGCGCCGGCCCCGGCGGCGCGGTGGGGTGGATCTGGACGACCGCGGCGCGGGCGTCCAGCTCGGCCCACAGGGGCTCGAACCCGGGGTCCCCGAGGTAACGGCCATGGGCGTTGCTGAGCACCATCACCCCGTCGGCGTTCAGCTCGTCCAGGGCGTGCGCGGCCTCGGCGAGCGCTCCGTCCACGTCGGGCAGGGGAAGGGCGGCGAAGTGCCCGAACCGGTCGGGCCGGTCCTTGACCAGCTCCGCGGTGTACTCGTTGACTCCCCGGGCCGTGGCGCGGGCCGCCGCGGGGTCGTCCGGTGCACCGACCGGGGCGGCGTACGACAGCACGCCGGTGGCGATCGACCGGCGGTCCATCATCGCGATCGCGCTCCGCTCGTCCCAGGCCGGCGCGGGCCAGCCGAAGGCGGCGGCGCGGCCGGACATCGCGCGGCGACGCTCCGGCGGGATCAGGTGCTGGTGGACATCGATGCGCACGGGATCCGTCGTGCCCATGTCGAGCCTCCTCCCTGGAAACGGGTACCGGCTGCGGTACCGGCCGCGGCGGGGCGGCCGGTACCCATCAGACGGGACGGCCGCCCCGGACGGAGCGGTCCGGCACCGGACACGGACGGGCCCGCCCGGCAGACCACCCGGACAGCCGAAGCCGGTGGGCCGGCCGGTCCGGGGGACGTGCGCTTGGCCTCACAGTCCGTCGGCCGGCCCCTCCTTCTCCTGGTCAAGGGCCAGCAGGGCGGCACCGATCCACCCGGCCTCCGGCCCGAGGCGGGCCGGCTCGATGTCCGGGAGCTCACGGTGGGCGGCGGCGGTGACGAAACGGGTGAAGCTCGAGCGGATGGGGGTCAGCAGGAGATCGCCGACTTCCGCGACGCCACCGCCGATGACCACCAGCTCGATGTCGAAGAGGTTGACGAGCGTCGCGACGCCGATGCCGAGCCAGTGGCCGAGTCGTTCGAGCTGAGCACAGGCGGCCGGGTCGCCGGCGCGCGCGGCGGCCGAGACCGTTTCCCCGGTCACCCGGCCGGGGTCGCCGGCGAGCCTGGCCAGCATCCCGCCGGGGTCGGCCGCGGCCGCCGCGCTGCCGTAGCGGCCGAGCGCCCGCCCGGAGGCCAGGGGTTCGAGGCAGCCGATGGTGCCGCAGCCGCAGCGTTCGGTGCCGTACGGGTCGACGATCATGTGGCCGATCTCCATGGCGATTCCGGTGCGGCCGCGGAAGAGGCGATCGGCCAGGACGAGGCCGCCGCCGACACCGGTGCCCACGGTGATGAAGGCCATGTGAGCGGCGCTGTTCCCCATGCGGTACTCCGCCCAGCAGGCGGCGTTGGCGTCGTTGTCGACGACGGTCGGCAGTCCGGTGGATTCCTGGAGCAGTCGCCGGAGCGGCAGATCACGGTAGGCGTTGTTGGGGGCGGTCCGAATGCGGCCTTCGGGCCAGTGGATGAGGCCCGCCGCTCCCACGCCGACAGCGGCGATTCCGGGATGCCGGGAACGCAGTCCTTCGATCAGGACGGAAACGGTCTTCACAATGGCCGCCTGGTCGACGGGGCTCGGCACGGCCGGGACCCGTTCGACGACGCGGCCCTCCGCGTCGACCACTCCTGCCGCGATCTTCGTGCCTCCGATGTCGAGTCCGATGGAGAGCCGGCCGTCATCAGGGAATCGTGGGGGCATCAGGGGTACTCCTACCGGGTTGAAGCCAGACGTCGAAACAGCTCTGCAGAGCGATCAGCGCGGCGCCGTGCGCACCACGGACGGCATCCAGCGGCTTGGTGACGATGCGACAGTCCCTGCTGATGTGGAACGTGTTCGCGGGGAACCTCCGCATCGCGTGGAGGAAGGAATTCGCCGCCCGGCGCCCCGGCCCGCCGCTGATGAGGTCCTCGGCCGCATAGATCACCAGATGGGTCGGGCCGAACGTGGTGAGGAGCGTGGCGATGCCGCGGGCGATCGAGATCCCGGCCTTGCGGAAGGCCGCCGCCGCCTCACGCGCCTGCGAGTCATTGCTGTCGGCGAGCGCGATCGCGGCCTCGAGTCCGTCCAGTTCCCGCCCGGTCCGTTCTTTGACCACGGCGGTCAGCGCACGGTTCCCGACCTGGCTTTCGATGCAGCCCCGCATCCCGCAATCGCAGATCCTGCCCCTCGGCCACACCTGGAGGTGCCCGAATTCCATCGGGACGGAGATCCGTCGGCCGCGCACGACCATTCCGGCACCCACGCCGTCACGGACGAGTACGACCCCGAACGTGGCGTTCTTGCGGCCCACGCCGAGGCTCTGCTCGTACGCCGCGAAGGCGTGCGCATCGTTCTCCACCGACGTGGCGCAGCCCACCATGGAGGCGAGTTCCGCACCGAGCGGGAAGTCCACCCATTCATAGGGAGGGGGTTTTTCGTGCCTGTGGTCGTCGGGGCCGTTGACGAGGTGGAGCACCGTTCCCGTGTCCGGGTCGACGGGGCCGCCCACCTGGACCCCCACGCACACCCTGTTTCTGGGAAACGCACAGCCCAGTCTGTCGTCGACCAGACTGCCTGCCATCTCTGCCACGCGCTTCACCACCTCCTCCGACTCCATGACCGTGAGATGCCGACGGGAGCGTGCCATCACCACGCCGTCGGACCCGACAACGACCCCTGTGAGTTTGTACGGCTGGATTTCGATGCCGACCGCGTAGCGCCCGTGGTCGAGTTCGTACGAACGTCGTAGAACCTGCCGCACTGTCACGTCGTTCACGTTCATGTGCCACCTTGCGTCCGGTGGTGCGCTCAGGAGAGTGGGTCAGGTCAGCGATTCCGGGGCCACTGCCTCCGGATACCGCTGGACCGCGGCACGGATGGCGATGGGGGTCAAAGTGACGATCTCGTCGGTGTCGCCCGCCCCGTCCCCGGCGCGTGCCACGCGGCGCAGTTCCTCCGCCTGTCCCGTGGTCGCGCAGTCCCACAGCACGCCGACGAGATCGGATGCGTCCGTGTCCTCGAATTCGTCGAAGGAGACCCGTTCGGCCATGAGGTGACGGCTCCGATTGACATAGGGCAGGTGCCGCACGCACTCCGTGAGGAACGCGGCCTTGAGTTCCGGCACGGCCGCCTGCGGTTCCGGAACCGGTTGCCGCGCCTGGTCGCGGAAGCTGCCCAGGGCTCGGGCCGCCGTCTCCACCGCGAGCTCGTCGATGTCGTGCCGATGCAGCCGCACACCGGGCCGGCCCGCTGTCGCGATGGCCAGCAGCCAGAGATGGATGACGTGATAGCCGTATGCGGCCCAGCCGGCCTGGGAATCGAAGCCGGGGGCATCCGCCCTCCGGGCGCGGCCCGCGGGCGGTGCCGCCGCGCAGGACCCCAGGAGCCGTCGCAGCCGGTCCTCCACCTCGTCCGGGGTGAGCCGGCTCTCGACCTCGGCCCGGACGGCCAGGAGAAAGCGCTCGAACGCGGGGTGCACGTTCGTCGTCGTTTCTCTGGCGGTCTTCGGCTGGGCCCTGCGTGTGGTGAGAGCTCGCTCATTCCTTGTGGACATGCGAACCTCCTTCTTTTTCCTCGTAGTTCTCGAGCGAGCTTCGCAGCGTGGCGAGCGCGTGTCGCAGATTGCTGCGGACGGTGCTCGCCTTCACGCTGATCAGATCAGCGATTTCCTGTGCGGAGTAACCGTCCAGGTGCAGAGCCAGTACCTGTCCCTGCCGAGGAGGCAGACCACGCAGAATCCCCAATACCTTTTCGTGTTCGTCAGGTTCGCCGCGGTCTGCCGATGTCGGGCCCGCCGGCCCCGTCAGTCGCGCGTTCCGTGATTCCAGGGCCAGCCGCTTGCGGTTGCGTTCGGCCTTCTTGCAGTACGCGTGCCAGGCGACCGTACGGACCCAGCCCGCGGGACTCTTGCAGTCCGGCCGTGTACGCAGGAGCTCCTGCATGGCGTCCTGCGTCGCGTCCTCGGCTTCCTCATAGGTCGCCCCGGCTCTCATCAGGCTATGAACGACTCGTGGGTACTCCGCGGTATAGAAAACGGCGAAACCCGGCAACTCATCCGGTATGACCCCGTGATCTCCTTGGGGACTCACGCAGCCACCTCCTGTGGGTCGGTCACACCCTTATAGGTCCGTGAGCGCGCGGCGGTGTGCAAAATCCCGGCAGAAGCCCCCTGTCCACGGCACTTGCACGGGAAGAGTTCCTTCCGCCCCTTCTTCGATAACTGCCCGTCGATAACAGCCTCTTCGACCACAACCCGAGGAAGGTGAGGCCCTTATGAGGCGCACCACCGGTTCCCACCGGAACCCGAGCCCCACTGAGGTCGTGGCGCTCGTCAACGGCATGACCGCGAGCATCGGAGGCACGTACGTACTGACCTCGTCGGTCCTGATCACCGCCCTGGCCGGAGTGCTGGCGGTGGCCGTGGCCGCCCTGCACTTCCTCTTCGACTCCTGAGCGTCACGACTCCTGAGCGTCGCGGGCGCACGGCATGGGATCGGACGCGGGTCCGGTCCCATTTTTCCGTTTATAAAGTCTTGATCGTTTATATATCGGCGTCGACGAAGGTCGAGCCCAGCAAGTCAAGGGCGCACCGCACCCCGCGATGACGCCCCACACGATCAGGAAGGGCCCCGCTATGACGACGAGAGCACACCACTCGGTCACCGCCCGCGCCGCATCCCTCACGGCCTCGGTCTTACTCGCGGCGACAGGGCTGCTGGCCACCAGCGGTGCGGCCCACGCCGAACCCAACGCCGCCCGCTCCGCCCTCTCCACCGGCGAGACCCTGTCCCCGGGCGCCAGCCTCAACAGCGGCGACACCCGGCTCGTCATGCAGCACGACGGCGACCTCGCCCTCTACACCACCGGCACCGGCGGGACGGATCCGCAGCTGCGCTGGCACTCCGGCACCACCGGCGAGGGCAACCGCGCGGTGATGCAGGACAACGGAAACCTCGTCGTCACCACACAGGACGGCAAGTCCCTGTGGGAGAGCCGCACCGACAGCAAGGACTGCCTGCACCTCCCGGTCACCAAAGTCACCGTCGGCTCCGGCGGCGACATGTCGATCCTGACCATGCCCGACAGCGAGGCACCGTACGTGATCAGGCTCTGGTCGTCGTCGCTCGGCCTCCAGTTCCCCTGCGGGTCCACGGCCCGGTGAACGCCCCCGCCACGGGGCTGAGCTTCGCCCTGCTCGGCCCCGTACGGGCCTGGTACGACGGGACTCCGGTCGCCCTCGGCCAGTCCAGGCCGAGGGAGGTCCTCGCGGTCCTGCTCGCCGCCGCCGGGCGTACGGTGTCGCCGGCACTGCTCGTCGACGGGGTGTGGGACGAGGGCGAGCGGCCGGCCCGGGCGGAGCACTCGGTCCGTACCCACGTCTGGCGGCTGCGCCGGGCCCTGGCCCGGCACACCGCCGAACCGGTGCTCGTCACGGTCGGCGGCGGCTACGCGCTGCGGGTGCCGGCCCCGGCCGTGGACGCCTGGGCCTTCGAGCGCGCACTGGCGCGGGCCGAGGAGATCCGCGCCTCGGGCGGCCCCGCGGAGCAGGCCCGCGAGGTCCTGTCCGAGGCCCTGGAACTGTGGACGGGCGAGCCGCTGGCCGGCCTCAACGGCCCCCACGCCAGGGCGCTGCGCGACCGGCTCGCGCAGGTGCGGCGGTCGCTGCTGGAGGCCCGGCTCACGCTCGACGCCGAGCTCGGTGACCGGCCCCGGCTCGCGGCGGAGGCGGGTGCCCTGGTCATGGAGCACCCGTCGAGCCAGCGGCTGCGCGCGGTGCAGATGCTGGCGCTGTACCGCGCCGGACGTCAGGCCGAGGCGTTGGGCGTGTACGAGGACACCCGGCGGTACCTGGGCACCGAGCTCGGGCATCTGCCGCCGGCGGAGCGCACGCCGTGCGAGGAACTGACCGCGCTGCACCGGCGGATCCTGTGCTCGGACCCCTCGCTGCGGCTCCCCGAGGCGGACCCCCCGCCCCGTGCCCCGGGCCGCAGTACGTTCCCCTCCGGCATCAGCGGCTTCACCGGACGCGAGGAGCAGGTCCGGGAGCTCGCCGGGATGCTGACGCAGCCGGACGCCTCGGCCGTGGTGGTCTCGGCGGTCAACGGCATGGCGGGCGTCGGCAAGACCACCCTGGCGGTCCACACCGCCCACGGGCTCGCCGACGCCTTCCCGGACGGGCGCCTGTACGCCGACCTGCGCGGCGCCGACGCCGAGCCCCTGCGGCCACATGCCGTACTGGACGGGTTCCTACGAGAGCTGGGCACCGCGGAGAAGGACATTCCCGAGGGTGCCGACGAGCGCGTGGCGCTCTACCGCTCGCTGCTCGCGGACCGCCGGATGCTCCTGCTGCTGGACAACGCGGCGTCGTGCGAGCAGATCAGGCCGCTGATACCCGGCGCCGCCGGCTGCGCCGTCCTGGTGACCAGCCGTGCCTGGCTCACCGGGCTTCCCGGGGCCCGCCATCTGCGGCTGGACGTCCTGCACCCCACAGAGGCGCTCGACCTGCTGCGGCGGACCGTCGGCCACCGCCGTGCGGACGCCGAGCCCGAGGCCGCCGCCGCGCTCGTGGCCGCCTGCGGCTTCCTGCCCCTCGCCCTGAGGATCGTCGCCTCCCGCCTGGCGGCGGAGCCCGGCAGACCACTCGCGGACATGGTGCGGCGTCTGACCGACGAACGCGGGCGCCTGGACGAACTGCGCACCGGCGACGCCGCCGTGGAGGCCGCGTTCGAGCTCTCCTACGCCACCCTCACCGCCGAACAGGCACGCGCGTTCCGGCTGCTGTCCACGGTGGACGTTCCCGACCTCGCCCTGCCGAGCGCGGCCGCACTGCTGGGGCTCGGCACCGACGAGGCCGAGGAGATCCTCGACTCCCTCGTCGAACTCAACCTCCTGGAGTCGCACCGCCTGGGCCGCTACCACTTCCACGACCTGGTACGGGACTTCGCCCGGACGAGGAGCACCCGTCAGGACTCCCCCGGCACGACGGCCCGGGCCGTCGCCGGCCTCCTGGACTTCTGCCTGGCCACCGCCCGCAACGCCGACGCGGTCGCGCACTCGGCGGAGCCCGACGAACGCACGCTCATCGACGTCGCGGTGGCCTCACCCGGGCTCGTATTCACATCAGCCCAGGAGGCCACCGACTGGATGCACGAGGAAACCGTCCTGCAGCGGGCACTGGTCGCCCGCGCCTGTGCCGACGACTGCCTGCCGCTGTCCCAGGCCGCCGACCTGATCGATCGGTTGAACACCGTGCTCTCCGGCATCACCCATCTCACGGCGGTGACGGAACTGGCCCAGCAGGTCGCCGACGTCGCCGCGCGGCGCGGCGACCGGCCGTCCGAGGCCCTGGCCCGGTACGTACGGGGGAACGCGCTGTGGCACGCCAACTCCTTCACCGAGGCCGAGTCCGAGCTCACCCGCGGCCTTGAGCTCTGCGACGGCGGGGCCGGTCCGCGGCTGCGCGCCTCGGCCCACCTCACCCTGTGCGCCAACGCCCGGGTCCACGGCCGTTCCGACGACGCGGTCGCACACGGGGAGGCGTCGGTGCGGCTCTTCCGCGCTCTGGGCGCGGCGACCGCCGAAGGCACGGCCCTGGGCGAGCTGGCCTTCAACTATGCCCGGCAGGGCCGCCTGTCCGAGGCACGGGCGGCCGCCGAGCGCGGCGCCCGGCTGGTCAGCGACCGGGAATCGGTGTCGAAGGCCATCGGCCTGTACTACCTGGCCCGGGTCCTGCGACTGTGCGGTGCCCGGGAGGAGGCCCTGCGGCAGGCCGATGACGGCCTGGTGCTCTTCCGCGCGCTGAACGTGTCGTCCTTCGAGGCCGCGTCCGGCAATCTGATCGCCGAACTCCACGCCGAGGAGGGGCGGTACGCGCTCGCGGTGCAGACCGCGGAGACGTTCCTGCCGCTCGCCCGCCGGGTCAGCGCGATGCTGGAGGGCGGCCTGCTCAGGACCCTCGGCCGCAGCCTCGCCCACGTGGGACAGCAGGCCCGTGCCGACGCCTGCCTGCGGGCCGCACTGACCCTCTTCGAGCGGCTCCAGGCGCACCAGGACGCCGAGCAGACCCGTGAGCTGCTGGCCGCTGGTCCAGACTCCAGCGAAGGAAGACGCTGGGACATCTTTTGAAGAGCCAGGGATATTCATCGACTCATTCGATCTCCCTAGTGTTGAGCACATCAAGCCGAGCCCGGGGCACCGATCCTCCCGGGCGCCCACCACAGGGAGAACACCATGCGCGCCGTCATCCAGAAGTCCTTCGGAGGCCCCGAGGTCCTGGAGGTCGCCGAGACCGACCGTCCCACCCCCCTCGCCGGCGAAGTCCTGATCCGCGTCCACGCCAGCGGCGTGAACCCGGTCGACGTGGCCGTCAGGTCCGGCGCCTACCCGCTGCTCGGCGAGCCGCCCTTCGGCGTCGGCTGGGACGTCTCCGGCGTCGTCGAGGAGGCCGGCCCCGGTGCCCGGTTCAAGCCCGGCGACGAGGTCTTCGGCATGCCGTTCTTCCCCCGCGCCGCCACCGGCTACGCCGAGTACGTCGCCGTGCCCTCCCGCCAGGTGGCCCGCAAGCCCGCCACCCTTGACCACGTGCAGGCCGCGGCCGTCCCGCTCGCGGCGCTCACCGCCTGGCAGGGCCTGGTGGACGCGGCCGGGATCGGCGAAGGCCAGCGGGTGCTGATCCACCGCGCGGCCGGCGGCGTCGGGCACTTCGCGGTCCAGGTCGCCAAGGCCCGCGGCGCCCATGTGATCGCCATGGCGAGCGCCCCCAAGCACGACTTCGTACGGAGCCTGGGCGCCGACGAGGTCATCGACTACCGCACCACCGACTACACGGAGGCGGTCAAGGACGTCGACGTCGTCTTCGACTCCTCCTCCGAGGGCGTGCGCGCCCTGACCGTCCTGCGCCCCGGCGGCACGCTCGTCAGCATCATGGAGCACTGGAACCAGGAGCTCGCCGCCCAGGTGGAAGCCGCGGGCCGCCGCTTCGCGGGCATCTCCGTCGAACCCGACTACGCCTCGCTGGAGGCGATCGCCGCGCTCGTGGACGCCGGGCGCATCCGTCCCCACGTTGCCCGGACGTTCCCGCTGGCCGAGGCCGCCAAGGCGCACGAGCTGGTCGGTTCGGGCCGGGTCCAGGGCAAGGTCGTCCTCACCGTCGACTGACGGCGGGCGGAGCATAGGCTGACGCCCGACGACGGGGGAGACAGGGGAGATGAGGGAACGGCGATGGACATCCTGACCGAGGCGCTGAGCTCGATGCGGACCGGGCAGCCCAGATCCGTACGCACCCACGGCCGCGCGCCCTGGGGCCTGCGTCTCCCCCCGGTCGCCGGCGCCGGCTTCCATGTGGTGCTCTACGGCACCTGCTGGCTCATACCGCTCGAGGACGCGCCCCATATGAAGCCGATCGCCCTCAGCCCGGGCGACGTGGTGTTCCTGCGCGACGGCCGCGGGCACATCCTCGCCGACCACCCCTCGACGCCGGCCGAGGTGGAAAGGCCGGACCAGTTCCACCCGGGCTCGCCCATCGGCACGGTCACGATCGGCGGCGACGGCCCCGGCACCAGCCTCCTGTGCGGCAACTACCACCTGGACCAGGGCCGCCCCCACCCGCTGGTGCACCAGCTCCCCGAGATCGTCCATCTCGCCACCCGGCACGGCCGGCACCCCGAGCTGAGCGCCGCCGTGCAGCTCCTCGGCACGGAGCTGGAGAACCCGCGCATCGGATCGGCCGGGATCGTCCCCGCGCTCATCGACTCGCTGCTCCTCTACATCCTGCGCGCCTGGATCGAGGATCAGCCCCCGACGGCGACCAAGGGCTGGGCGGCCGCTCTCGGCGACCCCGCGATCGCCCCCGCCCTGGCCGCCATCCACGAGGCGCCGGCCACCGCATGGACCGTCGAGACGCTGGCCGGCCGGGTGGGCCTGTCCCGGGCGGCCTTCGCGCGCCGCTTCACGGCCTTCGTCGGCGAACCGCCCATGGCCTATCTGACCCGCTGGCGCATGACGACCGCCGCCAAGCTGCTGCGCGAGTCCGAGTCCCCCCTCATGACCGTCGCGGCCCGGACCGGGTACGGCTCCGAGTACGCCTTCGCCAAGGCCTTCAAACGCGAGTACGGCCAGGCCCCCGGCAGCTACCGCCGCGAGGCGCGTGCCGCCTGAGCAGCGAAAGGGCGCAGCCCCCTCATGGGTGCTGCGCCCTTTGCGCGTCCTGCTTTATGCGTTATGCGTTATGCGGCATGCGCACGGAGTGCCGTCTGTGTCCGGATCAGTACGCGGAGTTGACGTTGTCCATGGAGCCGTACTTGTCGGCGGCATAGTTGCAGGACGCGGTGATGTTGGCGACCGGGTCCCAGATGTCCCAGGACGTGCCCTCGACGTGGTAGGCCTTGAACGTCGGGTCGATGATCTGCAGCAGACCCTTCGACGGCACACCGTTCACGGCGTTGACGTCCCAGTCGTTGATCGCACGCGGGTTGCCCGTGGACTCACGCATGATGTTGCGCTTGATGCCCTCGTACGAGGCCGGGATGCCCTTGGAACGCAGGACGTCCAGGGACTCCTTGATCCAGCCGTCCAGGTTGTCGGCGTACTTCTTCGGCGCCGGAGCGGCCGGCTTCGCAGCGGGCTTCATCGGCTGACGGGCCTCGGAACGGCTCGCGCGCTCCTGCTCGGCCTTCGCCTCGGCCTTGGCGGTCTCCGTGGCGGCCTTGGCGTCGGCCTTGGCCTTGCCGGCGGCGGCGTCGAAGGCCTTGGCCAGCTCGCCGTCCTGCGTCTCACCGAACTCCTGGGCACTCCGCGCCACGGTCTTCACACCGGCGCTGTAGGTGTCGGCGGCGGAGGCCTGCGGCACCAGCGCGAACGTCAGAGCGGCGGCGCCCGCAGCGGTGACGAGACCGGCAGCGGAGAACTTGTGAGCCTTGGACAGAGCGGTATAGCCGGAGATGGTGGAGCGCATAACTGAGCTGAACCTCTTCCAGTAGGGGACGTCGCAGTGGCCCGTGCGGCGCATAAGAGAAGCGCCGCGTCTCGAACGACGGCGCCGTGCGACTCAGCCATTGTTAGCGGGCCGAGAACCCCCTGACAAAGGGTGTGACCTACGACGGAACGCCGTAAAACACCCCCTGCGATCCCCGGAATTCCGCACTTCAGGGACCCCGCCACCACTACCCGGATTCGTAAGTGACGGGGCCCACGTGCCCGGCCTCACGCCCCGGGGCCCCTTCGCCGACTCAGCGCGACCGGCCGACTACGCGGGCGAGGCGCGATGCGCAGCTCCTGCCCGGTCAGGAGCGCGTACCCGTCCGTGGCCGTTCCCACCTGGTGCCCGGCCGCACGCAGCTCACGGGCACAGAGCTCCTCCCAGGGCCGCGCGCCCAGCCCGCGGAACGCCCGGTGGGCCTCGCGCAGGACGTCGTGGGCCTCGGCGCGGCGGTGGCGGCGCAGCCACGAGCCGTGGGCCAGCCGGAGGCGGGCGAGTTCGAAGACCCACTCCCCCGCGCCGCACGGCGTAGGCGTCGCGGTAGCGGGCGTCCGCCTCCTCGTCGGGCGCGGCGAGGGCAGTGGCCGCGGCGAGCAGGAAGGCGTGGTGGGCGGAGATCTCCGCCATCCGTGCCGCGCGCCCCGCGGCCAGGTGCGCCTGGGCCTCCTGTCGCCGCCCGGTGTGGACGGCCGCGTCCACGAAGTCGAAGAACGGCAGATGGAACCAGGGCAGGCCGCGCGGCAGGACGCCGGGCGCCATGAGCGACGACAGGTCGCAGTACGCATCCTCGTAGCGGCCGTGCGCCAGGGCGGCGAGGGCATGCAGGTGCGTGAGGTGGTCGGTGACGAATCGCATGCGGGCGCGCGACGCCACCGGTGTGATCCGCCGTTCGATCTCCCGCAGGCCCTCCTCGTCGCCGCGCCCGGCGGCGAAGTGGGCGTAGTAGTGCCGGAACAGCAGCGCGTTGCAGTGGTAGCCGAGCTCCTCGGCGGCCTCCGCCTCCCGGAGGCAGTCGTCGGCCGCGTCCCAGCGCCCCCGCAGGAAGTCCTGGTAGCAGCGGGCCTTCGCGATCGATCCCTGGGTGGCGTAGGCGTGTTGCCCGGTGAAGCGCCGCCACATGTCGTCGTCGGCGAGGTCGACCGCCGAGGCGGTCCACAGCAGCAGCCAGGCGCCCCCGGCCTCCTGCTCCTCGCTCATGCCCTCGGCCAGGGCTCGCAGTTCCTCCGATACGCCCTGTGCGGTGCGGGCCGGATCGGACCAGGCGCGGTGGCACAGCCGGGCCATGGGGGACACGTTCGGCAGGTGGTTCTCCAGCGCGCGCCAGGCCCGGGCGTCGTCGGTGTAGGTGGCGGCGAGCAGCAGCTTGAAGTAGACCTGTTCGGCCAGCCCGCCGAAGGACTCGGCGCCGGGTGCGGCGAGGGCGTCGAGGGCTTCGGGCAGGAGGGTGAACGAGGAGGCGAAGTCGATCCGGTGGCTCTGGTCGACGTACACCACGGCGTAGGCGAACAGCGGGGCGATATCGGACGGCACGGGTGCCCGCCGCAACTCCTCCACCAGCTTCGTGGTGTACGTGAGCCGGCCGCTCCGGGCGGCCATGACGGCCGCCCATGTCAGCCGGCGGGCGCGGGAGGCGGGGTCGGCGCTGAGGGCCGCCGCCCGGTCCAGCAGCAGCGCTCCTTCGGCATCGCCGCCGCGCCGCGCGATCCGCCGGCCCGCCTCCTGCAGCCGGGCGGCGAGGTCCTCGTCGGGCAAGAGTGCCGCGGAGGCCTCGTGGATCAGCCGGCGGGGGTCGTCCGTTCCCAGGCCCGACGCCAGGATCCGATGGGCTTCGCGCCGCTCGGGAGCGGGGGCCGTGGAGATGACGGCACTGCACACCAGCGGGTGCCGGAAAGCGAGCCTCCCCGAAGTGTCCAGCTGCGCCAGCCCGCTCGCCTCGATCTCGTCCAGCACCGTCTCCGCGGCGACTGCGACGACCTCGTGCGGCCACGTTCCGCAGGCGTCGGCCGGTGCACCGCCGCCGAGGGCGGTCAGCAGCAGGGTCCGGGCGGCCGGGGCCGACAGGGACCGCAGCCGGCCGGCGAACAGCCGCTCCAGCCGCTGTCCCAGCGGCAGCCGCTCCGGGAGGGGAACGATGCCCTTGAGGTGGTCCTCGTGCAGTTGGCGGGGCAGCTCCACGAGTGCCAGCGGATTGCCGGCGGCCTCCTGCAGCACCCTGCCGGCGGTCGTGGCGGCCAGCTCGGGGTGCCGCTCGCGCAGCAGGGTGCCCGCGTCCGTGGGGGTCAGGGCCGCCACATCGACCGGATCCGCCGGCCACCCCTCCGAGGCGGCACCGTCGGGACGGCACGCGCTGACGATGACGAGCGGCAGTTCCGCGATCCGGCGGTGGAGGAACGCGAACACGATGGCGCTGGAGGAGTCGACCCAGTGCAGGTCGTCGATCAGGAGCAGCAGGGGCTGCCGACGTGCCGCTTCCGCAAGCAGCGTCAGCGCGGCGGCACCCACCATGAAGCCGTTGGGCGGCAGTCCGTCACGCAGCCCCAGCGCGCATTCCAGCGCCTGCCGCTGACGCGGCGGGAGCGACTCCGAACGCTCCAGCAGCGGCCAGAGCACTTGGTGCAGCGCCCCGAACGCGAGCTCCGTCTCGGCCTCGGCACCCACCGCGCGCACAACGGTGAACCCGGCATCGCGCGCCCGCTCCTCCGCCCACGCCAGCAGGGCCGTCTTGCCGATGCCCGCCTCGCCGCGCAGCAGCGTCGCCGCACCTCCCGCCCCGGACCGTGCGTCGTCCAGGGCACGGCTCAACAGCGACATCTCCCGCCGCCGTCCTACGAGATTCCCGCAATCGGCTACGGACACCACGGCCGCTCCCCTGTCCCTCGGGCAGTACCCCTTTCAAGATCATAAATGCGATCGACGGCCCGTCAGCCCGGTGTCAGTCAAACGACCTACAGGTGGTGAACGCGGCAGGCGCAGGCTGAGGGCCGTTCGATCCGGAGCAACCCGGCACCGCCCCGGCGCACCGGCATCGGCATCCCCCTCGAAGCCCCAGCGACATCAGGGAAGGCCATGAGCCCTGCGACCATGACCACCACCGCGCCCGGACCGGACGCCGCGCCCGTCTCCCGCGATACCGCACACGCCACCCTCGGTCTCCTGCGGGTCTGTACGGCCCGAGGGCCGGCATCGGTCGTGGCACCGGCCTCCCTCATCCCGCCGAGCGGCGGAACCGCGGACGACACCGAAACCGCCGCCACGAACGCGGACCGGATCATCGCCGCGGTCCACGGACGGGGGGTCGCGACCTTCGTCCAGCACGGCGAGCTCCTCGCGTGCGGCCCGCACGACCTCGTCGTCCTCGACTCCGCCGTCCCCTTCGCCTTCCAGGAGGCGGAGGACTTCGAGCTGCACCTTTTCGGTGTGCCCCGCCAGCTGCTGGGGCCGGACCGGGCGGACGTCGAGCGCCTGTGCCGACTCCACCCGCATACCCGCGGCGACGTGGCGCCCCTGCTGAGTCCTCTGCTGCGGGACCTCGCCGCCACGGCGACGGTCCGCTCGCCACGGTCGGCGGAACACCTGGCCGGCTGCGTCGTCGCCTTGCTCAGGACGCTGGCGTTCGAGGCGGGTCCGGCGGGTACGCCCGATGCTCCCGCCACGAGCCCGGACGGGCGGGACCGGCACAGCCTGGCGCCCCGGCTGCGGGCCTACGTGAACGAGAACCTGGGGGACCGCGGCCTCACACCCGAGAGCATCGCAGCGCACCATCACATCTCGACCCGCTTCCTGCACCGGATATTCGCCGCCGAAGGCACCACCGTCGGCCGCTGGATCCAGCAGCGACGGCTCGAGGAATGCCACAGGGAACTGGCCCACGCACGCTCCGGCCGGCCCGGGGCAGCCGTGGCGACGGTCGCGAAGCGCTGGGGGGTGGCCAACCCCGCGTACTTCAGCCGCACTTTCCGCGCCGCGTACGGCATGTCGCCCACCGCGTGGCGCGACAGTCACGCCGCATCGCTCTGGCCTCCGGAGGCGTAAGCAGCCGGTCGTGCGGTTGACGCCTGTCGCGCCGGGCGCTTGATCAGGACACCAGGATCTGCTCTTCCAGTTCGGTCAGCTTCACGGTGCACAAGCCGCCGCGCTCGGTCTTGACGTCCGTCACCTTGAGCTGCGTGCCCGGCGAGAGGATGAATTCCTCCTCGCCGGTGAACGCGGAGAAGCGGCTGATGCCCACCGCTCTGGCGGGGACCACCTCGAACAGCGTCCGCTTGCCGCGGCTGCCGAGGAATGCCCGCGCCACGCCGAGGTTGGGCGTGCACGAGGACACGCCCCACCAGGTCACGGTCCGGCCGAGCGGGTACTGCGCACGCAGGTCCAGGGCAACCCCGCGCCACAACGGCTCCGTGCGGGCCGGAAGCTGCGACACCGCCGAGAACAGCAGCCGCAGGTACGGCAGGTACGGAACGACTCTGGCCCGGTCCGGGGCGCGCAGGACGGCGTTGATCTCCCGGTAGAACGCGGACTCGCAGGTATAGAGGTAGAGGGCGGCGATGGCGTCGGCGGACAGGACGCCGGTCGCCTCGTCCGCCCGCCTCTTGCCGAATTCGTGCGACAGATTGACGTGCCGGTCGAGACCGGACAGCAGCTTGGCGACCGGGGAGACGGCGTCACGGAAGTCCATGAGCGGCGTGTCGAACACACCGGTGATCGCGGGGAGGGCGAGCCCCTCGTCCTTTACGCCGGCGAGCCGGTCGAGGTACAGCTGGTGCAGCTCCATGGTGGACGCGATGAACGCGCCCATGCGTTCGGCGACGTCGCCGTTCGTCCCGCCGGCCTCCTGCGCGAGCTCGTTCCAGCCCTTGCTCGGCAGCCAGTCGACCTCATCGGCGCCCAGCGAGGCAAGGGCCTCGTTCACCATGGCGAAATGGTCGCCTTCGCAGAAGATGTCGCCCTGCGCCGCGGGATTCGGGTGGTCGATGTGCCGGACTTCGACCTCGGGGTACTTCTCCTGGAGTTGGAGGACGACCTTCTTCAGATTGCGTGCGTGAGCTCCCCACCAGGCGAAGACGACACCACGGTCCTCCTCGTCGGCGTTCTGCTTGGCCTTGAGGATCTCTTCGACGATCCGCTCGGCGACCGGACGCCAGAAAGCGGTGTGCGGGTCGGCTCCCCTCGCTCCGTCACTGCTGGCGGTGAGTGCCGCGTTCAACAGCAGCACACCCTGCGTGAGCATCGCCTGGAACCATTCCGGCGGTTGAACGGTGTCCTGCTTCTTCAAGAGCGCACGAATGTCGGCGATCGGGGTCTTCTTGGGTATGCCGTACTTCCACATCGCCGCCGCCTTGATGATGCAGCGGATGCTGACGACCCTGCCGAACTGGCTGTCCTTCCAGTCGTGGAAGGTGTTGTCGAACATGGCGATGCCGGTGGCGCTCTCCGGCCGCGGATACGGATTCTGACCGAAGATGACGACCTTCCACTTGTGCGGTGGATGGGGCTTGAGCGCCTGGAAGGTCAGTTCACGGACAGGGACGACATCCGGTCCGCGGCCCGCGCCGATGAACCTGGCCGCGTCCGGCTGCGCCTCGATGACCGGCTTCAGTAGCGGAAGCCACGGTTCACCGCCGCCTTCGAAGAGTTCGGCGAGGGCCAGCGGGTCATTGGGGTCGGACTGGGCGGGGGCGTTGGCGTTGGCGTTGGCGTCGATCATGGCCGGGAGGCTAGCAACGGGGTACGACAACCGAGCTCCCACCTGGTTGTCAGTGGGGCGCGGTAGCGTCGTGATCGCTGGAAGGACCGTCTCCCGATCGGAGTGGATGATGACCGTGAACGCCGTGCAGTCGCCGCTTAGGGTGGTACTGACCGACATCAACACCGAAGTGGTGGAAGCGTGGCGGGCGGCGTTCGCCGACACCCCCGACATCGAGATCCGCAAGGGCTCGATCCTCGATGAGGATGTCGATGCCTGGGTCAACCCGACCAACTCCCGGGGCCGGATGGACGGCGGGGTCGACGCGGTCATCAAGCGGCACCTCGGAGCAGGCATCCAACTGCGCGTGCAGCGGGCGATCCGCGACCAGTTCGCGGGAAGCCTCCCGGTGGGAAGCGCGGTGTGCGTCCCGTCCGGGGCGATCAACCCGAAGTTCCTGATTTCGACGCCGACGATGGAACACTCATCGCAGAACGTGAGTGAGACCCTGAATGTGGCCCTGGCGTGCGCCGCCGCGTTCCAGGCGATCCACCGGAAGAACAATGAGGTGCCGGGCAGCATCGGGTCGGTGGCGCTGGTCGGCATGGGCGCCCAGACCGGCCGGGTGCCGGCACGGGTGTGCGCCAATCTGATGTGGACGGGCTACACATTGTTCAATGACCACTGCTTCGAGGACTACGACGACCTGCGCAGCACGATCATTGCGCAACTCGACGACATCGAGAACGCGCCCACTGAGAAGCGGGTACGCATCGCGCCGCCCAAGCGTGCCACCTCCCGTCGCTGACTGAGGTTTTCTCAGCGAACCCCCTTTCCCTTGCCTGTAGAGAACGAGTGCGGCGCGCCGGAATGCCCTGAGTTCGGCTCGAGCGGCTCGTCGACGCCTTCGACCGCATGGCGCATGTCCAGCGTGCGCCACTCCCGCGGGGGCCGCCCGTAGACCGTTTTGAAGACGCGGCTGAAGTGTGCCGGGCTGTGGAACCCCCAGCGCAGGGCCACCGCGGAAATCGTCGAACCGGCCGGCCCCGGAGCGGACCGGGCGAGCTCCTTCCCGCATTCCTCGACGCGCCGCCGCTGGATCAGCCTGTGGACCGTCACGTCCTCGCCCTCGAAGAGCCGGTGAAGGTAGCGGACGGATATGCGGTGGGCCCGGGCGATGGCCTCCGGGGTGAGGCCCGGGTCGCCGAGATGGTTCTCGATGTAGCGGCGCACAGCGGGCAGCAGGTGGTCATGGGCCGCGCCCGGACAGTCGTCCTCCCTCTCCGCGTGCTCCTCCACCAGCGTGACCAGAAGGTCGGCGACGTTGCCGGCCAGCAGGTCGCCCACAGCCGACGGGATGCGCGCCGCGCGGTCCGCGAGGCGGTCCAGGAAGGGAGCCGGCTGCGCCCCTTCCCGCCCTGCTGCGAAGGCGCGCCCTGTCACCGTCCTCAACCGCGCCGCGGGCACGTTCAGCACCTGAGCGGGAAGCCGGAAGAACCGCTGCCGGAAGCGCTGCCTCTGCTCCAGGGAGAAGGGCCGCCGCGGATCGATCACGGCCAGGTGGCCCGGGAGCAGCGCGGTGCTGCGCCCGTCCTGTGTCAGGGCCGCGCTCCCGGTCTGCTGGAGGGCGACGACGACCCCGTCGGCCGGGGCGCGGTCAATGAGCCGGGGCGTGCGGCTCAGGCGTACGGGATCCGCCTCCAGCGACAGCACGCGCAGATAGCCGAGATGACGTACGTCGAACCTGCCGTCGAAGCCGTTCTCCTGCAGCGTCCTGACCTGTAACTCGGCGGCCAGCGCCCGCTCGACCCCTTGGTGCCAGGTGGCGAGCCGTGCGTCGGCGGGGACGTCGTCGAGGAGGGGGAACATTCCGGCGTGCGTCTGCATGTGACTTCTTACTTCCTGCTCGGATCGGGGCACACGGCCAGCGTGTACGCGTCACATGGCGACCCATTAGGTCATTTGACTGACCTCTTCGCTCCTGTGCACGCCGGGGCTACGGCAGCGCGGCGGCCGTGCGGTCGTGCGCCCGAGGACAAGAACGTGTGCACGCGACGACACATCGACGGTCCGACCCCGGCCTAGCGTCCTGCGGGTGCCCGTGCACCGGCCGCGACGGACACCCAGCCGCCGCCTTCGTCGACTTACCCGAACGGGCTGATCCCATGACCGACCGCCCCCCTCCCCCGAAAGGCGAGAGCCATGACGACGATGCCGGTCAGCGGTATCACCCCCGTACGCGACGACGACGCCCCCGCCGGCGCCGACCTCGTCCTGCGCAACGCGAAGATCTTCACCGGCGATCCCGGCCGTCCCGCCGCGAGTGCCGCCGCCGTGCGCGACGGCCGGATCGTGGCGCTCGGCGACGACCGGGACGTCGCGGGGCACGTCGGGGCCCGGACGAGGGTCGTGGACGCGCTGGGACGCCGGGCCGTTCCGGGCCTCAACGACTCCCATCTGCACGTCATCCGTGGCGGCCTCAACTACGTTCTCGAACTGCGCTGGGACGGCGTACCCACCCTCAGGCAGGCGCTGGCGATGCTCCGGGAGCAGGCGGGCCGCACGCCCAAGGGCCAGTGGATCCGCGTCGTCGGCGGCTGGACGGCCGACCAGTTCGCCGAGCGCCGCATGCCGACCGTGGCCGAGCTCACCGCCGCCGCGCCGGACGTTCCCGTGTTCGTCCTGCACCTCTACCAGTCCGCGATCCTCAACCGCGCCGCCGTCCGTGCCGCGGACATCACCCGCGACACCCCCGACCCGCGGGGCGGCCAGATCGTCCGCGACCGGAACGGCGAGCCCAACGGCGTCCTGCTCGCCGCGCCCAGCGCCCTGATCCTCTACTCCACGCTGGCCGCCGCCCCCGCCCTGGACGAGGCCGGCCGGCGCACCTCCACCCGTCACTTCCTGCGGGAGCTGAACCGCTTCGGCCTCACCTCGCCGTCGACGCGGCCGGCGGCTTCCAGAACTTCCCCGAGAACTACGCCACCGTCATCGACCTGGCCCGCTCCGGCGAGCTCTCCCTGCGCATCGCCTACCACCTCTTCCCGCAGACCGCCGGGCAGGAACTGGCCGACCTCAAGCGGTGGACCGCTTCCGTCCGGACGGGCGAGGGCGACGAATGGCTGCGCCTCAACGGGGCCGGGGAGAACCTGACCTGGGCGGCCGCCGACTTCGAGAACTTCGCGGAGCCCCGACCCGAGCTCGCGGCCGGCTACGAGGGGGAGTTCGAGCAGGCGGTCCGGCTGCTGATGGAGAACGGCTGGGGGTTCCGGCTCCACGCCACGTACGACGAGACGATCCGCCGCGACCTGGCCGTCTTCGAGAAGCTGGCGGCCGAGGGGCTGTTCCCCGCCGGCAACCGCTGGTTCTTCGACCAGCGACCAGTGCGCGCCGGCCCGCTCGCCCCCTACGAGACGGACAGCTCGGCGATGCCCGTACGGGACTTCGCGGCGGCGTCACCGCGCACCACCACCCGTACGTACCGCGCCGGCACCGGCGTGCCACCGCCGCCGGCCGCGTCGCGAGCGGTGTCGTGCCACTCCCGCCCGTCCGTGGACAGCTGGATGTCGTACGAGACCGGCTCCCCTCCGCTCCAGGTGGGGGTGACCTTGGTGACGCGCGCGAGCTTGCCGAGATCGGTGGTCAGGGTGCCCTTCGGCGCGTCCGGGACCCAGGCCGTGGCCGAGTTGCCGTCGACAGCGGCGTCCGCGTACATGCCGGGTTCCTCGGAGGAGGCGGTGGCGGTGGTGCAGCGGGCCAGGTTGTCGGTGGGGGCGAGGTCGGGGCGGCGGGTCTCGAGGACGGCCGGGGCGGCCTTGGTCAGGACCTGCTTGCCCTGCGGGGTGTCGAGGGTCATGGGCGCGCCGTCGGTGAGCCGCACGGTGGTCCGGCGGGCGCCGAGCTCGATGTCGTAGGTACGACCCTGCCAGTGCAGCCCGCGCAGAGTGATGCCCCGGCTGAGCTGCGGGGGCAGCATCGGGTCGAGGTGGAGCCGGTCCTCACGCATCCGCATGCCGGTCAGACCGTTGGTGAAGGTCTGCAGGAAGCCGCCCTTGCCGGTGAGGAAGTCGTGCGCGGGCGAGCCGGCCAGCGGGTCCTCGGCGCCCGCCTTGGCGCCCCGCGCCTCCGAGAACTGGGCGAACGGGCCGCGTACGAACGGCCTGATGGAGCGCTGCAGATAGGTGTACGTCGAACAGCCCGCCTCGCCCGTGCCGGCGGCGGCGATGGCGTGCACCGAATCCGTCATGGCGGGGCCGTCGGGGTCGGTCCGCTGGGCGTAGTAGTCGAGGGTGCCGGCGGCGGCGCCCGTCGGCATCGGCCACTCCAGGGGGTACATCAGCAGCACCGTGTCGGCCTGCTTGATCTTGCTGCCCCGGTATCCGTCGTACTGCTGGAAGACCTTGCGCTGCGCGTCGTACGGGATCCTGATCCGGTCGGCGACCGCCGTCCACTCCCCCGGCGCGCGCTCGCCGAGCAGCTGCGCGGCCCGGGCGGCGTGGCGCAGTGCGGTGACGGCACCGGCGTTGGTGAAGACCGCGTCGTCGACGCCGTTGCTGTACTCGTCGGGCCCGGCGGTGTCCTTGATGGAGTAGCTGCCGTCCGCGTTGCGGGTGACTCTCCCTGCCCAGAACTCGGCTATGCCCTTCATCACCGGCCAGCCGCGCTCGCGCAGCCAGTCGGTGTCACCGGTGGCGAGGTAGTACTGCCAGGCGGCGAGCGATATGTCCGACTGGAGGTGGATCTGGGTGCGGCAGTGGGGCGGGTCCACGCTGTGGCACTCCTGGCCCAGGTCGCCCTTGCTGCCGCTGTTCCAGGGGTAGAAGAGGCCCTGGTAGCCGAGTTGGCGGGCGTTCTCGCGGGCCCCCGGGAGGGTCCGGTACCGGTACTCGACGACGGTCTTGGCGAGTTGGGGTTCGGTGGCCAGCAAGGCCGGGTACATCCAGGTCTCGGCGTCCCAGAACACCAGGCCCGCGTAGTTGTCGCTGGTCAGCCCGGCCGGGGCGATGCTGTTGGCGGCACCCTCGCGGGTGCTGGACAGCAGCCCGTACCGCGCGGAGCGCACCCATGCCTGCAGGTCGCGCCGCCCGGGAACCTCGATGTCCGCACGCCAGGACCGGGCCCAGGCGGCGGCGTGGGCGCGCAGCAGCGCGTCCCATCCGCGCCGGGCGGCGCGCTGCGAGGCGGCGGTGGCGTCCTGGCGGGGCGAGCGCGAGGTCAGCGCGGTGTCGACGCCGACGTACTTGGTGAGCTCGTAGGCGTGGCCCTTGCGCACGGGGAAGGTGAGCGACTGCCGCACGCTCAAGTCCCGGGCGCCCTCGGCGTCCGCGGCCTTGGCGGTGCGTACGCCGCGCCCGGCGCGCAGGGTGGAGGCGACAGCACCGTCGGTGTCCGTGCCGTCGGTGCGGAAGGCCACGTCCATGGTCCGGCCGTCCCGGCCGGCCCCCGTGGTCCGGTCACCGCCGCCGGTCTGCCGCATACGCCGGGCGCCGCGCCCGTCGAGCAGGTCGGTGACGGTGGCCTCGCCGCTCCAGCGCGGCGTCATGCTCAGCCGCACGGCACCCGCGTGCGGGTCGTTGCGGTCGGCCAGTACCTCGTAGACGAGGTCGGTCTTCCGCCCGTCGGCGGCGGTCCAGGTCAAAGACGTCCGGACGATGCCGCAGTGCAGGAAGAGGGTCTGACGGTAACCGGATATTCGGCCCGATTGAGTCAAAGAGTTGAACGTATCGGCATGTTCGCCGCCGGTGCCGACGGTGAGCGCGGTCCAGGTGGGCAGTGCCGCGACGGCCTGCCGGTCCTCGGCGGTCTGCTTGTTGTGCGCGTAGAGCCCGGATACGAACGAGCCGTCGTAGCTGGGGGTGAACAGCGGCCATCCGGTCTTGGCGCTGCTGTCGGCGTAGCCCGCGCCGTTGGGCGGTACGCGCTGCCCCAGGTAGCCGTTGCCTACGTAGGCGTGGTGGGTGTCGTCGGCGTTGATGCCGGTGGCGTCGAGTGTCCAGCCGTCGCCGGTACGACAACTGCCGGTCGGGGAGGCGGAGGTGGAGGAACGGTCGGCGGTGGGGGGTTGTGGCGCTTGCGCGGCGGCCGCGGGCGGTACCGAGGCGACGAGAACGCCTGCCAGCAGCAGGGCGGACAGGCGGGTGGGACGTGGCCGCGCATGGGGAGAGTGCGTCATTGGACTCCGTCGTCTTGATCTCCTACGGGAGTCCCGCGACCTTAAATTGATGAACGGGTCACGTCAATAATGGTTGTTGTGCATAAGCTTCTTGGAGGGAAGGACAGTTACCGAGTCGACTCCGCAGCCGCCTCTGCCGAGTGGTCACCACCGACGCCCGGTGCAAACGCACCGCGGCAGTCAGGTCGGCTACGTGTGGCGCTCCTCAGCACGCTCCTCGGCACGCTCCTCGGCCGGTTTTCTCAGGAACGCCAGGAAGGGCAGCCCGAGGACGGGAAGCAGCCAGAGGGGGAGGATGAGACGGGGGTACTGCCCGAAGACCGGATGGGCGATCACGGTGAGGACACCGGTGAAGGCGGCCGCGGTGACGAGGACGGCGACGGCGGCATCGGTGCGCCAGAGCGCGGCGAGCGACAGGCCGCACAGCGCGAGGGGCAGGAAGGCCGTGGTATCGCTCTGCCAGGGCATGTACGTCCAGAAGTCGATGTTGAGTCTGATCAACTGCTGAACGGGGTCGGCGACATCCGGTTGCTTGAAGTGGTCGGTAAAGGTGTCCTGCATGGTGCTCGAGGCCCCCGGCCAGCCCATGAGGCCGGTTCCGACGGTGATTCCCACGAGCCCGGCCAAGGACATTGCGGCGAGTGCGACGGTTCCCGCATGACGGGAGCGGCGCCGCGCCAGGCATATCAGCGAAGCTGCCAGCAGGGTCGCGCAAAGCAGGGTGAAGGAGGAGTAGCGGACGAAGGTCCCCAGCGCGAGGGCGCCGCAGAGGGTCAGCACACCGGGCAGCAGAGACCGGTGGCGAACGAGCAGAACCGCGCCGGTCAGAGCCGCCAGTATGAGGGTGACGGCGGGCCCGTCGGTGAGCCGCTGCACGCCTATGCTGCCGGTGGGCAGGGTGAAGAAGAGGATCTCGCCGACCCAGGCGGCAGGGGTACCGCCGCCCGCGAGCCGAATCAGGACGATCACCAGAGCGCCCCCCACCAGGGTGAACGCCAGCGAAACGGCCCAGAGGGCGGCCCACACTCCGGTGAGAGGTGCGATGTGCGCGGCTATGAAGGGGTAGCCGGGCCGTGCGTAGAAGATTTCCTTGTACCGCTCGGTCGTGCCGTCGTGGCGGATCAGCCAGTCCAGGCAGTCGCTGTACACCTTGGGTTCCGGTTTCGCGTGGACGGCTCCCTCGACCCGGCGGAAGGCCGTGTCGTTGCCGTACCGCGAGCCGCACCAGTCCGCTGCCGCTCTGCGAACCGCTTCGGCGGGACTGGCACCGGCTGCGCTATGGGCTTGAACCGTGTAGCGATAGACATCGTTGTCCGCCGGGGGACGCGTATCACTGTGGTAGCCGAGCACCTGGAAGACGACGAATACCGACGCGATGAGCATTCCCCCGGCTATGAGCCTGCGCGTCCCCGAACTCCGGCTGCCCGTACGGCGAGCACGCAGGCCGGCTCCACGCATGACCATAAAACCCCCAACCCGGCCTGAGCGATCCTCGGAGACATGCCGGACAGGTGATCGTTATCGCTGGTCGGGGCGGGTACCCCGGCAGCGGGCAGCGCACAGCGCCCTTCTTTTGCCGGGCGCTCGCGCGGAATTCATGTCATGTGCTCTGTCTAGCCCACACGGACGGCCTCCGCGACTTGGCAGCGGCTCGGCCCGGGAGCTGATCGGCCATTGGAGTGGGGTGCGGCACCGGGACCCGGTTGCGGCGACCCTGTACGAGCCGCGACGATCAGCGGATGTTCGAACTGCTGCCGAGGATCGGGGTCCTCCTGCCGGACGGCGCGGGGACTCTCCGCTTCGGCATGGACGAGGATGCCGCGCAGAAGACCCTGGCCCGCCTCGGTCAGGTCCGCGGTGAGGCTGTCCCCGACGCACCGTGGGCCCTCACCGTCGTATGCGGCGACCTCGAGCTGACCGCCGTACCGGGCGGCATCGACCGGTCCGGGCGACAACCGACCGACCCGCTCCTGGCAAACGTCATCCTGCGCCGGGCCCGCTCCAGCCTGCCCATGGCTGCACACGACACCCTCCCACCGGTGTGGTGGAGCCCGGCCGCGGTCCCGGTCGTCCTCGACGACATCGATCTGTTCGGCTACCCGGCGACCGAGGTACTGGAGGCGCTCGGAGACGACCGGTACCCCGGGCTCCGGCTCCGGCCCGTCGTGCCGGGCGGCTACACGCACGAGGTCCGGCTCGAGCGCCCGCCCCGGAACGGGGACCGTGCGGGTACCGGCGCCGACGAGCCGGTCCTCGCCGACTACGAGCACATGTGGACGACTGGGCGGAACGCCTGGCAGCTGGAGCGAACGAGCAGCGGCTACCTGATCGTGCTGAAGGGCGAGCAGCCGATGGATGTGCTGATCTGCCACGACACGTTGGCCGATCAGATCATCGCCAGGATGATCGCAGCCGGGGTTGAGATCGTGGCAGGGTGAGGGAACCCCCAGGAAGGCACCGGTCCACCCGCCCCGCCCTTCACCCCAGCGCGTCCAGCAGTGAGCGCTCGCGGTCGGCGCTCGGGCCCGGCGCTGGCAGCACTCGGGGAGCGGGCGGGCCACTGGTCGTACGTGTCGTCGATCAGCGCGTACGCCTCGCACGCGCAGCCGGGCGCGGACGAATCGGCCGCGTTGCTTCGGGCGACCGAGCGGGAGGAGGCCGGCCGTGAGGAGTACGGGGAGGCCAAGGTGGCCTGCGAGGAGGCCTCGGCGGCCGCGGTGGGTGACCGGCTCCTCATCGCCCGGGCGGGACTGATCGGCGCGGCCCACGCCCATCGCGGCCGGCGGCATCGGGCGATGTCAGTGGCGGCTGACAGGATCGGCGCATGACGAACTCCGCCGCCATCACCGCCTACTGGGACGCCGCCGCCCAGGACTTCGACGACGAGCCGGACCACGGCCTGCGGGCCGCCGGGACCCGCGCCGCGTGGGCCCGGGTCCTGAGCGCCTGGCTGCCGTCCGCCCCGGCCGACGTGCTGGACGTGGGCTGCGGCACCGGATCGCTCTCGGAGCTGATCGCCGAGGCGGGGCACCGGGTCACCGGCGTCGACCTCTCACCCCGGATGATCGAGCAGGCCCGGTCCAAGCTGACGGCCGCCGGCCTCACGGGACGGTTCCTGGTCGGCGACGCCGCCGTACCGCCCACGGGCGGCGCGCGGTTCGACGTCCTGCTCTCCCGCCACCTGGTATGGACCCTGCCCGACCCGCTGGCCGCACTCGACGAGTGGGCCGGCCGCCTCCGCCCCGGCGGCCTCCTCGTCCTCATCGAGGGCCGCTGGCGCGAAGCCGGACAGAGCGGAGTGCCGTACGTGGCCGGCGCCGAGACCCTGCCCTGGCACGGGGGCATCACCGCCGACGACCTGGCGGATGCGGTACGCCCCCTCGTCAGCGGCCTGCGCGTCGAGCCTCTCAGCGGCGACTCCGCCTTGTGGGGCGGCCCGGTGAACGACGAGCGCTACGCGCTGATAGCCCGGATCTGACCGTCGCTGATCGCGCCGCTTCCCAGGGCTCGACGAAGAGACGGTGCCCGTACCGGCGATTCACCGGTACGGGCACCGTCAGGTGTGGTCAGGACCCGTTCGTCCCGTTGAGCGGGGCCTTCGCACCGTCGAGTCCGGCGCGGATCTGCTGGGAGAGCGCACCGGTCGTCGGGTCGTCACCGTCGAGGGAGTAGGCCATGACGCCACCCAGCTTGATCTTCTTCGCGTAGGCGGCCTTGTGGTAGGCGAGAGTCGGGTCGTCGTAGGTCCAGAAGACGTGATCCGTCTTGCTGTACCGCCAGGCGGAACTCTCCTCGCCCGCGCTGTTCTTCTGGCGGTACACGGGGTAGCTCGTGGCGTCGAGCTTGGCGATCTCGCGGTAGTCGTTGACTCCCGGTTCGTACTTGCCGTCCGCCGGCCCGGACGCCGAGTTGTGCATGCCGTCGGCGTGTTCCGTTCCCACGCCCTTCCAGCCGCGGCTGTAGTACGGGATCCCGAAGGTCAGCTTCGACCGGGCGCTCTCCCCCGCCGCCGCGATCCAGGCCTTCACCGCGGCCTCCACGGAGAGTCCTTGCGCCGGCGGGTAGAGGGCGGACTGCTGGTCGGTGGTCTTGTCCCACGCCCCGTGGAAGTCGTACCCCTGGATGTTGCCGAAGTCGAGGCACTTCATCACCTCGGGCGCGTCCCAGCCGGCCTTCATGATCTCCGGGTCGGCGGGGAGGAAGGCGGTCAGCAGGTACTTCCCGCCCCGCGGCGGGTAGTTCTTGACCAGCTCCGGGTCGTCCAGCTGCTTGCGGAACTCCTTCAGTAGCTCCACGAAGTTCGCCTTGTCGTGCTGCGCGTCGTACTTGTTCCCGGGAAGGCCCTTGTCGCATCCGGGCCATTCCCAGTCGATGTCGACCCCGTCGAAAATACCGGCCGCCGCCTTGGCGCCGCCGAACACGTCCTGCTCGGCGAGCTTGTGCGTCTGCCAGTTGCTCACCCAGATCCTCTTGGGCAGATTCCCCTTGATGAAGAGGTCGATGCAGGAGGAGACCAGATCTTCCCGCCCCTGCTTGGTCGCCGCGGCGAGCGACCAGTTACGGCTGTACGTCCAGCCGCCGAGCGAGACGAGGACCTTGAGCTTCTGGTGCTTCGCCTTGAGCTGCTTGAGCTGGTTGAAGTTCCCCATGAGCGCCTGCGCGCCCCAGCCCGGGTCGTTTCCCCCGATGGGCTCTTTGCCCGAGCCCTTGATGAACGGGGTGAGGTAGTCCGCGCCGGCGTCCCCGGCATTGATTCCGGCGTCGGCACCCGGCTTTTTGTTGTCGAGGGGCCTGACCTCCTCGAAACAGCGGTATCCGGTGTATCCCTCGGGATACTCTTCGGACTTCTTCACGTCGCCTGACGTGATGTTCTCGAACGCGTAGTTGAGGATCGTCAAGCGCTCTGCCGTGCCGTTGTCGTCGAGGGTTTTGAGGAAGATTTTCCGGTCGTAGACCGCCCACTGCGGAAAGTAGCCGATGAACTCCATGTGACCCTCCTTGAGCCGTTCCTTTCGGCGGCCACCAGCATGCTGCGCGGCATCGTTTCTCCAGAAGGACGGCCTTGCTCCGGAGGAGAGACATGGGCTTTTCTCCGCCGCCTGTCCTGCTGCCAACCCCGGGCCCGGTCGACGCATTCACCCCACGCGTGCCAGGCCGCCGGGCACTTCCCTCTCCTCGCACCCGGCCGTTCACATCAGGCACTCCCGCCGGGATGCTCCGCTTTTCATAGAAGTCCCACTTTGGCCGAGCCCGGGGTCACCCACTCGATGTCAGCCGGCCGCCATGACGCACGTCTGGTCGTTCACCGGAAGCCTGCCGGTGGCCAGGTAGGCGTTGACCTTCTCGTCCACGCAGGCGTTGCCGTAGTAGCCGTAGATCCCGTGTTGGTTGGCGCCCTTGAGGGTGATGAGCTTGGAGCCGGGCAGCATGCCGCGCAGGGCGACGCTGCCTTCGTAAACGGTGCGCGGGTCGCCGGTGGCGGCCACGATCAGGGCCGGGGCGTCGCGCCGCACTTGTGTGGGCTCCTCGCGGGGGCGGTCCCAGAAGGCGCAGGGTCCGATGTTGTTGGTCAGCGGACCGAACAGCGGGTGGGCGGCACGGCTGTTCTCGATGTCGCGCCAGTAGCGCTCGGGGTCGCGCGCGGCGGCCCCGTCCCCGCACAGGATGGCCGACTGCACACTGCCGAAGGGGGAATTCTTGCTGGACACGGTCCCTTGCAGGAGTTCCTTGAACTCCGGTGAGAGCCGGGTCGGCCGGCCGTTCGCTGCCTTGGCCATGACGGACACTTGCTCAGCGAACGCCGCCCGCATGACGTCGGTTTCGTCCGATATCCCGCCGAAGATGAGGGTCGGCACCTGGGTGTCGTCGAGCCGGAAGACGTCGGGGGCGGTGCCGAGGGTCAGCCCGCGCGCGGACGTCCCGACGATGCGGTCGACGGTGGCGAGCACGTGTGCGCGGGTGCGGCCGAGGCCGTAGGTGTCGTGCCTCTTCGCCGCCCAGGACGCCCAGTCGGCGAGCGCCTGTTCGTTCTCGCGCTCGGCGCCCCGCATCAGCCGGGGGTTGTAGCGGCGCGGGTCGATGGCCCCGTCGAGGACCACGCGGTCGTAGCGGCCGGGGAACATCTGGGTGTAGACGGTGCCCAGATAGGTGCCGTACGAGTAGCCCAGGTAGGAGAGCTTCCGCTCGCCGAGCACGGCCCTGACGACGTCCATGTCGCGGGCCGTGTTGCGCGTGCTGACGTGCGGAAGCACGGAGGCGTTGGTGGCTCGGCACTTCGCGGCCAGGTCCTTGTGCAGGGCGACCTGCCGGTCGAAACCGGCCCTGCCGAGGCCGGCCGAGAAGATGGAGTGGCCCACGGGCCAGCCGCAGTCGAGCGGGGTGCTGCGGCCGACGAAGCGCGGGTCCATGCCGATGATGTCGTAGCGCGCGCCGACGTCCTTCATGGCCTTGCGGACAACCGGCGGATCGCCGAGGGCGGGCCCGCCGGGACCGCCGAAGTTGAGCAGCAGCGGACCCACACGACGGCGGGTGTCAGTGGCCTTGAGCCGGGATATCGCGACGGTGATCGTACGGCCCCGAGGGTCGGCGTAGTCGAGCGGAACGGTCACGTCCGCGCACTGCACGCCGACCTTGTCCAAGTCGGTGCCGGTGGTGTCGCCGGGGCCCTTGACGCAGCTGCCCCAGTCGAGACGTTGCTGGTAGTAGCGCCCGAGCCCGGCCTCGGGCGTCCCGGCGGCGGAGGCGGAGGCCGCGGGAGTAGCGGTGAGGCAGGCGGTGAGGGCGAGGCCCACGGCCGAGGCGCGGCGCGCGGTGACGGCGCTGCGGGTGGTCACGGGGTCTCCTTCGCCTGACCGGTGCGGTCGGCGCAGAAGGCGGTGCTCACGACGGCGCGGAAGTCCTGTTCCGCCCGGTCGGTTGCGGGCACCTCGTTGAGGGCGAGGGACACGGTCCGGCCTCCGGGGCCGATCGCGCCCAGCGCCCGGTGGCCGCCGGGCACCGTCCCGCCGTGCCCCCACCACCAGCCGCCGCACTCCAGCGGTGAGGCGATCAGGCCCAGCCCGTAGCGGGCGCCGGGCCAGAGCCGGTCCGGGTCCGCGGGTACGGTGCGCTTCATCTCGGCGAGCCACCGCTCGGGCAGCAGCTCGCCGCCGAACAGCGCGCCGAAGAACCGGTTGACGTCGGAGGGAGTCGAGATCAGCGCGCCGCCCGCGCGGCCGAAGGTCACGTTCCACTCGGTGCCGTCGACCCGGGGTGAAGGTGTGCCGTCCGGCGCGTCGGGGCCCCTGAAGTAACTGCGCGAGTGCGGGCCCAGGATGCGTGTGTCGTCGCCCGGCCAGTAGGTGTCGCGCAGGCCGAGCGGCTTGATGATCCGGCGGGTCACCTCCGCCTCCACGCCGTGCCCGGTGACCTTCTCGACGATGAGCCCGGCGACGATCGTGTTGGTCGTCGAGTAGTGCCACTTCTTGTCCGGGGGTGGCAGCTTGAGCGCGGTCTCGATCAGTTCGCGGGGCTCGAAGTGACGGTAGCGCCACTCCTCCACGGGCCTTCCGGCGACGGCTTCGACGTGGTCGGGAAGTCCGCTGGTGTGCTGCAGCAGTTGGCGTACGGTGATCGTGCGACCGTCGTGACCGTTGCCCCGGATCAGCCCCGGCAGATAGCGCTCGACCGGGACGTCCAGCCCGATCCGGCCCTCCGCGGCGAGCTGCACGACGACCGTGGCTGTGAAGGTCTTGCTGACGCTGCCGATCCGCAGCCGGTCCTTCGCGTTCATCGGACGGCCGGTGCTCAGGTCGGCCACGCCCCGGGCGACGCTCCACTTTCCGCAGCGGCCGTCGACCACTTCGACGGCCGCGGCCGCTAAGCCGTGGCGTTGTCCGAGGGTGTCCAGGGAGCCGGTGACCGCGCCGCGCGCGGTGTCGCATCCGGAGGCCGAGGTGGCTCGGGCCGCCGTGCCGGACATGGTCGCCGCGTCGGCCGAGGGGGCGGTGAGCGCCAGGGCGATCGATGCCACGGCGAACGCCGCCGGCCCACGCCGCCGGCGCCTCTCCGAGGAGGCTGTTCTCTTGCTGCGCCGTAAGGGTGTCATGTGCTCAGACGTTAGTGACGCGTCCGGCCGTGATCACTCCGGCTGGCCCCCGTATCCCCGCGGGGGCCAGCCACCTGCCGCGGCACTCCTCATCCGATCCGGCTCCGATGACGGTCGGAGCCGGATGAGGAACGGACGTTTACACGTTTCAGGCCTGCGTGGCGGCGAACGGCCCGCCGGAGCCGAAGGCCAGGGCGGCGAAACGTTCGCCGATGCGGCGGTGGGTGGCGGCGTCGGGGTGGAGCTGGTCGGGCAGCGGCAGTTCGGCGAAGTCCGCCTCGCCGTAGAGGTCGCGGCCGTCGAGGTAGTACAGGTTCGGGTCGTCGGCTGCCCGCTGCTTCACTATGCGGGCCAGTTCGTCCCGGATGACGTTGAGGGTCAGCTTCCCGCCGGCCCGTTCCGCGGGATCGCCCGCGGCCCGGAACTGCAGCCTTCCCTCGCTGACGGTGCTGAAGTCCGGGGCGCTGGGGCCGGGAGTGTCCTCGTGGATGGGGCACAGGATGGGCGAGACCACCAGGAGCGGAGTGGTGGGGTGTCCCTCGCGGACGGTGTCGAGGAAGCCGTGCACCGCGGGGCCGAAGGCACGCAGGCGCATCAGGTCGGTGTTGACGAGGTTGATGCCGATCTTGACGCTGATCAGGTCCGCGGGAGTGTCGCGCAGGGCGCGGGCGGTGAACGGGTCGAGCAGGGCGCTGCCGCCCAGGCCCAGGTTGGTCAGCTCGACCCCGCCGAGGGAGCCGGCCAGCGCGGGCCAGGTCGTGCTGGGGCTCGCGGCGTCGGAGCCGTGACTGATCGAACTTCCGTGGTGCAGCCACTTCTTGCGGCCACTGTCCGGCAGGAGCTCGACGGGGGCATCGGTGCGCAGGGCGACCAGCTCGGTGATCTCGTTGTACGGCAGCCAGATCTCGACGTCCTTGACGCGGTCGGAAAGACCGGAGAACCGGACGGTGCCGACCGGGCCGGGCCTGGTCTCCACGGACCCGGTGCTCATGTCCACCAGCCGGACGTTGCCACCGGTCACACCGGCCTGGTCTGCCAGCTGCCCGTCGATGAGCAGGTCGTACACGCCGTCGGGGCGGGGCGGGGCGCCCTGGTAGGCGTTCTTGGTGCGCAGTGCGTCCAGCTCGACAGCGGTGGCACGGGTGCGGAACACCAGCCGTACGCCGGAGGGCTGGGCCTCGGCCATGGCCAGCTGCCCGTCGGCGCACTGTGCCCGGGCCCGGGCGGGCAGCCGGTGCGGCAGAAGCCCCTGTTCGGTGCGCTCCAGATCCAGGGCGCCGCGCAGGAGGTCAGCGGTGATGGGCGTGGTGATCCAGTGCGTCGCCCGGGCCGCCGTGGTGGGGCCGTCGGGGACGTCGTCGAGCCGGTCGTTCATGGGGGCATTCTGCCGGTCGGTTACATGGTCCGCCCCATCATTTTCCGCCCGGACGGTGCCCATCAGGATGCCGAGGAGGGCTGCTGCGATCACCGGTGCGTGGGCCGATGGAGAGCTCGGCCAGTCCGGTGCCCTGCCGGAGACCGTCGGCAGAGAGACACGCCGTCGGCAGGTCGGTGTGCAGCAGTTGCGCGGTACGGAAGGCGTGTTGCCCCTTTCCGTGTCCCTCGGTGACCGTCCCCTCCAGCTTGACGAGGCTGGCGGCGCCGACGCGAGCCCTGATGTTGGAGGTGTACTCGATCACGGATTCGCGTCCGTCCGTGTAGCGCACGACCTCACGGAACGGCGAAGTGTTAACACCGAGGCAGGATGCGGGAAGGGTGCCTTCGAAGCGGCCGACGGCCTTGCTCACCTTCCCGGAGCCTTCCGCGCAGGCGTACTGCTCGGTCGTCGAGATCCTCGTCGGCCGGGTGATGAGGGAGAGCCCCGGGGTCCACAACGTGCGGTACTGCCCCACACAAGCGACGGAGTCGTTCCGGGCAGGGGACGGCTGCGTGTCGTCAGCTCGGGCGGCGGCCGGGGACCACGCCAGACATGCCGCCGCCAGCACGGCGGCCCTCAACGCGACGCCGGCTCTTCGCCGATCGGACATGCACCCTCCTCGGTCCCGGAGCTGTGCCCCTTGACCGGGGCACCCTCACGGCCCCCTCCCTACCCGGGAATCCCTCGAACGAGCCGCGGCGCCCAGGGCGCCCGAAGCGCGGTGTTGCCGTGCGCGCCATCGCGCGCACGCCCAGGGGCTCTGGTGTCCCGACGCACCGGACGGCCGGGGGCGCGGCGGCGCCTTCATCCGCCGGCGCCTCGCCTGACCGTCACGGCACCGGCGCCGTACGAGGAGTCCGTGCCCAGCCAGACACCGGACCCGTCATCCGTGCCGTCCCTGCCGAAGGGCCGGAGGGCCGACGCCGCGTGGGCGTGGTGCGTGAAGTGCACACTGACCTGGCTGATGAGCGGGCACGCGTCGAGCACGGCCGCGGCAGACAGGTACGCGGAATGCTGAGAGGAGGAGCTGAGCTGGTCGGCCGTGGAATCCACGAAGGCCCGCAGGGCCTTGTCGCGGTACTGGTCATAGTCGGCGGGCGGGCTGCTGTACTCCCAGCGCATGTCGCCGGACATGCGCAGGACCCGGTCTTCCGCGTTCACCTCAGGGGCGAGGGTGTAGTCGTCCACCAGGAAGCCCGTGAAACTCGATCCCGTCGTCACTGCTCGATGCAGACCGCTGATGCCGCTGACCACCGTGGCCGGCCGGCCGCGCCGAGCCGTCGCGTCGGCCAGCCATTGGTCGGAAGGGCCGGTGGCGAAGCTGTGATGGCTGCCGGGCAGGGGTATCCAGGGGTGCTCGGCTATGGATACGTGCGCGGTCGATGCGGCCGGACACGCTTCCAGCAGGCGTTCCGCGAGCGCCAGGGCGAGGCGTTCGACGCTGGCGTCCACGTGGTCGTGCACCAAGGCGGAAGCCGTGTTGGTCATGCTGCGGGTCGGCAGGATGCTCCCGTTGTCGCCGTCGGCGAAGGCAGCGGCGAAGTCGCCCTCGAGTGTCATCGTCAGTCGGAAGTCACGGGCAGCGTGGGCATGCGCGCCGCGGCGGACCCCCAGCAAGCGGAGCTCATGCCGTCCATAGCTCGTGAAGACGACCTGATGCATGTGCTGCCCCCCTTCTTCGGCTACGCGGGCTTGCTTACCCCGGGGCACGCAGTAGAACCGCGCGCCCCCGAGACCGGACGACGGGGCGAGCCGCCAGAGGGAGGCCTCTCAGGCCTGGCGCTCGCCCGGTACACCTGTGTGCGGCGTGCGGCTGCCGTCAGCGCTTGGGCCAGTACCACAAGGGCTCGTCCAGCAGCCCTTCGCGCCCCGCCACCGTTGTCTGACCCTGCGCCTCCTTGACCAGGCGTATGGAGTTGACGTCGAGCCGGTGGCGCGGGGCGTTTCGGGCGAGCTCTTCTGCCAGGACCGGGGCGTGGGTGACCACCACCAGCTGGGTGTCCTTGGCCGCGGTGAGGATCAGATCGGCGAGCGGAGGCAGCAAGTCCGGGTGGAGGCTGGCCTCCGGCTCGTTGAGGACCAGGAGCTCGGGCGGTCGGGGGGTCAGCAGTGCCGCCGCCCACAGGAGGTAGCGCAGGGTGCCGTCGGAGAGTTCGCCGGCACCCAGCGGGCGCAGCAGGCCGCGCTGGTGCAGTTTCAGTTCGAATCGTCCGTCATGGTTCTCGACGCGTACGCGGCTGCCGGGGAACGCGGCGTCCACGGCGTGGTCCAGTGCCTCGTGGTCGCCGATCTCCCGGATGGTCTCCAGGGCGGCCGCGAGATCGGAGCCGTCGTGGCTGAGGACGGGGGTGCGGGTGCCGATCCGTGCGGTGCGGGCGGGTGCGTGCGCGTCGGTGCGCACGTGGTCGTAGAAGCGCCAGGACCGGATGAGCTCGCGCAGTCGCAGCAGGTCGGGGGCGAGCTGCGGGTCGGCGAGTTCGCTGAGCATGCTGTCGTACGGACGGATCGCGTTGGCCGAGCGGTGCCAGCCGCCGTCCGCGGTGCGGGTGCGTACGGCGGGGCCCGAGCGGTCGCAGAGCAGCGCGGCCGGGCGCAGCACGGGGCCCGTCCACGTGCACTCGCGTTTGATCTCCGGGTCCAGGTCGAAGAGCGAGCCGTCGGAGATGGGGTGTCCGAAGTCGACGGCATAGCTGCAGTCGGTCCCGGCGAAGCCGAGCCGCAGGCTGACGGGCTCGGCGCGGCCCACGCCCCGCCCCGGCTTCTCTTCCCCCGCCCACAGGGTGGAGGGGAGCCCGCCTTCGCGCGCCAGCGCCGCGACCGCGCCGCCCCGGGCCGCGTCGGCGAGCAGCCGCAGCGCGCGATACAGGCTGGACTTGCCGGTGCCGTTCGCGCCCGTGACGACGTTGAGTCTGTCCAGCGGCACGATCAGGCGGCGCAGGGAGCGGTAGTTCTCGACGGCGAGTGTGGTGATCATGAGTCTCACTGGTGCTCGATGGATCTAGACCCTGCCAGTGTGCTGGGTGGGTCTGACAATCCGGAGGTGACGGCCACGACGCCGGACTCGACGGCTCTGACATGGCGGCGTCATCTCTCACCGCCCGGCCCGCGACCTCCGCCACTCCACTTCCGCGGCAGTCGTCGGGCTCTGGATGCTGTTCACGTCGCCGACCCGTAGGTTGTCCGGTGTGCTGTATTCGCCGTAGGTGGCGACGACGGAGACGGAGACCTGGGAATCGGGCTGCCAGAACGTCCGGTAGTACGGTGCGTTCCCCGGGATTTCCGGGATTTCCAGCAGGGGGACGCCTCGCCGCTTCAGTAGGCGCTGCAGCTTGTCGAAGCGGAGCCGTGGGGCGAACCGTCCGTACCGGGCGCGGAGCGTCTCGTTGGCGAGCGTGCGGTCCCGGTACGCGAGCCTGTGCACCTGCAAGGTGAAGTGGTGGCCCGACCAGGGCTGGTCGGCGGAAGCGCGGTCCCAGAAGAACTCGGCCAGGCCGTAGTCACGCCACATGCTGTGGTCGCTGAAGCTGTTCTCGCCGAAGTCCGTCCCCAGGACCTCGGTGACGCGGTCGGGAGAGTCCGTAGGGCGCAGGCCGAGCACGGTGCCGGTGGTGACGACGTCCACATAGAACGCCAGGGAGTGCGGGGTCAACTCAACCGGTCCGCTCGATCCCGTCGAGGCGGTCGCAGTGCGCCGGAGTCAAGTGGAGCCGTGCCGCGGCGAGGTTCTCCTCCAGGTGGTCGAGCCGGGCGGTGCCCGGGATCGGGAGGATGACCGGGGAGTGGTGGAGGAGCCATGCGAGCGAGACCTGCGTGGGGGTGGCGCCGAGTTCGGCCGCCACGGCGGCGATCTCGGCCGTCGCCGCCGACGCCGCACCGGCGACCGGGCGCCACGGCAGGAACGCGATGCCCGCCGCTTCGCACGCCGCGAGCACGGGCTCGTGTTCGCGGTCGAGCAGGCTGTACCGGTTCTGCACGCTCGCGACGTCGATGATTTCCCGCGCCTGATCGAGTTCGGCGACGGTGACCTCGGACAGCCCGAGGCGGCCGACCTTGCCCTCGGCCTGGAGCTCCCGCAGTGCGCCGAGCTGGTCGGCGAGAGGCACCTCCGGATCGATGCGGTGCAGCTGGAGCAGCTCGATCCGCTCGACGCGAAGCCGGCGCAGGGCGTGTTCGACCTGATCGCGCAGCACGTCCGGCCGCCCGTCGAGCGTCCACCCGGCCGGCCCGGCCGATCGCGCGACGCCGACCTTGGTCGTGATGAGCAGCCCGTCGGCGTAGGGGTGCAGGGCCTCGGCGAGGAGCTCCTCGTTGGCTCCCCACCCGTACATATGGGCGGTATCGATCAGCGTGACGCCCAGCTCGACGGCCCGCCGGGCAATCCGGAGGGAGGCGTCGCGGGCGGGGCCCGGCTCCGTCGGCAGGCGCATGGCTCCGAAGCCGAGCCGCCCTGCCTTCAGGTCCCCGCCGATGCGAAACGTGCTCGATGCCATCTGCTGTCTCCGCCCCTCGCTCAGGGGGTAACGCTAACAGTGCGGTTGATCCCGCCCGGGGCCCGGAGACGACCGACGCGTTCGGCATCGCCGCCTACCAGCCCCCGGGAACCCCCGATGGGACATTGGTATGCCAGCTACGGGGGCCCTCGGCGCTGTTGTCGGCGTTGTCAGCCACGGGCGGTACGCGTGCGCGTTCGCCGTCACTCCGACAGCGCGCGGCGCAGAACGGCGGCGAGCTCGGCGTTCTGCCGCTGGGACACGGCGGTGGAGATGATGGCGTGCGATCCGTGGAACGTGCCCGGCCACTGGTGCAGTTCGACCGGGACGCCGGCCTCCAGCAGGCGCAGCGCGTAGGCAATGCCTTCGTCACGGAAAGGATCGAACTCAGCCGTGGCGATGTAGGCGGGCGGCAGACCGGACAGATCGGCGGCCCGGGCCGGGGCCGCGGACGCCGAGGCGGGCGCGGATCCGAGGTAGTGCCGCCACGCGACGGCGGCGTTGCGGCGATCGAGCCGCGGCGTGTCGGTGAACTTCCGTGCCGATACGGTCTCCTGGCGGTCGTCGAGGCCGGGCTGATTGAGCAACTGGTACCGGATCGGCGGACCTTGCTCATCGCGTGCCCGCAGCGCCACGGCGGCCGCGATGCATCCGCCCGCGCTCATGCCGCCGACCGCGATCCGCGCGGGATCGACGCCGAGCTCTTCGGCGTGCTCGGCAGTCCAGGTGAGGACGGTGTACGCGTCGTCCAGGGCTGCCGGAAACGGGTGTTCGGGAGCGAGGCGGTAGCCGACCGAGATCAGCAAGACGCCGGAGGCGTCCGCGAGCCGGGCGGCCAAGGGGTGCTCGGTGTCCAGGTCACCCGTGCAGAATCCACCACCGTGCAACCAGACGATGGCGCCCTGCGCCGCGTGCGGGCGGTAGATCCGCACGGGGACGTCCGGGTCGCCCGGCACCGTACGGTCCTCCACCTCCATTCCCCCGGTGTCCGGTGCCGGCAGCGAGGCGATCAGTCGCGCGAGGTTCTCGCGCTCCGCGACCGGGTCGGTCAGGTCGGAGCGGGGTATCAGCGGTAGGAATGCTTCGAGTTCGGGGTCCATGTCTGCAATCGTCGCGGTCGGCCACCCCTCGGTACAGCCGCCATCCGGCGCGCAATCCACCCCTGTCGCGCGACGATCGGCGCATGGCCTCAGGCCATAGAGGCGCCGGACTGCCGTTCGCCGGCGGCCTTCTCCAGGAGCGACGTGAGGATCGGCTCGGCATGTGTCCACAACAGAGCGCCGCCGATCCCGGGTACGAGACGGCGGTGGGCACCGGGTATGCGGGAAGCGAGCAGGGCTCCGTTGTCGGGAGAGTGGCCGGCGTCCTGCTCGCCGTACCAGATGTCGACCGGGACGGCGATCCCGTCGAGGGTGAACGGCCACCGCCCCATGGCCAGGACCGTGTCGCGGGCGTAGCCGGCCGCACCTTGGGCGAAGCCCTCGTCCAAGGCCCTGCGGTAGGCGGCCGCGAAAGCAGGATCCTGGTAGACCGCGAGGTCGCAGGCGGGGCTCCCGGCCATGACCATGCCCCACATCGCATCCGCGTTGAAGCCCGCGAAGAACTCCTCGGCGCCGGCCGGGTCGCACGCGGTCCGCTCGACGAGGCCGCGCAGGTCCGCCGGAAGAGCGGAGGCGAACTCCGGCGCGGCGACCTCGTCCGCGCCGGAGACGACGGCCAGCGCGGAAGCCACGCCCGCCTCCGCACAAGCGAGAGCGAAGGGCGCACCTTGCGAGTTCCCGACCATCGCGGGGCGCCCCAGCCCCCGCAGGGCGCAGAGTAGACCGACATCGCCGGCGAAGTCGGAGAAGGTCCGGCCGGGGGCGGATGTCGAGACACCGAGCCCCGGGCGGTCCACGGAGATCAGGCGCACTCCGAGCGCCGCGACGACGCCCGCGCCGAAGCCGAGCCGGCGGCTCGTGGCCGCACCCGGGCAGAGCACCACGGGCACGCCGTCCGGCGGCCCCCACTCGGCCCACCCGAGCAGCCGCCCGTCGGACAGACGACTCTCGCCGAGCCGGGCGGGATCATCCAGGAACACGGTCATGATCGACATCATGGCCGTGGGCGGGAGGCTGCGCATCCCGTTTCCGCCGTCGCCCGCATCCGCCGAACCCCGCCCGCGGCTCCGCTCCGCCCCTGACACCCCGTTCACACGGGGATGCGAGGATCACCCCGTGGAACCGACACACACGCACCACGTCCCGGGCCGGGCACCCGGCGCCCCCGTCCGGGCCGGCATCCCCGAGCACGGGCGGATCCCCAAGTACTACGCGGTCAAGGCCCAGGTCGCCGTCCTCCTCGACGACCTGGGCGAGGGCGGCCTGCTGCCCGCCGAGCGCGAGCTCGCCGCACGCTTCGAAGTGGCTCGCGAGACCGTGCGTCAGGCCCTGCGTGAGTTGCTGCTCGAGGGACGGCTGCGCCGTGTGGGGCGCGGTACGGTCGTGGCCGGGCCGAAGCTGGAACAGCCGCTCGCCCTCGCCAGCTACACCGAGGGCGTACGCCGCCAGGGGCGCCGGCCCGGGCGCACCCTCATCGGCCTGGACCGCCTCGCCTGCCCCACCGCCCTCTCCCCCGATGTCGGCGTACGACCGGGCGAGCCCGTCTGGCATCTGGAGCGGGTGCTGCTCGCCGACGACGAACGGGTGGGGCTGGAAAGCACGTACGTGGCGGTGGAGCGGGCGCCGGGGCTGGACACGGAGTTCGAGCCGGACTCCTCCTTCTACGGCTATCTGCGTGACCGTCTGGGCATCGGCTTCGGGGACGCGGACGAGCGGCTGGAGACCGTTCTGGCGACCCCGCGCGAAGCCCTGCTGATCGGCACGCCGCCCGCGCTGCCCATGCTGCTGATCCACCGGGTCTCCCGGGACACCGACGGCAGACCGCTGGAACGGGTGCGGTCGCTCTACCGGGGAGACCGGTTCTCGTTCACCACGCACCTGCGCGGCGGGGGCTGAGCCGGAGAAGCCCCCGGCACCCCCTTTCGATGTCACGAAACGATAACGGGTCTAGTCCAAGTTTGGCGGCTCGTTTCCCCCCGCTTCGCCGGCCGGCCGCCCCCGCGTCACCCCGCCCGACGACCGTTCACCTCATGCGAGTCATAGTCATCGGAGCCGGCGTCCTGGGAACCATGCACGCCTGGCAGGCAGTGCGGCGCGGCCACGAGGTCGTGCACATCGAGCGGGAGGTCGAGGCCCGCGGCGCCTCCGTCCGCAACTTCGGCCTGATCTGGGTCAGCGGCCGGGCGGCCGGCGAGGAGCTGGAGACCGCGCTGCGGGCCCGCGCATTATGGGAGGAGATCAGCGCCACCGTCCCCGGCCTCGGCTTCCGTGCCAACGGTTCACTGACCGTCGTCACCAACGAGAGCGAACTGGCCGTCGCCCGCGCCGCCCTGGCCCGGCCGGATGCCGCCGCCCGCGGATTCCGGCTGCTCACGCCCGACGAAGTCCGGGCCGTCAACCCCGCCCTGCGCGGGAAGCTCCTCGGCGCCCTGGCCTGCGGCCGCGACGCCGCCGTCGAGCCGCGTACGGCCCAGCGCGCCCTGCGGCAAGCGCTGCGGTCCTCCGGCCGCTACACGTTCCTCGGCGGGCGCGAGGCCCGCGAGGTGGTCGGAGCGTCCGCGGTCCGCGACGACCACGGCCGACTGCACGAAGGCGACGCGGTCGTCCTGTGCACCGGCGCCTGGCTGGGCGGCCTCGTCCGCGAACTCGCGCCCGCGCTGCCGGTGCGACGCGTGCGCCTGCAGATGATGCAGACCGCCCCGCTGGGCGAGACGCTCACCACGTCCGTCGCCGACGCCGACAGCTTCCGCTACTACCCCGCCTACGGCGGTGCGGCCCTCGAGACGATGGCGGCGTCCCGGGCCCAGCCCCCGGTCGCGGCCGAGCACAGGATGCAGCTGCTGATGGTCCAGCGTGCCGACGGCGGCCTGACGATCGGCGACACCCACGAGTACGCCGAGCCGTTCGCCTTCGACGTCGACGAGGACCCGTACCAGCACCTCACGTCCGTCGCCGAGGCCCTGCTCGGCCGCCCCCTGCCGGGGATCCGCCGGCGCTGGGCCGGGGTGTACGCGCAGTGCGCGGACACCACCCGTGTCGTGCACCGCGAACAGCTGCGCGACGGCGTCTGGCTCGTCACCGGGCCCGGCGGGCGCGGCATGACGTGCTCCCCGGCGATCGCCGAGTCGACCGCGAACGAACTGGGCTGGTGAGGCACATGGCCGAGAAGACGAACCTGGTCCTCCTGGACATGGCCGGGACCACCGTCGCCGACGACGGCCTGGTCGAGCGGGCCTTCGGCGCCGCCGCCCAGGCCCTCGGAGTCGCCCCGGACACCGCCCGGTACGCCGAACAGCTCGCCCACGTCCGCGCCACGATGGGCGAGTCGAAGATCTCCGTCTTCCGGCACCTCTTCGCCGGCGACGAGGACGCGGCCCGCCGCGCCAACGCGGAATTCGAGTCCGCGTACGGCGCCTTGGTGGCCGCCGGCCACTGCGAGCCGGTGCCCGGCGCCCGTGAGGCCGTCGAAACGCTCCGCGCCGAAGGCCGCACCGTGGTCCTCACCACCGGCTTCGCCCGCGTCACCCAGGACACGATCCTCGCCGCCCTCGGCTGGACGGAACTGGCCGACCTCACCCTGTGCCCCGCCGACGCGGGCGGCCGGGGCCGCCCGTACCCCGACATGGTGCTCACCGCCCTGCTGCGCACCCGGGCGGTGGACGACGTACGGCGGATCGCGGTCGCCGGCGACACCTCCCACGACATGCGGTCGGCCATCAACGCGGGTGCGGGGGTGGTGGCCGGGGTCCTGACCGGCGCGCACGACGAGGCCGTACTCCGCGCCGCCGGAGCGACCCATGTGCTGCGGTCCGTGGCGGAGCTGCCGGACCTCCTGCGACGGGCGGAGGACGGCCGTTGAGCACGGGCATCCGCTTCGACGGCGTCACGGTCGCGTACGGCCGCACCACCGTGCTGGACTCCTTCGACCTCACCGTCGAACCGGGCGAGGTCATGGCGCTCCTCGGCCCCTCCGGCTCGGGGAAGACGACCGCACTGCGCACGGTCGCCGGTTTCGTCGAGCCCGCGGCGGGACGGGTGCACATCGGGGACCGCGACGTCACCGCGCTGCCACCGCACCGGCGCGGCGTCGGCATGGTGGTGCAGCAGTACGCGCTCTTCCCCCATATGAAGGTCGACGCCAACGTCGCCTTCGGCCTCAAGGCGCGCAAGGCGCCCCGGGCCGAGATCGCCGCGCGCGTCGCGGAGGCGCTGGAGATGACCGGCATGGCCGCGTACGCCAAGCGCTATCCGCGTGAACTCTCCGGCGGGCAGCAGCAGCGCGTCGCCATCGCGCGGGCGCTGGCGATCCGGCCCGGCGTGCTCCTCCTCGACGAGCCGCTGTCCGCCCTGGACGCACAGTTGCGCTCCGGAATGCTGGCCGAACTCGCCCGCCTGCACCGCGAACTGCCGGACATCACCATGCTGTACGTCACCCACGACCAGGTCGAGGCGCTGACCCTGGCCGACCGGATCGCCGTCATGGACCGCGCCCGGCTGCAGGACTGCGGCACCCCGCGGGACCTCTACCGGCGACCGCGCACCGAGTTCACGGCTTCCTTCGTCGGCACCGCGAACCTCCTGCCGGTGACGGTCACCACCGACGGCGTACGTCTCGCCGGCACCGACTTGGACGTGCAGGCGGGCGGCGCCGCGCAGGGCGATACGGCCACGCTGTGCGTCCGCCCGCACCTGGTGGGGCTCGGGGAAGGGCCCAACGCCCTGCGCGGGACGGTCACGGAGGTCCAGTGGCGCGGCGCCACCCACCGGCTGTGCGTCGACGTCGCCGGCCACCGGGTGACGGCCGACCTCCGCGAGCTCCCCGCACCACCACCGCTCGGCACCGAGGTCACCGTGCACTTCGCCGCGCGGGACGCGGTGCTGCTCCCGGCAGGGGCCCATGGCTGAGCCCGTGACCGCGCCCGCGCCCGTGTCCCTGCCCGTGCCCGATGTCGTGCGGCGGAGGAAGGTCCCGGCCTGGGTCCTGGCCCTCCCGCCCGTCGTCGCCCTCGGCCTGGTCTTCCTCCACCCCCTCGCGCTCGTCCTGTGGCAGTCCGTGTCACCGGACGGCGGCGGGCATTCGTTCTCCGCCTACACCGAGGTGTTCGCCCAGGCCGTCTTCCGTGATGCCCTGCGCAACACGGTCCTGATCGCCGTCGGCGCCACCACCGGCGCGCTCCTCCTCGGCTTCTTCCTCGCCCTGGTCATCGCGTTCATCCCCTTTCCCGGCGGCAAGGCGATCGGCCGGTTCATCGACGTCTTCGTGTCCTTCCCGTCCTTCCTCATCACCCTCGCCCTCCTCTTCGTCTACGGCACCACCGGTATGGCCAACGGTCTGTGGACCGGCGTGACCGGCGCCGCGCACGGCCCGTTCGGCTTCCTGCACACGCCCTGGGGCGTGCTGCTCGCGGAGATCACCTACTTCACGCCCTTCGTCATGCGGCCGCTGCTCGGCGCGTTCTCGCAGTTCGAGACCGCACAGCTGGACGTAGCGGCCTCGCTCGGCGCCAAGCCGCCGCGGATCGTCCGGCAGGTCGTCCTGCCCGCGGCGCTGCCCTCGCTGGCGGCCGGCGGCTCGCTCGTGCTGGTGATGTGCCTCAACGAATTCGGCATCGTCCTCTTCACCGGTGCGAAGGGCGTGACGACCCTGCCCGTGCTCGTCTACGGCAAGGCGATCCTCGACGGCGACTACAGCGGTGCCTGCGTGGTGGCCGTCGTCAACATCTGCCTTTCGCTGGCGCTGTACGGGCTGTACCGAACGATCACCACTCGCATGGACGGAGTCCGTCGTGCTCGTGCATAGCCGTCGTGCCCGCCGGGCGGTCCACGCCGCCTTCCTCGCGCTGTTCCTCCCCGTCTTCGCGCTGCCGTTCCTCGTCGTCGTGGCCGCCTCCCTGGCCACGCGGTGGAGCGGCGTGCTCCCTTCCGGCGCGACCCTGGAGCACTACCGGGCCGTCGCACACGGGGACGCTCTGGACGCGCTCGCCACCAGCGTGCTGACGGCCGTCGCGGCGAGCGTGCTCGCCCTGGTCACGGGCGCGTGGGCGGCCCTGGCGGCCAGGGGCCCGCGCTTGCGGCGCGTGATCGGAGCGCTGTTCGTGCTGCCGGTCGCCGTGCCGTCGGTGGTCGTCGGGCTGTCGCTCCTGGTCGCCTTCTCCAAGCCGCCGCTCCTGCTCAACGGCACGTCCACGATCGTCGTCCTGGCGCACGCCGTCCTGGTGACCGCATTCGCCCACCAGTCGGTGACGGCGGCGCTGGACCGCCTGGACCCCGCGTACGAACAGGCCGCCGCGAGCCTCGGCGCGAACCCCCTGAACGTCCTGCTGCGGGTCAAGCTGCCCCTTCTCCTGCCGTCCCTCTCGGCGGCCGCGGGGCTGTGCTTCGCCCTGTCCATGGGCGAGCTGAGCGCCACGATGATGCTCTACCCCCCGGACTGGGTGCCCCTGCCCGTCAAGGTCTTCGCCGCCACCGACCGGGGCGCGCTCTTCCCCGGTGCCGTGCTCGCCGTCGTACTCATGGCCACGACGCTGCTGGCGCTGTACGCGGTCTCCCGGATCCGTACGAAGGCCGCCCACCGCTGATCCCCCTCCCGCCGCACGTTCTTCCCGTGAAGGAGTCCGCCCCGCCATGCCCCGTTCCCGCGTCCCGCTCGCTCTCGTCCCCCTCCTCCTCGCCCCGCTCACCGCGTGCGGAGGGACGGCCGACGCCCGGTCGAACGAGATCACCGTGTACAGCGCCGACGGCCTGAGGGCCGAGGACGGCTCCGGCTTCTACGACAAGGTCTTCAAGGACTTCGAGAAGGAGACCGGCGTCAAGGTCCGCTATGTCGAGGGCGGATCGGGCGAAGTCGTGCAGCGCCTGGCCCGGGAGAGGTCCAACACCAAGGCGGACGTCCTCGTCACCCTGCCGCCGTTCGTCCAGCAGGCCGACGGCAAGGGCCTGCTCGCCGCGTACCGGCCCCAGGGCTCGGACAAGGTCACCGAGGGCGACAAGGACCCCTCCGGCAAATGGACCGCGATCGCCGGCAACTACTTCTGCTTCATCTACAACTCCAAGGAGCTCAAGGGCGCTCCGCCCAAGACCTGGAAGGACCTTCTCGACCCCAGGTTCAAGGGCAGGTTGCAGTACTCCACCCCCGGGGTGGCGGGCGACGGCACGGCCGTGCTGATCAAGGCCATGCACGACTTCGGCGGCAAGGAGCCCGCGCTGGCCTATCTCAAGGAGCTGCAGAGGAACAACGTGGGCCCCTCCCGCTCGACCGGCCAGCTCGCCCCGAAGGTCGACAAGGGCGAACTCCTGGTGGCCAACGGGGACGTGCAGATGAACTTCGCGAACATGAAGTCGATGCCGGACCAAGGCATCTTCTTCCCGGCCGGCGACGACGGCCGCCGCACCACCTTCGCCCTCCCCTACACGGCCGGACTGGTGAGGGGAGCCCCGCACACCGAGAACGCCAAGAAGTTCCTGGACTACCTCCTCACCGACCGCGTGCAGCGCGAAGTCTCCGCCGTGGGCGGCGGCTTCGCCGCGCGTACGGACGTCAAGGCGACCGACCCCAACGCCACCTCGCTCGCCGGCATCATGCGCGGCGTCGAGATCTTCCGCCCCGACTGGACCGACGTCGACAAGAACCTCTCCGGCTACGTCGCCGCGTGGAAGTCGGCCACCGGCAGCTGACAGGACTCTCTCTCCTGAGCAGGACGCACTCCCGAGCCGCTCCGGCCGGGCGCGGTGGACGGGGAGGGACATCCGGCCACCCGTCAATGGGATCAAGACAAACCCCCCTCGTTGGAGGGTTCGGTGAGCACGGGGACGCGTGCTCCCTGTTGGGTTGAGTGACTGTCTGTCGTCCGGCGCACACGGCGGACGAACCCCTTCGAGAGAGGAACGACGCACGCCCATGAATCTCAGCACCATGGTGTCCCGAGCCGCCACCGCGACCGCGCTGGCCGTGGCACTCGGACTGGGCTCGGCCCCCGGTGTCCAGGCCGCGCCGATGGCCGACAAGGTCGGCAAAGCCGGTCGTGCCGACGACGACGGCGGCTGGCAGGGCGAGGGCGGGCTGTCCCTGAACGCCGCGGACAACGCGCGCGTCGACGCGTTCGCGGAGCAGGCCAGGCAGGCCGAGCGCTCCATCAGCCCGCAGGTGCGGGCCGCGGCCGCGTTGAGTTCGGCGGAGGTGGTCGGCTTCGACCACCGGCTGAAGTCGCCGGACTCGCTCAAGCGCAAGGTCGCCACGTCCATGAAGGAGCACCCGGGCCAGAAGGTGAACGAGGCTCTGGCCGGAATCAACGACTCTGTGCGCTACACCCTGCAGTGGCCGGACGGCCGTTACGTCACAGGCGTCGCCGTCGCCTCGCGCGTGCTGTCCGCCTGGGGCAATGACAGCACCAAGTGGTCCAACACCTGGGGCCGCGCCAAGGGCTACAAGGCGATCAACTCGGTATGGCAGGCCCCGCGCTCCGGGCACCGCTTCGAGGTCCAGCTCCACACTCCGGCCGGCAAGTACGCCCAGGAGGTCACCCACAAGCTGTACGAGGAGCAGCGGCTGCCCAGCACCAGCCCGGAACGGGCGAAGGAACTCCAGGAACAGCAGGACGCGATCTTCGCCGCGGTCCCGGTCCCGGACGGCGCCGAGCGCCTGTCCGCCCCCAACGCGCCGCGGCCCGTTCCTGTCGGCTGAGCACAACCTCGGGCGGGGGCTCCGGAATCCCTGACCGGGCCTCCGGAGCCCCTGCGTCAGGCGGGGCCGTCGAGGGACTCCAGGAGGTCGCGGAGTCCGTCGGCGAGGGCGTCCCGCTGAGCGCGGGAGAGGCCGGACAGGATGCGCTCCTCGGTGGCCACGTGGTCGGGCAGGGCCCGGTCGATCAGGGCGAGGCCCTCGTCGGTGAGGGTGACGTCGACGACGCGGCCGTCCGAGGCGCTCGGCGCCCGGGACACCAGGCCCCGGGCCTCCAGGCGGTCGAGGCGCTGGGTGATGGCTCCTGAGGTGACCATGGACGACCGCATCAGTTCGGCGGGGGTCAGGGAATGCGGCGGGGGGCCGCTGCGGCGCAGGGTGGCCAGTACGTCGAACGAGGCGCTGTCGAGGTCGTGCGCGGCGAAGGTGCGGCGCAGCTCGACGTCGATCAGCCGGTGCAGCCGCGACAGCCGGCCGATCACCGCCATCGGCGACACGTCCAGGTCGGGGCGGCGCGCGCCCCACTGTTCCAGTACTCGGTCAACGTGATCTGCCATGGCTCCAGTCTAGCCATTTCTCTTAGCGGTGAGATACATTGCCTTAGTGCTAAGCAATCGCATCGGGATCATCCTCATGACCGCGCTGGCGCCCACCATCTGGGGCACCACTTACCTCGTCACCACCGAGTTACTGCCGCCGGACCGCCCCCTGCTGGCCGCCGTCGTGCGCGCCCTTCCCGCGGGCCTCCTCCTCGTGGCGCTCACCCGGAAGCTGCCGAGCGGGGTGTGGTGGTGGCGCGCGCTGGCGCTCGGTGCCCTCAACATCGGTGCGTTCTTCGCCCTGCTGTTCGTCGCCGCCTACCGGCTGCCCGGCGGAGTCGCCGCCACCATCGGTTCCCTGCAACCCCTGCTGGTCATAGGCCTCTCCGCCGCCCTGCTCGGTGAACGCGTCTCCACGCGCTCCGCGCTCGCCGGCGTCGCGGGGGTCGGCGGCGTCAGCCTGCTCGTCCTGCGGTCCGACGCCCGGCTGGACGGCCTCGGCGTCGCGGCGGCCGCCGCCAGCGCGGTGGTCATGGCCACCGGAATCGTCCTCAGCAAACGGTGGACCTCCCCCGCACCCCTGCTCGCGACCACCGGCTGGCAGCTCGTCGCGGGCGGTCTGCTGCTGCTCCCGGTCGCCCTCGTCGTGGAGGGGCCGCCGCCGACGACGCTCAGCACCGCGAACCTGGCCGGATACGGCTACCTCTCGGTCATCGGAGCGGCCCTCGCCTACGCCCTGTGGTTCCGGGGGATCCGCGCCCTGCCGCCGACGAACGTGACCTTCCTCGGACTGCTCAGCCCCCTGGTCGCCACCACGCTGGGCTGGCTCGTCCTCGACCAGGAACTCACCGTGGGGCAGTCGCTGGGCGGTCTCGTCGTCCTCGCCGCCCTCGTCGCGGCCCAGATACGCAAGACCCCCGTCGAGAAGCACGCGCCGGCCCCCGCGTCGATGCCGGAACGTTCCACCTCGCTCTCCCGCTGATCGCCCTGCCGATCCGACCGTCCTTTCCCACCTCCCCCTTCACAAGGAGCAGAGAACCATGCGCATCACCGTCTTCGGAGCAGCAGGAAACGTCGGCAGCCGAGTGGTGACCGAGGCGCTGTCCCGCGGCCATGAGGTCACCGCCGTCGTACGCGACTCCGCCCGCTTCCCCCAGCTGCACGAGCAGGCCCGGGCGGAGGTCGGCGACGCCTCGAATCCCGAGGACGTGGCCCGGCTCAGCGCCGGCCAGGACCTCGTGATCGGCGCGACCCGGCCGGCGCCCGGCAGCGAGGGCGACCTCGTCAAGGCCACCGAAGGGCTGCTGGCCGGACTCGCCGGTACGGGCGTGCGACTCCTGGTCGTCGGCGGCGCGGGCAGCCTGATACTGCCGGGCACCGACGGCACCACCGTGATCGACGGCCCCGATTTCCCCGCCGGCTGGCGGGGCATCGCACTGGCCTGCAACGCCCAGTTGGCGGCCTGCCGCGCCGAGACCGAGGTGGACTGGGCCTATCTGAGCCCGTCCGCGCTGCTGGAGCCGGGCACACGCACCGGCACCTACCGGCTGGGCACCGACGAACTGCTGGTCGACGCCGACGGCAACTCCGCGATCTCCATGGAGGACCTCGCCGTGGTCCTGCTGGACGAGGCCGAGCAGCCCCGGCACCACCGGACCAGGTTCACGGCCGGCTACTGATCCCGGCGCCGCTCACGGCACAGGGAGCGACTCCCGCCCCCGCATGCTGCCGCCGCACAGAGGTAGTGTCCTGATATAGGGAAGAGCCCTCGCTGGGACTGGTGGTGCTGTGCGGGGCGCCGGTCGATACGGCCGCGCCGTGGTGGCGGATGCCGCTGGCCGCCGAGTCCCCTCTCCCGGAGGCGGTCCGCGAGGAGCGCCTGGTGTGGGTGGGGCGCCAGGAGGACATGGCCCGCCGGTATCCGCGCGCCGCGGCGGCCTTCCCCTACCAAGTCGCATTGGCGGCCGCCCCTCTCAGGGGCGGCCGTCGCTGCTGGGGAGCGCTGGTGCTGCTGTGGCCTCCCAGCCATCCGGCGCACCTCACCCTTCGCGAGCGCGGGCACATCGTCTTCAGCGCCCGGCGCATCGCCCGAGTGCTGGATGGATTCGCCCGCCCTCCGGTCATACCGGACCGGCCGCTCCCCTCCCGCCACCGGGCACCTGAGGGACCGTTGGCCGCCCTCACCTACCAGCTCCGTCCCTCCGGCAGATCGGCGATGCCGGGTGCGGAGAGGTGCAGGACCTCGTAGCGCTCGGTCGCCGCCTCTTCCGGCGCGACGGCGTCCTTCCACAAGACGAACCTCATCAGCTGCCAGTGATGGGGGTCGACGGCCAGGGCGGCGGTGTGGACGTCGTCGCGGCGGGCGAGCTCGCGAAGGCCCTCGACTTCCTTTTCGATCAGAGCGGACAGACCCAGGCCGGTGCCGTCGGAGTCGGGGTCGGCGGGGAGAGGGGTGAGGCGGCGGGAGGCCGCCCGGGGGAACGCGGCGCGGGCGGGGCCGGCGTGGCAGGCGACGCCGGTCCAGTGGTGTGCGACCGGGCGCCCGAAGTCGCGGATGATGTTCTGGAACCCGGCGCCGCCGACGAGGAAGTGGGCCATCGCGCCGGTGTCGTTCCACAGGTAGAAGGGCGCGTACTGGTTGACGGGAGAGCCGTCGACGCCGCGTTCGCGGATGACGTACGCCTTCATTCCCAGTCCGGCGCGGTCGTCGAGGACATGGCCGCCGTCGGCCACCCGCTTACGAATGATCTTCATGTCGTAGTCGGCGGGCAGGGTGATCTCGTACTGCTTGGCGTACACGAAAATGCCGTCTTTCCTTGTGATGTGCGAGTGGTGAGGTCTATGCGCGGGCGGTGGAGGCGTGTGCGGCCAGCAGGTCCAGCACGCCAGTGATCGCCTGGTCGAACAGGGCCGCGGAGTCGGCGGCGCGGGCCAGCACGTAGCCGCCCTGCATGACCGCGACGATGGTCGCGGCGGTGGCCGGCGGGTCCAAGGCGGCGTCCAGCTCGCCGCGTTCGCGCCCCTCGGTCAGCACCGCGGCGAGGCGTTCTCGCAGCCAGGCCAGGGTCTCCTCGACCGGTGCGCGCAGCGCCGGGTCGGCCATGACGTCCGGGTCCTGGGTGAGGCGCCCGATCGGGCAGCCCTTGAGGACCTCCCGTTCGCGGCGCAGGTACGCGGCGATCCGTTCCACGGCGGACCCGGGGGCGGTGAACTGCGCCTCGGCCTTGACGCGCATCTCCTCGGCGGTGCGACGGATCGCGGCCAGCGCCAGGTCCGGCTTGCCGGCGAAGTGGTGGTACATGCTGCCCTGCCCGGCCCCGGCCCGTTGCTGGATCACCTTGGGACTGGTGCCGGTGTAGCCGCGTTCCCACAGCAGTTCTCGCGTGCTCTCGATGAGGCGTTCCGCAGTGCTCATGCGATCACTGTACATACCAGTAGGTACAGAGAGGGATCCGGGATCTGAGGCCCTGTCACAGGCGGGCGCAGCGGAGGAAAAAGAGAAAGGCAAGGAGGTTTCCCACTCCTTGCCACTCTCAAGTTATAGCGCAGAGGGGGGCTTGCGGCAAGACCCCGGCCATGCCGCACAATCATCGACCTAAGCAAGATCTTTTGGAGATGGTGGTTTGATGATCGACGTCATCGTTGCCGGCGGCGGACCGACCGGATTGATGCTCGCCTGCGAGCTGCGGCTGGCCGGGGTGCGAACGGTCGTGCTGGAGAAGCTGACCGAGCCGACCAAGCAGTCCCGGGGGCAGGGCCTGCACGCGCGCAGCGTCGAGATGATGGACCAGCGGGGCATGCTGGACCGGTTCCTGGCGGTCAGTGAGAAGTTCCAGGTCGGCGGTCTCTTCGGCGGCATCATGAAGCCGTGGCCGGGCCGGTTGGACACGGCTCACGCGTACGGCCTCGCCACCCCGCAGCCGGTCAGCGAGCGGCTGCTCAACGAGCGTGCGCTCGAACTCGGGACCGAGATCCGGCGCGGCTGCGAAGTGGTCGGGCTGAGCCAGGACGAGGACGGGGTGACCGTCGAGCTGGCGGACGGCACGCAGCTGCGCTCGCGTTACCTCGTCGGGTGCGACGGCGGCCGCAGTACGGTGCGCAAACTGCTCGGCGTCGGTTTCCCCGGCGAGGCCGCCACGGTCGAGACGCTGCTGGGCGAGATGGAGGTGACCGAGGACCCGGCGACGATCGCCGCTGTCGTCGCGGAAGTCAACAAGACCCAGAAGCGGTTCGGCCTCGTCCCCCAGGAGGGCGGGGTGTACCGCGTCATCGTGCCCGCCGACGGCGTGTCCGAGGACCGCAGGAGCGAGCCGGCCCTCGAGGAGTTCAAGCAGCAGCTGCGGGCATTCGGGGGAACCGACTTCGGCGTGCACTCGCCGCGCTGGCTGTCCCGGTTCGGCGACGCCACCCGGCAGGCCGAGCGCTACCGGGTCGGCCGGGTGCTGCTGGCCGGCGACGCGGCGCACGTCCACCCGCCGACCGGCGGACAGGGGATGAACCTCGGCGTGCAGGACGCGTTCAACCTCGGCTGGAAGTTGGCCGCCGCGGTCAACGGCTGGGCGCCGGAGGGTCTCCTCGACAGCTACCACGCCGAGCGGCACCCGGTAGGCGCCGCCGTGCTGGAGAACACCCGCGCGCAGATCACGCTGATGGGAACCGATCCGGGTGCGACCGCTCTGCGGGAGCTGTTCTCGAAGCTGATGGACTTCGAGGAGGTGAACGCGTACGTGACCGGGATGATCACCGCGGTCGGGGTCCGCTACGACTTCGGCGACGGCCACGACCTGCTCGGCCGGCGGATGCGGGACCTGGAGCTGAAGCAGGGCCGCCTCTACGAGCTGATGCGCGGCGGCCGCGGGCTGCTGCTCGACCAGACCGGCCGGCTCTCGGTGGCGGGCTGGGAGGACCGGGTCGACCACGTCGTCGACGCCAGCGACGAACTGGACGTGCCCGCGGTGCTGCTGCGGCCGGACGGCCACGTGGCATGGGCCGGTGATGACCAGCAGGACCTGCTCGACCGGCTGCCCCGGTGGTTCGGCGCCGCCATCAGCTGAGCACGTAGGGCTCCGGCGTTGCCCCGGGAGCCCGGGGCAACGCCCGGGCTCCCGGTGAACGGCGTCAGCAGGGTCGCGCGGAGCGGGCCGTGAGACCGAGCCCCGGCGTGTACGAACCCGAGGGGAGAACGACCGGCCGACCCGCGTAGGACGGGTGCGGATAGAGGCACCAGCTCACGTTGGTCTGGTTCTTGGCACTGCGCACGGGCGGGTTCACGTTGGGCTCGGCACGCTGGAGCATCCTCGGCCCGCCCTCGCTATTGGGCGCCGTCCATGTGCACAGACCGACGACGTGCGGGCAGATCGGCATCCGCGCCTGCGTCCGGGCCTGTCCCTGCGCCGTGGCGGTCGGCAGCAGCACCGACACTCCCACGGCCGCGGAGACGATCGCCGACATCACTGTTCTCCTGGCTCCGGGCTTCATACCCGACTCCTCCTTGCTCCCGGCGGTGGGGCCACCGCCGGGCGGTGCCTTTCCGCCGGGAGGTGCCGGTAAACGGCGAATCGCCCGAATCGTCGGCAAGGGGGATACAGACTCAGGAAGAGGCGCCGAAGTTCTGCGTCCACCACGGGCCGTTCGAGCTGAAGTTGATGCCCACGCCTATCTCCTTGAAGGCGCAGTTGAGGATGTTGCTGCGGTGCCCCGGGCTCTTCATCCAGCCCTCCATCGCCGTTCTGGCGTCCTTGGGGCTCTTGAAGATGTTCTCGCCGTACGTACTCCAGCGGTATCCGGCGGCCGTCATGCGGTCGCCGGGCCCCTTGCCCTCGGGAGTGCTGTGCGCGTAGTAGTCGCGGGCGGCCATGTCGTCGGAGTGGCCTTGGGCCGCGGCCTGCAGCTTGCTGTTGACGGTGACGGGTGAGCAGCCGTTCTTGGCGCGCTCCGCATTGACCATTTCGACGACCTGCTGCGCGGGCCCGCCGGCGGTCTTGCCGGCCGCGTTGCCCGCCGCGGGGGCCTTGCGGGTGCTGTCGTTGCCCTTGCCGCCGCCGGCGCTGCCGCCGCCGGCGCTGCCGCCGTCGGCGCTCTTGCCCTTGCCGGCGTCCGTGGCCGGTGCGGTGCCGGGCTTGGCGGACATCCCGGAAGCGGGCTTCCGGTCGGTGCCGGCCGCGGTCGTGCTCGGAGAGGCGCTGCCGGAGGGCGAGGCCGACGCCGACGGGGCCGTCACCGCGGAGGGCACGGCGGACGGTTCCGCGGACGGCGCGGCGGGCTCGGGCGCGGCCTGGACCGAAGCCCCCGCGGCATCCGAACGCTTGCCGCTGTCCTTGTCGTCGGTCAGTGACTGGGCCACGCCGTAGCCACCGCCGACGACGACTATCAGCCCCACCGTTCCGCCCACGACCGCCGCCCGCCGGGGGCGCCTGTCCCGGCGCCGGCGCGATCGACGGGTCTCGTCCGACGCGGGGGCGTAGACCGACGTCTCGGGTTCATGGTTCATGTGGATCACTTCCGATGCGGTGCTGCTGAGTGCTGGTCCGACACTCAGGAGACCCACAGCGGGGACAGCGATAACAAAAACTTGCGAGAAAGTTCGTCCGAGGCCCGGTCGGAAACATGCCCTCGAGCCTCTCCTCGAACGCCACACTCCGTGCCACCATGTCAAGTTATGGCGACGGGAGAGGGCGGGTTACGCCGCGACGTGCGGGTCTCCGCGCCCGGGCACGTACAGGAAAAGGACGTCACGTCACTGGAGGCATGGCTCAAGGGCGAACCGGAGCTGAAGGACCTGGTGCAGGTCAAGCGAGGTGCCCGGCGTACGGAAGCCGGCGTTCCCATGGGCCCTCTGCTGGACATCGTGCTCCATGTCATCGAGTGGACCGGTGCCGCGACCACTACCGAGGTCGTCAGGCGGGTGTCGGAGTCGGTCAGGGAGTGGCGGACCAGCCGGCGTGCCCTGGGGGATCCCAACCCTCCCGACTTCCGGGCGCGCCTGGACGACGAGCAGGGCTAGCGCGATGGCCCGACCTGAACAGCGCAAGGAGACCAACCGCGCCCTTCTCGTCGGAGTGGTGCGTTACACCAGCAAGAGGCCCCTGAAATTCGCCGAGGGTCTGGGAGACATCGCCGCCGTCCAGCACAATCTGGAAGAGCTGCGGAAGGCACTGTGCCAAGGCGGCGTCTTCGACGAGGACGCGACGGAGTCCCTCTCGTCGCCCGGCGTCGAGCAGTTCGAGAACGGGCTGGGTTTCGCACGGGACCACACGGACGGGCTGCTCCTGGTCTACTTCGCCGGGCACGGCATCGTGGATACGCGTACGGGCGGGCACGGGCGCCTGTTGCTGGGCCTGCGGGACGCCAAGGTGGAGCACGGTCCCGGCTTTCCCGGGTGGATCCGCTGGGACGACGTACTCAACCGGCTGTGTTCCGGCGAGAACAGGCCCCGGCACACGGTGGTGATCCTCGACTGTTGCTACGCGGGCAACGCTTCCGCTGCCTGGGAGGAGCTCGACGAACAGGATCAGAAGCGCGTCTCCTTGCTGTTGGCCGTGCAGAAGAACCAGCGGATCGACGCGGGCAGCGCCAGAACGCCGACTCCGTACACAGCAGCGCTGATACGGCACCTCGAGCACGGCGCGGGAGAATCCGGCGGTGCAGTGACCTTGTGCGGCCTGCACAGGAGTGTGTCGGACAGCCTCAAGTCGTCGAGGACGGTGGGTGGCAGGGAGTGGAGCCCCCTGGCATGCCGGAAGGATGCCGCAGAGGACGAGGTCCTGGCCTGGCCGACCGACGGCGACGACGGCGACGAAGGCGACGAAGTAGACGCCAAGGAAGACGAGCCGCGCCCCAACCGTCTTCGCCTGATCGCCGCGACGGTGGCGGTGGCTGTCGCCCTCACGTTGTCCCTTTGGTGGATCACCTCCCGTGACGATGACCATGTGCCCTCCGCCTCCTGCGCGAACAGCCCCCCGCTCGAACTGCGCGTGCTCACCGACCCGGATCTGGAGCCGGTCGTCCGCACGGCGGTGAACAGCTTCGTCACGTCCGGCGCGAACACGGACGACAAGAATTGCCGACGCACAGGCATCACGGTCTACAGCGCGAGTTCCGCCGAGAGCGCGGAGGCGTTCCGTACCCAGTACGCGGAATGGGCCCACGTCGGCCGGCCCGGATTCAATCCGGTGGGCACGGTCGGGCCGCAGCCGGACGTGTGGATACCGGCGTCCTCGGCGAGCGCGCGCCGGGCGCAGGACGATGGGAGCGGCAATCAGTCGTCGGTACTCAGCCTGGAATTCGACGACAAACGTCCGCTGGCCTATGCGCCCATGGTCTTGTTGTTGCCCGAACAGCTCGCCGAGCCCGAGGGCGGGCGCACGGGTCGTAGGCTCGCCGAGCTGGTGACCGCGATGAAGGGCAAAGGCGAACAGGTACAGGTCCGGCGGGCCGACCCGCGGTACACCGATGCCGGGCTCGCCGCCGCCCGTGGGCTGTACCGCACCGAGACCCCGCGCAACGTCGAGCTCGAGCAGCGGCGCCAGGGGCGGCCCGTGCTGTCGGGCAAGGACCTCGTGTGCGGGCTGGCCAGGGGCAAGACCGTCGAGGAGCGAACGGTGGACCGGCGCACCGCGGTCCTGGTGGCGGAGCCCACCGTCGGCCGGCACCGGAGCTGCGCCGACGAGACCGCGGTGACACGGGTGGCCGAGTATCCCAATGACGTGCCCGGGCTCGACCCGGTGTTCGTCCATGTCCGCTGGAATGACGCCCGTCTGGACGAGGGGAAGCGTGACGAGGCCGTTCAACGGTTCCAGGATTGGCTGGCGTCGAAGGACGGCAGGAAGGCCTTTCAGGAGGACGGCTTCCGCGATGCGCCGCAAGGCTCGCTCCCCTCGCCGCTGCCCGGTCGGCTGACGAGCCCCGGCCCCATGCCCCGTGCGCTCTCCGCGGGTGAGGCGGCGGACACGCTGGAGAAGTACCGGCAGGCCAACGCCGCGAGCCGGGTCCGCTTCCTCCTGGACAGCTCGGGGTCCATGAGCCGGTGGTGGGACGGGGCGAACGGGGCGCGCGAGATCGTCAAGCAGTCGCTGAGCCGTTTCGGCCCCGACGACGTGTTCGGCGTGTGGAGCGTCGCCTCCGGCGGGTCCGATGCCGCGTACCGCGAACTGCTCCCGTTCGGCACCCATGGCTCGGGGTCGAGTGCTGCCGGGAAGAAGGAGCAGGACAAGGCCGCCGAGGCGGGGAAGAAGATGGACGACGCCACGCCTGAGATGTCCATGGAGGCGGACATCGGCGGTGCGCTGAGGGCGGCGCTCGATCAGATGCCCCGTGGCGGCGAGGACGACGGGCACCCTCAGCTGATCGTTCTCATCACCGACGACGAGGACAACAGCCGTATGAGCGGGGCCCAGCAGGACGACCTGGTGAAGTTCGTGGGCGAGCGGAAAGTGCCCGTGGTGATGGTTTCGTTCGACTCCGGTGGCTGTCTGAAGGACCGGTTGGACCTGCGGGTGGCCGAAGCGAGCGGCGGCATGTGCCTGGACGCCCGGGACGACCTGGCCAAGGGGCTCGGCACCGAGATCTCCCGGGTCGCGCAGGGGCATCGATAGTTCGACGGGGGCAGCAGCATGAAACGCTCGGGGATCGTCCGGTCGCTCGTAGGGTGTGCCGCCCTTGTGCTGGGCGCGACAGCCTGCTCCGGGACCGGCGGGCCGGAGCGGACGTCCGGCCCGGCGTCGGCAGGACCGTTGACCGGGACGCAGCTGGTGATAGCCACCGGCATGGACGTCACCGGTAAGAACGGCGTCCGCAAACGCCTGGTCGACGCGTGGAACAAGAAGCAGGAGAAGGAGAATTCTCCCTACCGTGCGCGTGCGGTCATCCTGCCGGGGTCCGCGGATCTGCAACGGAGCCAGCTGCTGGCGGCGTTGCAATCGGGCAGCGCGAACTACGACATCGTGAACCTCGACGTCACATGGGTCGCCGAGTTCGCCGCGGCCGGCCTCATACGGGAACTGCCGGGGAATTACGCCGACGACGGCGACATCCTCGACAAGGTCGCCACCACGGCCCGCTGGAAGGGGAAGGTGTACGCCGCGCCGTACAACAGCGATGTCGGTCTTCTCTACTTCCGCCGTGACTACTTGGTCGGCGGCGCGGGGATCGACGTGAAGAAGCTGGAGGCGATCACGAGCAGCACCCCATGGAAGTACGTGGCTTCCCTGATGGACGCGGGGGACGCGTGGGCGCGCGTCGACAAGACCGACAAGTCGAAGAACTACCGGAGCGCGTGGACGAGCCAGCTCAGCGCCTATGAGGGTCTCACCGTCAACGGCGCCGAGGCCTTCGCGTCCGTGGGAGTCCGGCTGACCGACGAGGACGGCTACTACTCCGTGTCTCTGGAGGGGCTGAGGAAGGGCGTGGCGGCGTTCCGGGAGCGAACCGCCGCCTCGCACACGTACGAGAACGCCTTCGAATCGGAGGAAGCCGAGACCCTCAACGACTTCACGGAAGGCCGGACCGCCTTCCTCCGCCACTGGCCCTACGCGTACCGGACGCTCCACGCGGCCCTGGGCAACGACAAGCTGGGCGTCGTCCCGCTGCCCGGCGCCGTGCTGGGCGGACAGAACCTCGCGGTCGCCGCCAACCCGGCCATGCCCAAGGCGCGGGTCGACAAGACGCTCGACCTGATCAGGTTCCTCACCGACAAGACCAGCGAGCGCTGCCTGCTGGACGCCGGCTTCGCCGCGACGCGCAAGTCCGCCTACACCGACGCGGAGACGTCGTGCGACGACCACCGTGCGGCGCCCACCGCGACCGCACCGTCGGAGGGAAGCGGCGACGACATGCCCCGCGACAAGGCTCAGCGCCCCTCGTACGCCGAGGGGACGCTCCTGCCGGCCTTGGAAGCGGCGGCCTTGCGCCCGCACACACCGCTTTACGGAGCGTTCACCCACGCGTTCACCACGGAGCTGAGCAAGCTGCACAGCTCGCCGAAGTCCCATCCGGCGTCCGAGGAGGGCTTCGCGAAGGACCTGGACGCGGCACTGCGCAAGGTCCTGCCCAGAGGGTGAGGCAGGTGTGGCAGCCGCGTGCACACGGCTGCCACACCTGTCCGTTACGTCGCGGTAGAGGCGGTGACGATCAGCCGATGGGGAGCCATATGGAGTACACCCGCGGGTTGGGGTAGGTGAACCTGCCGCTGTCGCCGTCGTACCGGGCGTTCTGCAGCTGGATGTACCCGCCCTCGCGCATGTTGTAGTTGCACTCGGCCCACTTGCCGGCACCCAGCTTGTTGCGGCAGCCGCCGGCGCGGTCGTAGTTCGTCTTCCACAGCCCGACCGCGGACTTGCCGTCGGCCGCGGTGTCCTTGACGAAGACCTTGTCACCCGCCTTGTCGAAGCAGGTGATGACGCCGGTGCTGGTGATGCACGGCAGTGCCGCCGTGGCCGCTTCGGCGTTCTCGCTGACCACGCTGTCGTCGACCTCGATCCCCTCGACGCTCTCGGCGAACGCCTGCCCGCTGAAGGCCGTGACCGAAACGACCAGTGCGGCGAGGCCGAGCCCGGCGGACGACAGGGACTTCTTCCAGTGCGCGTTTCCCGACACTTCCCACTCCTTCGTGATGGGTCGCCCCAGTAAGCGGGGACGACCGGTTCAATGGACTCACCCGCTGCGCACACCGTACGCACAAGCGCACAGCGTGCGCAAGAGGTCATGTTCGATGCCGTTCACACGTGGCGGATACGGCAAGCGCGGCCCGGGAACAGGCCCTGCCGGTCGTACAGCCGCAGGGCCTTGGGCGAGAGCCGGGCGCGGCGCGCGAACACGCCGATGCTGAGCAAGGGGTCGTCGTCCTCCACGCCCGTCGCACTCCCCTCTGCCCCAAGGGCAAGGTCAACCCCGCCGTTCCCGCCACGAACGTCCGGCGCCGACGCTAGAGTTCCGCGCATCGCATCGCGGAGCGCCACGGGGGTACTTGATGGCCGCGTTACTCAGGGTGCCGCTGGAGAGCGGCGGTTCCGTACTGGTCGAGGTCGACGACGGCCCTCAGGGCGTGGTCAGGGTGGCCAGACCCGGTGGCATGGTGGCCGAGGCGTCGGAGACGCTGGAGCGGGGACTGGAAAGCGTGCGGGAGGCCGCGCACGCCGTGCTCGGCAAGGTCGCGGACCTGCCGAGGCAGCCGGACAGGATCACTTTGGAGCTCGGGCTGAAGCTGTCGGCGGAGGCCGGCGTCTTTCTCGCCAAGACCGCCGGCGAGGGGTCGCTCACCCTCACCCTGGAGTGGGACAAGCAGCGGCCGGAGGCCGTGCCGCTCACCCGGGCGGTCGCCGCGCGCAACGGCGCCGTGACGGGCTGAGGACGCGGGGAAGACAGCGGTGTCCAAACCTGTGCCCAACCCCGGGGTCGCGCGCCTGTGGTCGCGCGGCGCGCCGGCCGCGCCGCAGGGCGCGGGCTTCCTCGCCGGCCCGAGGACCGTCCTCACCTGCGGGCACGTCGTGTCGGCCGTCGCCGGCGAGCCGGAGCGCAGCCCGCTCACGCCGGGGCTCACCGTCGAGGTGGACTTCCCGCTCACCGGGCGGGCGGTCCGCCGGCAGACCGCCCGGCTCGTCACACACGTCCCCGTCGCGGAGGACGGCTCCGGCGACATCGCCGTCCTCGTGCTCGACGAGGACCCGCCGCCCGGGGCCGAGCCCGTGCGACTGCTGGACGTGGAGGCGGTGCGCGGCCACCCGTTCCGGGCCTTCGGCTTCCCCGCCGGCGACGACGACGGCGTCTGGTCGCTCGGCACGATCGTGGACGACCGCGGCCGCGGCTGGCTGCAGATCGAGAGCACCGGCGCCTGCGAGATCCGGCAGGGCTTCAGCGGCACACCGCTGTGGGACGAGCGGTTCAAGGGCGTGGTCGGCATGGTCGTCGCCACCGACGACCGGTTCCTCCAGCGGGCGTCCTACGCCATCACCGCCGACGTCCTCTTCGAGGCCCACCCCGAACTGCGCCGCCTCGCCGCCCTGCCGTCGCCGTTCCGCGGGCTGGAGTCGTTCCGGGAGCAGGACGCCGCCCACTACTTCGGACGGTCCGAGCAGATCAAGGCGCTGACCGAGGCGGTCACCACGTCGTCGGTCGTGCCGGTCATCGGGGTGTCCGGGGTCGGCAAGTCCTCGCTCGTCCACGCCGGTCTCGTCCCCGAGCTGCGCGGGCGCGGGGACTACAGCATCGCCTCGCTGGTCCCGGAGCCGGCCGTGCGGGCGGAGGACGTGCTCGCCTCCGCACTGCTGCCGCTGCTCGGCGCCCCCGACGACGTCTCCGGGCGGCTCGACACGCTCGAACGGCTCGCGGGCCGGCTGAGGGAGGGCGCGGCCGCACCGGTCGTCAAGGAGGTGCTCGCCCGCTCCGGTACGAGCCAGCTCCTCCTGATCGTCGACCAGTTCGAGGTGCTGTTCCGCTGTTCGCCGGACGCCGCCGACACCCTGGTCGAGCAGCTGGTCGCCATGACCGGGTGGCGCACCGCGGACGGCGGTCCGCTGGTGCGGCTGGTCTTCGCCCTGCGGCTGGACTTCCTGAAGGCCATGCGGCGCTTCCCGGCCCTGGAGAGAGTGTGCGAGGCGGCGCCGGTGCTCGTCGACCGGCTGGCCGGGGACCAGCTCCGTGACGTGGTGCTGTCGCCGGTCGCCTCGTTCCACGGGGTCGTACGGTTCGAGGACCGGCTCGCCGAGCGGCTGCTGTCGGACGCGGGCCGGAGTCCCGGCGCGCTGCCCCTGCTCGAGTTCGCCCTCACCCTGCTGTGGGAGCGGCAGCGCCAGGGCGTCCTCGGCCACGCCGCCTACGAGGAGATCGGCCGCGTAGCGGGCGCCCTCGCCACGCACGCGGAGCGGGTCGTCAAGGAGCGGCTGGGCGACGTGCGGGAGGAGGTGCGGCGACTGTTCGTGCAGCTCGTCCGCCCGGGCGACGGCGGCCTGGACAGCCCCGTCGACACCGGGCGCACCGCGCGCCGCCCCGAACTGCACCCCGCCTGCTGGGAGGCCGCACAGCTGCTGGCCGTCCAGCGTCTGGTGCACCTCGACCGCGCGTCCGACGGCGTGGAGACGGTCTCGCTCGCCCACGAGGCGCTGCTGGAGCACTGGCCCGCGCTGCGCTCCTGGGTGGACGCCGACCGGGACTTCCGGAGCTGGCAGGAGCATCTGCGCGAGCGGATGGCCCGCTGGGAGCAGAGCGGCCACGACCGTGCCCTGCTGATGCGCGGTTCCGAGCTGAAGCAGGCGCGGGAGCGGCTGCGGGAGCAGCCGGACGACATCCCCGAGGGCGAGCGCGCGTATCTGCGGGCGAGCCTGGAGTGGCGGCGGCGCCGGCGCTCCCGCAAGGCCGTCGTGGCGACGGCGGTGGCGACGGTGATGGGCGTCCTGTCCGGGGCCGGCCTGTACGAGGTGCGCGACAGCAAGGCCGCCGAGCTCTCGGCCGGCCTCGTGCAGAATGCGCAGCGTCAGGCGGACTCCCACCGGGAGACGGCCGCTCTGCTGTCCGTCGCCGCGTGGCGCACCGCGCCGACCCAGCAGGCGCGCGACAACCTCTTCGGCCGCTATCTGGCCGACGCCCCGTACGACGCCGTCCTGCCCGCCGGCGGGGAAGTCGCGGAGACGGCGCTGGACGACTCCGGTGGGGTCGTCGCGGTACGGACCGGTGCCGGCGGGCTGTCGGTGTGGCGCGTCGGGGCTGCCGGCGGGCCCTCGGCGCTCCTGCGGACGAGCGCCGTCACGGCCGTCGCGGTCAGCCCCGACGGCACCCGGCTGGCCCTGGGCGGCGACGGCAACCGCGTCCGGATCTGGGACGTACGCGAGCACCGGACCGTCCTGACGCTGCGGGCCGCCTCAAGCACCGCGAGCACGGAACAGACCGTGGACGAAGTGCGTTTCGACCGCACGGGGCGTCGTCTGGCGACCCATCCCCATCTGGACGACACGGCGCAGGTGTGGGACCTCGACCGGCCTTCGGCCCGTCCCGTTGCCCTGGAATCGCTCGGGGGCCCCAACGCGGACGGGCTCACCTTCGACATGGACGGCACACACATCGTGTCGTCCGGTTCGCTCGGCCGGCCCGTCTGGGACACGCGCACCGGCCGCCGCACCGGCCACCGCGTGGGCCCGGGTTCGTCCGATACGGACACCGACGTGCCCCATGGTCCACGCCCCGTGGCCGCGACGTGCGTCGACAGCCGGTGGCGGCTGGCCGGCGTCGCCACCGGCAGGGCCGACGGGCGGCTGTCCCAGGGCATCCCGTGCGCCACGGGCGACGAACTGGCAGGCGTCTCGGACCGCATCGTCCTGGCGCGGCAGAAGAACGCGGTGACCATGTACGACGCGGCCACCGGGCAGCCGCTGTCGGCGCTGGCCGAGGACGGGGCCGCAGGGCGCTACACCAGATACTCCCTGGCCGCCGCGGGCCGCCGCGTCGCCTTCGCCCGGGGCACTGACGTGCTGGTCACCACCGCCCCCGAGCCGGGCTCGCTGGCGACGTCCTCCATGTCCGTCTGGGGCGACGCGGACTCGGGCCAGCACGACGAACGGGTCGCGCAGTTCTCGCCGTCGGGCCGCTACCTGCTCACCCAGGGCGTCGGAGGCAGACTCGCGGTGTGGGACCCGGGGACGGGGCGGCGGCTCGGCGCCACCGGTGCGCCCGGGATCGTCAGTACCGCCCGACTGGCCTTCGACGCCGTCGAGAAGACGCTGGCCGTCAGCGGGCCCGCGGACCAGACGGTGACGCTCTACAGCCTGCCCGCGCTCCAGGTGCGGCGGCGGGTGCGCGTCGATCCGCCGCTCGGAACACCGCTTCTGGCCGCAGGACTCGACGGACTGGGCTTCACCCGGCAGGGCCGGCTCGTCGCGCTGACGGGTGGCGCCGTCTCGCAGTGGGACGTGACGACCGGCCGTGAGGTGGGGCGACCGCTGCTCTTCCGGGAGGACACGGCGGTCGACCTTCGCCGTTACACGGCCACCCTGGCGATCGATCCGGCGTCCGAACGCATCGCCGTGACGACGCCCGACCGGCGCGGCGTGGAGGTCTGGGACCTGCGGGACCGGCACCGGGCCGCCGTGCTCGCCCCCGGATTCCGTGCGGCGCTGGCCGACCGGGACGCCGTGCGGTTCGGCCCGGACGGCCGACTGCTCCTGCTCGGGCAGGACGGGAGCGCCGAGGTGTGGACCGCGGACGGCGGACACCGGGACGTCGCCGTCCCGGCCGAGCCGTCCCGCACCACGGAGTTCCTCTCCGCGTCCGCCGGCGCCGGCGAGGTCGTCAGCGTCCGGCCGGGGATGGTGGAGCGGTGGGGCCCCGGCGGGCTGGCCGCCCGGTCACGTCTGCCGGCCGCCGCTCGCGTACGGGCTGTCGTGCCGTCACCCGACGGCCGGCGCCTGCTGCTGAGCACGGCCCGGGGCACGGACGCCGTCTTCGTCCTCCGAAAGGCGTCGGCGGACGACTGGGCCGCCGAACTGTGCTCACGCGTCACACGGAACATCTCACAGGGGGATCTGGAAACCGTGCGTTACGGAATGCTGGAACGCTATCTGCTGGGGGTGACGGCATGTCGCGACGAGTAAGGGCCGGCGCCGCCGCGGCAAGCCTCTGCCTGCTGCTGGTGACGGCTTGCACGTCGTCGTCCGACGGCCGCCGGCCGGCCGCGAGTCCGACCATCTCCCTGTGGAACCCCTCGGCCGGGCAGTCGCCGGTGGCCCGGGACGAGCCGTTCGACGCGGACCGCGCGATGCTGCGCGTCAAGCGCCTGGGCTTCACGCCCGACATCGAGCCCGCCGTCCTCAAGGGCCTCCGCGGTCCGCTGCGCGCGATCCACGCCACTTGCACGAACTCCGCCGACGGCACCTGCGTGTCCGTCTTCTTCTTCGTCGGCAACGAGTACGTGGGCTTCGACGCGGCGGGCATCGCCCAGTCGACGATCGAGGGCCAGGACGGTACGACGGTCACCCTCTCGTATCCCGTCTACGCGCCCACCGACCCCCAGTGCTGTGCGTCCGGGGGGAAGCGCACGTACCGGGCGCGCTGGCAGGGCGGCAAGGTGGCTTTCACGCCGCCGTTGCCGGAGAACCCCAACCACCCGGAGGCGTGACCGTGCGACCGGCGCGGGGAGACGGTGTCCCCGCGCCGGGCGCACGGGCGGTCCTACGCCCTGCGGAGGCGGCCGATGATGCCGTCGAGGTCGCCGCGGAAGAAGTTCCCGCGGAAGAAGTGGCCGCCGCCGTCCTCGTGCGCCTCGTACGGGATGCCGGCGCGGTCGAGGGCACCGCGGAACTCCCGCTGGCCGGCCAGCACCTGGGGCTCGTTGAGCCAGTCGAACGCGGTCTTGGGGGCCGTGCCGGCCACCATGAAGATCCGCTTGTTCCGGTAGCTCTCGATGCGCTCCATCGGGTTGTCGGCGGTGACGCGGGCCTGGTCCCACGGCACGCCGTAGACGGTGGCACCACCCAGGTCCAGGGCGGACGTGGTGTTCGCCCAGTGGACGACCAGGCCGCCGTCACGGCGCAGGCTGGCCGGGCCGGAGTAGGAGCTCACCGAGGCGAAGTGGCCCCAGTACTTGGCCGTGTACTTCAGCGCGCCGAATCCGCCCATGGAGAACCCGCCGATGGCGCGGCCGTCGTACTCGGCGAACGTCCGGAAGTTCGCGTCGATCCACGGGATCAGCTGGTTGATGTGGAAGTTCTCCCAGTTGCGGGGGCCGACGTTGGAGCTGACCGGGTTGGAGTACCAGCCCGTCTTTCCGCCGTCGGGCATCACGACGATGATCGGCTTGCCGGCGGTCAGCTCGCGGATGCCCTGGCGGTCGAACTCGATGAAGTCGCCCCCGCCGCCGTGGAGCATGTAGAGGACGGGGTAGGTGCGTCCGCTGGTGTGGTAGTCGTCGGGAAGCAGCACGTTGACGGCGGGCTGCCAGCCGATCTCCGCGGTCGCGAACCGGTAGTACCACATGCGGGGGTCGGTCTCGCCGCGTTGCACGATGCGCAGCCCGTTGCCGTCGCCGACCGCGTGGGCCGCCGACGCCGTCGCGACGACGCTTCCGGCGCCGAGAGCCAGCGCGGCGGAGAGGCCGCCGGCGGCCTTCAGGATGTTTCTGCGGGTGGGGTTCTCGCTCATCATGACCTCCTGGTCGGGAAGGGAGTAATAACGCGTCAGTTGTCGGTGATCCAGGTGCCCTTGGCGGGGTTCCAGTGAATGGTGACCTTCTGGAACTTCTGGGCCTTGCCGCCCGCCTCGTCCATCTCGTCCGTCAGGGGATAGCCGAGCGCCTTCTCATGGCCGGCGTCGTGGAACGCCTTGTAGATCTCCCCGTGGACGGGGTGGGTGCCTGTCCGCTCCGACCACAGGAACAGTCCCCGCTCGAAGAACTGATACCGGCCACGCGTACCGTCGGGCGCCGACGACGCGTCAGCCTCGTCCATCGTCGGGAAACCCCAGCGCCGCTCCGCGTCCGTCGCCCAGAACTTGCTCAGGATCTCCCCGTGGATCGCGTAGGCGGCATCGGGGTGCCAGATGATGATCCCGTTCTGGAACTGCTGGAAGCGTCCGCCCAGCTGGGAGTCGCGCTCGCCCCTGACCGGCGGGCCCAGCACGCTGCCCAGGCCGCCCATGCTGTCGTACTTCACCCTGATCGAGCCGTAGGGCATCAGGTCGTCCAGCCGGTTGTAGCGGCGGGGCGAGAAGCCCCGCAGGCCGTTGCCCCACACCCGCTCCTCGGCCACGTGGCCGAAGTCGTACGTCTCGCGCACGACCGGCTGCGTGTGTGCCGCGTCCGCCCACCGGACGAACAGCGCCACGTGGTCCGTGCCGCCCGAGTCGCGCAGCAGGGCGTCACCGGGTTGCAGGTCTTCCGCGGGGATCTCGGAGGTGACGTTCCACAGCGCCCAGGTGGTCAGGGACGAGCCCAGGTGCCAGGCCATGGAGACGAAGCCCGAGCAGTCTGGGCGGTAGCAGCCGAACTGGTTGCGGTAGCAGCCGCTCTGGCTGTACGGGACCTGTTCGGCGACCCACGACCACCCGCGGTCCATCACCTCGCCGCGCCCGATCGACCCGTCCGGTTCCGACGCGCTCGCGGCGGGCGCCGCGGAGAAGGTGAACGCGATGGCGGCCAGGGTCAGCGTGAGCGCGCCCAACAGGCGTCGAAGAATCAGCGATCTCATAGCTGTCCCCTGTTCAGTTGTCGGGGGTGATCCAGGTGCCCTTGGCCGGGCTCCAGTGGATGGTGGCCTTCTGGAACTTCTGGGCCTTGCCGCCGCCCGCCTCGTCCATCTCGTCCGTCAGCGGGTAGCCCAGCGCCTTCTCATGGCCGGCGTCGTGGAACGCCTTGTAGATCTCCCCGTGGACGGGGTGGGTGCCCGTCCGCTCCGACCACAGGAACAGCCCCCGCTCGAAGAACTGATACCGGCCACGCGTACCGTCGGGCGCCGACGACGCATCCGCCTCGTCCATCGTCGGGAAACCCCAACGCCGCTCCGCGTCCGTCGCCCAGAACTTGCTCAGGATGTCGCCGTAGATCGCGTGGGCGGCGTCCGGATGCCAGATGACGATTCCGTTCCGGAACAGCTGGAAGCGCCCGCCCGACGAGGCGTTCTCCTCGGCGCGCACCGGCGGGCCGAGCGGGCCGCCGTGGCCGCCCAGGCTGTCGTACTTCGCCCCGATCGAGCCGTACGGCTGAAACGCCTCGTCCCGCATCGCCCGGGCGTGGCCCTCCACTTGGTCGTAGCGCTCCGGATAGGCGGAGCGCTGGACGGCCTGGGCGAGCTGCCCGGCGCTGCTGCCCTCCATGCGGGGTGCCATCTGCAGGGCCACTTCGAAGAACTTGTTCGCCGCGTAGTCGACGTCGAGGATCTGCTCCGGCGATCCCCAGCCCTGCGACGGGCGCTGCTGGAAGACGCCGAGCGAGTCGCGGTCCCCGCAGTTCAGGTTGTTCATGTGCGACTCGACCCAGCCGGTCTCGAAGCCGGCGAGCATCACCTTGTCGGAGACGTTGAGGCGTTGGCCGACCTCGTAGACCTTCCGGGTCACCGCTATGTCCCGCTCCGCGGGGACACCGCAGTACGCTTCGGCGGTCCTGGGGTGCCCGAGAGGACCGGGCACGCCGTTCGCGCCCTGTGCCCATGCGGGGCCGCCCAGGGCGGAAACGGCCGCTACGGCTAAGAGCATCGCCGTTCCGAATCTCGCGCGTCGTGCGGTTACATCACGCACGTGCTGCTCCTTAGGGTCGGAATCACCTTGCGGTGGAAAGGGTTCGCCAGAAGGGCGGAGTGGACGGAGTCCGCCTTGTCACCGGTCCGGGGACCGAGGCCCGCAAGGTAGTCGTGGGCCGCCGGGGCGCGGCATCCGGAACGATCCGGAGTGACAGGGCCCGGTGATTGCCGATAGACCTCTGAGTGCCGTGATGACCGACGCCCGGACCCCGAGCCGTGCCGCAGACCCCCGACTGCGGCACGGCATCGGGGCGCCCTCACCGCACGGGTGTGGGCCTCGGGCACCGGGGGATGGCGGGGCGGTCCTTCGTGCGCACCGCGGGCAGCCATGCGGTGTCCCGTGCGGAGCCGTGCGGCAGCCGGACGCGGTACCACTGGCCGGACCACGTGCCCGTCTCGTCGACGATGGACACACCGTCGGGCAACTGGCAGTCGACGGCGAGGACGTCACCGTGCCAGACCCGTGTCGGTACGACGTTGTCGATGGTGTAGGGCCGCAGGGGATCGATCGCCAGGCCGAGACTGCAGTCCGGATTCCGGTCCGTACGGTCGCCGCAGCGCTGCTCGACGTTGAACACCCGGATCCGTCCCGCGGCGCCGGACGGTGCCGCGGTGGCGCGCTCGCCGGATCCGGCCGCCGAGGCGGATCCGCCGTCGCGCAGGATGTACGACCAGCCCGCTGCCGCGACCACTCCGCACGCCGCGAGGGCCACGAGGGCGGTGCGGGTCCTCCTGCGCCGCCCTGCCGCCGGACGCGCGGCCTCAAGGTCGCCGGCGCTGTGCCCGGCCTCGCCGGCGGGCTCCGCTTCTGGCTCCTGCCGGGCGGTGATGCGCGCCAGCAGGCTCTCGGCGGTGTGCGCGGCACGCTCGGCGTGGGTCGGGGCCAGGCAGTCGGCGGCCAGCTCACGCCAGAACGGCGGTACCGCGTTGTCCATGCGCAGCGGGGCGCGCCCGTCGGCGTACTCCTGTGTCGCGGCGGCGCGCGAGACGGGCGTGGCACCGGGGAACGGCGAGGAGCCGGACGCGAACACCTCGTGGATCATGATGCCCAGGGCCCAGATGTCGGCGCTCGGCCGCACCCGTACGCCCTGCTCGCCGAGCGGGGCCTTCCAGCGCTCGGGCGGCAGGTAGTCGAAGGTGCCCATCGGGGGCGCGTACGCGTGGGTGCCGGTCAGTTCCGTGGTGAGGCCGAAGTCCGAGAGCTTGACCGAACCGTCCGCCATGAGCAGGACGTTGTCCGGTTTGAGGTCGCCGTGCACCCAGCCGGTGCGGTGCAGGTGTGCCAGGCCCTCGCAGATCTCGGTGATCAGCCGGGCGCCTTCGGCCTCGGTCGCTCCGGCATCGAGCCGGTTGCGCAGACTGTGTTCGGCCCGCTCCATGACCAGGACGATCGCGCCGTCGAGGGACGGGTGGCCCGGTTCGCTGAGCACGAGCGAGTCCAGCAGGCGGATCAGCCTCGGATGGCGGTTGCGGCGGCCGAATTCCACCTCGCGCCGGGCGGTGTCCGCGACCTTGCGGGCCTGCCGGGGGGTGAGCCCCTCGGTCAGGAGGAACTTGAGCGCGACGTCCTCCCCGCCGGCCGACCGTCCCGCGTAGACCGTCGACCAGCCTCCGTCCGCGATCGGCGCGGTGACCTCCCAGCGTCCGACGCGGTGACCGGGCGGCAGCGGTTCCATGCCGTCACTTCCCGAGGTGTCGCACGGGCCCTGCACCGTCCCCTCCCCCGGTCCGTCGGCCGTCTGCGGATATGCCGCCTCTCCCCGTCGGTCTTCGAGTCATCTCACCGTCTCCCGCTCCCCTGTGCCCGTCCCGGCCCTGGGCGGCAGCAGCGCGAGGTGCTCCTCCCGTACGAGCCCGAACCGCAGCGCGAGTCCGACGATCGCTTCCCGCTTGCCGTTGCGACGGCCCTCCCGGCGGGCTTCGCCGCCCACCGGGGCGCTGATCCGCATCTTCTCCTCGGCGAGGTAGTCGATGTGCGAGCTGACGGCCCGGGCCGTCAGCTGGCCGCAGGCGGCGTGACCGCTGAGCCGTTCGACGATCTGGGGAGTGGTCGGCACGGCGACCGGCGACTCGTCACGCAGCCGCGGTTCGCAGAGGGCGACCAGGACGAGGAAGTAGGTGGCCGTCTCGTCCAGGGAGTACGCGGTGACCGTGCGGCTCCCCCACTGGCCGCCCGTGCCGTCCGGGTCCAGGTAGACGTGGTCGGGCGCGAACACCTGGAAGGCGACCGTGGTGTTGCCGCGGGTGGGCAGTACGACCCGGGAGAACTCAAAGGGGATCGGTGCTCCGGCCCGTCGTGGCGGCACCCTCAGGTACTCCCCCGCCCCCTCCGGGTTCTCCACCAGGTAGCTCTGGGTCGCACTGTGATTGCTGAGCTGCCAATGGTCGTCGGTCACCCGGATCTCCCCCGCCAGCCGGGAGATCGCCGCATCGGCGAGCCGCAGTTCGACCGGAGTCGTCGCGGAACCCCGCCCGAAGCGTGCCACTTCCCCCGGGCCGAGCCGTAACGTCACCGCATCGCCACACGGCTCCCCATCGACGTCGCCGCTCCCCTGCGGCACATAAATCACTATCCCGCTCACTACCCCCTCCTCACGCCCCCGTCAACGGTCGTCACACACGCCGGACGATACACATGCGGGGGCGACGCACCACGCCCCGGCGCCGCACAATGACTCGTGAGCGAACTGCGTGATCTACGTGATCCATGTGACCTGTAGGGAACAGCTCCGGAGGAGCGGCCATGAACATCCCTGGTCCCGAGCCCCGGTCGGACGGTGGGGTCGGCGCCGTCGCGGCAGCGGGCGGCCTGCACACCTACCAGTTGCGGCTGCACGCCGAGTACGGGCCCGTCGTACGGTTCCAGCTGCCGGGCGTGGAGACCGCCGTGTCGGTCGCCGACCCTGTGCTGCTGGAGGCCACGGCTCACATCGACAAGCGGCCGGAGTCGCTGTTCGCGTTCCTGGCCCCGCTGTTCGAGACCGGCAACCTGCAGGTGATGCCCGCCGGCGAACACACCCCGTGGCGGCGCCTGCTCCTGTCGGTGCTGGCCGGACGCCCCTCCCACGAGCGGCACTTCACCCAGTTCACCGCGCTGGCCACGGCGCTCGCCGACCGGTGGGCCGAGCGGGCCGGCCGTCAGCCCGTCGAGCTGCAGAAGGACCTCACCGAGCTGTCACTGCGGATGATCTGCGCGTACGCGCTCGGCGGCGACACCGCGGACCCGGGCGGCATCGTCGCCGCGTTCGAGGAGGTGCTCACCGAATACCTCGGACGGCTGTACGAGGTGCCGGACGGGGGTGGCCGGGAGGAACGTACCCGGCGGGCGGAGGAGGCCCTCGCCCACCTCCGCGCGACGGTCGACCGGGTGGTCCTGGCGCATCACCGCGGCAGCCACCCGGACAAGAGCGACCTGATCGGAGCACTCGTCGAGGCCGGGGAACGACCGGCACGGATCCGCGACACCGTCATGGTGGCGATGCTGGCCGCCCACCACACGACCGGGGTGGCCGTGTCATGGACCCTGCATCTGCTGGGGCGCCATCCCGAGGTGGCCGAACGCGTCGCCGATGAGCTGGACCGTGTGCTCGGCGACCGGCCGGTGCCCGAGTACGCCGACCTACGGCGGCTCACGTATCTGGAAATGGCCCTCAAGGAATCGATGCGGCTCTACCCGCCCGGCCCGTACGGCGCCCGGGAGACGACCGTGGCCCTCGCCCTGGGCGACTACGAGATCCCGGCCGGGGCGACGATCTTCTATCCGTTCTGGGCCGTACACATGAACCCCGACTATTGGCCCGAGCCCGGGACATTCATGCCCGAGCGGTTCACACCGGAAGAGGCGGCCAAGCGGCCGAGGCTGGCCTACATCCCTTTCGGGCTCGGGCCGCGCAGCTGCGAGGGCGCCGCTCTGGCCATGGCCGAGGCCCAGTTGGTCCTGGCCGTCCTGCTCAAGCGCTTCCGATTCCGGCCGGCGCCAGAACACGAGGTGACGCCGACCGAACGGTTCGTGCTCTGGGCCGACGACATCCGCATGACCGTGAGCCCGCGGCGAACAGGAGAAGAGGCGAGGTAGAAGCCGTACAGCCGTATCAGCTGTGCGGATTGCCGGAGAGCGCTCCCTTGCTGTTGCAGACCCCGGACACGACTCCTGCGTACTGGCTCACCACCGGCAGGCCCGAGAGGTCTTGTTGACATGCCGTGGTCTCGGCGGACTTGGTGACATTCCAGGCAGGCGCCAGGATTCCGCCGGCGGGATCGGTATCGGCCTGGGCGTGGGCATCGGCATGGGCCGGTGGAGAGACGCCCAGCATCGCCGCACCGAGCACACCGAGAGTGACGAATTTCTTCATGCCCGCTCCAACGACCCGTGCGGTCTCTTGGATGCGTTCCGTTCGTCCTCATGAGGCGCCTTGTGGCGTTCGGCCGACGCTGGGGCTCAGACTCACCCCCGCTTCCGATTCTGCCTAGACCAGTTGAGTATCAGCACTCATACGATCACCCTTGATCACTTCATAGCCTCCCTCCCATGAACAGTCAGAACGCCGTCGACGACGCTCCCGTCCGCGTCGGCATCACCGGGGTCGGCTCCTTCCTGCCCGGCCGGGTCATGACATCGGAGCAGTTGCGGCAGCGCATCACCGCCGGCAGTGGGCTGCCGCTGCCGGCCGGGATATTCGAGCGGGTCACCGGGATCCGCGGCCGCCGGGTCGTGGACGAGGGGGAGTACGCCTCCACCCTGGCCGTGCGTGCCGCGCGCACTGCGTTGGGCCGGGCCGGGCTCCACCCGCTCGACGTCGATCTGCTGGTGTTCGCCTCCGCCAGCCGCGACATCGTCGAGCCGGCGACCGCGCACATCGTGCAGGCCGAGCTCGGCTCCCGGGCGCACGCCCTGGACGTGACCAACGCCTGCAACAGCTTCGTCAACGGCATCGACGTCGCCCGCAGCATGATCCTGGCCGGGCGCGCCCGGCGGGCTCTGGTCGTCACCGGTGAGACGCCGAGCCGGGCGGTCCGGCACGACCCCGCGGATCTCGCGCAGTTCCGTGCCGGCTTCGCCGGGTACACCTTCGGCGACGCGGGCGCCGCAGTCGTCCTGGAGGAGGTCGGGCGCGGCGGGATCCTCGACGTGGACACCGCGACGCACTCCGAGCACTGGCCGGTCGGCGGGCTCTTCGGCGGCGGTTCGCGCCACCCGCGCGGGGACGAGCACACCTACTTCCACGGTGACGGCGGCGAGCTGCGCGAGGTGTTCGAGAAGGTCGGCACGTCGGTGCTGGACCGGATGCGGCACCGCACCGGCCTGGACTGGGCCGACTTCCGGCACGTCCTGGTCCACCAGGTCACGGTGCCGTACCTGGAGCGGTTCACGGAGATCACCGGCGTGCCCGAGGACCGTCTCGTCGTCACCGTCCCGGAGCTCGGCAACATGGCCAGTGCCACCCTGGGCGTACAACTCGACCTCGTACGGGACGGGCTGCGGTCCGGCGACCGTGTGCTGTTCGTCGGCCTCGGCGGCGGCGTCAGCATCATGACGATGGTCTGGGAGAAGGCGTGAGCGCGCTGTGGGTGGTGGTGCCCGCCCACCAGGAAGCCGCGCGGATCGGCGCGACGCTGGACGCGCTCGCCGCGCAGAGCGACCGGGACTTCACGCTCGTCGTGGTCGACAACGCCTCCGACGACGGCACGGCCGGCATCGCCCGCGACTTCGCCGAGCGGGCGCCGTTCCCGGTACACGTCCTCCACGAGCCGGACAAGGGTGTGGGCTGCGCCGTCGACACCGGATTCCGGTACGCGATCGGGCGGGGCGCGTCGCTGCTGGCCCGGACCGATGCCGACTGCCTGCCGCACCCCGGCTGGACGCGCGCCGCCCGGGCGGCGCTGGGGCGCGGCGCGGGCCTGGTGTGCGGCCGTATCGACGCCCGTCGCGACGAGCACGGCCCGCTCGGCCGGGCCGCGTTCCGCGGCATGGTGCGCGTCGCCGCGTTCTTCGGCCGGGTGCGTCCCGCGCACCGGCGCCGCCACGGCTACCTCGCCCCGTACCGGATGCACGCCGGCAACAACATGGCCGTCACGGCCCGGCTGTACGAGGCCGTCGGCGGGATGCCGCGCCGCCCCTCCCCCACCGACCGCCTCTTCCTGAACCGGGTGCGCCGCCACACCACCGCCATCGTCCACGCCCGTGACATGGTGGTGGAGAACTCCACCCGGCGCCTGCGCGCCTACGGAATCGTGGGGACCGCCCGCTGGTACCTCGACAGGGGCCCGGGCCACCACGGGGAGGACCCGCGCTGATGCTCGACGCCCTCGCCCACACCCTCCGCGCCCACCCCGGCCGTCCCGCCGTGCTCGGCACCACCCGTACCGGTGCGGTCCGCGCCAAGGCCACCTGCGGGGACCTCGCCGACCTCGCCGACCGCTACGCCGCGGCCCTGCACGCCCGGGGCGTCGAGCGCGGCGGCACGGTCGGTGTCGCGGTACGACCGGGTCCGCGCGCCCTGGCCGTTCTGCTCGCCGTGCACCGCCTCGGGCTGCGCGCCGCGGTCCTCGACCCCGGCGCGGGACCGGAGGTCCTGCGCGCCCGGCTCGCCCTGGCCCGGCCCGACGTCGTCCTGGCGGACGCGGCCGCCCAGGCCGTGGCCGGCTGGGCCCGGCCGCTCGCCCGCCGGGCCCGCCTCGCCCTGCCGGACCTGGCCGGGCTGGGCCCGGTGGCCACGGTCGGCCCACGGCTGCCCGGCTGCGCCCCCGCCCTGAACGCCGGCCTCAGCGGGACCGCCCTGCCGCGCCCGGTGGACGAGGACGGTGACGCGGTCATCGTCTTCACCTCCGGCACCACCTCCCGGCCCCGCGCCGTGGTCCACACCCGTTCCTCCCTCGCCGCGGGCATGGCGACGGTGACGGGTCTCGTAGGTCCGCGGCCCGGCCGCCCGGTCCTCGGCGGAACGTTCTTCGTCCTCGTACCGTCCCTGGCGAGCGGCGCCCCCGTCGCACTGCCCGCGCGTTCGCCCCGCGTCCTGGCACGGCAGATGCGGCGCCTCGGGCCGCAGGCCACCTACCTGACCCCGCCTCAGCTCCGGGCCGCGCTGGCGGCGGAAGCACGGTTCACCGGACGGGTGTGGACGGGTTCCGCCCCGGCGAGCGCCGACCTGCTGACGCGCGTCAAGAACGCGGGGGCGGACGAGGCGTGGGGGGTGTACGCGCTCACCGAGCTGTTCCCCGCCGCCGCGGTCGAGCAGGCGGACAAGGCGGCCTTCACCGGCGCCGGCGATCTGATCGGGGCCCCGCTGCCGGGTGTCCGGGCCAGGACCGGTGAAGCAGGTGAGCTGCTGCTGTCGGGGCCCGCCGCCCGGGACCGCTACCTCGGTGACGAGCCCGATCCCTGGGTCGCCACCGGCGACCGGGGCAGGCTCGAGGACGGCCGGATCGTCCTGGAGGGCCGCTGCAAGGACATGGTGCTCCGGCGTGCGGAGAACATCTACCCGGGCCTGTACGAACCGTCCTTGCACGTGCCCGGCGTCGAACTCGCCGTCCTGGTCGGCGTTCCGGCCGGTGACGGTGACGAGCGCCTGGTCGCCGTCGTCCAGCCGGCCCGGGGAGCCGACCCCGACCGGCTGCGCGCCGCCCTGGCCGGGCCGCTGGACCGGATGGGCTCGGCCCGCCCGGACGCCCTGCTGTTCGCCGGCATCCCGCTGGCCGGCCGCTCGCTGAAGCCCGACCGCGCGGCCACGGCCCGCCTCGCCGCCGAGCGCCTCCGGGGAGCGGGCCGATGACGACGGCCGGGACCGATGTGACGCCGGGGGCGATGGCGCCCGACTTCGACGCGCCGCGCGTACCACCGCAGCGCCGACCCGCAGACGACGTCCCGCTCAACCAGCGCCGGAAGTCCTCGGACGTCCCGAGCCGGCGAACGGATGGTGCATGTCCCGTGGCCAGCCCTGCCACCGACCGCGCAAGCCGCACGGCACGCCGTCGCGACCGGCGTGTGTACACCCGCTCCCACCCGCTGCTGTTCGCCCTGCTCGCCGCGGGCCGCCGCGGGCCGGTGGCCCGGCTCGGCCGCGCGGTGCTGGTGCACGGCGCCGAGGAGTACCGGTACGCCCTGACCCGGATCCCGCTGGACCGCACCGCCCCCGGCACCACGGGCGGCGCGGCCCGCGAACTGTCCGGTGGCACGCTGCTGTTCGACCAGGAGGGCACCGGTCACCGCGACACCCGCCGCTCCCTCGCGGGGGATTTCGGTGCGGCCGGCGTGGAACGGCTGCGCCCGGTGTGGCAGGACGTACTCGTGCGCCACCTCGCCCCACTCGACACCGGCCGCACCGTCGATCTGGTGCCGCTGGCCCGTGAGCTGGCCGGGGCGACCGTCTGCGCCCTGCTGGGCGTCGCCGCCGACCCGCTGACCGTCGCGGAAGCCGCGGCCGAGGCAGCGGCCGCGGCCGTACGCGACCATCTGCCCGGGCCGCGGCGGCCGGGAACCGCCCGGGCGGCGGCCGCCGCGACGGCGCGGCTGGAGGAACTGCTCGCTCCGGCCGGCTCCGGCTCCGGCTCCGGTGCGGCCGGGAACGCGGACGCCGGGCTTCGGGCCATGCTCGCCGTCGCCGCCGTCAACACCACCGTCGCCGCCCTGCCGCGCGCCGTCGCCTGGTGCGCGGACGCCGGGCTGTGGGAGCAGGCGGCCGCCGACCGTCTGCGGCCCGCCCTGGTCACCGAGTTGCTGCGGGTCACCGCCCCTTCCCCGCTGCTGCCGCGCGTGGCCGCCGCCGACGCCGACCTCGACGGCTGCCCCGTACGGGCCGGCGACCGGCTGATCCTGGTGGCCCGCCACGCCGCGCGGGCGCACAGCGACGCCCCGGACGCCCACCACCCGGCACCACCGGCCGTGGCACAACTCGTCTTCGGGGCCGGTACGCATGCCTGTCCGGGCGCACGGCTGGCCCGCGCGCAGCTCGACGACGCCCTGGCCGCGCTTGCCCTTCACCGCCCGTCCGTCGTACGGGCCCGGGTGGACCGGCGGGCGGCGCTGCCCGGCTGGCGGTCCCTGACCGTCCGGGCGGCGCACGCCCAGGCACCGACGGAGCACCGATGACCACGATCGCCGTCACCGGAGCCAGCGGTTTCTGCGGCTCCCACGTCGCCGCCACCGCCGCCGCACGAGGGGCGAACGTGCTGTGCGTGGGACGACGCCCGGGCCCCGTCGGCCGGCACATCCCCTGGGACGCGTCGACCGCCGTGCCCGATCTCACCGGCGCCGACGTCGTCGTCCACTGCGCGGCGGCGGTCGGCGACCCGGTTCCCGGTTCACCGGCGGAGGCGGCGATGCACGCGGTGAACGTCGACGGCACCGCACGCCTCCTCGAGGCGGCCGCCGGGCGACCGGTGGTCTGGGTGAGCAGTGCCAGCGTCTACGCGCCGGGCCCCGGACGGTCCCGGATCGCCGAGGACCATCCGGTGCGGGGGCAGTTGAACGCGTACGGTCGTACGAAGGCGGCAGGCGAGGCCCTGGCGCTGGCGGCCGGTGCGGTGGTCCTGCGACCGCGCGCGGTCTACGGTGCCGGGGACCCCCACCTGGTGCCCCGGCTGCTGGCCCGCGTCCGCGCAGGCCTCCTCCTGCTGCCGGGCCGCGACGTCCCCCTGAGCCTGACGGCCGTCGAGAACCTCACCGACGCCTGCCTTGCCGCTGCCCGTTGGGCACCGGGCGCCTACAACATCGCCGACCCTGTGCCGTACCGCCGCGACGCGGCGATACGAACCGTCCTGCGCGCCCATGGCGTACGGGCCCGGATCGGCCACCTCCCCCTGCCCGTGGCCCACTCCGCGGCGACGGCGGCGGAGGCGCTGTCCCGGCTGCGGCCGCGCGTCGAACCTCCGCTGACCCGGTACGCCGTCGACCAACTGGCGCACAGCGTCGTGCTCGATGTGTCCAAGGCGGAACGTCAGGGATGGACGGCCGGCAGGACCTTGGCCGATTACGCGGTCGCTACGGGGCCGCGGGCTGTGGCAGGGGGCGGGCGGGAGCGCGGAGGTACGGGCGGTTCCGGTCGGTGACGGCGCCGGCCGGACCGGTGGCCCGGAGGATGACGTCGAGGGCGCGCTGCGGGTCGGCGGTGTACATGCCGCTGGCCCAGGCGGCGTTGGCCTCGATCACCGCCCAGCGTCCGTCGATCGTTCCCACGTCGACGACGATGGCGGTCGGCAGCGTGTGACCGCAACCGGCCAGCAGCTCCGCGCCGAAGGCGGCGGCGTCCTGTCTCCGCCGATGCGGTGAGCCGGGGTGGCAGGACGAGCGTCATAAGCACCGATCATGACGCAAGGCCGGTGGCCACCCCACCGAATATCCGAACCGGATATCGGACGGAAACCCGCGGCCGAAAGGTTCAGACCGCCTGCTCGTCCGCCCGCCAGTCCGGGGCGAGCACCGACCAGATCTCCTCGTCGTGCCGCTTTCCGCGGTACAGGTAGCTCTGCCGCAGCACGCCGTCCTTCGACATCCCGAGCCGCCGGGCCACCGCGATGCTGGGCTCGTTGGTCGCCGAGACCCACCACTCCACGCGGTGGATGCCCCGCTCCCGGATCGCCCAGTCGATGATCACACGCACGGCCCGGGTCACCAGCCCCTTGCCCACGGCCGACGGCTCCAGCCAGCAGCCCGCCTCCGCGGTGCCCTGCTCGACGTCCATCCTCCGGAAGAAGACCGCGCCGACCAGTGTGCCGTCCGTCCGGATGCCGTAGAGCCGCCCGGTGTCGGTCGCGGCCCTCTGCGCGTAGGCCTGGAGGAAGGCCCGGCTCGACTCCAGGTCCGCGACGACGTCGGGCAGTGCGTTGTGCTGCCCGATGAACTCCCGGCCCCGGTCGATGTGGGCCAGGAACTCCTCGGCCTGCCAGGGCTCGAGCGGCCGGAGCTCCGCGCCGTCGTCGCCCAGGGATATCGCGTACATGGTCACCTTCCACGGTTGAAACGGGACACACTGCGAGTGGATCTTCGCATGGGCGGTGGCGGCGACCTATCCGCGCCTCACGACGGACACCTCACCCACCGGCGGAGAACGGGTAGCTCCCATGGGGGAGGTGGATCCTCCGTCCGGATGACGCCCCGTGGTCGGGATCCGGCCAGGGTGGAGGCATGGCGATCAACCACTCTTGGGACGGCGCGGTGCGTCCGCTCCTCCGTCGGACGCGCCGTGTGCGCCTGGGCCAGTGGCCCGGGTTCGCCGTTGCGGCTTGGGGGCTCCTGTTTGCGGTGCCCAGTTTCGTCTGGGCGATGGGCGGCACTCTCGGGGCGCGGTCGACGGTGGCTCCGTCGCTGATGAAGCTCGCTCAGGACCGGGTGCCCTGGTTCCTGGCCGTGTTGTGGGTGACCGGCTTCCTGAAGCTCTTCGGGGCGCTGATCGGGATCGGCCTGCTACGCCGCCGCGGCACGTGGACCAGCCGTCTGCTGGTGTTCTGCGGTGGCGGCGCAGCGGCCCTTCTCATCTGGCACGGAGGTCTCTTCGTCGTCCACGGGGTGCTGGTCGAGGCCGGGGCGCGCTCTGTGGCACCCGACCTCGCCGGGCTGACCCGTTGGTATCTCTGTCTGTGGGGGCCGTGGTTCATCGCCGGCGGCCTGGCCTTCGCCGCGGCCACCATGCGCTATGTCCGCCGATACGACGGGCGGCGGGAGGTGCGGCTGTGCGGTGCTGTCGGGGTGCTGGGCGCGTTGCTGCTGTCCTTGGCGTCGACGGTCACCGGGATCGGGGGAGCGCGTCGTTGGCCCGAGCCGTGGCCCGACAGGTCCGGCCGCGCCTCCCGGGCCCCGTCACATGGCGATGATCACCCCGGCCATCGCCACCCAGCACACCGCCACCAGCAGGGGAAGCATCACCATGATCAGGCCGGTCGGCGAGGACTTCAGCCGGCCGTTCTCCGCGGTCCCCGTCTGTCTGCCCACTATGCGCTGGCCGCCGTGCCACGCCATGGACTCCTCCAGGTCGATCACCGCGTTCTTGCGCAGATGTCCGCGGCGGGGGTCGGCCAATCGGGCGAGGTCGCCGACGGGGTAGCGGATGACGGGCATGAGCCGACGCAGGAGGTTGGTGGCCAGGATCCGCCCGGTGCGGCCGAGCTCGGACAACGGCCGACCGGTGTCGGGGTCGGCGATCCCGAGGATGGTGTGGGTGAGTTGGTCTGGTACAGCCGTGGGTCGTCCTGGTCGGGGACCGGGGTGGCGAGGATCCCGACGTCGGCGGTGACGTAGGCGAACGGGCGCGGCTCGGCATGGGGGTACGCCTCGGTGAGCAGAGTCCGCTGGTCGGCGTAGAGGGCTTCGCCGGCGGACAGCAGGTTCGTCACCCGGTCGCCCGGCCGGAGCCCGGCGACGATCATGCTCGCCTCGGTACAGGCAACGGTTGCGCGCAGTTGGGAAACGTCACCTGGCTCGACAGGACCCTTTAGCATAAAACTCGCCTAATCGTGACCGAATATTCCGTAATTCACGCGATGAGGTGGAATATCGCCATGGATCACCCGCCTGTGTTCTCTTGGGAGGAGAAGCCACGCAACCGTGGTCCGCCTCCGGGAGGGATGAGGGGGTGCCGACGCTGTGCGCGTATTCATCGCGGGAGTCGACGGATATCTCGGCTGGCCACTGGCCCAGCATCTTTCCGCACGAGGCCATGTCATCGCCGGCGCCGACGCCCTGCTGCGGCGTAACTGGGTCGCGGAGCGGGGATCGGTCAGCGCCATTCCGATCGCCCCAGTCGATGAGCGACTGACTGCCTACCGTGAGCTCTCCGGCTCCTCACTGCCCTTCCACGCCCTGAATCTGCGGGACCACTCCGCATTGGGCCGGGCGCTGGCCGACTTCGCGCCGGATGCCGTGGTGCAGCTCGCCGAGTGTCCCTCTGCCCCGTACTCGATGATCGATTTCCGGCACGCCGATTTCGTACAGCGCAACAATGTCTCGGGCACCTTGAGCCTGCTGTTCGCGATGCGTGAGCACTGCCCCGACGCCCATCTGGTCAAGCTCGGCACCATGGGTGAGTACGGCACGCCCGATGTGGACATCCCGGAGGGCTTCTTCGAGGTCGAGTTCCGTGGTCGGCGGGACCGGCTCCCCTTTCCCCGGCAAGCGGGCTCCTGGTACCACTGGAGCAAGGTCTTCGACTCCCACAACGTCGCTTTCGCCTGTCGGCTGTGGGGGCTCGGCGCCACCGACGTCATGCAGGGCATCGTCTACGGCAGCTGGTGCCCGCCGGCCGATCCACGGCTCAACAGCCGACTGGACTTCGACGAGGCGTTCGGCACCGCCGTGAACCGGTTCTGCTGCCAGGCAGTGATCGGACACCCCATCACCCCGTACGGAAGCGGCACCCAGAGCCGCGCGCTGCTGTCGCTGGCTGATTCGATGCAGTGCCTCACCCTCGCCCTGGAGCACCCGCCCACTCCCGGCGAGTACCGGGTCTTCAACCAGCTGCGCGACGTCCTGTCCATCAAACAGCTCGCCGAACTCGTACGGGACGCCGCCGACTCATTGGGGATCACCGCGCACATCGCCACCGTCGACAATCCGCGCAGCGAGGCGGAAGCGCACCACTACAGCCCGGACAGCGAGAACCTGCGCGCACTGGGCTTCAAACCCTCGGCGCCCATCGACGAGGAACTGCGGCGAATGATCGGCGACCTCCTGCCGCACGCCGACCGCGTCAAGGCCCACGCCGACAGGCTGCCGCCGACCGTCCGCTGGCACCCCGGTCCGGCACCGGCCGCCGGGGAAGTGCCGGACTCTTCAACGCAAGTCACATCCGACCCATGGCAAGAAGGAGATCGGTAATGAGTACGAAACTCCAGCAGATCATGCTGTCCGCGGCCGAGGACCCCGCGACCCTGAGCGAACTGCGCGACGACCCCCAGGCCCTGGCCGACCGATTCGGCCTGACCTCCGCCGAACGCGTCCGGCTGGCCCAGGCGGAGCACCTGAGCCCCCAGCCGACGGGCGAGTACTTCACGATCACCATCCCCATCACCATCACCCACACCCACGGCATCGGCCTGTGACATCGAGCTCGCCTGGGATCAGCGTGGTGCTACCCGCGCGGGACGAAGGCGACCGGGTCGGGGCCACCGTGGCCTCGGCCCTGGGCGCCGCCACCGTGCCCGACGACATCGAGATCGTCGTCGTGGACGACTGTTCCTCACCTGCGGGGCGGCCGAGGGTCACCGCCGGCGCGGACCGGCGCCGGGTACGAATCATCCGCTCCAGCCGGCACCTCGGAGTGGGCGCCGCACGCAATCTGGCCGCCCGGCACGCCAGTGGCCGGCTGCTCTTCGTCACGGACGCGCACACACGCTTCTCCGACGGCTGGGACAGCGTGGCCCGCAAGCTCATCGCACCGCGGCGGATCCTGTCCGTCACCATCCGGGACCAGGCATCGGCCTGGCACGGCTACGGCTGCCGCCTCGTGATCCCGCACATGGGCACCCACTGGAACACGAGCCCTCCCGGACCCACCCCCCATGTCCACGTCGCCTCCTCCGCCGGGACCGTCATCGAACGGACACTCTTCGAGCTCCTCGGCGGCTACGACGAGGGGATGGTCCACTACAGCGGCTTCGAACCCGAATTCAGCGTCCGGGCATGGCGCTCCGGTGCGGAGATCGTGCACACCACCGACATCGAGATCAGCCACCGCTTCAAGCCCAGGGAGGAGGTCACCGCGTTTCTCGGCTCGGCCCGCACCGCGATGGTCCACAACTGCCTGCGTTTCGGCACGGCTCATCTGCCCGAATCGATGATCCTGGAGATGGTGCGGCTCCACGCACTGGAGTTCCCGGACCACATCCGCGAGGCACTGCTCATGCTCGAGGAGCGGGGTGCCTGGCGCCGACGCGAGCAGCTGGCCGCGTCACTCCCCTACGGCTTCGCGTGGTTCGTCCGGCGCTTCGCACTCCGCGATCAAATCGGCCGACCGGTCCCCGAGGCCTGATGTTCTCCAGGTCGTCCATTTCCCCTCCGTACCGCGCGCCGGGATCGCGTCAGACCCCCAGATCAGGGAATGAGTGCGTACGTGGTCCTGGGTCCTCGGCGGCCCCGGCCGTGGTCGCCGCCGCACTACGGACAGGACGATGGTGAAGGCGGCCCAGACGCTCATCGGGGATCCTTCCGCGGGGCGGACGAAGTCGGTGCGGTGGTGGGATGCGCATGCACGTCGGGGGCGAAGAACAGGTCCGTCAGACCGTCGAAGGCCGTCAGAACGAGCCCGAGCACAGCCCCTGCTCCGACGGCCACCCACAGGCCGGCGGCCTGTACGGGCCCGGTACCGTCGGCGAGGCAGGAGAGTGGAGCAACGCCCGGGAAAACGTGAGGGGATGCCCTTGCGATGGTGCACTTTCAAGCCGCGTGGCGCAATACAGATGACAGACAACGTCCTTTTCAGGACGCCGGGTCCGCGCCTCACGGTGGCATCACGACGAGAGGCGGTGACTCAGGACTCGCTCGGCCAGTCCCATCCCAGTTGCAGGAACATGCCGAGCCGGTCGCTGACCGCCCGGATCTCGGCGATCTTTCCCGCCCGCAGGGTGAAGATCCAGATCTGCTCCACCTCGAACGAGCGGTGCGTGGGCTCCGGCATCCGGGGGTGGTGGCCGGTGTGGGTGCCGGTGGCCAGGATGTGGGCCACCACCGTGTCGCCCTCGGCTATGAGCCGGCGCGGGGTCATCTTCGCCTCGCCGAACGCCTCGAGCTGCTGCCGGAAGCCGTCGAAGGCGGCACCGGGCTCGTCGGCCTCGCCGTGAATGATCTTGTTGTGATCGATGACATCGGCCGCCATGTACCGCCCGAAGTCGGCGGTGCGCCGCTCGTTGACCGCCCGGAAGAAGCCTTCGACGGCCTTCTTGTTGTCGCTCGCCATGCTCGTCCCCATGTCCGCCTGCCCACTCATTCTTACGTCGTAAGTTTCTGACGCGGGATAGGATCGCCTTACGGCGTAAGAAAAGTCAAGGGCGGGTGGATCCGGCATGGTCGCGAAGAAGCGGACACGAGGCGAGCGCGCAGGCCTGACCAGGGACCGTGTCATCGACGCGGCCCTGGACCTGGTCGATCGCGAGGGACGAACGGCGCTGACGATGCGCCGGCTGGGCACCGAGCTGGGCGTGGAGGCGATGACCCTCTACCACCATGTGCCCAACAAGGAGGCACTGTTGGACGCCCTCGTGGAGCGGATCTTCGCCGAAGCCCTGCCCCTCGCGGACGAGGACGCGCACTGGCGGACGCTGCTGCGAACGTACGCCACCTCCCTGCGCGAGGCCCTGCTGCGTCACCCCGGCGTGCTGCCCCTGGTGACGGGCCGCCCGGCGGTGACGCCGGCGACGCTGGACGCCGTGGAGCGGTGCCTGAAGGCCCTGACGTCGGCGGGTTTCGCGCTCGGCACGGCCGTCGACGCCCTCAACGCCCTGTCCCTCTTCGTGGTCGGCCACACCGCCGCCGAGGCCGCCGCTCCCCCGGCCGACGCCGCCGGCTCCCCCTCATGGCTCGGCGGGCTGGACGCCGGGCGCTACCCGCTCGTCGTCGAGGCCGCCGGCACCGGGGCGGGCACGGACGACGCACGGCGGTTCCACTTCGCGGTCGAAGCCCTGCTGACGGGCTTCGCCGAGGCCGGCGCGGCACACAGCGCCTGACCGTCTCTCCATGACGCCGACGGTAACGCGGCAGCGCCCTACGCCTGCCGCGCAGAGGCAGAGGGGCGAATACCCCGCATCGTCGGAATCGTGCTGCGGATGACGCCTTCCTTGAAGACCGCCGCAGCCCGTCCGGTCAGTAACGCGTTGCGCGGACTGTCGTCGGCTCGGGTGAACTGGACGATGCCGTCGCGGCGGCCGAGGCTGATGTTGGTGAAGGCATAGGTGATCCGTACGGGCTCGGGCTCACGGTCGCCCGTCAACCGGCCGGCGACGACGTCGGCCACCCGGCGGCCCATGAGCAGTGCCGTCTGGCAGGACATGCGGGTGACGGCGCCGTCGGTCGCGTACCCGGCGGCGGCGTCCCCGATCGCGTACACCTCGGGATGGGAGAGCGAACGCAGGCTGTGGTCGACCTTCATCCGGCCGAGGTCGTCCGTGGCGAAGCCGGCCTCTCGCGCGAGAGCGGGCGCCCGGAAACCGGCGGCCCATAGGACGGCGTCGGTGGCGAAGGGCGCGCCGTCACCGGTCACCAACGCGTTCTGGTGCACTTCCGCCACGACGGTGTGCGGGTGAACGGTGATCCGCAGCCTGTCCAGCGAGCGCCGCAGGTGCCGCTGGGCCCGGGGTGACAGCCCGCCTCCTGTGTCGGAGCCGGTGAACAGCCTCACCCGCAGCTCGGGGTAGGTCTCGGCCAGCTCGGCGGCCGCCTCAAGCCCGGTCAGGCCACCCCCGACCACCGCGAGGGTCCCACCGGAGGCGATACGGGCCACCCGCCGCCGTAGTCGCATCGCTTGCCCGATGCCGTCGATCGTATGGACGTGCTCGGCCGCTTCCGGCAGGTCCTCGACGCGGGTGTGGCTCCCCAGGGCGTAGACCAGCGAGTCGTAGGCGATCGCGTGGGGCGCACGATCGATCCGCACGGTGCGGGTGGCAGGGTCGATCGCGGTCACCCGGGCGACCAGCAGCTCGACGCGTGTTCCCCTCAGGAGGTCGGGCAGCGGCAGGTCTCTCGCGTCCTGTCCGGCGGCGAGTTGGTGGAGCCGGACCCGTTCGACGAACTGGTCGGTGGCGTTGACGAGTGTGACGGTGACATCTGTGCGGCGCAGCCGTCGGGCTGTGCGCCTGGCGGCGGTGAGGCCGGCGTAACCGGCGCCCACGACCACTATGTGATGGCTCATGTTGTGCCTCGTATGGAGAGATACGGAGAGATACGGAGAGATTTCGTCGGAGAGAAGCGGAGAAGAGCGGCGTCAGGGTGCGGTCAGTGCCACCGCTGCCGCCCAGCCGATGTAGAGGACGTTGACCAGCAGCCGCGCCACCGCGCCGAGCGGGCGCTCCAGCACGCCGGGCCGATCGGACCGGGCGTGCCACAAGGCGTCGACGTGGGAGACCAGATACGCGGTGATGAGCACGGCGGCGGCCCACCCTCCGGCCGACCGGCCCCACGGCATGAGGACGAGCGCGCCCACGAAGATCTCCGCTGCTCCGGTGGCGGCCACCCAGGGGTCGGCCTGACCGAGCCACTGCGGTACCAGCGCACGGAAGTGGTCCGGGATCAGGAAGTGCGCGATCCCGACAGCGATGAGGAATACCGCAAGCGCGATGGCGGCGATAGCGTGCATGGCGCGATGATCCACTCCACACGCGCCTGGGCGCTTGAACGAAACGATCGCCGGCTGGTCTTCGCCACCGGCACCGAGGCGACGATGTTCGCCGAGTCCGGTGCGTTCCGCGTCACCCGTCACCTCCACCCCGCGTGGAAGGTCGTTCTGCCGGTCGGCGGCCATGCCGAGATCGGGCTGGACGGGCGGAACCCGCTCGCGGCGGCCGGGCTGATCGTGCCTCCCCAGCTCGCCCACACCTGCGTGACGACCTCCCCCTACGCCGCCCTCTTCATCGACCCTTGGCTCCTGCGCGGGGCACCGGGGGAGCCGGTACCGCTCGATGCCACCGCCGTGCGGCGCCTCCTCGACGCCCTGGGCACCACCGGCGTCGACGGCCCCGGCAGCGCGCCGGACCTGACCGCTGCCCACACCGAACTCGCCGAACTCACCGCCTTCACCGGCGCCGCGCTCCCCCTCGACCCACGGGTGGCCCATGCCCTGAGAACGGCCACGCACCCGGGCCCTGGGCCCGGCCCCTCCCTCGACTCCATCGCCACCGATGTCGGACTCTCGGCACCACGGCTTCGCGCGTTGGTCCATGCCTCCGTGGGCATCCCGCTCGCACGGCTGCGCCAGTGGGGACGGCTGCGTACGGCCTTCGCCGCCCTCCCCGACGCGACGGTGGCCGCGGCCGCTGCCGACGCCGGCTTCTCCGACCAGGCCCATCTCACGCGCACGGCCCGCAGCCTGCTCGGTCGCGCTCCGTCCACGCTACGCAGCGCTGCGGCCTCCCTCGAAGTGGCCCACTGTCATGAGGCCTGATTGGCCCGGATCACTGGGCCGTTCGCTGCCTAGAGTGATCTGGTCAAGACGGTGAGCGGCTCCTGGGCGGCTCGGCCCAGGGGAGTTCCATGTCGACACGGATCATGCCGCCCGCAGGGGCGCCGCGCGCTCTCGCCGCCGCCCAGTTGAGCAACTCCATCGGCGACGGCATGTACTACACGTGCTCGGCGCTGTACTTCACCCAGGTCGTCGGCCTGCCGCCCACTCACCTCGGCCTCGGCCTGACGGCGGCGTGGGCCGTCGGTTCCCTGGCCGGCGTGCCGCTGGGGCATCTCGCCGACCGGCGTGGACCGCGCGCCACGGCGGTGCTGCTCACCCTGGCCACCGCGGTGGTCGTCGCGTCCTTCCTCGTCGTCCGCTCGTTCGTGCCGTTCCTGATCGTGTCCTGTCTGTACTCCACCGCCCAGTCGGGCCTCGCGGCAGTCCGCCAGGCGCTCCTGGCCGGACTCGTCGAGCCGGCCGACCGCACCGGAGTCCTCGCCCACATGCAGTCGACCCTCAACGCGGGTCTGGCCGTGGGCGCGGCGCTGGGCGGACTGGCCCTGAGCGACGGAACCCGCGCGGCCTTCCTCGCCGTCTTCGCCCTCGACGCGCTCTGCTTCCTCGCCGGCGCCCTGATCCTGCTGCGGCTGCCCACGGTGCGGGCCACCCACAGGCGGACGGACGACGAGCCCCGGCTCGCCGTGCTGCGCGACCGGCCGTACGCCGTGGTCACGCTCCTCAACACGGTCCTGTTGCTGCGGCTGCCGTTGCTCAGCCTTGCGATACCCCTGTGGACCGCCTCCCGCTTTCCCGGACTGACCTGGCTGTCCTCGGCGCTCTTCGTACTCAACACCGTCGCCGTGATGCTCTTTCAGGTGCGTACCGCGCACGCGGTCACGGATCTGGGCTCGGCCTCACGCACGGTACGCCGCGCGGGTGTCCTCCTCCTCGTCTCGTGCGCCGTCTTCGCGGTGTCGGCCGCCCGCCTCCCGGCCTGGGCCGCTGTGGCGGTCCTCATCGCCGGCGCGACGCTCCAGGTCGTGGGCGAGATGAAGCAATCAGCCGGTTCCTGGCAGATCGGCTTCGACCTGGCCCCGCCCCACCAGATCGGCCAGTACCAGGGCTTCTTCGGCACCGGCGTCGCCGTGGCGCGCACACTCGGACCGCTGCTGGTCACCGCGCTCCTGATGACGTGGGGCGTGCCGGGCTGGCTTCTGCTCGGCGGGCTCTTCCTGGGCGCCGGCTGTGCGATGGGCCCGGCGGTCCGGTGGGCGGAACGCAACCGTCCCGGCGCCGGCGCCCCGTCGTCATCCGCACGGTCTCAGCGCAGAGTGTTGAGCCCGGCGCCGAGCGGCAGCTTCCGTTCCGCGCCCTTCGCCGGCTTGGCGGCTGTCCCGCAGAGGGCCTTGTCCAGCAGGCGTTCGAGCACCGCGCCCCCTGATGTGTCTTCCCCGTAGGGGTTGGACGACAACGCCAGGCTGCGGCTGCCGTTCTCGTTGCCGAGCAGTACGGTCGAATACCCGGCGATGCCGCCGAGGTGGCCCCACACCGGGCCGCAGGCCGTGTCGTAGCGGATCACGCCGAGCCCGTAGGAGGCGCCGGCGCCCAGGTCGGGGGCGGGGACGGTCTTCTTCAGCTCGGCCAGCTGGGCCGCCGGCAGGAGCCGGCCGCCGAAGAGGGCGGCGTAGAAGCGGTTGAGGTCGTCGGTGGACGAGATGCCCGCACCGGCCGTGCCGGCGACGGTGGTGTTGATCCGGCTGACGTCGGCCGGGCCTTCCGGCAAGGGAAAGTATCCCTTGGCGTGCGGGCCGGGGATGCGCGTCGAGGTCGTGGGCATGCTGGTGTCGTCCAGGCGCAGCGGGCGGATGACGCGTCGTTCCACTTCGCGCTGCCAGGTGCTGCCGGAAACCTTCTCGATCAGCATCCCGACGAGGATGTAGTTGGTGTTGGAGTACTTCCAGCCCCGGCCGGGCGGGAAGTACGGGTCGTGCCTGTTGGCGACGTCGACCACCTGCCGCTGGGTGTAGTTCTTCCACCGCCCTTCCGCCAGGAAGCGGCGCAGGCTCGCCTCGTCGTCGAGGGCGAATTGCGGGTCGTCGGTGTAGTTGAAGATGCCGCTGGTGTGGTTGAGCAGTTGCCGCACGGTGATCTCGGCGCCGTTGGGTACGACGCCGGGCAGGTACCGTTCGATCGGGTCGTCCAGCCGGACCTTCTTCTCGGCGGCCAGTTGGAGCGTCACCACGGAGGCGAAGGTCTTGGTGACGCTGCCGATCCTGAACCTGCCGTCGGCGCGGGCCCGTGCCCCGGTCGCGAGGTCGGCTTTTCCGGCCGCTCCCCGCCATGTGATACGGCCGCGGTCGCGGAGTTCGGCGAGCGCGGCCGACGCTCCGGCCCGGTCGACCAGTGCTCTGAGGTCCTCCCCCAGGTCGACGGGCTGGTGACGACCGTCCGAGACCGGCGTCGACGGGGCCGGGGCGGCCGACGCCATGGGCGCGATTGCGAGAACGGTCGCTCCGGCGAGAGCGGCCGCGGTCGCCCGCACGACCGCACGACGCCCGCGCCGAGCCGTTGGCCGGCTGTCGTTCATCTCTGTCCCCTCCCAGGGCCGGGGTCGTCCCACCGGCCCGCTGCGGAAACAGCCTCGCAGCCCGGCCCCGCCCGGGCGTCCCCCGCAGGTACAGCTCGCCCCCTCCTCCGGGAGGGAGCGTCAACCCCGATGAATCTCGGGGATGTTGGGCGTCCGATGCGACGTGAGGCGTACTCCACCGGGTGTACGCCCTCCCCCGGTCAGGACGCCGGTTCGAGGCCCCAGGCGACGGCCCGGCCCGCCGCGGCCGCGCGGTTGGGGACGTCGAGTTTGGCGAGGATGTGCTCGATGTGGGTGGCGACCGTGCGCGGGCTGAGGTAGAGGCGGTCGGCGATCTCCCGGTTGGTGCGCCCCTGGGTGAGTTCCGCCAGTACTTCCAGCTCCCGCGGGGAGAGGGCCGAGGGGCGGGCGACGGTGCGGCACACCACGACCGTCCCGGCGTCCTGGCGGGTCAGGCGCAGTTCGAGCGTCCGCTGCCGGTACGGCACCAGCACGGTGGCCGGTGCGCCCTGCCGGGCGGCCGCCCGCCGCAGCAGGGCCGCCAGCGGGGAGCCGGCCTCGGTGAGACCGGGCAGTGGCTCGCCGCTCACCACGACCGGGGCGGCGTCCCCGTCCTCCGGTACGAGCATGGCGCAGGAACCGCCGACGGCGTCGCCGGGTCCGGCGGGTCCGCCGGAGGAGCGGGGCCCGAGCAGCGGGTCGGTGACGGCCGCGAGGCACTCGCCGAGCAGGGTCATCACGGCCCGGACGGCCGGCTCGTCGCACCGTGCCCGGGTGGTGCTCACGTTGAGGACGCCCACGTACCGGCCGTCCGCGGCGAACAGGCACTGGGCCACGCCGTCCTCGACGCCCAGGGGCTGAAGGACCTCGTGGAACCCGGTGGAGGTCCGCCGCACCGGGCCGGGGACGTCGTGCCACCAGCGCGTGGTGTCGGCCGAGTCGCGGATGAGGGAGAAGCCGGGGTCGTCGTGCAGGCGGTTCTCGATGTACCGGGTGGCGCCGGCCGGGTAGCTGCCGGCCATCGTGAGGTGGCGGCGGCGCAGCGGGTCCCACCGGGACAGCGACGCGTGGTCGTAGTCGATCAGCTCGGACAGTGCCGTCAGGACGGAGTCCGCGCCGCCGGTGCCTCCTACGGCTCGGCGCGCGGTCTCCCGTACGTGCAGGGCGGCGCTCAGCACGTCCGTCGTGCTCTGCTTCACTGTCATCCGTTCAGCATGATCATCAGGTGTCCGAAGGGTCAAATGGTGAGGTCGTCGTGCACGATGTCGCCGCCGACCGCGGTGAAGACGACCGGCATGCCGGGGATGTCGTGCGGGTCGGCGGTCAGCAGGTCTCCCCCGAGCACGCACAGGTCGGCGACCTTGCCCACTTCCAGCGAGCCCTTCCACTCCTCGGCGAAGTCCTGCCAGGCCGCGTCGACGGTGTAGGTGCGGATCGCCTCGGCGAGGCGGATGCGCTGGTCGGGGCCGCTGACGCGGCCGCCGGCCTTGGATTCGCGCAGCATCATCGTGGAGACGCCCTGCCGCCAGTCGGGGAGGGTGACGGGCGCGTCGGATCCGCTGGTGACGGTCACGCCGGCGTCGATCGCGTCCCGGTAGGGCCACTCGTACGCGGCGCGCTGCGGGCCGACGAACTCCTCCTCGAGGTCGGCGACGGTCCACTTGATGGTGGGGTTCATGTTGACGCCGAAGCCGTGCCGGGCCAGGGTGCGCATGCTGCGGGCGGTGAGGAAGTCGCCGTGGATGACGTAGTGCCGGGCATCCGGCCGGGGGTGTGCGGCGTCTGCGGCGGCGAAGGCGTCGACGACCGTGTCGATGGCCCGGTCGCCGGTGACGTGGACACCGGCCTGGTATCCGGCGGCATGCGTGTACCGGATCATCTCCGCGATCTGGGCGACGCGCTCCTCGTCGGTGTCGCCGCCGACGCACAGGGAGCCGCAGCCGCCGCCGACGTACGGCTCGTGCATCCAGGCGGTCTTGTTGACCGGGATGCCGTCGGCGAACAGCTTGACCCCGATGATGTGGAGGCGGCGGGGGTCGGCGGACGGGGGCTCGTCCATGGCGGCCAGTGCCTGTACGAAGTCCTCGGCCGTGCTCGTCATGCCGGAGGGCAGGAGCAGCACGCTGACCCGTGCCGTGAGTTCGCCGTCGGCCAGCAGGCGCCGGTAGACGTCGAGGGTGCTGTGGGCGAGGGCTCCGCGCATCAGGGCGTCACCGCCCGGGCCGAGGCCGGGCTCGGTGTAGCTGGTGATGCCGAGCCGGGCCAGGGTGCGCAGGGTGGCCCTGATCGCTTCGGCCCTCACCTGTGGGGAGAGGGCGGGCAGGGCCCGGTGGACGAGGTCCTGTGCGCCCTCCTGGAGGAGGCCGGTGGGCTCTCCCGCCACGTCGGTGACGATGACCGCCCCGGGCGGGACCGGGGTGTCGCGGTCCACTCCGGACCGTGCGAGCGCCGCGGAGTTGACCCAGGTGGAGTGTCCGGTGGCGGAGTACAGCAGGACGGGGTGGTCCGGGCTGACGGCGTCGAGGTCCTGGCGGGTGGGCAGCCGGGAGGGGTCGGCGACGCATTCGGCGAGGTAGCCCGCGTCCCACCCGTGCCCGGTGATCCACTCCCCCGCCGGCGTCCGCGCGGCCGCCTTCCCCACGGCCTCGGCCACGTCGGCTATCGACCGTACGGCGGGGTGGGCGACGTCGACCGACAGCGGCGGCCGGATCAGCCCCAGGGCACAGCCGTGCAGGTGCGCGTCGTTGATGCCGGGCAGGAGCGTTCCGCCCTTGAGGTCGACGACCCGGGTCCCGGGGCCGGCGTGCGCCATGACCTCCGCCCGCTCCCCGACCGCGCTGATGAGGCCGTCGGTGACCGCCAGGGCGGAGGCGGTGGTGAAGCGGGAGTCGACGGTCAGGACCGAGCCGCCTACGAATACGAGGTCTGCCGGGGTGGCGGGCAAGGCGATGCCTTCCTCTCGGACTGTCAGTGCGGCCGCCGCGGGAGGGGATCCGCGGCGGCCGAGAACACTGTGCGCCCTGCCGGGGGCCGCGCACATCGGTCATTCGACCGATCAAACGCGAGAGGCCGGCGTCACGAGGTGGTCGCTCCCGCTCCGTCCCGGTGGAGGGAGTCCAGGACGGCCAGTTCGTCCTCGGAAAGGCGCAGTGTGCCGGCGGCCACGTTCGCCTCCAGGTGATCCGGGTCGCCGGTTCCGGGGATGGCCAGCACGTGCGGCCCCTGGTGCAGCGTCCAGGCCAGCCGTACCTGCGCCGCGCTCGCCCCGTGCGCCCGCCCGACGGCGAGCACCGCGTCGCTGTCGGCGCCGCTCGCGCCCGCCTCCCGCCCGGCGCCGGCGATCGCGTAGAACGGCACGAACGCGACGCCCTGCTCACCACAGGCACGCACGAACTCGTCATGCTCGGGCCGCACCCCGATCCCGTACTGGTTCTGTACGCAGACCACCGGCGCGATGGCCTGGGCCTCGGCGAGGTGTTCGGGGGTGACATTGGAGAGACCGAGGTGGCGGATGAGTCCGGCTTCGCGCAGCCGGGCCAGTGCGCCGAAACGCTCGGCGATGGAATCGGTGCCGACGATGCGGAGGTTCACCACGTCGAGGTGGTCACGGCCGAGCTGGCGCAGGTTCTCCTCGACCTGGCCGCGCAGCTGCTCCGGGGTGGCGTGGGGCAGCCACGCGCCCGACGGGCCGCGGCCCGGCCCGACCTTGGTGGTGATCACGAGATCGTCCGGGTAGGGGGCCAGCGCCCGGTTGATCAGTTCGTTGGCGGAGCGCAGGGGCGAGAAGTAGAACGCCGCGGTGTCGATGTGGTTCACGCCGAGCTCGACGGCGCGGCGCAGCACGCCGATCGCCTGGCCGCGGTCGCGCGGAGCGGCGTCGGCCGCGAACGCCTCGCCGGTCTGCGGCAGGCGCATGGCCCCGAATCCGATCCGGTTGACCGCCAAGTCGCCCAGCGTCCAGGTACCCGATGCGGCTGCGGTGATTGTCTGTGAGGTCATGCCGGGATCATGTCCGGGATGTGGCTGCCGGGCCATTGATTAAGGCATGTGTGAGGCGACGGGAGTTCCCCCGTGGGGGCTGGACGCCGGCCCGCGCGGTGGCGGGCCGGCATCGTCATTCCGGGTTACGGCGCCATCTCGTACGCCCCCGAGAGCGCCTCGACGCGCTCCCAGACGCGTGCCGAGCGGGCCTCGTCGACGACCGGGCGGCGGACGGCGCCGAGGGCCCAGCGCTGCTGGTCCTCGGTGGCGGAGTCCTTGCCGTGGAGCTCGACGGCGTGCGCGGAGAAGTCGCGGACCAGGACGGCGAACAGCTCGTCCAGCACGTCCTCGTCGAGGCCGGTCAGGCGGGCCTGCTCCAGGATCAGCTGGCCGTGCACGACGAGCGCGAACAGCTGGCCGACGGCGAGGAGGAGGTCGAGGTCGCGACTCTGCTCCTCGTCGGGGGCGGCGGTGGTGACGAACGCGCACAGGGCGTCCGCCTGCTCGCGGAAGCGCGCGACGTTGGGCACGGCGGCGAACGCGTCGTAGGCGGTGCGCCAGTCGTGGAAGCGGATGGCGCCGAGGCCGCGGGCCGGGCCCTGGCGGAAGAGGAAGTCGTCGTCGGCCGCGTCGAGGCGGGTCGGCACGGGCGCGTACTCGGCGGGGTTCAGCAGGTGGTTGCCCATGAACTTGAGGATCAGCGCGAGGTTGACGTGGACCGTGCCCTCCAGCTTCGGCAGGCCCCGGATCTCGGTGGCGGCCTGGGCGAAGTAGGTGTCCTTCTCGAAGCCCTTGGCTGCGATGACGTCCCACATCAGGTCGATGACCTTCTCGCCCTCCGTGGTCACCTTCATCTTCGTCATGGGGTTGAAGAGGAGGTAGCGGCGGTCGTCGGGGCCGGCGGAGCGGAAGTAGTCGACGGCGCGGTCGCTGAACAGCTTCATCCCGACGAGGCGGACGTAGGCGTCGGTCAGCTCGCGGCGCACGTGCGGGAAGGCGGTGACGGGACGGCCGTAGAGGATGCGGTTGTGCGCGTGGGTGACGGCCTCGTACATCGCGTGCTCGCAGATGCCGATCGCGCCGGTGCAGAGGTTGAACTTGCCGACGTTGACGGTGTTGAGCGCGGCGTCGAACGCGGCGCGGCCGGTGTGCAGGACGTCCTCGGCGGCGACCGGGTAGTTCTCCAGGCGGAACTCGCTGACGTACTTCGAGGAGTCGACGACGTTCTTCACGAGGTGGTACGCCTCGTGGCGGCTGTCGGCGGCGAAGAAGACGTAGCCGTCGGGGCCCTCGACGTCGGTGCGGCGGCCGAAGACGGAGACGAGGCCGGCGGCGTTGCCGTTGCCTATGTAGTGCTTGGAGCCGCTCGCCCGGAAACCGCCGTCGCCGTCGGGCTCCAGCAGCATGTCGGTGGAGTAGATGTCGGCGCCGTGGGACTTCTCGGACAGGCCGAAGGCGAACACCTCGCCCTGGGCGAGGAGTTCGGCGGCACGGGCACGGGCGGCGGCGTTGTCGCTCTGCCAGACCGGTCCGAGGCCGAGGATGGTGACCTGCCACGCGTACCAGTAGTCGAGCCCGTAGAAGCCGAAGATCTCGTTGAGGGCGGCGATGCGGGCGGTGTCCCAGCGCTTGTCCTCGTTCCCGTCGGCGGCGGAGGCCGGGGTGAGGAAGGTCGCGAACAGCCCCTCCTTCGCGGAGAACGCGAGGAAGTCCGCCAGCCAGGCGCGGGAGCGGTAGTCCTCGATCAGCTTGCGCTTGCCGCGCTCCTCGAACCAGTCGACGGTGGCGCGCAGCAGCCTGCGGGTCTCGGCGTCGAAGTGCGCGGGGTCGTAGGTGCGCGGGTTGAACAGGAGCTGGTCGGTCATGGGGGTTCGCCTTTCCGGCTTGAAGGGTGAGAAGACGTGGGTGGCTGCGGAGCCGGCGCCGGGGTCAGCGCTCGCGGCGGATGCGGTGGAGGGTTTCGAGTACGTCGTCGAGCCAGGCGAGCGTCATCCGCTCGTAGGCGATGCCGCCGCGCAGGACGACGTGCTGCAGCTCCCGTCCGGCGTCGGGCGTCCCGGGTGCCTCGGGGCCGGTGAAGTCGCGCAGCTCCCCCGCGAGGTAGTGCGCGAGCCGGTCGGTGTGCGCCTGGTGGTGCCGCTCGACCTCACGGATCAGCGCGGCCGGGTCGTCAAAGGCCGCGCCCCGGATCTTCACGGCCAGGTCGTGCCGGACACTCTCGGGCTCGATCGGTTCGTGGAGCCAGCGGGAGAGGGCGGCCTGCCCCAGGGCGGCGACGGAGTACTCCTTCTTGTCCGGCCGGCCCTGCTGCGGCACCTCGCGCACGTCGATCCAACCGTCGCCCTCCATGCGCTTGAGGACGCGGTAGATCTGCTGATGGGTGGCGGTCCAGAAGTAGCCGATGGACCGCTCGAACCGCCGGGCCAGCTCATAACCGGACCCCGGCTTCTCCAGCAGGGAGACGAGGATCGCGTGCTCGAGTGCCATACCCCGGATCCTGCTATGCAACTCGTTTCATAGACAAGCGTCTGCCGCCCGGGTGAGACGCGTCTCACCCGGGCGGCAGGAGCCACCCTTCTCAGATATTCGCAAAATTGAGCAAAACGGGATCCTTAGGCACGGTTCCGGATCGAGCGTCGTCGCAGGGCCAGAAGAAGGATGGCGGACCCGGCCGCCAGGACCCCGGCACCCCCGACCGCCAGCACCGTCGTACGGCTGTCGCCACCGGTCTCGGCGAGGTGGCCGCCCTGGGCGGCCGGTGCGTTGCCGGTCGCCGGAGCGTCGCCGGTCGTCGGGGCGTCGGCGGCCTTCGCCGCGGAGTGGGGCTCGTGCCCGTCGCCGACGTGCCCGGGGCCGCCGTTGCCGGGGGCGCCCTCACCGGGGCCGTCCCCGCCGTGTCCGCCGTGGTCGACCGTCGACTTGGCGGCCAGCTCGGCGATCTGCTCGTCGCTGGGAGCGGCCGCGGCCGGCGCCGACGCCTTCGTCGCCTGCGCCTTCCCGCCGAGGTCCACGTCGGAGCACGTGTAGAAGGCCTCGGGGCTGTCCGAGCGCTGCCAGACGCTGTAGATCAGGTGACGGCCGGACCGCTTCGGGACCGTACCGTCGAAGACGTAGCTCCCGTCCTTCAGGGTGGGGTTGGTGACCTTGGCGAACGGCTTCGCCTCCAGGTCCGCCCACTTCAGCGGCTTCTTCGGGTCGTAGCCGTCCTTCGTGATGTACAGCTCGAACGTGCCACGGTGCGGGGCGGTCGCCCGGTACCGGAAGGTGTGCTTGCCCGCGGCCAGGTTCGTGCCCGGCCAGTCGGCGCGCGGTATGTCCAGTCCCTTGTACTTGTCACGGCCCGCGCTGCACAGCTTGCCGTCCGGGATGATCTGACGGTGGCGCCCGGCGGCGTCGCCGATGTTGACCTCGTTCCAGTCGTAGAGCGGCTGGGTGCCGCCGGCGGCGACCATCGCCTTGCAGGCGGCCGTACGCGGATGCTCGGGCCCCTCCGCGAAACAGGCGGACACCCGGCTGACGGGGTCCGTCATGGAGCCGTGCGCGGCCGCGGGCCCGGCGGTCAGCGCGGTGAGGACGAGGGGGACGGTACCGAGCAGCGACACTCGCAGGGCCGTGTGACGCATGCGCATGGGGGTCTCCTAGTGGGTGAGGGGGTGGCCCCGCACGCCGGCCTGTGGTGGGGGGTGCCGTGCGTGCGGGGCGGTGTGGGGGGGAAGTGTGTGGGGGGAAGTGTGGGGGGAAGCGCGTCAGGTCTGGCCGGCCGCGAACGCCTTGGTGAAGGCGAACTCGTCCTGCGCGATCGAGCTGCAGGTCGCGGAAGCGGAATTCTGCGCACCGCCCGGGCACGGCTTGTCGCGCGTGGCGGACCACATCGACAGCCAGCCGATGCCCTTGGACCGGGCGAACGCCGCCAGCCGCGTCGCGTCGTCGACCTTGAAGATCTCGGCGGCCACGTCGTTGACGCCGATCATCGGGGTGACCGCCAGGGCCTTCCAGGCGGCCTGGTCGCTCAGCCCCAGCACGCCCTTGACCTGCGCGTGCGTCGCGGTGGCGGCGTCGATCGCGTACTGGCCCATGTCGCCGTTGAACGACGATCCGTAGTCCATCGCCATGATGTTGACGGCCGCTATGGACACGCCGTTCTTCTTGGCGTTCTCCACCAGCTTGACGCCGTCCTGCGTGAGGCCCGTGGGCATCACCGGCAGGGTGAAGGACACGTCGAGGCCGGGGTGCTTCTTCTGGAGGAGGGCGATGGCCTGGGCCCGGCGCGTGTTGGCCGCCGTGTCGGGCAGTGCGCTTCCCTCGATGTCGAAGTCGACCTTGGTGAGCTTGTACGCGTCCACGACCTTGCCGTACGCGGCGGCCAGCTCCTCGGCGGAGGAGCAGACGAGCCCCAGTTCGGAGCCCGCGGCGCCGCCGAAGGAGACCCGTACGTCGCCGCCCGCCTCGCGCAGCGGAGCGATCTGCCGGGCGACCGCGTCGCTGCCGAGGTCGCTCACGCCGCCCCACTTGGGGGTGCAGCCGCCGCCGGAGGTGATGAAGGCCAGGTTGAAGTTCTTCACGCCCGTCTTCCGGGCGGTGCCCAACAGGTCGTAGGCGGGGTAGAGGGAGGTGTCGACGTACGGGGCGAAGGCGGCCTTCGCGCCGCCGGGGGCCGGGCTGGTCGGAGCCGGGCCGGTCGGGGTCGGTTCGGGGCGGGACGGGCCGGAGGTGGTCTGGCTGGGTCGCGGGGCGGGGTTCTCGTCCGCCGAACACTTCGCGCCGTTGATCCGGCAGTTGACGGGCACGGTGGGGGCGCTCGTACTGGTCGCGACGAAGCCGACGGTCACCGAGGCGCCCGGGGCGATGGTTCTGTTCCAGCTCTCGGGCTCGACGGTGACGCCGCGGCCGCTGACGGTGTGCTTGCCGTTCCACAGGGAGGTGATCTTCGCACCCTCGGGGAGGTCGAACGTCAGCTTCCAGCCCGGCAGTTCCTTGCCCGTGCCGTTGGTCAGTACGTACTGCCCGGTGTAGCCGCCCGACCAGGTGCTGCCCGTGGAGAAGGTCACGCCGACGGAAGTGGCCTGTGCCGTGCCGGTGAGGGTGAACGCGGCGCCCGTCGCGATCGCCGCGGCGACGCCGATGCCGGCGAGCCTCGCCTTGCGGCTCACTCGTCGGCGGTGTGCGGAGGAACCCATCGCGTGCCTGCCTGTTCTGACTGGGGGGTAGGTACGGGCGGCACGCTAGCGAGAGCGAACCGGGCAAATCGCCGAATCGCGGTCCGGGGCAGGCTTCTTATGGCGGGCTTAAGGTACGCATGGGTGGGCGTTAATGCCGGGGCCTGCGCCGCACCCTCCGACGGCGTTCACGGCGTCGCGGCTCGCCCCCGTTCAACGCGAGCCACACCCGCACCTCCGTTCCGCCGAGCACCGACCGCCCGATCCGTACGTCGCCGCCCGTGGACTCCGCGACCCGGCGCACGATGTCCAGGCCGAGACCTGTGGAGCCGGGGCCTCCGGCGCCGTGGCCACGGCGCAGCGCGGCGTCCGGGTCCGCGATGCCCGGGCCCGCGTCGGAGACGAGCACGATCACGGCCTCGTCGCTGTGGTGCACGTCGACCGCGAACGCGGTGCCCTCGGGGGTGTGCCGGAAGACGTTGCCGAGCATCGCGTCCAGCGCGGCGACGAGTTCGGGGCGGGCGACGGGGATCCGTACGGTCGCGTCGACACCGGCGAGGCGTACCGTTCGACCTTCGTCCTCGGCGAGTGCGGACCAGAACGCCATCCGGTCACGGATCACTTCACAGGCGTCGCAGCCGAGGGTGGGACGCTCCTTGTGCTCGCCCTGCTCGCGGGCGGCGCGGATCAGCTGGTCGACCTCACGCTCGAGCTGCGCGACGGCGGCGCGGGTCTGGTCGGCGGCCGGGCCGTCACCGAGCGATGCGGCGTTGAGGCGCAGGACGGTGAGCGGGGTGCGCAGCCGGTGCGAGAGGTCGGCGGCGAGCTCCCGTTCGTTGGAGAGCAGCTGCACGATCTTGTCGGCCATGGAGTTGAACGCGACGGCCGCGGCGCGCAGTTCCGCCGGCCCGTCCTCGCGTACGCGCACGCCCAGCTTCCCCTCCCCCAGCTCGGCGGCGGCCTTGGCGAGCCGTTCCGCCGGGCGCACCAGGCGCAGGCCGAGGCGGTCCGCGGTGGCCAGGGAGCCGACGACCAGACCGAGGCCCACGCCGGCCAGGATCACCCAGGAGGTGGTGACGCCGTTGCCGACCGCGCGGTGCGGTACGTAGACCTCGACCACCGCGAACTCGCCGGTGCTCAGGGCCGTCGGCTGGAGCAGGGCGTAGCCTCCGGGCACGGAGGTGACGGCGGAGCGGCCGCGGCGGGCCGTCTCCACGTCGCGTGGATCGGCCCGTCGCCGGCCGATGTCGTACGCCTCGTGCGGGTCGGGGCCGGTCCCCTTGCGCGTGCCGTCGGTGCCCGGTACGTGGACGGCCATGCGCCCGTCCCCGCCGGCCTGCGAGCTGGCGACGGCCCGTTCCAGCTGGTCGCGGTCGGTGGTGATGGCGAGTGCGGGCCGGATCTGGGCCGCCTGCCGTTCGGCGTCGGCGAAGGCGCGGTCGCGGGCCAGCTCCTTGACCACCAGCCCGAGCGGAACGGCGAAGGCGAGCACCACCATCACGGTGACGGCCAGCGACACCCTGATGAGCGCCCATCTCACGGCTGCTCCGGTGCGGTCGGCGGCTCCAGCTTCACCCCGACCCCGCGCACGGTGTGCAGGTAGCGCGGCCTGGCCGCGGTCTCGCCCAGCTTGCGGCGCAGCCAGGACAGGTGGACGTCGATCGTCTGGTCGTCGCCGTAGGACTGTTGCCAGACCTCGGCGAGGAGTTCCTTGCGGGGGACGACGACGCCCGGGCGGCCGGCCAGGTAGGCCAGCAGGTCGAACTCACGGCGGGTCAGGTCCAGTGCGGCGCCGTCCAGTTCGGCCAGGCGTCGCAGTGGGTCGACGGACAGGCCGCCGATCCGCAGCGCCGCGGACGGCACCGGCTCGCCCGCGGCGCCGGCACTGCCCGTGCGGCGCAGCACGGCGGCCATGCGCGCCGTCAAGTGCGCGACGGAGAACGGCTTGACCAGATAGTCGTCGGCTCCGTCGGTGAGCAGCCGGATGATCTCCGCTTCGTCGTCCCGCGCGGTGGCCACGATGACGGGCACGTCGGTGATGCCGCGCAGCATCTTCAGCGCCTGCGCCCCGTCGAGATCGGGCAGCCCCAGGTCGAGGATGACCAGGTCGAAGCCCACCTGGGCCACTTCGCGCAGCGCCTCAAGAGCGGTTCCGACGCTGCGTACGGTGTGCGAAGCCTCCGTCAGCTGCCGGATGAGGGCGGAGCGCACGAACGGATCGTCCTCGACTACGAGCAGTCTTGCCATGGCCCGCACCGTACGCCATTCGAGTGAGGCACTATGAGCCAGGTGAGGCGAGGAATCATGCAGGCCCTGGCGTGGGCGCTGGCGACCGCGGTCGCCATGGCGGTGTCCTGGTACGGGGTACGAACCGTTCTGGCGGGCACGGCCTACGAGCCGCCGCGCGCCCTGCCGATCTCCGGCACGGCGGCGCCGTCGGCGGGCCGGTCGGCGGGGCAGTCGGCCTCCTCGACCCGCGCCCCCGGGCCGCCGGCCTCTCCGCGCCCGGGCGCTCCGGCACCGTCCGCGACGCGCGTCGAGCCCACGGTCTCGCTCCCGCCCACGGCCGGTGCCGGTGTCGGTGCCGTGCAGAGCCCGGAGGCCCAGACTCCGTCGGCCGCCGGGGAGGTGAAGAGTTTCCCGGTCCGGGGCGGGCGTGCGGTCTTCGATCTCGGCGAGAGCTCGGCCGCGCTCGTCTCGGCGACGCCGGACGAGGGCTGGCAGATGCGGGTGTGGAAGCAACGCGAGTGGATACGGGTGGACTTCGCGGCGGGCACGAGGACCACCTCCGTGTTCGTCACCTGGAACGGCCACCCGCCCCAGGTCCAGACCGTGGAGAACTGACCCTTTCGACACTCCCGCGTCCGGGCGGTCGGCAGTGCGCGGAAGCGTTCGGGGCGGCTGGTTGGTGCCCTCGACACGCGGCGGGGCGGGCATGACACTTCCCGCGACGCTTCGTCCGAGAAGGGAGCTCCAGCGTGATCCATCTCAGTGAGACCCTGGCCCTGCAGACGGTCGAGGACTTCCTCGACGCGAACGAGCTCGCCCAGTTGGTCAAGATCATGGACGCCGAGCACGCCGCCACCGGCTGGAAACCCCGCTCGCAGGCCGACGTCATCGCGGCCCCGGGCCAGGCACAGGAGATCCTGCGGGCCGCCACCACCCGTGCGCTGCCCGTCCTGCGACGGGTCCTCCCCTCGGTCACGGCGCATGCACCGTGGGCGTACACGGAGCTGACCGTGGGGCAGGAGGTTCCCGCTCACCTCGACGGAATCCCGGATCCCGCCGTCCGGCCGCGCCGGCTGGGGCGCATCGGGGTCGTCCTCGACGGGCCCGGCCGGGGCGGCGAGTTCTACGTCGAGACCACTTCCAGCCCCGTCATCTGGTCGGGGAAGGAAGTCGGTGAGGAGGAGGGATACGCGCCGGGTACGGCGCTGACCCATCGGCTGCCGCACGAGCGTGCCCACTACTCCGCACCCGACTGGCTGCGTGACGCGGTGCGCACCCGTTGGGTCACCGCCACGCCGCCCGGTGTCGCCGTCGCCTATGGAGCTCAGGTCCTCCACGGCGTGCTGCCCGTACGCGCCGGCCTGCTGCGCAAGTTCGTCACCGATCTGACCGACGGCATCGGCTGAACCCGGTCGGCTCCCGGGAAGCACCGTGGGCCGGCAGGTGGTCGGGGGCGTGGCGGAGCAGCCGGGCCGTCAGCTCGTCGCGCTCAGGTCCCGGGTGTAGCGCGTCCCCGGGCGGCCGTCCAGCATAATCTCGCCGACCGGTACGAATCCTGTCCGGGCGAGCACGGCTCGCGAGCCGGGGTTGTCGAGCGTCGTCACAGCCCGCAGCGCGCTCAGACCGTACTGTGCGGCGGCGAGGAGACACGTCTGGCGGACGGCGGTCGTGGCGAGGCCCTGGCGGGCGGCCTTCTCGGCGATCCGGTACCCGAGCTCGGCCGAACCGTCCGCCACGTCGATCAGGTTGACCCGCCCCAGCACCTCGCCGTCGCTTCCCACCAGCACGTGGAAGAAGTGCAGCCCGGCGGCCTGTTCCGCGAGCAGGGCATCGTGCCGGGCGTCGAAGTCGGCGAAGTAGTCGTCGCCGCGGTCCGGTATCGACGCCGCGAAGTAGGCCCGGTTCTCCTGCTCGAACGCGAGCAGGGCCGGGGCGTGATCGAGACGAAGGAGCTGAAGTTCGGGCTTGAGTTCGGGCATGGGAGAACCCTACGGCCGGATCCGCCCTGTGGTGCGCGGCCGGCGCCCCTCGCCCTAGTTGGCCCAGGGCGGCGTGATGATGCTGCCGTCGGCCAGCTCGGCGCTGAGGCCGACGCGCGTGGTGACCCACATGTGCGCGGGCTCGTCGGTCGTATTGGCCACCGCCAGCGCGGCGCCTGCCGGAGCCACCGCCGCGTCACCGGCGCCGAGTTCGGCGACGTCGCCGTCGATGGTGAACCGCAGCCGGCCGGACAGCACGTAGAAGGCCTCCTCGTGGCTGATCACATGTGCCGGACCCACCGTTCCGGCCGGGATCTCACCGCGCCAGGCCGCGAGGTCCCGGCTTCCTGTGGCCGGCCTGACGTAGGACGTGAAGCGGACGCCGTGGATCTCGTGCACCAGGGCCTCGTTGCTGCGGATGAAGGGCATGCCGGTCTCCTCATGGACGCAATGAAACACATAGACAAGCTGCTTGCCCATATAGACAAGCAACTTGACCAGTTATAGTCAAGCCCATGGATGACGCCCTGGCCTTCTCCGCGCTCGTGCTCGCACTCTCCGGACAGCTGGTCCAGAAGATCCACGCGCGCGTGTCCCAGGAAGGATTCGAGGACCTGCGGCCCGCGCACGGCTTCGCCTTCGCCCGCATCTCCTTCGGCGACGCCACCACGGCCGATCTGGCCGAGCACCTGGGGGTGACCAAGCAGGCGGCCGCCCAGCTGGTCGAGGAGCTGGTCCGCAAGGGGTACGTACTGCGCCTCCCCCACCCCCGCGACGCCCGCGCCCGGCTCCTGGCGCTGAGCGAGGACGGCTGGGCCGCCACTCGCGCCGCCGATCAGGCGGCCCGGGCGGCCGTCGCGCCGTGGCGTGAGGCGCTGGGCGAGGAACGCTTCAAGGAACTCGTCGCCGACCTGACCCGACTCGCACCGCAGGGGCCGATCCGCCCCGCCTGGTGAGCCGACGACCACAGACGGCTCGCGGCCCCGCGCACGGGGCCGAACACCATGATCCGGCCGTCTTCTCGGAATGCAGCGTAAACACGCATGACGAAGCCATCCGGAATCGGGACTGCAGTGGCCCGGCGTTCACACCGTGATGTCCGCTCGGCGGCGGGCGGTGCGGTGACGGCGGTGGTAGGAGACGGTGACGGCGGCGAGGAGCGGGCCCCAGAGGATCAGTGGTTGGTAGAGGATGCCCACGACGAGGTTGCCGGTGTGCGTCATGTCGTCGTGCGGGTAGGTCCACCACCAGGGGACGTCGGCCCAGAGCGCGGTCATGACCAACGCGCCGAGGGCGGCGGGAACGACGGCGGCCATGGGGCGCACAACGCGCCCTCCGATCAGCGGTATCCACCGGGGCACGACCTCGCCCCACGGACGTACCAGCCCGACCGTGAGGAAGGCCGCGAGCTCACAGATCACGCTGAGGGCCAGCATCCAGGCCTTCGCGCCGATCGACTGGAAGTCCTCGAAGCCGGCATCGGTGTAGCCGGCCGGGTACCCGAGCACCAGGGCTATCCGCCACAACCCGCTCGGCAGGACCACCCACGGTGTCAGGCGTGCGGCCCGGACCGCCCAACGGGGCGGCGCTGCCGAGGAGGTGAGGGTGGTCTCGGCTGTGGGGACGGTCGCGTCGATGCTCATGTCAATCATCGTCGCGTGCGGCCCGGCCGGCTTCATCCGCCTGCGCGGTCGACTCGCACTGCCACGAGAACGAGGCCGGGACGGCGGCTCTCCCCCGGACGGGGGAGGTCATCATCGTCCCCGGGGCGCGAGCGCAGCTCCGCGACCGAGCACGTAACTCGTGATCTTTCCGTGCGTTGGTCCGTCCGGGGCTCCGCTCATCCGATGAAGCCAGACTGTGGGGCCCCGCCAGACATGACCGACGGGGCCCCGACGCCGTGCGCCGGGGCCGGGAAGAACGACGAGGGCGCTCACCATGCACGACGTCATCAGGAAAATCATCGCGGGGATCGCCACGACGGCTGCGGCGATCGGCTGCGTCATCGTCTCCGGGCCTCCGGCGGCGGCCGCGGGCAAGTGGTGCAACAACTCGGTCTGCATCGAGACCTACGACACGGGCACCTACCTGGGCAGGGTGGAGGTGTCGGTCGTCAACACCAATCAACCGCACCGCATCAGCGCCCGGGTATGGACCACCAACGGCTGGAGCGCCAGGACCAAGGTCGAGGACGTCGCCGCCTTCAGGACGTACCGGGACCAGGCCTACCCCCAACGGCACTTCCCCGCGGGCACCAGGCTCTGCGCGGAAGGCTTCCGCGGCGGAGCGAGCGTAGGCCTCCCCTGCGTCACCCTCACCAACTGAGGGTCTTCCCCTAAGGCGCCGAACGGCGCGCGGTCAGTTTCCTGATGGCCCACCCCGTGACGGCGAGTGCCGTGCCGGAGCCGAGACCGGCGACGAAACCAGGCAACGACGCGCGCAGGACTCCGTCGACCGTCAGGTCGGGGGGCTGGGTGGCCGGCGCCATGGGGTGGGTGGCGCCGGGGGATGCCGGGGTCGCGGAGGACGGTGGGGACGCGGGCATCTCTTGGGCCCGTGCCGTGCTGGCGGGTGCCATGGCGATGAAGACGGCCAGGAGGGCTGCGTGAGGGCGGGCACGGTAGCTCACCGGCGCCGTCTTGTGGCGGGTTTGGCCGGGATGGGCGTGCCGGGTGTGCTGCTTCCTAGGATGCATGGTGCCCCTTGGTGGGTGTGGACCGGGCCGCCGTCCCCTGCTGCCCAGCTGGTCTGCGGCGGCCCGGTCGTATCGAGGCCGACGGCGGATCACCGGTCGGCCTCTACCAGTCGACACCCTGGCAAGGAGTGGCTTACGTGCTCTTACGAGTGAATGGTTGTCACATCACCGCCGGTGGGGCCCGTGTGATGTCAGCATCGTGATTCTCTGAATGTTCTGACAGCAGGGAGCCCTCGGCCATGCCCGTTCGGACTGCGGCTGAGCAGGGGCCCGGCGGCGCTCTGCTCCGCCTGCGCGACGCGGTGCGCGCGCTGCACAAGGAGGCGGGCGAGCCGTCATACCGCGTCATCGCCGACAGCATCGGCGCGGACGAGGAACGGACGGCGACAGCGTCGCACAACACCGTCGGCGACGTGCTCACCTGCAAGCGGCTGACCCGCTTGGAGACCCTCAAGCTCGTGGTCTTACAGCTGCACAAGGACGGCAAGGACCCGCGACCGCCCGACGTGGTCTGGCCCCGCTTCGAAGCACTGTGGCGCGAAGCGAAGCAGGAGAGGGACTACCTCGCTCTCCCGGCACCGGTACAGGCGTTCACCGCCGGCCTTCGCAGCAAGGTGATCGACCCGCTGGGCGGCGACTTCGACGACATCAGCGAGCGGCTCAGCGCGGCGGCGGGGTCCGGTGGCGACGACGCGTTGTCCGCTGCCGTGCTGAAGGCGGTCTGCGAAGGCACGCACCTGCCCGGGCGGCACGAGATCGGTCGCCTCCTGCACCTGCTGGGCCAGGACGGCCGGGACCTCCCGCGCGAGGACCGGCAGGCGTTCATGGTGTCCTATTACGACATGCTCCGCGCCTGCGCCCCGCACCGGTACGCGGACTGCATGCTGCAGGACGAGTGCGAGGCCCAGCGTCAGTTCCGCAGCATCCTTGAGGACCGATTGCACGCGCTCCAGCGCCGGCAGGAGCAAGGACCGAAGCGGGAGCTGCGCGAGGCCGAGCACCGTGTCGCACCCGCCCGGCGTCCGCAGATCGACGCATGGCTGCTGAAGGACGAGCTCGATCTCGAGCGCCGGCGGACCAGGGCCCTGCGGGCGAATCTGGCCCGCCAGCAAGAGCACATCAAGAGCCTCAAGGGCAGGCTGTCCGAGACCGAGGACGCGGCCGCACGGGCACGCAAGGACACCGCGGACGCCCAGAGTCTGGTTCTCGACATGCGCAGCCAGCGGGACGAGCTCGAGCGCACGAACGCCGAACAGGCCGCGCTCCTCGAGGTCTCGGCCACGATGGCCTCCGCCGCCGAGCACGTCCCACCGCCGCTCATCCCGAACGTCCCCATGACGGGATGGGACTTCACCGCCTGGGGCGAGTACGTCCAACGGGGCGCGCTCGACAGTCGCACTCCCCCCGGCAACGTGGACGACGGCTACCTCGTGCACGCCTACCCGCCCGAGGGGTGGGATCCCGGCTATGACCCCTACTGCCTCCTAGGCCCGCTGTATCCGCCCTCCTCCTGGTCGCCCACGGCCCCGTCCGACGTCGCGCCTCCCGAAGGCACGCTGGCGACCGCGTTGCCCAGCCACCTCGGCGTAGCGACCTTCCCCACGCTGTCAGCGTCCGTCGCCGTGTCATATGTGACAGCACATCCGGAACCGGGACACGAGGACCCCGCCGGAGCACCGGTCGAGGCCATCGCTCCGGCGCCCGAGCTGCCGCTCCCCGCGCCGAAGGGGCCGCTCAAACTCCTCCGGGGAGTCCTCCGCCGCGGCAAGGGCCGGCACGCTCGACGGAAGTAGCGGACGCCACGTCCCTGCCCAGCCCGGCGCCGGGCCGATCCCGACACTCTCCACGCCCGGGCTGCCCCACCCCCCACCCCATGACGCTTGGCCGTCGATGGCACAAAGTGGCGGAGCAGGAGATCGATAACGACCATGCGCGTGCCCGGTATTGGGGATTATTTGTTCGTTCGGGCAACGCTGCCCTTTGCGGTTCGTCATGTTGGCGTATCGAAGTCTTGGCCCGGTAGCGTCCTGGGAAACGAGAAAGCCCTGGCCGGCCGTCAACCAGTTGCCAGGGCCCTCTTGCCTTGTCCATCTCGATCCCGGAGGGTGCTATGCCTCCTGACCGCACGCTGCTACAGGCCGTTTCCGGCGCCGCGCCGCATTGGGCCGACCGTAACATCCCGCGCCATGGCCCCGGCCAAACCTGGGAAGTCCGTTACCTGACGACAAGCTTTCAGGGAACGGCATTCCTGGCGCTGCTCGTGGTCGGGCTGATGCTCATCTTCTCGCCCGATGCCGTCCGTGCGGCGGCTGCCACAGCCGCGGCACCGGCCCCGGTCGTCGCCGTGCTGGCGTACGTGGACCGCTCCTGCCTGCGTTGCCGACGGCCGCACGGCATGTAAGGCGGCACTCGCTGTCGGGCCCGTGGGAGGGGAACGCCGGCCCGACAGCACCCGCGTACCGCCGTCGACTCCGGCCGGGTCCGACCGCCGGTCCCACGAAACCCGCAGGCAGAGCAAGCACCCCGAAAGGGCTACCCCCGAGATGATGAACGGTGCGGGCAGCACGGCGACCTGCCACAACCCGGCCTGCTCCAGCCCCATGGAGACCTCCACCAGGTCGGGCAGGCCGAGGAAGTACTGCAGCGACACCTGCCGTAGGGCCTATTACCGGGCCGGTGCGGCCCGTAGGACGTCACCTGACGCCGAGCGCCACGACCAGTACGTCCAGCAGATCCTCGACGAACTCGGGCAGCGCGTCGACCGGTTACGCGACCTCGCGCACGCCGACCGCACCGGGCTCAGCGGGGCCGACTCCCTGCGTTCCCAGACGCTCGCGCTGCTCAAGGGGTCCGCGGAGATCAGCAAGGACATTCAGGACCTGGACGCCGCCATCGCCCAGCAGGCCCGGGACCGGGGCATCAAAGTCGTCGACATCGCCAAGGCCCGCAACATCTCCGCCGACAAGGTCAGCCGGGACTGGCCTGCCGACAGCATCGACCGCCGCATGAACCAGCGCCAGCAACGCCGCACCAGCAGCACCCTGCACGGCAGCGCCGACGCCCACGACCTGGCGCACGAGGCCCTGTACCTCCCCGGCCGTTACCTGCCCGGCGAGGAGCTGGAGCCGGGCCTTTCCGGGCACGGTCACGACTTGACCGAGGGCCCGCCGTCACCTGTCGTCAGGGCCTCACGCCCCGGGGGTGAGCCGCGCCCTGATCCCGTCGCCCTGGCGGTCCGCAGCTGTCGGGCGGTGCCAGAGCGGCCTCGATCCGGGCGGTCAGTTCTCCGCCGAGGGAAGGAACGTAGCGACCGGCCCACTGCTCCACGAGCGAGAGGAACCCGCGAAGTTCATCGCGGACGGTCCCCAGCATGCCGGGCAGGTCGGCCAGGGCGAGCTCTATGGGGTCCGTGGAGGGCGCTTCATCCGCATCACCGCCGTCAGGCCACAGCCGGATGGCGTGCCCGGCCTGCCCGGCGGGCTCGATGCGTGGAGAGGGGTCGTGGCCGAGCCAGGGGAGGTCACCGTTCGGGATGCCGAACCACTCGTGCCAGTCCTCCAGCCCGCAGCAGCACCCGGGGTTCACGGTGACGCCGGTGCCGGTGTCACGGAGGCGCACGCCACCTCGTGCGATGGGGTGGTCGGTAGTGATCAGGCGGCGCACTCGCTCGGCGGGGTCGGATGCGGGGCGATCGTCTTCGAGGCCGTGGTCGTCGTCGGAGTCTCCCGAGTTGTAGTCGGTCAGGATCGCCATGGCCGTACCGACCTCCGGCATCGACATCCGCCCGGACAGAGCCAGGAAGCCGTAAGGGGGCAGGGCGGCGACAGGCCATAGAGCGAAGTCGGCGACGTCGATGGTTTCCAGGACAGCATCCGCGATCAGCACCGACCCAGTATCGGCGCGCCCGGTCGCCCGACGCACGCCCTTTTCCGCGCCGGTGCGCGCTTCGAGCCGACTCCTACAACCGTGCGATCACGTACACAAAGTCCCCCATGGGTAGGAATGTCCCCGACGGCACGTTCTCTTCGGAAAGGAAACGGACGATGGCGGATCTCACGGTGACGCGATCCGGTGGCCCGGGCCCCGACGCGTCGGTGTACGAGCCCCCGGTGCTGGTCGAGGTCGGGGACTTCTCCGCCCTGACGCTCGGGTGGCCCGAAGGAAACGTCCTCGAAGAGGGCGGCGAAGGTCTGCGGTGGTGGTTCTAGAGCCCCGCGGCGCGCGTACCGAAGATGCTGGATGGAGTGTGGTTCACCGTAGTGCCCGATGGGCAGGCGGCTCGTACCGCGGCACGTGTGCTGCGCCCGTCGGCCGATCGCATCGTTGCTCACGCGTCCGGCCGGCCGTGGTTGCTGGGCCGTTGGCCCGACGGTCATGTGGTGGTGGGTGAGGCCGGAGAGGCAAGGGTGGCGGTCATCGGGCGCTGCCCCGTCACGGCGGCCGAGCTTTCGGTCCGCCTTGGCCGTACGGACGATGTCGGCTCGGTAGAGCGGATCGTCGAGGGGCTTGCGGGCAGCTTCCATCTGGTCGCCTCGATCGGTGGCCGGGTACGCGTCCGTGGCAGTGCGGCGTCGGTCCGGCGTGTCTTTCACGCCCGGGTGGGCGGCGTGACGGTGGCAGCGGACCGCTGTGACGTCCTGGCCACGGTGATCGGCGCCCCTGTGGACGAGCGCGTCCTGGCGGCGCGGCTGCTGCCGGCGGGCGCCGTCCACTCGCTGGACGGCGCAAGCATCCGGCGGGGCGTCACGGCGGTGCCGCCCGACCACTGTCTGCTGGTCGAGCCCGACGGCCGTGCGGTGGCGCGGCTTTGGTGGCGTGCACCCGAGCCGGCCCTCCCCCTGGCGGAAGGGGCGACCGCGTTACGGCAGGCTCTGGTCGCCGCGGTCGACTCCTGCACCTCAGGCGGGGGAACGGTCAGTGCCGATCTGTCCGGCGGCCTGGATTCCACCACTTTGTGCGTACTGGCCGCCCGCGGCCCGGCCCGGCTGGTCACCGTCCACCGGGAGGGAACCGACCCCGGCAACGACGACGCCCTCTGGGTACGACACACCACGGCCGCGCTACCCGGTGCGGAGCACCAGCGGGTGGGCCGGAACCGGATCCCGGTGTGGTTCGCCGGGGTGAGCGGTTCGTATCCGGCGTGGGAGGAACCGGGCACGTGGGTGCGCGACCGGGCACGTCTGGAGGACTTGACCCACCGCATGAACGCCGCAGGCTCCCGGCTGCACCTGACCGGCTACGGCGGCGACGAACTCTTCACCCTCACACCCCGCTGCCTCTACGACCTGGTCCGCAGCCGGCCGCTCACGGCGCCTGCCCATGTCCGTGCCTACCGCCTGCGTCTGCGGTACCCGCTGGGACCGCTGCTGCGCGCCCTCGTGGATCGCACCCCGTATGCGCGCTGGCTGACCCGCGCCGTCGACCGGCTGACCACGCTGCCCGACACCTCCGTCCTGCCGTCCATGGACTGGGGCCCGGCGCTGCGCATGCCGCCCTGGGCGACCCCGGACGCGGTCCGGGCCACGCAGGAACTGCTGCGCGAGGACGTCCCCGGTGCCGCGGAACCCTTGGCCCGGCAGCGCGCGCAACACGCGGCGATCCTGTACGCGCGTGTCGCCGGAGGCGCGGTGCGCCGCCTCGACCAGGCCACCGGGCGGGCCGGGTTGCCCCAGGCCGCGCCGTGCCTGGACGACGCGGTGATGGATGCGGCGCTGTCGGTCCGTCTGCACGACCGGGCCTCGCCCACCGCCGGCAAGCCCCTCCTGGCCGCCGCGATGCGGGGCATCGTCGCGGACCGGCTCCTGGCCCGCACCACCAAGGGCGACTACAGCGCCGACTTCTACGCCGCCCTGCACCGCCACCGCGTGGAGCTCCTGGAACTCTTCGACGGCTCCCTGCTCGCCGGCATGGGGCTCATCGACCCGGCCGCGTTGCGCGCGGCGCTGCTCGCTCCGCAGCCCACCACGCGCATCATCACGCCCCTCTCCCAGACGGTCGCCTGCGAGACCTGGCTTCGCTCCCTGCCCCGTCGCCGCGACGGCGGGGAGGCCCCTATGCGGAGCGGCGTCCGCTGAAGATGCCCCACCGCAGCTGCCGGCTGCGGGCGGCCGCCGCCCACAAGGGGAGGTTGCCGAGCAGGTGGTCGACGTAGTCGGAGCTGATGACGCCGCGGAGCTCGGCTTCCCGCCGGCCGGTCTCCTCGGTCAGCCGGTCGTAGTGGACGGGCAGTTGGTCGCTGTGATCCTCGAAATCGGCGTGGTCCAGGCCGAGCCGGGTGAGCTCACGGAGGTAGAAGGCGGGGGTCGCCAGCGCGTCCACGCCGAGACGGGACACGACCGGGCGGAGGGTCCGGTCGGGTGCGTCCTCGGCGGCCATGAGGTCGGTGAAGGACAGCACGCCGCCGGGCTTGAGGACGCGTGCCGCCTCGCGCAGCACCCTCTCCCGGTCGTCGCTGTGGCAGAAGGCCTCGAGGGAGCACACGGCGTCGAAGCGCCCGTCTCCATACGGTATGTCATGGAACGAACCGGTGACGACGTCGATGTGACCGTCGAGCCCGCGCTCGGCGTTGGTCCTGCGGTGACGCACGTTCTGTGCCTCGCTGAGGTTGAGGGCGACGACCGTGCAGCCGAAGCGGGCGGCCAGATGGCGAGCGGTCCCGCCGTATCCGGACCCGAGGTCCAGTACGGACCGCCCGGGGCCCAGGCGGTCCACCAGCCGGTCCGCCAGCCGGTCTACCGTGCGCCGGGAGGCGTCCGCGATCGGCTCCTCCGGGTGCGCGTAGATGCCGGTGTGGATGTCGTCGCCGCCCCACACGGCGTCGTAGAAGGCGTCGACGTCAGCGGATTCGTAGTAACGGCGTGTCGTCTCTTCAGTGGTACCGGATGCGGCGCCGTCCTGGCTCATGCGTGCTCCCTCGCCGTCGGCCTCATGACCTGACCTCGGGGCCCCTGACTTCCTCGGCCCCTCGGCAAGCCTCGCCCCACGGACAACAGCGATCACAGTGGCCAATCGGCCAACATCCGGTACCGGGCGGGCAGCCGGGTCAGGCGGCCCAGTGGCCGGTGGACTTGGCGTCCGACCTGAAGGAGAAGACGAAACGGCTGCCGTTGAGCACGCTGCGCGCCACGGTGGTCCACTGGCCCGCCTTCGCGTACGTCCAGTGGTCCTGGTTGCAGAGCCAGCCACCCGTGCTCTTCCAGAAGCACACCGCCACATAGCGGTTGGTGTTCGTCTTTATGTTGATGTCGGCGCAGTTCGTCGTGGTGGTGAGGGTGGAGGCGCCGTTGTCGGGGTAGAAGTCCTGCCCTGCGGGCTTGGAGTACGCCTTCGCGCTGCCGTAGCAGGACGCGACCCCGTCCTTGCTCCGGGAGTCGGCTTCACTCGCGCTGGCCGCGGTCGACCCTCCGATGAGGGTGCCGGCGGCGAGTACGAGCCCGGCCGCGGTCGAGACGAGACGTCTGGCGTTCCTCTGCATGATCCGGATTCCTTTCGGTCAGGGAATGCCGTCCCCCGTCGATCATGGCGAAGTCACCGTGCTCGGCCCGGTACGCGCGACGGGCCCGATCGGACGGAGGATGCGCCGGCGACCATGATGGGTTCCGCCCCGCGGAGAGTCGAGACAAGGGAACGCAATGGCGAATTCCCGCCCTGGCCTTGCGGCTTGCCGCCCGCTCTGCCCGACCGCCGCGTTGCCCCGGCTCAGGTACGGTTCCCGAACGGCACCGTCCGCCACGGGCTCTCCGGGTCGGTGGTCAGCGCCCGGTGGGCGTCCAGGACCGTGGTGTACCAGCGGCCGAACGCCTCCTCGTCGAAGTGCAGGCACCGGCCGAGTATGTACCCGGCGGAGAACTCCTCCCACGAGTCGTAGGCGGACCGCGCCGCCCCTGACGCACGTTCGATCGCCGTGCGCATCTCGGCCTCCGTGGCGTACCGGGCACCCCTGCCCCAGCGGGCCATCTTGGAGGCGCGCCCGATGTCCCAGGCCGCGATCGTGCGGACGTAGCCGTCGGGCGGCAGGAGCTCGTCGGCGCGGAAGCGGGCCTCGTAGCGCAGCACCTTGCCCACCAGCGCACGCATATCTGCGACGAACTCGCCGAACTCGCGGTCGTCGGTGGGGGTGCCGCTCTCCTGGGCACGCACGCGCAGCGTGCCCTCCACCGTGTCGCGCCACTCCTCGGGGTCGACGCGCCCGCCGCGCGCGGCGGCCAGGGCGTTGCGCGCACCCAGGACGAAGTCCCAGTACCAGGGGCTCACTTCCTGGTCCAGGAGCCGCTCCTGCATCACGAGCCAGTCCCCGCGATCGTTCACGCTCCAGTCGTCGGCGATCCGCTCGATCTCGCCCCGGTAGCCCGTGCCGTGCCAGTGCGGGGTGTTCCACGCGTCGCCGTTGCGGAAGCACAGGTGTGCCCCGCAGGCCAGGCCGTGCAGGAGGGGCCCGGGGGCGGGGGCGCCGGTGCGCCGGGTCACCACACGGTCCATCAGCGCGTCGGACGAGAACAGCTCGTGGTGCAGATCGAGCCAGGTGTCCCGTTCGTCGTCGCCGGCCAGGAAGTACTGCTCGCAGGGCGTGGCCGCGTTGACCGCGAGGATCTCCACCTCTTCGGGAACGATGTGCGCGAGGGCGCCGAGCGTCGCGTACTCGTAGACGAGGAACGGGTGCGGCCGCGGCAGGAGGCCGGCCGTGTAGACCTGTGCCACGGTGCGGCCGTCGGGGGTCTCGTTGGTCAGCATGGGGTACGTGTCCGCACCGGCCGCCCGCACCTCGTCGAGGCGCACCGGGTAGTACACGCCCTCGATCGCGAGGGTGCGCAGGTAGGCGTACGCGTTGTCCGCCCGGCTCAGCTTGTACAGCTGCTGCTCCAGGTCGGTGGGCGCCTGCCAGTGGCCGCCGTCGGCCGGAGCCGGGACGACCGGGAAGAACTCGTCGTGGACCTCGTCCTCGGCTGCCGCGTGCATGGGGCTCCTTTCGCCGGGTGGGGTGCGGCTTCTCAGCCCGTCGGGCGGGTCGGCGTGTAGGGCGCGGGGGCGGGGGCGGCTTCCAGGGCGGGGGCGTCCGTGTCGGGTTCGGTACGCAGCTGGGCGGCGACCGCGTCGGTGCGTGCCCGCAGTGCGCGCACTCGCTCGGCGGTGCGCGTTCCCGCCTGGGGAGCCTCCGCGGGAAGGACGGGCACGCCGTTGGCCTGCGCGGTGAGCACCAGGCTGCGCATGACCTCCGCCTGCTGGGCGAGCAGGGCGGTGGTGAACATGTTGGCGCGCAGCGTCTTCTTCATGCCGAGCGCGCCCCGGTAGGTGATCTCGCAGGCGACCGTGACGGTCTCCAGCCGCTGTTCGCCCGCCTGCTCCAGCGCGGCGAGCATGACGGAGGCGAGGCCTTCGACGACCTTGGTGACGACCCACTTGCGGCCCGGGAGCATGGGCAGCAGGTCCCGGATCCGGTCGATCTCGGCGTCGAGCGCCTCCGTGGTCATGGCGCTGAAGGCGTCGTGCAGCTGGAGGTGGACGACCTTCGACCAGGGGATGTCCTCGCCGTCGAAACCGATGGAGTCGGGGCCGAAGCGCAGTGCTCCGATGGCGTCCAGCGGGCGCAGCGCCTTGGCGGTGATGGCGGGGACCCGGGGGTGGCGGCAGATGAGGGCGCCGAGCGAGAACTCCCACTCCTCGTGCGTGGGCGCGGCGGGGGCGGGCAGGGAGCGCAGCACGGAGAGGACCCAGTCGCCGGAGGCGTTCGTACCGGCGCGTCCGGCGTCGGCGCCGCGCTGTACGGCCTGCGCGACGTCCCTGCCGAAGCTGGTGGCCGCGGTGCCCACCGAGTCGCCGAGAGTCTTCACCCGGTCGAATATGCCCATGCCCCTGACCCTGCCTCACCTGCGATGTCCCTTGTGGCGGCGACACTCTACCCAGTGATCGGGATGCCGGTGACCAGCCGTGAGCGCGGGGCGGTCCAGGGGGTCGTGGGGCCGGTCCAGGGCGTCGTCGGGCCCGTCGGGCCGACATCGCGTCCGGCCGTGAAGCGACCGGGAAGACCCGGCGCGGGCGTCGGACGTAGAGCTTCTGGGGTCGCGCACCAAGTCCTCAGGGCGAACGATTCTCCCATCGCTCGGCATTCTGTTCGCGTTTAGTCCGGGCAGAAGCGTTCTCTGCTGTTCCGGCCGTTGGCGACGGCTCGGGAAAACGATTTTCCGAGCATTTCTCCTCGCGTCGTCGGAGGGGCGCGAGACATCCTTCGTCAGTGAAATGCCCGAGCACACGCCCCCGGCGTGCCCCCACAATGTCCGAGGCCTCATTGTGATATGGCGTTTTTCATACTTACGGTGGGTGCCACGGATCCAAGACCGGACTTCCGCAAGGAAATACCCGGTCAGGGTCCGTCGCGCAGACGTCTGTTGTATTCATCGTCCCCACGGTAAAAGGAGAACGATCATGACGTACGAGCGTCCCACTCTCGCCAAGGCCGGCGGCTTCCGCAAGGTGACCGGCATCAAGAGCACCGGCCCCAAGGACGTCCTCGGCGGCAAGCAGCTCCTCTGACGGGGCAGACCCGCGTCCGCTGAGCGACCGCGGGTCCCAGAGCGCCGGGCCTGGCCTCCGGGCCGGCCCGGCTCTCGGGTGGCGGCATCCGGCCGCCACCCGCTCCCCGGCCCCGAGCATCGCTGTCGTCACCGATCGAAGGCCGTAAGCCTATGGATGAGTCCTTGTCTCTCCAGGCCGTACCCGCCTGGTTCGTAGCCCTCCCCGACACCGACGCGGCCGCCGCTCTCGCCGCCGAAGCGCTCACCCACGCCTCCCGGAGCCTGCGCCACGCCTCCGGACGACCCTGGCTCGTGGGCCGTTGGGCGCCGGGCACGGTCGTGGTGGGAGAGCACGGCGACACGCGCGTGGCGGTACTCGGGGAGCACGTCGTCACCGCCAGGGAAGCCGAACGGGCCGCCTCGGCGGCAACCGGCACCTCGCTGCTCACGGCGTTGGACCACGCCGCCGGCTGGGCCGGCAGCTTCCACCTGGTCGCGAGCGGCGGCGGACTGATGCAGGTGCAGGGCGGTGTCGTGGGTCTGCGGCGCGTCTTCCACGCCCGGGTCGACGTGCCCGGCCGGGGAGCGGTGACCGTGGCGTCCGACCGGGCCGACGTCCTGGCCGAACTGACCCGGGCCCGCCTGGACGAGCGCCGCGTCGCGATGGAGCTGCTCACCGTGGGCGTGCCGTACCCCTGGGCAGGGGACGCGCTGTGGCAAGGCGTGCACGCCCTGCCCGGCGGCCACTGTCTGGCGATGCACGCCGACGGACGGACCTCCACCACACGACGGTGGACACCGCCGGAGCCCGTCCTGCCGCTCGCCGAGGGTGCCGCGCGGCTGAGGGAAGCGCTCGTCGAAGCGGTCGAGGTGCGCACGCGCGGGCACGAGTTGGTCTCCTCCGATCTGGGCGGGCTGGACTCCACGGCCGTGTGCTGTGCCGCGGCCCTCGGGAGCACCAAGGTCGTCGCCTACACCGCCGCCCTCCACGACGAGGCCGGCGACGACGTGTACTGGGCCGAACGGACCGTCCGGGCCCTCGACGGCGTCGAGCACCACGTCGTACCGGCCCACGAGACGGCCATGACCTTCGACGGCGTCGACACCCTCCAGGACGTCCTGGACACGCCCAGCATCCTCACCGTCGACCGCAACCGCCGCATGGGCATCGTGGAGCTGGCCGCATCCCGTGGCTCCGGCGTCCATCTCACCGGCCTGGGCGGCGACGAACTGCTCGCCGGGACGCCCGCCCGGCTGCACACGCTGCTTCCCGCCCACCCCCTCGTCGCCCTGCGCGGCATACGGGGATACGCCGCCAAATACCGTTGGACCCGGCGAGCGGTGCTGCGCCAGCTCATGGACCGCGGCTCCTACCGGACCTGGCTGGGCCGGGTCGCCCGCGACCTGACCGAGCCGGCGCCCGCCGTCGACGAGCCCCTGCTCGGCTGGTCCATGCCGCCCCGCATGCCGCCCTGGGCCACACCCGACGCCGTCGCCGCGGTCCGCGAGCTGCTGCGCGCCGGCCTGCCCACCACGGAACCCCGGGGCACCGGGCACGGCGAACACCGCGAGCTGGTCGCCATGGACGGCATCTCCCAATGGGCCCGGCACATCGGGCAGATGGCGGCCCCCTGGGGAATCGAGGTCTGTGCCCCCTACTACGACGCCCGTGTCATCGACGCGGCCCTGGCCGTCCGGCCGCAGGAGCGCATCACCCCCTGGCGGTACAAGCCGCTCATCGTCGAGGCCATGCGCGGCATCGTTCCGGAGGCCAGCCGCACCCGCGGCACCAAAGCGAACGCCACGTTCGAGGAGGAGGCGGGGCTGCGGGAGCACCGCCGGGCGCTGCTGGCGCTGTGCGAGGACTCCCGGCTGGCCCGCCTGGGCCTGGTCGACGAGCAGATCCTGCGCGACTGGTGCCGCCGCGCCCTGACGGCGGAGTCGGAGAGTTATCTGCTGCATCCGACCATCGCCTGCGAAGTGTGGCTGCGCTCCCGGGAGATGACACCACCCACCCCTCGGACGGACCGGCCCGACGGCCGGGACGCCGTGACCGTGTCCCCCACTGTGCCCGTAGCCGATCCGGAGAGGTGAAACGGTGCTCGCGTTGAAGCCCGGTGTCCTGATGACCGAGACCGAGTACGGGATGGCGCTGCTCGACCAGGAGAGCGCCGAGTACTGGACGCTCAACCCGACGGCCGCCCTCGTCCTGCAGACCCTGCTCGACGGCCACGGCACCGAACAGGCGGCCCGCGCCCTGACCGAGCGCTACGACGACGTCGACGCCGAGCTGGCCGCCCTGGACGTCAGCCGCATCGTCGGCGAACTGCGCGCCGCGGGGCTGATCACCTCATGACGACGCCGGAAGCGGTTCTCTACCACCCGCGCTCCATTCCGCCGGCCCGCCGTTTCCTGGCCAGGGCGGCGGTGGCGTGCGCCCATGTGCTGGCCACCCAGCCACCCCGCCGGATCCGCGCGATCCTGGTCCGGCTGCGCCGCGGCGCCCGTCCCGCCACACTCGCCGAGGCGAGCGCGGCACGGCGGACGGTGCTCACGGTGAGCCTGGCCGCGGGCGGGCACAAGGGGTGTCTGCCCCGGTCCCTGGCCACCGTGCTGCTGTGCCGCTGGTACGGCCAGTGGCCCGCCTGGTGCGTAGGGGTGCGCAGCCGGCCGCCGTTCGCCGCGCACGCGTGGGTGGAGGCGGAAGGGGTCCTGGTCGGGGAGGGCGCCCCGGCGGAGTACTTCCAGCGCTTCTTCACCGTGGAGTGAGCCGGTGACCTCGACACTGCCCGCACCGGCCGCGCTGGTGGACCAACTGCGGCCGCAGCGCGGGCGCATGGCCGCGGGTGTCGCGCTGGGGCTGGTGGGCAGCGTGATGGGCCTGGCCCAGCCCCTGGCGGCCAAGCGCGTGGTGGACGACATGGGCCAGGGGCACCCGGCGGCCGGGCCCGTACTCCTGCTCAGCCTGCTGGTGGTGACCGGAGCCGCCCTCGCCGGAGCGGGACATTACGTACTGCAGTGCGCGACCGAGTCCGTCGTCTGCGCCGCCCGCTGCCGGCTGACGGACCGTCTTGTGCGGCTGCGGGTACCGGTCGTGGACAGCAGTGAGCCGGGCGAGCTGATCGCGCGGGTGACCTCCGATACGACGCTGCTGCGCCAGAGCGCGCCGCAGGCGGTGTCCGCCGCGGTCACGGGGACGCTGGTCACCGTGGCGACCGTCGTCATGATGGGGCTGCTGGACGCCGTGCTGCTGTGCGTCACCCTCGCGGTGATCGCCCTCGCCGGCGTCATCGTCGCGGTGGTGGCCCCGCGGATCGGCCGTGCCACCCGGCACACGCAGGAGTCGGTGGGGCACATCGGCGCCGCGCTCGAGAGGCTTCTGGGTGCCTTCCGTACCGTCAAGGCGTCGGGTGCCGAGCAGCGGGAGTCCCGGGCGCTGCACCGGGCGGCCGAGCACGCCCGCCGTACCGGTGTACGGGCCGCGGCGTGGGAGGCGGTGTCGGCGACGACGTCGGCGGTCATCATCCAGGCCGCCTTCCTCGTGGTGCTCGGGGTGGGAGGCGCGCGCGTGTCCTCCGGTGCGATCGGCGTCTCCACGCTCGTCGCCTTCCTGCTCTATCTCTTCGCGCTCGCCCCTCGGATCGGCCAGCTGGTCGAAGGCGTCGGCCAGGTCCAGATCGCGTCGGCGGCCGCGGCCCGCATCAGGGACGTGGAAGAGCTGGAGACCGAGGAACCGGAGGCCGTGGCCGTCGGCCCGGCGGCGCCGCAGGGCCCTCCTCCCGCACTGGGCCGGCCGCCCCTGAGCGTGGCGTTCCACCGGGTGTGCTTCGCCTACCGCCCCGGGGCGCCCCGGGTCCACCACAAGGTCTCCTTCGCCGTTCCCGCGGGCGGGCTCACCGCGTTCGTGGGCCCGTCCGGCGCGGGCAAGACCACGCTCTTCTCCCTGATCGAGCGCTTCTACGAGCCCGACTCCGGTCGCGTCCTCCTGGACGGCAGGGACATACGGCACTGGCCGATGGCCGGGCTCCGTGCCGCCATCGGCTACGTCGAGCAGGACGTACCCGTCCTCGCGGGAACCCTGCGCGACAACCTCACGTTCGGCTCCCCCGACCCCACCGACGAGGAGCTCGCCCGCGTCGTGCGTCTGGCACGGCTGGACGGCCTCGCGCAACGGCTGCCCCAGGGGCTGGACACCGACGTCGGCCATCGCGGCAGCCGCCTCTCCGGCGGTGAGCGGCAGCGCGTCGCGATCGCCCGCGCCCTGCTGCGCCGCCCGGGGCTGCTGCTGCTGGACGAGGCCACCTCCCAGCTCGACGCCGCCAATGAGGCGGCGTTGCGCGACACGATCACCGACACCGCCCGCGCCACGACGGTCCTGGTGGTCGCCCACCGGCTGTCGACCGTGACCACGGCGGACCGGATCGTGGTCATGGAGGCGGGGCGGGTACGGGCGGTGGGGACCCATGCCGAGCTCATGGCGCAGGACGCCCTCTACGGCGAACTGGCGAGCACCCAACTGCTCAACCCGTGACCCGGCCCGCGGCCACGTTCGCCCGCGGCCGGTCCGGGATCAGGTCACGGTGTCACGATGCGTTCGACCGCGGCCATGACGAGCTGATCGCGCTCGGCTTCCGAGAACACGCCCGGCAGGGTGAGCTGTTCGACGATGAGCCAGTTGAAGGCCAGGTACAGCAGCCGGACGGCGGTGGCGTCGCCGGGCAGGCCGGAGTCCTCGTGATAGGCCACGTTGGCGTCGACGTCGGCACGGACGCGTTCGGTCAGCAACGCCCGCAGCTCCGGGCGCCGGGTCGCCTCCAGGCGCAGTTCGAGCAGTGCCAGATATCCGGCCCGGAAGGCGCTGATGCGGCCGATCACTTCGCGCATCAGCATCACGTAGGTCTCGCGGTCCGGTGCGCTCGCCCGCTGCCGGGCGATCGTGGCCTCGTCGGGCTGGAGGCGTTCGTAGACCCGGGCACCTGCCTGGATCAGCAGTGCGTCGCGGTTGGCGAAGTAGTTGGAGGCCGTGCCGGTGGGGACGGCGGCCTCGGTGTCCACCGCCCGGAAGGTCAGCCCCCGGGCGCCCTCCCTGGCCAGCACCTCGATGGCGGCATCGACGAGGGCCACCCTCCGCTCGACGTTTCTGCGCACCATGGCTTTACCACTCCGCTCGTAGTACTACGTCTTGACCACTACAGGAAGAGTAGTGCATGCGGAGCCGTCCGGCCGTCCGACAGGCGCACCGTTTGGATCACCACGTGACACACCCGCTACGGAACCAGAACAAACGCTTGGTTGACTCGTCGGCGAACCACGGCGGGCGCACGACGAGGCGGGGGCGGGACGACCACATGAGCGCAGGGGGATTCGCGGAGTGGACGCGGCACTTCCGGGCGGAGGCCGAGCATCGGGGGCGCGTCGGCGACCCCGACTGGGCGGTGGGCGCCGGCCTGCCCGACGTGGTCTGGCGGAGCCTGCAGCGCTTCCAGACCGGGGAGAACGGTGACGGGGCGAATCTGATCGGCAAGGCGGACGCGGCGGGGGACGCCGACTACGCCGAGGCGGTCCGGCTGTTCGTCGCCGAGGAGCAGAACCACGCGCGTCTGCTGGCACTACTGCTGGCCGCCGGCGGGCAGCCCACCATCGATACATGCTGGAGCGACCGGGTGTTCGTCCGGCTGCGCCGGTTGCTCGGGCTGCGGATGGAGCTGATGACGTTGATGGTCGCCGAGCTCGTCGCCGTGCGCTACTACCGCGCCGTGCGCGACGGCTCCGGGGACCCGCTGGTGTCGGAGGTGGCGGCCCGCATCCTGGCGGACGAGGAACGCCACATCCCGTTCCACTGCCGCCGCCTGCGCGCTTCCGTCGCCGAGCTGCCGGGACGGCCGCTGCGCCGGCTGGCGATGACGGGGTGGCGCGGCCTGGTCCTCGGCGCGACGGTGTTCGTCGCCGTGGACCACGGACCGGCGCTGGGGCACCTGGGAGTGGGACGCGGGCGCTTCGTGGCCGACGTGATGGCCTCCACGAGCGGGACGGTGGAGGCCGTCCTGGACACCACCCGGCCCCTGGCCGTCCCGAGGCCCCGGACCGGCTTCAGCGCGTCGTGACCCCGGCGTAGCCTGACGGTTCCGTGGACCTCAGCGCATGAGAGGCACCTGCGATCGCCCGCGCCGGGTCGTCGTTCAGGCGTGCCGACGCGTGCGACCGGCCGTTGATGCCGGCGTCGAGGAACGCGGCGAGACACATCAGCACAATGGCGAGCCTGTCCCATCTGGGTCGCTGCATGGGCCCACACTTGCCGCCGGGAAGTGCCCGGGGCCAGAGCGCCGTAGTCCGAACGGCGTACGGCCGGGCCATCATCGGAGGGACCCGTTCCTCCGTCTCCGGCCCGGCCGGGCGCGACGGGGCTCCGGCCGTCAGGAGGCCGGGAGAAGGCCGTCGGCGACCAGGCCGGCGAGAACGGCCTCGCCGAGGGCGTGCACCGCGGACTGCGGGCGGACCATCACCGTGAACTCCTTGATCCTGCCCTCCTCGTCGAAGTGCAGGAGGTCGGTGCCGTGGATCTGCTGGCCGTTCACGGTCGTCCGGAAGAGCAGGATCGCCGAGGGTGCCTCGGCGCCGTCGGCGCTCGTCTCGGCCGTGCCGTCGAAGTGACCGATGTAGCGGAAGTCCTCGAAGGTGCGCAGGAGGACGCCGAAGAGCCCCATCACCATCGGCTTGCCCTCGAACGGCGTGAACTTCACGGGACTGTAGAAGCGGATGTCCTCGGCGAACAGGCCGTTCAGGGCGGCGAGATCGCGGCTCTCGACGGCGGCGCGGAAGCGCTCTGCGGGTGCCATGGGCTTGGGCCCTCCTCGATAGTCATCAATCTGATTACTCAATTCCTTGAGTATCATGCCCGCAGGTTCCATGAACAGGGCGAGGAGGAGACGAGCCGATGGCTTTGCGTCACGCCGTACTGGCGGCACTGCTGAACGAGGAGTTGAGCGGGTACCAGCTGGCCAAGGCCTTCGACACGGGCGTGGCGAACTTCTGGCACGCCCTGCCCCAGCAGCTGTACACCGAGCTGACGAGGCTGGAGAGGGAGGGACTGGTCGTCGGCCGGGAGGTGGTGCAGGACACCCGGCCCAACAAGCGCCTGTTCAAGGTGACCGACGCCGGTCTCGCCGAGATGGAACGGTTCGCGACCACCGCCGCCAAGCCCTCGTTCATCCGTGACGACCTGCTCGTCAAGGTCCAGGCCGCCGACCACGTCGACACCGGCGAACTGATCGCACGGCTCACCGAACGGGCCGCCTTCGCCGAGGCCAAGATCGAGCTGTTCGGCACGCTGCTGGAGAAGATGCGCGGCGGCCGCGGCGAGGAGGAGTTCCTGCGCCACGGCGAACGCATCGGCCCGTACCTGACCTGCCTGCGCGGCCTCGCCTTCGAGCGGGGGAACCGGGACTGGTGCGAGCTGAGCGCGGCGACCCTGCGCGAGAGGGGGGCGGCCCGCGGAGGAATCGCACGCGTCGATCACGACCGTGAATGATCGAATCCCACAAAACCCCGACCCCGGACTCCGTGGATCACGACACCTGATCACCCGTCATTCCCTTGGCAGAGTGACAGGGAAGTCGATCACTTCCCGCAGTCGTCAGCACGCGGGATTTGTATCTCTACGACAAGGGGGTTCATCCGATGGGTGCCAACACCGAAGTGGTGGTGACCGGGCTCGGCGCCACGACGCCGCTCGGCGGGGACGTCGCCTCGACCTGGGCCGGGCTGCTGGCCGGGGAGTCCGGCATCAGCGCGATCGAGGACGAGTGGGCGGCCGGCCTGCCCGTGCGGATAGCGGGCAGGCTCAAGGTCGAACCGACCGAGGTCCTGGACCGGGTACAGGCCCGCCGCATGGACCGTTGCGAGCAGACGGCGCTCGTCGCCGCGCGCGAGGCATGGGCCGACGCCGGCGTGCCCGGCGTCGATCCGGAGCGGCTGGCCGTCGTGATCGGCACGGGCACCGGGGGCGCGTTGACCATGCTCGGCCAGGACGACGTCCTCGAGGCGTCAGGCGTGCGGCGCGTCTCGCCCCACACCGTGCCCATGCTGATGGCGAACGGCCCCGCCGCCTGGGTCAGCATCGACCTCGGCGCCCGCGGCGGCGCCCACACACCGGTCAGCGCCTGCGCCTCCGGTGCCGAAGCGATCGCGATGGGCCTGGACCTGATCCGTCTCGGCCGGGCCGACGTGGTCGTGGCGGGCGGCACCGAGGCGTGCATCCATCCGCTGCCGCTGGCCGGCTTCGCGCAGGCCAAGGCCCACTCGACGCGCAACGACGCACCCCGGCTGGCGTCCCGGCCCTTCGACGTCGACCGGGACGGGTTCGTCATCGGCGAGGGAGCGGTCGTGGTCGTCCTGGAGCGCGCCGAGTTCGCCGCGGCGCGGACGGCCCGCGTCCACGCGACGCTCGCCGGAGCCGGCGTCACCTCGGACGCGCACCACATCACCGCCGCCCACGCCGACGGACAGGTCCGCGCCATGCGGTCGGCCGTTGCCTCCGCGGGGCTCTCCCCGCTCGCGATCGAGCACGTCCACGCCCACGCGACGTCCACGCCCAAGGGCGACCTCGTGGAGGCCCTGTCCATCGGCGAAGCCATCGGCACCCACCCGGCCGTCACCGCGACCAAGTCGATGACCGGCCACCTCTTCGGAGCTGCGGGAGCCATGGGCGCACTCGCCGCGATCCTCGCCGTCCGCGACGGTGTCATCCCCGCCACCCAGAACCTGGACACCCTGGACCCGGAGGTGAAGCTCGACGTCGTCGCGGGCGCGCCCCGGCGGGGCGCGCTGAAGGCGGCGCTGACGAATTCCTTCGGGTTCGGCGGCCACAACGCCTCGCTGGTGTTCACCCCCGCTCCCTGAACCGGGGCCGGCCGCATCTGCGTCGTGCCGGGGCCCGGCACGACGCAGATGCGGCTCAGACGTGATCGGCCAGTTTGGTGTACCCCTTCTTCCGGGCGCAGTGGGCACAGCAGAAGAACTTGCCGTCGGTCTCGTGGCCGTGGCCCAGAATGCGGCACCCGCAGTTGTCACAGATCGGCGCGAGCTTGTAGGCCGCGCACTCGAAGCTGTCGAAGACGTGTACGGCCCCTGCCGCGTGCACTTCGAAGGCCATGCCGTAGTCGTTTCCGCATACCTCGCACTGCGCCATGCCGCACCTCTCCTGGCCGGGTCGCCCGCCGGGACACCCTCGCGGTCCGGCGCTCGGTCGCCAGGATGCATCCGACGGGCCCCCGTGCCCCGCAGCGCCACGGTGCGGGCGGGCGAACATCGCCCGTATCGCCCGTACGGCCGGACCCTTGCGGCCCCGGCTCCGCCCGCCGCGGGCCCGGGTCGTCGCCCCGGGTCGTCGCCCCGAGTCGCGGCCCGTGGCGGCACGCCTTAGATTTCCACTGGGTGCAGCATCCTTTTGCGCTCGCGCAACCACGTGCCCTCGCTCTGGCCGGCCCCCGCAACTCAAGGTCGTGAGGATCGAAGGGACTGAGCAACGTGACGATCAAGACTTTCCTCGGTTCCGACGCGGATCCCCCCGAGGATCTCGCAGCAGTCAAAGCCGCTCGTACGACGGACAGCGGTACTCCCCTGCGGATATCCGTCGTCGTTCCCGCCCGGAACTGCGCCGCGACGATCGAGGGGGTGGTGACGCCGGTCGTGAAGGACCTCCTGACCGCCCGGGTCATCGACGAGGTGGTGGTCGTCGACCACGGCTCCTCGGACGACACCGCCCGGCTGGCGGCCGGCGCCGGGGCGCGGGTGGTCGACTTCCCGACCGCCGGGCCGATCACCGACATCCCCGACTCCGGCAAGGGGTCGGTGATGTGGAAGGGCATCTGGGCCAGCGAGGGCGACATCGTCGTCTTCATCGACGGCGACCATCTGAGGTTCGACTCCTCGAAGGTCTCCCGGCTGATCGGCCCCCTGCTGCGCGACCCGTCCCTCCACCACGTACGGGCGTTCTACGACCATTACGGGGGCGGCCGTACAACCGAGGCCATGGCCCGTCCGGTGCTGTCGCTGCTGCATCCCGAGCTGGCCGGCATGCGGCAGCCGCTCAGCGGCGAGCACGCCAGCCGACGGACGACGCTGGCCGAGCTGGTGTTCCCGGTGGGGTGGGGTACCGAGTTCTCCATCCTCGACCAGATCAGCCGCCGGCACGGCGCCGAGGCCATCGGCCAGGTGGACCTGCGCTACAAGGAGCACGTCAAAGGGGACTGGGCGCACATCTCCCTGCAGGCGTTCGAACTGCTCTACGTGGCGCTGCGGAACGAGCTGCGCGCCCAGGGGCAGCCGCTGCCCGAGCACTGGGGCAGCGTGGTCATGACGCCCGGCGAACGTCCTGGTGAGGTCGTCCGGCGCGCCGCCCGGACGGCGGAGCTGCCGCCGCTCATGGGCCTGCCGGGCTGGCCGGAGCGAGAGCGGGAACGCTCCCGTCACTGATCCGCGGCCCCGGGCGGTGCGTCAGGGTCGCGTCTCGGCCGTGACCCAGGCCAGGTACGCGGCATGCCCTCCGGTCACGGGCACGGCGATGACCTCCGGGGTGTCGTAGTCGTGCTTGCCGACGAGGAACGCGGTCAGCTCGTCCACCAGCGCGGAGCGCGTCTTGAAGTCGATCCGCCATTCCCGCGCGGACTCGACCTTGCCCTCCCAACGGTAGACCGAGCCGATGGGGTAGACCTGCGCGCAAGCAGCCAGTCCGCCCTCGACGACTCCGGCGGCCAGTGCCTGGGCCTTGTCCTCGGAGTCGGTGGTCGTGGTCACGACGGCACACTCATTCCTCATGCCACAGAGCGTAGAGGCATGGGGTTCCCGTCCCGCGCGCCGGACCGGAACTGGTGCCGATGCCCATGCCGGTGCCGGTGCCCGTGCCGGTCAACCCTGCTGATCGTCCATCGCCGTGACGCGGGGCGTGCACGACCAATGGCCGAAGTCCTTCGTACGTGCCCAGACGGCCCGTCCACGCTGGATGCTCCACTCGGGGTCCAGGGCGGTCGCGGGGGTGGCGCGCAGTTCCCGGAGTTCCAGGTCCGAGAACTGGAACAGGCCCCATTCGCGGTTGCCGTCGCGATGGCCCCAGATCCACAGGGGATCCAACTGAGAGAGGCACCGCACGAGCCGCACCGCCGTCTCGGGCTCTTCGGGGAACACCTCGCGCAGTCGCCGCTCCACCCGCTCCGGCGACCACATGGTGATTTTGAGGCTCTGCTTGTACAGGGCCTTCTTGGTGACGTCGTCCGCCATCGCGGTCACCGGTACTCCGGCGAACACCTGGAAGGCCGACAGTCGCATCTTGGTGTAAGGACCGAAGACGGCGTCGGCCGGAAGGTCGAGTCCGTGGTGCTGGAGCCGCTTCTGCACCTCCTGGACGCACACACTGTGATCGCCTTTGGACAGGGTCGCGGCGCATGCCTTCGACGAGAGCAGGGGTTGTCCGCTCGCCTCCGCGTTCTTGGCGGGCGCGCCGGGACGGGCCGCACTCCGGTTCGAGCCTTCGAGGACGAGCGTCCACGCGGACGTCACCAGCAGGAGAGCCGTGACCACGACCGCGGTGACGCGGGCGCGCCGTGGGAGGGACGATGCGCGGGAGACCGCCGAGGTGCTCGAGGTGCCGCCGGGCGGAGGTGCCTCGGCGGCGGCGATCCGGTCCCGGGCCTCCAGCCAGGCGTCGACCTCGTGGTCGTCCCCGCAGGCGCGGACGAACGCGGACAGCATCTCGGAGCGGGGCAACGCCTCCCGGCGCAGGGCATCGGCCAGCGTGCTGCGCGCCAGAACCTCACCGCGCCCGGCGGCACGCTCCTCCAACTGCCGGTAGGTCAACCCGGATCGTTCCTTCAGCTGCCGCATCAGAGCGACGAACTCAGCCGCGTCCCGTGCCCCGTGCGGCGCCATATCCCCCTGGCTCGCCATACCAGCATCCTTGCCGCGGCCCACGTCGCTTGGCAACGGTCGGGCCGGTCTTGACAGCAGCGGACCTCCCGGGACGCGCCGGGAGGTCCGCTGCCCGCTAGATGCCGTTGGCGAACCGCTTGAACGCGGCCTTGGTCCCCGATCCGGCGATTCCGTCTATGTCGCCGGTGTAGCCCCAGTTCTGCAGCAGGCGCTGCAACGCCTTCACCGTGCCGCTACCGACGATTCCGTCGATGGCGCCGCCGTAGCCCCAGTTCTCCTTCAGGCAGCGCTGGAACGACTTCCAGCTGTTGGTGCCCAGCTGCCCGTCGATCCCTGCGGTGTACCCCCAGTACGTCCTCAGCCAGCGCTGGACCTTCTTGGCCTCCTCGGCATTCAGGCCGAGGTTGTTCACCGCGAACGGCGCGATGGCTTCGGAGCTCGTCGCCGGCTTCGAGGCCGGCGCGGACGCCGCGAAGCCGGCACTCGCGCCCGTCAGGCTCCCGGCGGCAATCCCGACGAGGGCAGTGACACTGACGAGCGTCCTGGTCACAGCATTCGGTCGCATTCGTTCACCTTTCGGGTCGTGGGGCGGCACCTCACGAGGCCGGCGCACTGGTCGTCGGCCGCGTCGATCCCGTCTCTCTTCTGCAGGCACAGAAGCTATCTCTCGGCGAACCGGCGCTCATCAACCCGGGAGTTGACATTCGCTCGACCAGGAACCGGCATCCGTCTCCATCAACCGCGGTAGCGGCAGGGGTTGTACAGCATCGGTGGTATCCGCCCACCTGCCCGCCCGCATCACCTCGCCGCGACGCCGGAAGGCACCGCACGATAGACGACGCTTCGGCGCAGCGGCCCCGCGGGCACGGTCGGGTCGTCGAAGTCGTCGGCCGGGTCACGGGTCATCCCGATGCGGCGCATCACCGCCTGCGAACGAACGTTGGTGGCCGCTGTCACCGCCAGGACCTCCGGCAGACCGAGCTCTTCGAAGCCGAAGGAAAGCACCGCCAGCGCGGCCTCGGTGGCATAGCCGTGTCCCCAGGCCGGCCGCGCCAGCCGCCAGCCGGCCTCCACCCCGGTGAACGGCATGTCCTCCTCCACCGGGTCCAGGCCGGCGAATCCGATGAACTCCCCGGTGGCAAGCACTTCAACCGCCCACCATCCCCAGCCCCGCAGGTCGAGATCCGCCCGGTAGCGGGCGACGGACGCGTCGCTCTGCTCACGCGTGAGTACCTCGGGAAAGTACTCCCGGACCTGGGGATCGGCATTCATCGTCGCCCACGGGGCCAGGTCGGCCTCGCGCCATCCCCGGAGCAGGAGGCGGGCGGTTCGCAGCTCGGTCGGTTTCTCGATCATCGCGTGAACCTAGCGGGATCGCGGTGAGCGGGGCGATCGATTATGCGGCATCCGCATCGCCTTGTCCGTCATCTCGGCGGTCGTGGCAGTCCTGCCGATCGGCTGCGCCATCCTGCTGGGGCTCGCCATGGCCTCGGGGCCCATGAGCGCCATCACGGCGCAGTCGGCTGTTCGGGGGCCGGCGCGGTGGCCGACTGGAGCAGTCGCGGGGAGGTCGCGAATCCATGACGGGAGTACGCCGTGATGGCCCGGTCGCTGGAGTGGACCGTCACCCGCTCGAGCCCGAGGTCACGCGCGAGGGCCAGGACGGCATCGATGAGCCGTCCTCCGAGGCCGCCGTCGCGCTCCTCCGGCACCACGTACACGCACTGCACGTCGCCGGACGCCCGTTCAAGGGCACGCGGGTGCGGCACGCGCTGGACGATCGCCAACCACGCCATGCCGATGACCGAGCCAGCACGGGAAATGACCATGCAATGGTGGGACGGGTTCGCCTCTGCCCACTTCACAAAGTGACGCACGAACTCCTCGCGGGTCGCGACGGTTTCTCCTTGGTTCTCCTGCAGCCACTGCCACCGAAGCTCGGCGACGGGCACCAAGTCTTCGGGCAGGGCGGGACGGATGACGATGTCGCTCATGCGTTCCTCCTCGACCCTGTCCGCCGGGCGATGGCGGCTGGGGCAGTATCACTCGGCCGGGAGCGGCCGAACCCAGTACGGCCGGCGCGATGAGCGGCGATCACGCCGTGAGGAGTCGGTCGCGCAGTCCGGTGATCTGCTTCTCGTCGAAGCCCAGGTGGTCGGTGACGTAGCGGCGCACCGACCCGTGGTGGGTGGTCAGGTCGGTCATGAACAGGCGGATGATCTCGGCCGGGGCCCGGCCGTATCCGGGCCAGCGCAGGGGGCGGCCCGGGTGGGTGGCGTGCCAGTCGGCGATCAGGCGTTCCGTCGCCAGTTCGGTGAGGGCGAAGTCCGTGGCGATGTCGTCCTCGGTCACTCCCAGCAGGGAGAGCACGAGGGCGGCCAGCAGGCCGGTACGGTCCTTGCCCGAGGCGCAGTGGAACACGACGGGGCCGTCGGCGGCGGTGATGACGTCCAGCGCCTGCCTCAGCTCCTTGACGCCGTCGAGCGCCACCTCGGCGTACCGGTCGGCGAGGAAGCGCCAGGGGTCCACATCCGCGTCGATCTCCGCCTGGTCGTAGGGACGGTGCTCGACGCTGAGGTTGAAGTAGGCCAGCCCGTCGCTGTGCGGCACGCGTCCTTTCGCCTCGATCTCCCACGGATACCGCAGGTCGATCACCGTGCGCACGCCGAGTGCGAGGAAGCGGTCCCAGTCCTCACCGCCGAGTTTGGCGAGCGAGTCGGACCGGTAGAGCCGGCCCCATCGGACCGTACGGCCGTCGTCGGAGGAATAGCCGCCCAGGTCGCGGAAGTTGTGCAGGCGCTCGAACGCGATGTGTCTGCTCATGGGGTCACCCTACGAGTGTGTGCGGCGGATGCCGTAGGCGGTGGCGCCGACGGCCAGGACGGTGGCGCCCCAGGCCACCGAGGCCACGGGCAGAGCGAAGGCCAGGGCCAGGCAGCCTGCCAGGCCGAGCACCGGAACGGGTCGGGCCGGGCGGCCTTCGGCCGGGGTGAGGGTCCATGCGGAGGCGTTGGCGATGGCGTAGTAGGCCAGCACGCCGAAGGACGAGAAGCCGATGGCTTCGCGGACGTCGGCCGTGGCGGCGAGCACCGCCACCACCGCGCCGACGGCGAGTTCGGCCCGGTGCGGCACGTGGGAACGGGGGTGGACGGCCGCCAGGGCGTGGGGCAGGTGCCGGTCGCGGGCCATGGCCAGGGTCGTGCGGGAGACTCCCAGGATCAGGGACAGCAGCGACCCGAGCGCCGCGACCGCCGCACCGGCGCGTACAACCGGGGCCAGGCCGCCCGCGTCCGCGGCCCGCACGGCATCCGACAGCGGCGCCGCGGCCTGGGCCAACTGCCGCGGGCCCAGCACCGTCAGCACGGCCACGGCGACGCACGCGTACACGGCCAAGGTGATGCCGAGCGCGATCGGGATGGCGCGGGGAATGGTGCGCCGCGGGTCGCGGACCTCCTCGCCCAGGGTGGCGATGCGCGCGTACCCGGCGAACGCGAAGAACAGCAGACCGGCCGCTTGCAGCACTCCGCCCCAGGTGAGGTCCGGGCCGGCGTCCAGCCGTGCCGGATCCACGGAACCGGAGGCGATGCAGGCGACCACCACGGCGGCGAGCACGGCCAGGACCACGGCGACGATCACGCGGGTGAGGAGGGCGGACTTCTGCACCCCGGCGTAGTTCACCGCCGTCAGCGCCACCACGGCCGCCACCGCCACCGCGTGGGCCTGGCCGGGCCATGCGTAGGTCCCGACCGTGAGGGCCATGGCCGCGCAGGAGGCGGTCTTGCCGACGATGAATCCCCAGCCGGCGAGATATCCCCAGAACGGGCCGAGGCGCTCGCGGCCGTAGACGTAGGTCCCGCCGGAGGCCGGGTAGCGGGCGGCCAACCGGGCGGAGGAGGTGGCGTTGCAGTACGCCACCACGCCCGCGACCGCCAGGGCCACGAGCAGGCCGGAGCCCGCGGCGGCGGCAGCGGGAGCGAGGGCGGCGAAGATCCCTGCGCCGATCATCGCCCCGAGGCCGATCACGACCGCGTCGCCCACGCCCAGGCGCCGCCGCAGCGCGCCCCCTGGGGGCGCTCCCTCGGGCTCGGTCATGTCGCTTCTCCGCCCCGGCGGGCTCGTACGCCGCCGTCTCACGTCCGGTTGTCGCCCGGCACGATAGACGTTCTTCGCGAGAGGCGCCTTTCACGGAATGTTCCAAGCCAAACAGCTTGAAAAAATCCATGTCACCCCGAACTCATTGATCAGTAAGGTCCGGACCATGAAATTACTTACTCGCACCGCGGCATCGACCGCGCTCGTCGCCTCGCTTTTCGCCGGGGCCCTGACCTTCTCCGCCGGAACCGCGACAGCGGCCGCGGGATCGGAGATCGAAGGACTGGCCTGCGGCTTCGACAACCGCAACCCACCGCCCACCGTTCAGGTCGGCAGCACCGGCAATACGGTGAAGGAAGCACAGTGCCTCCTGTTGTTCTGGACCGGTCTGCAGAAGACCGAGGAGGAGCCCGAGGGCGTGTTCGGCCCGAACGCCGAGGATGCCACGAAGACTTTCCAGGAGCGCCGCGGGCTGCCTCCGACAGGCGTGGTCGACGCCAGGACCTGGGCGGAGCTGCGGCACAGCTGACCTGGGACCGGCCCCGTCGACCGGCGGCAGCGTCGTCGCTGCCCGGTCTCAGGAGAGGAGCGCCTGCCAGGTGTGGGGGCCGACGATACCGTCCGGGGTGAGGTTGCGGCTCTTCTGGAAGGAGACGGCGGCATCGCGCGTGCCGGCGCCGAACAGGCCGTCCACCTGCAGCGTCGCTCCGTGGGAGTTGAGCAGGGACTGGGCGGCCCGTACGGCGTCCCCGCCCGAGCCCGACCGGACCGTGGTGATCAGTGCCTGCCAGGTCTTGGGGCCGATGATGCCGTCGGCGCCGAGGCCGTTGGCCTCCTGGAAGGCGACGACGGCGGCGCGCGTGGCGCCACCGAACGCGCCGTCCACCTCCAGTGCGGCGCCCCGGGCGTTGAGCAGATACTGGGCCGCGGTCACGTGCGGGCCCTTCTGCCCTTGCTTCACGATCGGCCAGGCCACCGTCGGGGGAGGCGTGTAGTCGCGCTTCGCGAAGGTCCTGAGGTCCTCGAGCGAGCCGTTGAAGACGTTCTGGTCGCCGGGGAACGTGCCGGACCGTGCGTGCTGCCAGACGGTGTGGGCGGACCAGCCCTTGGGGAGCGGGGCGGGCGTGCCGTTGTAGTTGGCGATCCACAGCGGTGACTTCGCGGCGAACGCGGCGGAGTTGCCGGTGCACTGCGACCACCAGTCCGTGGTCGTGTAGATGGCCGGGTAGCGTCCGGTCCGCTCGTGGTACCGCTCGACGAAGGCGCTGATCCAGTCGACCATGGCGCCCTGACCGAGGCTGTAGCAGACCGGAGCGCCCGGCACCGGGTGATGCTCGATGTCGAGGGCGCCCGGCAGCGTCTTGCCGTCCGCTGTCCAGGTCCCGCCGCTGTCGACGAAGTTGTCGGCCTGTGCGGCGCCGCCGGAGTTGTCAGGTCTCGCGAAGTGGTAGGCGCCGCGGACCAGCCCTGCGGCTGCGGAGCCGTTGTACTGCTGGGCGAAGTACGGGTTCTTGTACGTCAGGCCCTCGGTGGCCTTCACATAGGCGAACGAGGCCCCGGCGGCCGCCACGGCGGGCCAGTCCACTTCTCCCTGGTGGCTGCTCACGTCGAGGCCGCGTACGTCGGCCGCTGTCCGGATGCCGGAAGGCGGCGGTACGGGCTCGCCCGCGCGGGCCGTGCCGGGCTGGACGAGGGCCAGGACGAGGGCGCCTGCCCCTACGGTCAGGTAACGGTGGCTCAGGGATGTTCTCAACGGAGGTGTTCCCTTCTGGTCTGCCGATGCGCCGGTGCGGTGTGCCGTTCGTCGGTGGGCACCCCGGACGTTATCGACGAGGACATGCCAGGGACCATCCCGTGCGGGGTTGAGTCGGCGCGTGAACCCAGGCGGTAGCGTGTGAGGCGTCTCATCCCTGCGGCCGACACCCGGGCCGGTGCGAGCGGCCGCTTCTCCACCCCGGGGTGCAGTCGGCCCCCGCCGGCCCGGCGCCGTCCCCCGTGCGGGCCGTTTCGCTCCGGGAACCCGGGGGCAGCTGAACCTATCCATGGCGCGGACCGAGCGCGTGATGTGAGAGGCGGCATGATGCGGCAGTGGCCGAACGGCGACAGTGCACAGGCGGCCCGCAGGACGGGGACGGTCGCGGCTGCGCGTGCGGGACTGGTGGCACGCGGGGTGATCTATCTGCTCGTCGGAGTGCTGGCTCTGCGCATCGCCCACGGCAGCAGCGGTGAACAGGCCGACCGGGGTGGAGCGGTGCAGGAGCTGGCCGAGAAGCCGTTCGGCCAGGTGCTGGTCTGGGCGGTGGGCATCGGGCTGATCTGCATGGCCCTGTGGCGGCTGTCGGAAGTGGTCTTCGGCTCGGCGGGCCCCGACGGCCGGAAGAAGCGCAAACGGCTGCTGTCGGCCGTCCGCTTCGTGTTCTACTCCGTCGTCGCGGGCTCGGTGATCGCCTTCGCGGCGGGCGAGCGGGGCAGCGGGGCCGGCTCGACCGACGAGCAGTCCAAGGACATCACCGCCCGGGTGCTGGACTGGCCCGGCGGGCAGGTGCTGCTGATCGTCGCCGGAGCCGCACTGGCGGGCACGGGTGTCTGGATCGGGGTACGGGCCGCCATGCGCGCCTACCGCGACAACCTGAATCTGCTGCAGATGTCCGCCGGCACGCGAAACGCGGTGGACGTCCTGGGGGTCGGTGGCGGCATCTGCCGGGGCCTGCTCTTCGCCGCCGCGGGCGGATTCGCCATCCAGGCGGCGGCGACGTACGACCCCGGGCAGGCCAAGGGGCTGGACGACACACTCCGCAGCTTCGCCGACACGCCCGCCGGCACGTGGCTCCTCACCGCGGTGGCGGTGGGACTCGTGATGTTCGGGCTGTTCTCCTTCGCGATGGCGCGCTGGCGGAAAGTGTGACGCCGTACGGGAAGGCGGGGCCGGTCGGCAGCGCGGGACGTTCGCGCGTACCGGCGAGCTGCGGGCCGTCGTCGCGGATGCCGTCGGCCGACCGTGTCCTAGCCGTCTCTCCCCCGCCAGGCGTTCACCCCTGGCGGTCCTCCGGGGCCGGTGCCACCGTCTTCCCCGTGGGGCCGAGTGCTACGACGGCCAGGGCGCCGAGCGCCAGGCCTCCCCCTGTCCACAGCACCGGGGCGGTGCCCAGCCCGTCCGCCGTGAGGCCGCCCGCCAGCGCCCCGAGGGCGATCGAGGCGTTGAAGACGCCGGCGAACAGAGCCGACGCCGCCTCATGGTCCCGCGGTGCCGCGGCCACCAGCAGGGCCTGCGTGGTCACCGACACTCCCCCGTACGCCACGCCCCACACCACCAGCAGCACCGCGGCGGTCGCCGGTGAGCCGCCGAGCACCGGGACGAGCAGGACGGCCGCCGCGAGTACCGCGCTGATCACCAGCAGGGTGGCGCGCGGGGAGCGTGCGGCTCCCGCCCCGCCCGCGAAGTTCCCGGCGACGCCCGCGACGCCGTAGGCGAGAAGGAGCCCTCCGATCAGGCCGGCGCCCGCGCCCGAGACGTCCTCCAGCACCGGACGTACATAGGTGTAGGCGGCGAAGTGGCCGGTGACGAGCAGGGCCATGGCCCACAGCGCCCTGCGGACGGTGCGCCGCCCTGTCAGCCCGGCCACGCCCCCCAGCCTCACCGCCCGCTCCACCGGCAGGCGCGGGAGCAGCAGCGACAGTGCGGCCGCCACCGCGACGGCCAGCCCGCCGGCCGCCGCGAACGCCGCCCGCCAGCCGGCGGCCTCACCGAGGAAGGTCCCCGCGGGGACGCCCAGGACGGAGGCGACGGCGATGCCGCTGAATATCAACGAGGTCGCGGCGCCCACCGACCTCGCGGGCACCAGCCGTACCGCCAGTGAGGCGGCCACCGCCCACACCCCGCCCATGCCCGCGCCGACCAGGACCCGGCCCGCCATCAGCACCCCGAAGTGCGGGGCCCAGGCGGCCAGCAGGTTGCCGGCCGCGAGCAGCAGCATCAGGGCACGCAGCACCGCGCGCCGGTCCGTCCGGCCCACGGCGGGCATGATCAGGGGCGCGGACACGGCCGCCACCAAGCCGGTGACCGTCAGGGCCAGCCCGGCGGTGCCCTCGCTCACCTCCAGCGCCCCGCCGATCGGTGTCAGGAGGCCCACGGGCAGCATTTCCGAGGTCACGACCGTGAAAGTGGCGGCCGCGACCGCCCCCACGGCCGCCCAGCCGCGCTTCGTGGACAGTTCCTCTTGCCGGGGCGGTCCGGCGATCGTACGTCGTGCAGTCGTCGTCATGGGTCCAGGCAACCCGGCCCGCGCAGCGGGAACAACGGGCGATCTCTCATCCTTCAATGAGTCAGGCTTATCGATCCATCGCGGAACACCCGGAACGCCGGGAGAGGGCGGGCGCAGCACGAATGAACGGTCTGGACATCCGTGAACTGGAGTGTTTCCTCGTGCTCGCCGAGGAGCTGCATTTCGGGCGGACCGGGGACCGGCTGTACGTCAGCCAGAGCCGGGTCAGTCAACTGCTGCGGTCTTTGGAAGGCCGCATCGGGGCCCGGCTGGTCGAGCGCACCAGCCGTCGGGTGCGGCTGACGCCGCTGGGTGAACAGTTCCTCGCCGGGCTCCGGCCCGCGTACGACGGTCTGCACGCGGTCGTCGACGCGGCGCGCTCGGCCGCCCGGACGGTGGAGGGTTCGTTGCGTCTGGGATTTCAGGGGACGGCCAACGACCACATGATGCGGGCGGTGACCCTCTTCCAGGAGCAGCACCCCGGATGTGTCGTGGAGATGGTCGAGGTGCCGTTGTCGGATCCCTTCGGCGCCGTGCGGCGGGGGGAAGCGGATCTGGCCGTCGTCCTGGCGCCCGTCGTGGAGAACGACTTGGTGGTGGGGGCGGTCTTCTCGCGGCAGCCGCAGACGCTCGCGGTCTCGGCGCGTCATCCTCTGGCGGCCCGTTCCTTCGTGGGGGCGGAGGAACTCGCACAGTGCCCGCTGATCGGCGTGCGTGAGCCGGCGCCCGCCTACTGGCGCGACGCCATGGCGCCCGCCGTTACGCCCGGAGGGCGCCCGATACCGGCGGGCCCCGTCGCCGGCACGCTCCAGGAGGGCCTCACCCTGGCCGCGGCGGACCGGGGGGCGATGCTGCTGTGCCGGCCCACCGCGGAGTACCACGGCCGCAGCGCGCTGGCCTACGTCCCGGTCAGCGGTCTCCCGGATTCCGAGCTCGCCCTCGTCTGGCGTCGTGACCATGAGACCGCCCGCGTACGGGCCTTCACCGAGGCGCTGGCGCGGACGGGGACGACGCGGAGAGGGTGATCCGTACGTGGGCGGGCAGGGCCCGGTCCACCACCGGGAGGCGGTAGCCGTAGCGCAGGAGGGCGGCGAGCGGGTCCCGTACCCGGTCCGGGCCGACATGGCGTGCGTCGTCCACTCCCGGATGGCGGTCGCGCAAGCGGCTCGCGTCGTGCGGGGCCATGCTGAAGCGCATGGGCGGGAACCGGTAGGGGCCGATGCGCATCAGTCCGCGGCGGCTGAGGGCGGTCAGCCAGCCCGGCAGGCCGTCGAGGACGAGGGTGGCTCCCGGGAACCGGTCGGCACAGGCGTCGATCAGGCCGTTCGCCTCCTCCGGCCGGAGGTACGAGGACAGTCCTTGTGCCAGTACGAGCACCTGGTCGCCGTCCCGGCCGGCTTCCTCCATCCACAGCGGGTCGAGCGCCGAGCAGGCCACGGTCTGGCGGCGGTCGTCGTGCGGGAGCACCGATCGCCGCAAGGCGATCACCTCGGGCAGGTCGACCGTCAGCCACCGCACGTGGCCGTTGTCCACCCGCCAGAACTGGGTGTCCAGGCCTTCGCCCAGGGCGACGACGGTGCCCTGCGGATGGCGGGCGAGGAATCGCCGCGCTTCCCGGTCGAAAAACCGGGTGCGCAGGGCCAGATATCGGCAGGCCCATCCGAGAGGGCGGCCGAATCTCTCCTCGAAGGGGAATGCGCATTGCCCGAGCACCTTTGCGGCCATCGGGTCGGACAGCAGGCCGGGAAATCGGGCGGCCGCCGCGGCCCGGTAGTACAACGCCCACAGGGCCGTTTCAGGAACTCCGTGCAGCGCGGGTCGTACACGGCGCCCGTCCCCCGGAGGGGGAAAGCTCCGGCTCACGAGGACACCCCCTGACCGGTGGACAACACCATGCGTCGATTCTGTCCTGATGAGCGGACCGTGAAGCCTCGCGGTGCTCCTGAGCGCGACGGCGCGGCCACGCGTTCGGAAGTCAGCCGCCCATGTGCCAGCTGGGGGTTCCCTGTGCGGCGGCGAGGACGGCAAGCAGGACCAGGTCGGCGCAGCCGAGGGCGCAGCCCAGGAGGGCGCGGAAGCGGCGGTTCGTGCGGCGGGCGAGGGCGGTGGCTCCCAGGGCGAGGGCGCAAGGGCCGAGGACGACGTTGAAGCATGCCTTCTGCTCAAGCGCCTCCTGCTCAGCGGAGTTGGATGCCGATGACGCAGGTGTCGTCGTCGGTGTCGGCGCTGGTGTGGGCCAGGAGGTTGTCCAGGAGTTGTTCGAGGGAGCCGGTGGAGCAGTCGCCGGCTTCCAGGAGCTGCCGCTGGGAGTCGTGCAGCGAGCGGTCCTTGCACTCGATGAGGCCGTCGGTGTACATGAGCAGGACGTCGTCGCTCTCCATGCGGATGTGCCCCTCCTCGTACCGCGTCTCGGGCAGGGCGCCGAGCAGGAGGCCCTTGATGAGCGGGAGGGCGTCGCTGTGCCGCCCGCGGATCAGGACGGGCGGCAGATGGCCGGCCCTCGCCCAGCTCAGGACGCGGCTGGCCGGGTCGTAGAGGCCGCAGACGGCGGTGGCGGCCACGCGTTCGGTGAGGTGGAAGGCCACCACGTTCAGCCAGGTGAGCAGCTGGGCCGGGCCGGCTCCGGTGGCGGCGAGGCCGCGCAGGGCGTTGCGCAGGACGACCATGTCGGTCGCCGCGTCGATGCCGTGCCCGGCGACGTCGCCGACGCACAGCAGGGTCCGCCCGGTGGGGAGGATGACGACGTCGTACCAGTCGCCTCCCACGAGGTGGTCCTTCTCGGCGGGGCGGTAGCGCACCCCGATGCGCAGGTGCGGGTTGTCCACGTGGCCGCGTGCGGGGGGCATGATGGCGTGCTGCAGTTGCAGGGCCAGGCGGTTGCGCTCGTCGGCGCGCTGTTCGGTGTGGGCGAGCTGGTCCCGTGTGGCGGCGAGGGCGACTTCGGTCCAGTGCTGGGCGGAGATGTCCTGGTAGGCGCCGCGTACGGCGAGGAGCCGGCCGCCGGGGTCGAGGACGGGTTCGCCGATGACACGGATGCGGCGGGCGATGCCGTCGGGCCTGTTGAGGCGGAAGTCGGTGGAGGCGGGGCGGCGGTGGTGCAGGAGGGTGCGCAGGAAGCGGCGGATGGTCGCGGAGTCGTCGGGGTGGGCGAAGGACGGCAGGTGTTCGAGGGGGACGGGGGCCGCGGTGGGGGGCAGCCCGTAGAAGGAGAACAGCTGCTGGTTCCAGGCGATCTCGCCGGTGACGGTGTTCTCCTCGAAGCCGCCGATGCGGCCGAGGCGCTGGGCGTGCTGGAGGAGGTTGGCCAGTCGTACGGCCTCGTCCTCGACGCGCCAGACGAGCAGCAGGCTCTCGCCGTGGCGGCTGATGCTGATGTCGGCGAGGGCGGTGACCGGTATCTGGTGGTCGACGACGGTGGCGAGGGCGAGGCGTTCGGCGCGGAAGGGCTCGCCCGTGGCGTGGACGCGCTCGATCCGGTGGAAGAGGCCTTCCTCGCCCGCCGCCATCGGGTAGGCCTCCAGCAGCAGTGCGCCGCCTACCGCGCTGCCGGGGCGGCCGAGGGGGTCGACGAAGTGCCGGTTGATGTGGTGGATGTGGAAGTCGCAGAGCGTGCCGTCCGCGTCCAGGTGGGGCCGCAGGACGAGGGCGGGGTCGCCGATGCCGTCCACGAGGTCGACGAGTTCACCCGGGCCGCCGAAGGCGCGGGGCGGCAGGGCCGTGCAGGTGCCGGTCAGTGAGGGTGACGCGTGCTCGAGGGTGTGCGCGCACAGCTCGGCGAGGGCTTCGAGTTGCCGCCGGATCTGCGGGGACTGCGGCGCCAGCGGGTGCGGCCAGCAGACTTCCAGTACGCCGAGGATGCGGCCGCCGGCTTCGGCGGGGACGGCCATCCGGCCGCCGCCGGGGAACTGGCGGTGGCCGATGGACGGCAGGCAGGTGTCCTTCAGTGCCGGCAGGAGCACGGGGCGCCGTTCGGTGAGCGCCCGCCGGGCGGGGGTCGCCACTCCCGGGGGGACGTAGTGCCAGCGGGCGGCCTCCTCCTGGGCGAAGCCCGCGCATCCGGCCAGGGCCATGGAGGCGTCGGTCCGCGCGGCCCAGACGGCGACGGCCACGGCGCCGAGCGGGGCGAGGGCGTGGGCCAGGAGGGACTCGGCGACGGCCTGGGTGTCGTCCGCGGCCAGTGCGCCGCTTTCGGCGCTGCGCAGCCGTACGGCCACGGACGGGGTGTCGTCCTCGGCGCCGGACCGGCCGGCGGCCCGCACGCGGGCCATGAAGCTCTCGGTCACTTCGGCGAGGCGGTCGTGGGCGGCCTGGCTGATGATGTCGGCGGCCAGTTCCAGGCGGGTGAGGCCGGCCCGGTCGGACAGGGCGGCCAGTTGCCGGTCGGCGTGCACGGGGCTGCACCGCAGGCGTTCGACGAGGATGCCCTTGGCCATTTCGATCAGGGCCCGGCCGTCCGCGGCCGCGTGCGCCTCCCGTACTTCCCGGCGCAGGCGGTCGACGGTGTCGGCCAGCCGGCCCAGGGTGGAGGCGGTGGTGCCGGGCTCGTCCGGACGCGCCGACGCGCCGCCCGCCGGCGCTCCGCCGTCCTGATCGCCGCGCTCGGACTGTCGGGGGGTGCCCAAGTGGCTGCTCCTCGGTCGTGGGGTGCGCGGCTATGCGTTCAGTGAGCGCCGTATGCGGGCGATGAGGTCGTCGGCGTCGAGGGGCTTGGTGACGTAGGCGGTGGCTCCGGAGGCCAGGCTCTTCTCCTGGTCGCCCGGCATGGCCTTGGCGGTGACGGCGATGATCGGCAGGTCGGCGTAGCCCGGCATGGCCCGGATGGTGGCCGTGGCGGTGTAGCCGTCCATTTCGGGCATCATCACGTCCATGAGGACCAGGTCGGTCTCCGGGTGTCTTTGGAGGGTCTCGATGCCGGTACGGCCGTTCTCCGCGTGCAGCACCCGCATGCCCTGGAGTTCGAGGATGCCGGTGAGCGCGTAGACGTTGCGGGTGTCGTCGTCGACGACGAGCGCGGTGCGGCCGGCCAGTGCCCCGCCGCCCCCGGGAGGTTCGCGCCGGCGTGAGGTGTCGGGGCGGACCAGGGGCAGGACGTCTCCGGGTGCGTCCGCGGACAGGTGCAGGGCGATGCGTTCGCGCAACTCGTCCAGGCTGGAGAGCAGTTCGACGGGCCGGTGGGCGGCGTGGTCCTGCAGGGCCTGTTCCCGGGTGGCGTCCAGGCGCCTGCTGCTGTGGGCCAGGACGGGAACGCTGCGCAGCGCGGGGTCGCCGTCCATGGCCTCCAGCAGGCGCATGGCCGCCCCGGCGGACATGCTGACCTCCAGGACCACGCAGTGGCACGGCTCGGCGGCGAGCGAGGCGGCGGCTTCCTGGGCGTCGACTGCGGTGACGACTTCGGCCATGACGCCCGGGCCGGGGGTGTGCGGGTCGTCGCCGGTGAGGTCGGCGACGGCGCTCTCGGCGACCAGGGACAGCAGTCCGCGCGGCCGTTCCTCTATCACCAGCAGCCGCCGGCGGGCGGGAGCGGGCAGGGCGATTCCGGCGGCCGGGACGGCGGTGAGGGACGCGCCGGTCCGCTCGGGGCCGGCCGCCGGGGCGGCGACGGCCTCCTTGAAGTCGGCGCGGGCCACGGGCAGGAAGAGGGTGAAGGTGCTGCCGTGCCCGAGCGTGCTCCGGGCGGTGACGGCGCCGCCGAGGAGGTGGGCGATCTCGCGGCTGATGGACAGGCCCAGTCCGGTGCCGCCGTATTTGCGGCTGGTGGTGCCGTCCGCCTGCTGGAACGCGCCGAAGATGCTGTCCAGTTGCTGTTCGGCGATGCCGATGCCGGTGTCGCCGACCTGGAAGGCGATGGCCGGACCGCCCCGGTGGGCGGGCTGGGGGAGCTCGCTCTCGGCGACGGGCAGGATGCGGAGCTCGACCGAGCCCTCCTCGGTGAACTTGACGGCGTTGGAGAGGAGGTTGCGCAGGATCTGTCGCAGCCGGGAGTCGTCGGTGAGCAGTTCGGCCGGCAGTCCGGGGTCGGTGGTGATCCGGAAGTCCAGGCCCTTCTGGGCCGTCATGGGCCGGAAGGTGGCCTCGACGTAGTCCAGCAGGTGGTGCAGCGGGACGCGTTCGGGGGTGACGTCCATCTTGCCGGCCTCCACCTTGGACAGGTCGAGGATGTCGTTGATCAGCTGCAGCAGGTCGGAGCCGGCGGAGTGGATGATGCCGGCGTACTCGACCTGCTTGGGGGTGAGGTTGCGGGTGGGGTTCTGGGCGAGGAGCTGGGCGAGGATGAGGAGGCTGTTGAGGGGGGTGCGCAGTTCGTGGCTCATGTTGGCCAGGAACTCCGACTTGTACTTCGATGCCAGGGACAGCTGCCGGGCCCGTTCCTCCAGTTCCTGCCGGGCCTGTTCGATCTCCAGGTTCTTGTGCTCGATGTCGCTGTTCTGGGAGGCGAGCAGCGCCGCCTTCTCCTCGAGTTCGGCGTTGGAGCGCTGCAGCTCCTCCTGCTGGACCTGCAGTTCCTCCGAGCGGGCGCGCAGCTCCGCGGCGAGGCGCTGGGATTCGGCGAGCAGCTCGTCGGTGCGGGCGTTGGCCAGGATGGTGTTGACGTTGACCCCGACGGCTTCCATCAGCTGGTCGAGGAAGTCGCGGTGGACGGGGGTGAACGCAGACACCGAGGCCAGCTCCATGACGCCCAGGACCTGGTCCTCGACCACGACGGGCAGCAGGATCAGGCCCGTCGGCTCGGCACGGCCCAGCCCCGAGCTGATGGTGACGTAGCCGGCCGGGAGCCCGTCCACCGTGATGGTGCGGCGGCCGCGCGCGGCCTGGCCGACGAGGGAGCGGCCCAGGGGGATGCAGGGCGGGCGTTCGCCGACGTGGGGGTAGCCGTAGGAGCCGATGAGCCTGAGGACCGTGCCGGCCTCGCCGTCCTCGGCGAGGTAGAACGCCCCGTACTGGGCGCCGACCAGCGGTGTCAGCTCGTCCATGACGAGCTCGGCGACCACGGCCAGGTCGCGGTGGCCCTGCATGAGGGCCGACATGCGGGCCAGGTTGGTCTTGAGCCAGTCCTGTTCCTGGTTGGCCCGGGTGGTCTCCCGCAGGGACCCCACCATGGAGTTGATGTTGTCCTTGAGTTCGGCGACCTCGCCGGAGGCGTCGACGGTGATGGAGCGGGTCAGGTCGCCCTCCGCCACGGCGCTGGCGACCTCGGCGATCGCCCGGACCTGGCGCGTGAGGTTTCCGGCCAGCTCGTTGACGTTCTCGGTGAGCCGCTTCCAGGTGCCGGAGACGCCCTCGACCTCCGCCTGGCCGCCGAGGCGGCCCTCGCTGCCGACCTCGCGGGCGACGCGGGTGACTTCGGCGGCGAAGGAGGAGAGCTGGTCGACCATCGTGTTGATGGTGTTCTTCAGCTCCAGGATCTCGCCCCGGGCGTCCACGTCGATCTTCTTCGACAGGTCGCCCCGGGCGACGGCGGTGGTCACCTGGGCGATGTTGCGGACCTGGTTGGTCAGGTTGTTGGCCATCGAGTTGACGTGGTCGGTGAGGTCCTTCCACGTGCCGGCGACGTTGGGGACCCGGGCCTGGCCGCCGAGGATGCCCTCGGTGCCGACCTCACGGGCGACGCGGGTCGCCTCGTCGGCGAACGCGGACAGGGTGTCGACCATGACGTTGATGACGCCGGCGAGTGCGGCGACCTCGCCCTTCGCCTCGACGGTGATCTTCTGGGAGAGGTCGCCGCGGGAGACGGCCGTGGCGACCTGGGCGATGGAACGCACCTGGCCGGTCAGGTTGGAGGCCATGACGTTGACGTTGTCGGTCAGGTCCTTCCACGTGCCCGACACGCCGCGCACCGTCGCCTGGCCGCCCAGGTTGCCCTCGGTGCCGACCTCGCGGGCGACGCGGGTGACCTCGTCGGCGAACGCGGAGAGCTGGTCGACCATCGTGTTGATGGTCTCCTTCAGCTCCAGGATCTCGCCCCGGGCGTCCACGGTGATCTTCTGCGTCAGATCGCCCTGCGCCACGGCCGTGGCGACCTGGGCGATGGAACGCACCTGGGCGGTGAGGTTGCCGGCCATGAAGTTCACCGAGTCGGTCAGGTCGCGCCAGGTGCCGGAGACTCCCTTGACGTCGGCCTGGCCGCCCAGGATGCCGTCGGTGCCCACCTCGCGGGCCATGCGCGTCACTTCGTCGCCGAAGGAGGAGAGCTGGTCGACCATCGTGTTGATGGTCTCCTTCAGCTCCAGGATCTCGCCCCGGGCGTCCACGGTGATCTTCTGCGTCAGATCGCCCTGTGCCACGGCCGTGGCGACCTGGGCGATGTCCCTGACCTGGGTGGTGAGATTGCCGGCCATGACGTTCACGGAGTCCGTGAGGTCCTTCCAGGTCCCGGAGACGCCGGGCACCCGCGCCTGGCCGCCGAGCCGGCCCTCGCTGCCGACCTCCCGGGCGACCCGGGTGACCTCGGAGGTGAACAGCGACAGCTGGTCCACCATCCCGTTGAAGACGGTGGCTATTTCGCCGAGCAGGCCCTCCCCGCCGTCCGGCAGACGGGTGCCGAAGTCGCCGTCGCGCACCGCGGTCAGCCCGGCCAGCAGTTGCCGCAGTTCCGGCTCGGCCACCACGTCGGCGGTGCGGCGCGGCGCCCGTGCGCGCGGTGCGGGAAGGGAGTCGTCCGGCGTGCCGTCGCTCATGTACCAGCCTCTTCCGCTCGTCCAGCACGGGTCGAAGAGCGCGATGCGCACGAGGCTATCGCAGGTGGCCCCACCTGATCCGGGGTTCGGACGGCCGGCCTGCCGCAAGCGCCCGTCACCCCGCCGGGGCTGCCCCCGAAGCGGCCGCCGCCGCGTCCGTGTCCCGGCCGCCCGGGTGACGGTGGCGCCAGGTCCAGAAGACCGTGCAGGAGACCGCTGCCCACACGGCGAGGACCGCGAAGGGGAAGAGGTGCTGGTGCTCGCCGAAGTAGACGGCCGTGTGCTGGGCGTTGACCGAGGCGCCGGGAGGCAGCCAGCGGCCGATCGAGCCGAGCAGCGAGGGGAGCAGGGGCCAGGAGACGGCTCCGCCGGAGGAGGGGTTGCCCAGGAGGACCAGCAGGCCCCACGTGGGGAGCATCGCCCAGCGTCCGATCAGGACGTTGAACATCGAGAAGACCATGCCCGACGTGAACATGGTCAGCGCCAGGATCAGCCACGACTCCACGAAGGGCAGCCGCAGCGCGCCCAGCCCCCAGTCCACGACCGCCGCGATGGTGAAGCCGCCCAGCAGCGCGTAGCCGGCGGTGAAGGCGATGCGCTCGGCCGGGTTGAGGTCGAAGGCGTGCACGCTCAGCTGGATCGCGCCGACGAAGCCGACGATCACCGCGGCGAGGGTGATGTAGAAGAGCGCCAGTCCGCGCGGGTCGCCCTTTTGGAGGGGGTTGATGTCCTTCACCGTCACCGGCACCCCCATGGCCCTGCCGACCTGGGGCGCGGTCTCGGACAGCAGTTGCGCGACGGTGGCGCCGGACGCGCCGGAGACGTCCAGCTCGGCCGCGCCGGGGCCCTCCCGCAGGATCGCGTAGACCTTCTGTTCCTCCACCGCGTTCCTGGCCGCCTCGTAGGTGGCGTAGTGGTGCAGCTTGAGCTCGGCGCCCAGCGCCTTCTCCATGCCCTGGACGAATGCGCCCCGCTCGACCTCGGGCGCGGGCACGCCGGTGACGGCGGTGGGGACGCTGTGCGGTGTGGGGTTGGCCATGGCGTAGGTGTAGGAGCCGGCGAAGAGGCCGGCGGCCGCGGCCACGATGAGGGCGAGCACGGTGGCCGGGAAGAACGGCGAGTGGCGGAAGGCCCGCCGGCGTTCACCCGCGCGAGGGCGTCCGACGGCGTCGGCGGGGCTGTCGCCGTCGCCGCTCGTTCCGCCCATGCGGCCACCATAAGCCGACATGACGGGCGCGGCGCGGCCGGGACTGCCGGGCGGGTGCCGCGCGTTCCGGGCGGTGCGAGCGCCGTCTTTCTCCGCGGATTTCGCCGACAGGCGAATGACGCCGCGGGACAAGGGCAGAAGCCGCTCTGAACAGTCGAGCCAAGGAGGATGCGCGTGACCACCACACATGCGACGCGGTCGGCCGTGGCCGAGAAGAGCGGCACGCAGGTGTGCGGGCCCCGGGCGGGCGAACCGGCACTGCCCGAGGTGGACGACCCGGCCGGCACCGACCCGCGGGACGCCCGGTCCCTGACCAAGCTGTTCCTCGACCGCCTGGCGGTTCTGGAGGAGGGAACGCACGAATACCAGTACGTGCGCAACACCCTCATAGAGATGAACCTCTCCCTGGTCCGCTTCGTCGCCAAGCGCTTCCGGTCCCGTGCGGAGCAGATGGAGGACATCGTCCAGGTCGGCACCATCGGTCTCATCAAGGCGATCGACCGCTTCGACCTCACGCGCGAGGTGGAGTTCACCACCTTCGCCATTCCCTACGTCACCGGCGAGATCAAGCGCTTCTTCCGGGACACCAGCTGGGCCGTCCACGTACCCCGCCGGCTGCAGGAGCTGCGGGTGGAGCTGGCGAGGGCGACGGACGAGCTCTCCAGCCGGCTGGGCCGCGCCCCCGGAGTCAAGGAGCTGGCCGAGGTGATGGACCTCTCCGAGGAGGAGGTCGTCGAGGCCCAGATCGCCAGCAACGGCTACCGGGCCAACTCCCTCGACATGCCCACCGACGACGACGCCCCGTCAAGTGGCCGCACGGCCTCCCGGCCCTGGGTCGACCGCATCGGCACCACGGACGAGAACCTCGAGAAGGTCGAGAACCTCCACGTCCTCAAGCACGTGATGCCCGGGCTGGACGAGCGGGAGCGGCGCATACTGCGGCTGCGCTTCGGCGAGGAGATGACGCAGACCCAGATCGGGGCCGAGCTCGGCATCTCCCAGATGCACGTCTCCCGGCTGCTCAGCCGTACGCTCGCCAAACTCCGCACGCACCTGCTCACCGAGCAGTGACCGCCCGGGCTGCCCTGGACGTCAGCCCGCTCGTGGGGCGGCCGGGCCTGCGGCTGACGGGGGAAGTGAGCCTGAGCACGCACACGACGTGGGAAGGCGCGCTGGCATCGCTGCCGGGCCTGGGCACCCTGCCCTGCCTGGAGCTGGCCGCCGTCACCTTCGTCGACGTCGCCGGCGCCGCCGCGCTGGCGCTGACGGCCCAGCGGCTCGAAAGCGGCCGGCGGATCATCGTGGACCGGCCACCGCCCTCACTCCGCCGTACGTTGGAGACGTTCTGGTCCGGCTTGGCAGCGATCGAGGTGACGGGGTGCGGGAAGTGACAGCCGCGGACGGGACGTTCACCCACCCGGCGCTGTTCTACCGGGACCAGTGCGAGTACGTGGCCGCGGGCGTCGCCTTCGTCCGCTCCGGGCTGGAGGCCGGGGAACCGGTCGCGGTGGCCGTCCCCGAGGACAACCTGAAGCTGCTGCGCGCGGAGCTGGGCAAGGACGGCGCGGCGGTGCGGTTCGTCGACATGGCACAGGCCGGCCGCAACCCCGGCCGGATCATCCCCCGGGTGCTGCGGGCCTTCGCCGACGCCCACCCCCACCGCCACGTCCGCCTCATCGGCGAGCCGATCTGGGCCGGCCGCTCCCCGGCCGAGTACCCCGCGTGCGCCCAGCACGAGGCCCTGATCAACCACGCCTTCGCCGGACGCCGGGTCACCATCCTGTGCCCGTACGACGCCGCCCGGCTGGCGCCCGAGGTGCTGGCGGACGCGCACGCCACCCACCCCGTCGTCATCAGCGACGGCCTGGAGCTGGCCAGCGGCTCCTACGCCCCGGACCACGTCGTCGCCGCGTACAACCAGCCGCTGCCGCGCCCGCCGGGCGCCTTCGCCTTCTCCTTCGACGGCTCGCTGCTCCCCGACGCCCGGCACCTGGTCCTCGAACGGGCCGTCGCGCTGGGCCTGCCGCCCGGTCGCCGCGACGACCTGGCGCTGGCCATCGCCGAGCTGACCACCAACAGCGTCGTGCACGGCGGCGGCTCCGGCACGGTACGGATCTGGGCCGAGGGCGACCACGTGGTGTGGGAGGTCGAGGACGGCGGGCACATCGGCGATCCGCTGGCGGGCCGCTGCCCACCCCCGCCCGACCGCCCGGGAGGCCGCGGCCTGCTGCTCGTCCATTACGTGAGCGACCTCGTCCGCACCCACACCCTGCCGGGCGCCACCACCACGCGCTGTTATCTGCGGCGCTGACCGCCCGCCCGCATACGATGCCGGAATGAGGCCCTTCCTGGTCCGGCACCGCTCCCGGCTGCCCGTCGGCGAGGCGTGGCGCCGGCTCACCGACTGGGAACGGCACGCCGCGCACGTCCCGCTCACCCGCATCCTCGTGACGACGCCGCCGCCGACGGGCGTGGGGACGCGGTTCGTGGCGCGGACCCGGCTGGGTCCGGTGGCCGTCGAGGACGTCATGGAGGTCGTCCGCTGGCAGCCGCCCTCCGACGGCGCTCCCGGCCTGTGCCGCCTGCAGAAGCGCGGCTCGGCCGTCACCGGCTGGGCCGAGCTGGAGGTGGGCGCGACCGGCACGGAGTCGTGGGTCGTCTGGCGCGAGGCCCTGCATGTGACGGGCCTGCCGCGCTGGTGCGACGCACTGACGAACCGGCTCGGCCACCGGGTCTTCGGCCGCGTGGTCAGGGGCCTGCTGGACGAGTGACACCGGCGCGGGCGGCCGCGGTCCGGGCGATGTTGCGGGCCATGCCGCCGAACACGAGGGCGTGGAAGGGCGAGACGCTCCACCAGTAGAGGTGGCCGAGCAGTCCGCGGGGATGGAACAGCGCCCGTTGCCGGTAGCGGCTGCGTCCCGCCCCGTCCCGTTCGGCGTACATCTCCAGCCAGGCCAGGCCCGGCAGCCGCATCTCGGCGCGCAGCCGCAGCAGACGGCCCGGTTCGATCTCCTCGACCCGCCAGAAGTCCAGGGAGTCACCCACCCGCAGCCGCTCGGCATCACGGCGCCCGCGGCGCAGCCCGACCCCGCCGATCAGCCGGTCCAGGCGTCCGCGCGCCGCCCAGGCGAGCGGAAAGGAGTACCAGCCGTTGCGGCCGCCGATGCCCTCGATCACCCGCCACAGCACCTCCGGCGGGGCGTCGACGCTCTGTTCGCGCCGGTCGGTGTAGAGGCTGCCGCCGGCCCAGTCGGGGTCGGTGGGCAGCGGATCGCTGGGGGCTCCGGGGACCGAGGCCGAGGACCAGTGGGTGGCGACCTGGGCGTCGCGTACGCGTTCGAGGGCCAGGGACAGTGCCGTGTCGAAGCCGACGGGGCTGCCCGGCGGGTCGGGGACGTGGCGGGCGATGTCGTGTTCCCGGCAGACCACTTCGTGGCGCAGCGACTCGGCGAGCGGCCGGGCGATGGCGTGCGGGACGGGGGTGACCAGGCCGATCCAGTAGCCGGAGAGGCGTGGCGTCAGGACGGGTACAGGCAGGATCAGCCGGTGGGGCAGCCCGGCGACCGCCGCGTACCGGCGCATCATCTCCAGGTAGGTGACGACGTCGGGGCCGCCGATGTCGAAGGTGCGGTTGACCTCTTCGGGGAGGTCGGCGCTGCCGACGAGGTAGCGCAGGACGTCGCGTACGGCGATCGGCTGGATGCGGGTGCGCACCCAGCTGGGGGTGACCATGACCGGCAGGCGCTCGGTGAGGTAGCGCAGGATCTCGAAGGAGGCCGAGCCGGAGCCGATGATGACCGCGGCGCGCAGGACCGCCGTGGGCACGCCGGAGGCGAGGAGCACCTCGCCGACTTCGGCGCGCGAGCGCAGGTGCGGCGAGAGCCTGCTCGCCGGGACTCCGGCGGGGGTGAGGCCGCCCAGGTAGACGATGCGCCGTACGCCGGCGGCGCGGGCCTGCTCGCCGAAGGTCCCGGCCGCGGCGCGGTCGGTGTGTTCGAAGCCGGAGCCGGTGCCGAGGGCGTGGACGAGGTAGTACGCCGTGTCGATGCCCTCCATCGCCGCGCGGACCGATGCCGCGTCGGTCACGTCGCCGCGGACCACCTCGACGCTGCCGGTCCACGGGTGGTCGCGCAGTTTGCCGGGCGAGCGGGCCAGGCAGCGCACCCGGTGGCCGGCGTCCAGGAGCTCGGGCACCAGGCGGCCGCCGATGTAGCCGGTGGCCCCGGTCACCAGGCAGTGATGCCGCCGCCGGTCGCCGTCAGGGGTCATGGGTTCCTCCACGGGTCGTACGCTCCTGGTCCACCGTCTCCCGCCGTGGCGTTCTCCGCCCGTTCGGAGTCCGCTGCCGGCCTCCCGGTTCGGCCCCGACAGGGATCGCCCGCGTGCTAGAACGGCCTGATGTCTTCACGGTCCCCATCGCGACGGCGTTTCCTGTGCGCGGCTGCCACGGCGGCCGCCCCTCTCCCGCTGGGCGGCGCGCTCGCGCACGCCGAGGCCCGCGCCCGGACGGACACCGACTGGATGGGTGACTGGCCGTCGCCGCTGCGGGCCGCGGTCCGCGCGGCGATGCCCGTGGCCGTCCGCCACGCCCGGGCGTCGGCGAAGTGGCCCTTCGGGGCGGTGCTGGTGGATCCGGCCGACGGAGCCGTCGTGGCCGGGGCGGGCAACTCCTCGGAGAGCGGCGATCCCACCGCCCACGCGGAGGTGAACCTGCTGCGCTCGGCCGCGGCGGCCGGCATCGATCTGCCCGGGCACGTCCTGGTCTCCACGGCCGAGCCCTGTCCGATGTGCGCGGGCGCCCTGCTGTGGGGCGGGGTGCGCGCGGTCGCGTACGGCACCTCGATCGCCAGGCTCATCGCCTGGGGCGTGCCGCAGATCGACGTCCCCCTCACCGAGCTCGTCCGCAAGTCGCTTCTGCCGCGGCCGTCCGTGGCCCGTGCGGTGCGCACGGAGATCACCGATCCGCTCTACCGATCGCTCTCCCGGGCGACCGGGGATTCGCATGTATGACTGGGCATCAAATGCCCTTTCGTGATGGTTGACCACTCCTTCGACCATCATCGAAGGGTGTGGCCGGGATGTCCGCACAGGGCCCAGGCTGACGGAAGAGGCAAGACGTAGCCTCCCTGTCGAGAGGAACCCATCGTGCGAACACGAGAACTCTCCCCCGCCGGCCGGAGCCGGAGCCGTCTGCTGGGCCTGGTCACCTTCGCGCTGGCGAGCGTGCTGGTTTGTTCTGTGGCCGAGCCGGCGGGCGCGGCCACCGAGCGGGTCCAGGCCTGCGGCTGGAACAAGCCCGGCGGCGAGCACCCCTACTACGAGCACTGCGCCACCAATACCAATGTGTGGATCCAGGTCACCCGGTGGGCGCGGCCCAACTACCACCGCTGCGTCGGCCCGGGCAGGACCGTCCTGGACTTCGACGCGACGGGCGCCTGGTACGACAGCAACTACCGGGGCGGGCTCTGCGCCCACCCCGGGGACACCGGGCCCTGACAGGTCGTTGCCCGCTCCGCGGCGCCGGTCGGCGGCGTCGCGGGGCGCACCGGCCTCACAGGGTGAGGCGGTACTCCAGCACCTGGTGCGTGGGGACGTATCCGAGGCCGTCGTTGATGCGCCTCATGTACGCGTTGCCGTCGGCGGTGTCGGTCAGCAGGCCGGCGAGGCCCGGGTGGTCCTCGCGCGCCCGCCGGATCGATGCGGCCTTCATCCACCGGCCCAGGCCGTGTCCGCGGTGCCCGGGCAGGACGGCGGTGCCGTAGTGCTGGGCGTCGCCCCGGCCGTCGCCGGGCACGACCAGTTCCGTGAAACCGGCGATCGAACCGTCGCGTTCGTCCACGGCGGCGACGGTGTGGAGCAGTTCGCCCCGCTCCCGGACCGCCCGCGCCGCTTCCCGGACCCGGTCCACGTCCCAGGTGACCGTGGTGCGGCCGGCGTCGTGCCCGGCGTCGTCCATCGGCATGTCGTCCATGGCGCGGCGCGAGGCCGCGAACGTCCCGGCGAGGTGGTCGGGGACGGTCCCGTGCCAGGACGTCAGCCGGTAGCCGGGGTGGGGGCGCCCGACGATGCCCACGAGGGCCGTGGCGTCCACCGTGTCCAGGGCCAGCCGGGCGTAGGTCAGCGTGAGTGCCTTCCGAAAGCCCCGGGCGGGAAGGAAGCGGCCTCCGGGGGACCCTGCCTCGGCCTGGGCGACGACATGGCGTCTGCCGTCCTCCCGTGCGGCGGCCAGTGCGGCGTCGAGCAGGCGCGAGCCGATGCGGCGGCGGCGCTCGGCGGGGTGGACGGCGAGCGTCAGCTCGGCCAGGTGCTCCCGGCCGGCGTCGGTGAACACGCGCAGGAACGCCGAGCCGACGGGGATGCCGTCGGCGTCGGACGCCAGCCACGCCAGGCGGTGGCCGGACAGAACACGGCCGGGGCAGGTCAGTGGGGTGATGTGGATCGACACGGCGCCTTACGTCTCCGTCGGGGGCGGGCCGGGTGAACGTAACGCGCCGCCGGAGCGTCCGCAACGGGATTACCGGGCGGGAGGGGAGCCGAAGGAGCCGCCGGCGGGAGGGCGGATAGGCTCGGCCCTGCTCATCACCCCTCGCAGGAAGAGCCATCGACATGCACTCGTGGGACAGGACGCTCACCCTCGCGGGCATCCGCGACCGTCAACTGCGCGACGACTACACCCGCCAGCGCGTCCTGGTCTCCGCCTACCGGCGCCACGCCTACGTCGCGGTCCGCCTGTTGCTCCCGCCGGCGCTCGTTCCGCATGTCATCGCCGCCACCGCGTTCATGCATCGCACCGATACGCTCCTCGACGAGGGCGGCCCCCACGCCGGGGCTGCCTACGCGGCGTGGGAGAAGGAGGTCCGCGACGGTCTGGCCACCGGGCAGAGCGGGGATCCGGTGCTCCGCCCGCTGCTGCACACCGTCTCCCGCCACCCCCGACTGCGCGGCCACGTCCAGGAGTTCCTGGCGGGGGCGCCCATGGACCGCGACTTCACCGGCTTCGCCGACGAGGCGGAGTACGGGCGATACGTCGACGCCTACTCGCTTCCGGCGTTCATGCTCATCGCCTGCCTGCTCCTGGACCCCGACGCCGGCGCCGACGCCACCCGTGAGCTGTGCCGCGCCTACATCGACGGCAGCCAGCGCCTGGACTTCGTCAACGACCTCGCCGAGGACCTGCGCGACGGCCGCCTCACGCTCACTCAGGAGGCCCTGGAACGGCACGGCGTCTCCCGTGAGGACCTCGAGAACGGACGCGAGAGCGCGGCCGTACGCGCCCTGTTCACCGATCTCCTGGGCCGGGCCCGCCGTGACCTGCTCGCCAGCAGGCGCCTGCCCGCTCTCGCGCCGGCGGCCCACCGGGCGTTCATCCGGGCGGTGATCACGCTGGAGGTGCTCACCGCCGACGCGGCCATGGCCAAGGGCACCGGCCTGCTGCGCGGCTCGGCGCGCCCTTCCGTGCCGGCCGCGCTCCGGGTTCTGGTGCGCGAGTACGTCCGGCGCGGCCGCTGAGGCGGCACCGCCTTCGTCAGGCCTCGCGGACGGCGTCCGCCGAGACGTAGGACTGCAGGGGGCGCGGGGCTTCGCCGCTGGGGCGGGCGGTGAGGCGGGGCAGGAGGATCTCGCTGATGCCGCGGACGGAGCCGTCGCTGTGCAGCAGTTGCATGATGGGCAGGTCGCATTGGAACTGCTTGCGGAGCGTCGCCAGGAGCTCCATGGCCATCAGGGAGTCCATTCCGTAGTCCCTGAGGTTCCCGGTGGGGTCCAGCTGGTCGGCGGGCATGTGCAGGATGTCGGCGATGACCGAGGTCAGGGCCTTCTCCAGGAGGTCGAGCGCCTCCTCGGGGGAGGCGGCGGCCAGGCGGGCCAGCAGTTCCTCGAGCCGGTAGTCGGTTCCGATGAGCGGCGGGGGGACGACCGCGGCGAAGCGGGGCCCGGCGAGCGAGGGCGCGATCATCGCCATCCGCGCCCAGTCGCAGCGTCCGTAGGCCGTCACGTCGGTGCCGTGCGCGTGGAAGCGGTCGAGGGCGGTGCACGCCTCGTGCGGGGTGACGGGCGTCAGGCCGGCCGCGGCGAGGGAGGAGGTCAGGCCCTCGCGTGCCACGTAGCCGGTCTCCGCGATCGCGCCCCAGGCGACCGCCAGGCCGGGCTCCCCGTCGTGGCGGCGCCGGCGGGTGAGGGCTTCGAGGAAGAGGTTGGCCGCCGCGTAGTTCGTCTGCTTGATGTTGCCGGTCCACGCGGTGAGCGACGAGTAGAGCGTGAGCGAGGTGTTCCGGTGGCGGGTGAGCTGGTCCAGGATCATGGCGCCGGCCATCTTCGGTGCCAGTACGGCGCGTAGCCGCTCGTCGTCCAGGTCGGCCAGCGCCTCGTCCTCCAGGTGCAGGGCGGCGTGGACGATACCGCGCAGGGGATGCCCGGTGGCATCGATCCGCCGCAGGAGAGTCCGCATGGCGTCGGCGTCCGTGACGTCGGCGGCGTGCACGCTCACCGAGGCTTCGCGGGCGGCGAGCCGGGCCAGGACCTCGGGTGCCTCGGGGGTGTCGACGCCGCGGCGGCCGACGAGTGCCAGGTGGCGGGCGCCGCGCTCGGCGAGGTGGAGGGCGGTGCGCGCGCCGAGCCCGCTCAGCCCGCCGACGACCAGGTACGTGCCGTCGGGGTCGACGGGCGTGGGGGCGGGGAAGGTGCGGACGGGCACGGGTTCGTCGAAGGACAGGAGGACTTTGCCGATGTGCCGGGAGTGCTGCAGCAACCGGAAGGCCTCCTCGGCCCGGTGGGCGGGGTACGCCTGGTGCAGCAGGGGCCGGTAGCGGCCCGCGCGGAGGCGTTCGGCCACCGTTTCCAGCGCGGCCGAGACGGCCTCGGGGTCGGCGAAGGTCATGCGGGCGAGGTCGACCACGTGCAGGGAGGCGTTCCCCGCCAAGGGCCGCAGGAGTGTGCGGCTGTTGGCGTAGAGGTCCCGCTTGCCCAGTTCCACGAACCGTCCGCCGTGCGCGAGGACCTCCATGCTGCGGGCGGCCGCCTCGCCGCTGAGGGAGTTCAGCACGACGTCGACGCCCCGGCCCGCGGTCAGCTCCCTGATCCGGTCGGCGAAGGACAGGGACCGGGAGTCCAGGACGTGGTCGACGCCGAGTGCTGTCAGCAGGTCCCGCTTCGCGGGCGAGCCGGCGGTGGCGATCACCTGGGCGCCGAGGTCCTGTGCGTACTGCAGGGCGGCCAGGCCGACGCCGCCCGCGCCTCCGTGGACGAGGAGGGTCTCCCCGGGGCGCAGCCGGGTCAGCTCCTCGAGGCTGTGCTGGACGGTGAGGAAGGCCACCGGCACGGTGGCCGCCTCGGTGAAGGTCATGCCGGTGGGAATCGGGCGGACCAGGGACGCCAGGGTGTGGGCGTGCCCGGCGTAGGCGTCCATCAGGCCGAAGACGCGGTCCCCCGCGGTGAGGCCGGTGACTCCCGGTCCGACGGCGGTGATCACGCCCGCGCCCTCCAGGCCGATGTGCCCCTCGGAGGCGATGCTCTCGTCGGCGGCCGGGGGCAGCAGGCCGGTGGCGACCATGATGTCCCGGTAGTTCAGGGCGGCGGCCCGCACGGAGACGACCACCTCTCCCTCCCCGGGCACGGGGGTGGGTCGTTCGTCCCAGGTGAGCCGGTAGCCCAGTCCCGGCCGGTCGACCACCAGCCGGTGGCTGCTGCCGCTGCCGTCGTCGGCGGTGCGCGGCGCGCGGGGGTGGGGCGCGTGCACGACACGGGGGACGAACCGGCCGGCGGCGGTGAGGACGACCTCGTCCTCGTCCGTGCCGGTGGCGGGCGGCAGTTCGTCGAGCAGCCGCCCGGCGTCGGCGTCCGGTGCGGTTCCGCGGTCGAAGGACACGCGTTTGACGGCCAGCGACGGCAGCTCGGCGGCAAGGCTGCGGGCCGCTCCCCACGCGGCGGCCTGGCCGGGCACGGCGGGCCGTTCCGGGGCGGGGAGGGCCCCTGTGGGGTGGCAGACGAGGACCAGAGTGCGCAGGGCCGGGTCGGTGCCCTGCGCGCGGTGGGCGCGGGCGATCGCGCGCAGGACGGCCAGCCGCCGCACCGCCAGGTCCACCGCGAGGTGGGGGTAGCCGTCGGCCGCGTGGTCGGAGCGGGCGCTGAGCAGGTGGACGACGCCGGTGGGCCCGGTGCCGTCCGCCCGGAAGTCGTCCCCGTCGTGGTGCACCGCGTCCGCGGACAGGGTACGGACGTGCGGGCTGCCCGCCGCGGCGAGCCGGGCGGCGAGTGCGCGGACCATCGCCTCTTCGGAGTCGTCCTCGGTGATGAGCACCCAGGACGACGGGATGGGGTCGGGCGCCGGCTCCACGGCCGTACCGCTCGCGGCCGGTTCCCCGGTGGACTGCGGCCGGCGCTCCTCCTCGGACCGTTCGGGGCCCGCTCCTCGCCTGCGGGCGAGCAGCACAGAGAACTGTTCCCGCAGCGGTGACCGGTCCGTCCCGGTCTGCACCACGTCGCCGAACCCGTGCTCGGCGAGAAGCGGCGGCCATTGGTGGCGCGGCAGGAGCACCGATCCGGGGCGCAGGTGGGTGTCGTCGGTCTGCCAGAAGCTGTCCAGCATGCCGAAGATGCCCACCAGCACCTCGGGGGCGTGCGTCTCGACGGCGATCAGGTGTCCGTCCCGGGCCGTGAGTGACGCCAGGTGACGCAGGCAGCGGCCGACGTCCTTGGCCGCGTGGAGGGAGTATCCGGCCACGATCACGTCGAAGCTCTCGGGGGTGAAGCCCTGGGCGAGGGGGCTGACGTCGAGGTCGAGCGTGCGGTAGTCGACGAAGTCGTAGTCGGCGAAGCGGGCCTGGGCGGCCGGGAAGTACGCCGGCGAGACGTCGGTGAAGGCGTACTGGGTGCGGTCGGCGGGCAGCAGGGGAAGCAGCCAGGCGGTGAGGCCGCCGGTGCCGGCGCCGACCTCCAGCACGCGCAGGGCGCGGTCGGCCGGCCACACGGCGACCAGTTGCCTCAGCAGGGCGCGGGCGATCCTGTTGTGGAGGCGATTGACCAGATCGATGTCGTAGAACTGGCCGATCAGTTCGGGGCCGCTGTCGAGGAAGAGCGACTCCATGGGGTCCCGCCGGCCCCGCACCACGTCGTGCAGTGAGTAGGTGGTACGCAGGAGGAGCACGGAGGTGGCGAGCTGGTCCGGCGCGGACAGGATCTGTTCCCGGATCGCCCGGGCGCGCTCCTCGGCATCGCGGATGTGCCACGCCCGCTCCCGGCGGCACAGGACGCCGTGGCGCTCCCCCATCTCCAGCAGCAGGGCGAAGGGAGCGCGGAAGCGCGGCTCGACCACGGCCGGGACGGCGTCGTCGAACATGGCGGCCGGCTCGGGGAGCAGACCGCAGAACGCCTCGATCGCGCCTTCCGCGGTCAGGGCCTGTGCGTCGCGCAATTGCCGGGCGTACCGCTCGTGGAGGAAGGGCGCCGTGACGGCGTCGATCTCCGGCCGCGCCTTGCTCAGGACGGTCGCGGGCGCGGGGAGGGGCGAGGGCGCGACGGGCCGGCCGGGCAGCGGGGCGGCGCGCAGGACCGTCGCGTACTGGCCCAGGTCGTCGATGCCCTTGATCTCGATCCGCTGCAGGCGGCACTCGTCCATCTCGACGGCGACGGCCCCCTCCTCGTCCATGATCGTGATGTTCCAGACGGCCTCCCGCCGGGTCCGTGAGCGCAGGCGCAAGTGCACCCATCCGGTGGGCGCGACGGTGCGCCACACCCGTACGCGGCCGATCGCCGCGGGCAGGTAGATGGTGTCCGCGTCGGTCATGAGCGCCACGCACGCGTGCCAGGCGCCGTCGAGCAGGGGCGGGAAGACGACGTAGCCGCCGTATCCGTCGTCCGGTGGGGTGCAGTGGTAGGAGGCCAGCACATCTCCGTCGCCGACGTGGAGGTCGCGCAGGACGCGGAAGGCCGGCCCGTAGCGCAGGCCCACGCGGGCCGCGGTGTCGTAGAGCCACTGGATGTCGCGCCGCTCGGGGGCATGCTCCCGCAGCTGTGTGAGGTCGGCGTCCGGTGGGGGTGCGGTGGTGGCGAGGCGGCGGGCCCGGCCGCGGGCGTGCAGGCGCCAGCTGCCGGTGTCGCCGGTGCGGCTGGCGACGCGCCAGATGCCGTCCTCGTCGGAGAGGGAGGTCTGCAGCCGGATGTCCATGGCGGCGTCCCAGGGCAGGGGGAGTCCGCGGGGGATGTCGATGGTGTCCAGTTCGACGGGTGCGTCGAAGACCTCGCGTCCGGCCGCGAGGGCCATCTCCACGTATCCGACGGCCGGCATCACCACGGCCCCGGCGATGTCGTGGTCCCCGAGCCAGGGGGTGCGGGTGCGCTCCACGGTGGCGTGCCAGACCGGCTCGAGGGCGGGGAGCCGTTCGCCGAGGAGGGGGTGGACGAGGACGCCGTCGCCGCTGGTGCGGACCCAGTGCTCGGGGGTGCCGTGCCAGTGGTGTTCGCGCTGCCAGGGGTAGGCGGGCAGGGCCCGCACCCGGCCGGGGGCGGGGAACCAGGGGTCCGTGCCGTCGTGGGGCCGCCGGGGGCCGGCGGCCAGCAGCCGGGCCGCCGCCCGCCGCACCCCTTCCGCCCCGGGCACGTCCGGGGTCATGGCCGGTGTGACGGGGAAGGGGGCGTGCGGTCCTTCGGCGGCGAGCCGGGACAGTGCGCCGCGCAGGACCGGCCGGGGCCCGATCTCGACGACTGCGGCCAGTCCGTCGGCGGCCAGTGCGCGGACGGCGTCGGCGAAGCGGACGGGGTGGCGGACGTTGCGCCACCAGTAGTCGGTGTCCAGTTCGCCGGGGCCGACCGGCCGGCCGGTGACGGTCGAGTACATCGGGATGCGGGGTGCCGCGGGGGCGAGGCCGGTCACCGACCGGCGCAGCGGTTCCTCGATGGCGTCCATGGCCGCGCTGTGGAAGGGGTGGTCGATGTCCAGCTCTTGGAAGGGCACGTTCCGTTCGGTCAGGGTGCGGCAGAGCGCGCGCAGGGCCGGGGTGTCCCCGGAGACGGTGACGTCCTGGGAGCTGTTGACCGCCGCGATCTCCAGCCGGCCGCGGAAGGGGGCGAGCGCGCGGGAGGCCTGTTCCTCGCCGAGGGCGACGACGGCCATGCGGCCCTGGCCGGCGGTGGCGGCCTGGGCCTGGCTGCGTCCGGCGACCGCTGGTGCGGCGGCGGCGAGGTCGAGGGCTCCGCAGAGGTGGGCGGCGGCGAGTTCGCCGCTGCTGTGGCCCAGGACGGCGTCGGGCCGCACGTGGTGGGCGGCGAGCTGGGCGGCCAGGCCCAGTTGGAGGGCGAAGAGGGCGGGCTGGGCGTAGCGGGTGTCCGACATCGGCCGGTGCGGCTGTTCGCCGTCCCGGGGTGCCGGGCGGGCGAGGAGTTCGGCCACGGACCAGCCGAGCAGGGGCGTCAGGTGGGCGTCCGCTTCTTCGACGGCGGTACGGAACGCGGGTGCGCCGGCCATCAGGTCCGCCGCCATGCCGTCCCACTGGCTGCCGTTGCCGCAGAACGCGAAGGCCACCGCGCCCTCGCCGGCGGGCGGGGTGCCGGCGGCGCGCAGCGCTCCCTCGTCGGCGGCCAGTTCGGCCAGTCGCCGGGCGGCGTCGTGGGCGCTGTCGGCGAGGACGGCCAGGCGGTGGGTGTGGCGGGCCCGGCGGCGGGTCGCGGTCCAGCACAGGTCGGGGAAGTCGTCCTCGTCGGCGGCGGCCAGGTGCGCGGCCAATGCGGCGGTGGCCTCGCCCAGCGCCTGGGGCGTACGGGCGGAGACGAGTACGGGCAGCGGGCCGTCCGGGCGCTCGCCGGCGGCTTGCGGCGGGGGCGGTCCGGCGAGGACGGCGTGGGCGTTGGCGCCGCCGAAGCCGAAGCTGTTCACGCCGACGAAGCCCGGGAGCCGGCCGGCCACCGGCTTCGCCTCGGTCGCCGGGTCGAGGTTCAGGGCCCGGAAGTCGATGGCGGGGTTGGGCGGTTCGGCGTGCAGGCTCGCCGGGACGTGTCCGTGGCGCAGGACCAGGACGGCCTTGAGCAGTCCGGTCAGCCCGGAGGCGGGTTCGCCGTGGCCGAGGTTCGTCTTCACCGAGCCGATCGGCAGGGGTCCCCGGGTGCGCCGCATGCCCAGGGCCCGGCCGATGGCCTCGCACTCGGGCGGGTCGCCGACGGGGGTGCCGGTGCCGTGGGCCTCGACGTACAGCAGGTCGTCGGCGGCGATTCCGGCGCGCCCGTACACCTCTTCCAGCAGCGCCTGCTGGGCCTGTGCGCTCGGTACGGCCAGCCCGGGGGTCAGCCCGTCGCAGTTGACGCCGCTGGCCACGATCACCGCGTGGACGCGGTCTCCTGCGGCCAGCGCGTCGGCCAGCGGCTTGAGCAGCACCACGGCTCCGCCTTCGGAGCGTACGTAGCCGTCCGCCTCCGCCGAGAACGTCGCGCACCGTCCCCGCGGCGAGAGCATCATGGCGCGCGAGAAACCGATGAACGCCTGCGGGCCCAGCAGGAGGTTGACTCCCCCGACGACGGCCGCCGCGCTGCGCCGCGAGCGCAGGATCTCGCACGCCTGGTGCAGTGCGACCAGCGAGGAGGAGCAGGCGGTGTCCACCGCCATGCTCGGGCCGCGCAGGTCGAAGGTGCGGGAGAGGCGGTTGGCGGTGATGGAGAGGGCGCTGCCGCTCATGGTGTGGGCGCCGACCTCCTCCAGGCGGGTCATCTGCAGCCCGCCGTAGGACATGTCGGACACTCCGACGAGCACGGCCGTGTCCGAACCTGCCAGCGTCCGCGGGTCGACGGCCGCGTCGTCGAACGCCTCCGTCGTCAGCTCCAGCAGCAGCCGCTGCTGGGGGTCGAGGTGCTTGGCCTCGCGCGGTGACATGCCGAAGTACGCCGCGTCGAAGCCGGCGATGTCGTCCAGATAGCCGCCGGCGAAGGTGTAGCTCTTGCCCTGCCGCTCGGGGTCGGGGTCCCAGAAGCGCGCGGCGTCGAAGCGTCCGGCGGGCGGACCGGCGCTGATGAGGTCCCGGCCTTCGGCCAGGGCGGACCACAGGCCCTGCGGATCGGCGATGCCACCGGGGAGCCGGCACGCCGCCCCGACCACCGCGATCGCTTCCCCGGAGAGTGCGTTCGACAGACCGGCATCCACCACGAGGCCCCCCGCCACAGCTGCGCCACGGCCACACCAAAAGGTTGAATGCCCATCATCAAGGCGGATATCCAAAAACCGACGTCACCCACACTGGTGAAGCAGCACGCCGGGACGACGTCCGGTCGGGCACGTGCCCCGGCGAGCGGCCGGGAAGCGGCCGGTCAGCACTCGACGAGCAGCTCCCGCAGTCCCCGGATCACGAAGCCCGGCTTCCACTGCGGCTCCTTCACGAGCCGTAGCCCCGGCGCACGCCGCAGCATCTCCCCGTAGGAGGCGGCGAGTTCGAGCCGTGCCAGGGGGGCGCCCAGGCAGTAGTGGATGCCCGCGCCGAGGCTGAGGTGGGGGTTGTCGGCGCGCGTCACGTCGAGGCGGTCGGGGTCGGGGACGCAGGCGGGGTCCCGGTTGGCGGAGCCGAAGAGGAGGGCGACCTCGCTGCCGCGCGGGATGACCGTGCCGGCGACCTCGATGTCGTCGAGCACCCAGCGCTCGAAGAGCTGCAAGGGCGTGTCGTAGCGCATCAACTCCTCCACCGCCCGCGGCAGCAGGCCGTGGTCGCCGCGCAGGGCGGCGAGCTGGTCCGGGTGGCGGAAGAGGGCCCACCAGCCGTTGCCGGTGGTGTTGACCGTGGCCTCGTGGCCCGCGTTCAGGAGCAGCACACAGGTGGAGACCATCTCCTGCTCGGTGAGCCGGTCCTCCTCCTCGCACGCGACGATCAGCGCACTGATCAGGTCGTCGCCGGGGCGGGCGCGGCGGTCGGCGATCAGCTCCCGCAGATAGGCGGAGAAGTCGGCCGAGGCCCGCACCGCGCGCCGCGCCGTCTCCTCGCCGGGGTTCAGCTCGTACATACCGCAGATGTCCGCCGACCAGGGCCGCAGCAGCGCGCGGTCGGCGGCGGGGATGCCGAGCATCTCGGCGATGACGGCCACCGGCAGCGGCTCGGCGACCGCGGCGATCAGGTCTCCGCCGCCCTCGGCGACGAGGCCGTCCACCAGGTCGCCGGCCAGCCGCCGGACGGTCGGGGCGAGGGCCTCGACCCTGCGCGGGGTGAACGCCTTCGACACCAGGCGCCGGATCCTGGTGTGGTCGGGTGCCTCCAGGTCGAGCAGGCCGTTGCCGTTGAGGACGTGGAACGGCTCGTGCCCGGCGGGCGGCGGGGTACGGCCGAACTCCTCGTGGGTGAAGCGGTGCAGATACGTGCGGCCCAGCCGCCGGTCACGCAGCAGTGCCCGTACGTCGGCGTGGTGCGGCACCAGCCACTGCCGGCTGGGCGCGAACCAGTGGACGCGCCCGGCGGCGCGCAGCCGCGCGTAACCGGGATACGGGTCGGCGACGAATCGAGGGGACCACGGGTCGAAGTCGCAGCTCGTATCCATGCGCGCATGCTAGCGGCGGCAGGGCCGGTCCCGAGGTCGGCCGGCTGGAGCGCGGCGCGGTGCTGCGCGCCGGCGCCGACCGGGTCGACCCCGGCGGCAAGGGCGTCAACGTCTCCGGGCCGTGGCCGCCGCAGGGCGGCGTACGGTCGCGGTGCTGCCGCTGGGCGGCGCGGAGGGCGCCCTGCTGACGCGACTGCTGGGCGAGCACGGCATCGAGGTCGCGGGCGTGCCCGTCCACGGGTCGACCCGGGTCAACGTCGCCGTCGCCGAACCGGACGGCACGCTCACCAAGGTCAACGCGGCCGGGCCCGAACTCGCCCCGGACGAGGCCCGGTCGCTGCTGGCGACCGTGCGGGCACGCTCGGCCGACGCGGACTGGGTCGCCTGCTGCGGAAGCCTGCCGCGCGGCCTCGCGCCCGAGTGGTACGGGCCTGATCGCCGGCCTGCTCGCGGGCGCGTCCGTCATGGCCGTGCGACGCCTGCGCGTACCGTCCGTCCTGCGCGGCATCATGCCCGTGGTCGTGATCCCGCTGATCTCCTCGGCCGTGGTCGGCTTCCTGATGTTCCTGCTGGTCGTGGCCGCGGACCACGGCCGCCCAGGAGAACGCCCAGGGGTGACCGTGGCCGCCTGAGGGGCCGTCCTCCGGCCCCGCCGAGCCTCAGCCCCGTGCCGGCACCCGCTCCGCCGCCAGCCGCTCGTCCAGGAAGCCGGCCAGCTTCGCCACGAACCCCTCGGGGTCCTCCGCCGGCGCCGCGTGGCCCGCGTCGATCTCGGCGTAGCGGGAGTCCGGGATGCCGGCGAGCAGCGCCTGCTGCTGTTCCGCGCCGATGAGGCGGTCGTGCGCGCTGGCCAGCACCAGCGTCGGCGCGGTGATGCGCCCCAGCAACGGCCGCAGATCCACGAGCCGGTCCACCTCGGTCTGGCGGACCGCGCCGGGCGTGATCATCTCTATGAGCCCCTTGACGAGCTCCTCGTTGGCGGCCGCGTCCGTGTGTTCCCAGTAGCGCGGCCCGAAGGCCATCAGGGGCAGCATCCTGGGGAACAGCGCCGTGCCGTGCTCGGCGTCGGTGCGCATCAACTCGAGCCAGTAACGGAACTCCGCGTCCATCCGTACGTCGGTGTAGGCCCAGCCGGCGTGCAGCGCGAGCGAGCGGACGCGTTCGGGCCGGGTCGCGGCGAGGTGGGTCGCGACGGCCGAGCCCAGCGAGTGGCCGACGAGGTGGAAGCTGTCGAGCCCGGCGGCGTCGGCGGCGGCGAGGACCTCGTCGGCCAGGTCGGCGGGGGTGAGGGCGCCGCCGTGATCGGTGGTATCGCCCGATCCCGACATGTCGGGTGCGACCACGGTGAACCGGTCGGCGAGCGCCTCGGTCAGCGGCTGCCACATCTGCCGGGTGGCCGCCGTGCCGTGGACGAGTACGAGTCCCGGTCCCGTGCCCGTGATGTCGTACTCCACGACGGCCTCTCCACCGCTGGTCCGCACGGTCGTCTTCGGCATGGCTGTGCTTCTCTCTGTCGTTCCGTCGCCTTCTTGACGCCCCCATCCCATCCCGGTCCCGGCGAGCGACCAAGGGCCGAACCGCGCTTACACTCATCACGGAAACCGATCAATGGGGTGGGTGTGGAGATCCGGCAACTGCGGTACTTCCTGACGGTGGCCGAGGAGTTGCACTTCGGCCGGGCCGCCGAGCGGCTGCACATCGTGCAGTCGGCGGTCAGTCAGCAGATACGCCGGCTGGAGCGCGAGCTGGAGGTCGAGCTGTTCGACCGCACCACCCGGACCGTCCGGCTGACCGGAGCGGGCAGCCGTCTGCTGCCGCACGCCAGGGAGGTGCTGGCCGCACAGGCCCGCGCCCGTGCGGCGGTCGACGAGCTGCGCTCCGGACGGTCCGCCACGGTGCGCCTGGGCACCAGCTCGGGGCTGGGCACACGGCTGGAGACCATCCTCGCGGAGTTCGCCCGGCTCGCTCCCCACGCACACCTCGAGCTGGTCACTGCGGCGACGGACGCCCGGCTGAAGGACGTACGCTCCGGCGGGATGGACGCGACCCTGCTGCGGGGTGGCCGTCCCGTGCCGGGTCTGGAGCTGTTGCCGCTGTGGCAGGACCCGCTCATGGTCGCGATTCCCGCCCGCCACGACCTCGCGGTCCGCGCGGCGATCGACATGGCGGACCTGGCCGGTCTGCCGCTGCGGCTGGCCGGTCCCTCCCGCAACCCCGCGCTCCACGACCTGGTCGTGGGTTCCTGCCGGGAAGCGGGCTTCGAGCCGGTCCTCGGCCCCGAGTTCACCACCGCCCAGGACACCCTGGCGAGCATCGGCTTCGGCATGCCGTCCTGGACGGTCTTCTACGCGCCGCACGCCGAACAGCTCCCGGTCCCCGGGGTGGTGTTCCGTCCCCTGCGCAACCCCGCCCCGGTGATGCGCTGCTGTCTCGCGGTGCGCCCGGACCCGCCGGGCGCCGGGCTGCGCGCCCTGATCGAGGCCTGCCACGCCGCGTAGCACGACGAAGGCCCCCACCTGTGCGGTGGGGGCCTCGTTCTCTGTGCGCCACCAGGGACTCGAACCCCGGACCTGCTGATTAAGAGTCAGCCGCTCTAACCAACTGAGCTAGCGGCGCGAAAGAAATATTACCCGACTGTGGGCCGTGCTCAGAACCCCGGGCGGCATATCGGCCATCTCCCCGTCCGTCACAGGTCGACGAGGGCCTGGACCGGCAGGTGGTCGCTGGGGAAGTTCCCGTTCTCGGAAAAGGTGTTGATCTCCGCCCGCCATGTGCGGACCGAGGGCGAGGTGAGGATCCAGTCGATGCGGTCACCGTCGGGCACCAGGGGGCGGTAGCCGTGGAACGTGGCGTACTGCGGGCCGCGCTCGGCGGCGGAGTCCCAGGTGTCGACGAGCGCGCCCTTGGTCAGCATGGCGGTGTAGACGGGGTTGCGGTGCGCCGGGACGTTGAAGTCGCCGGTGACGATGCGGGGCAGGGCGGGGTCGGGCCCGAGCCGGCTCGTGATCAGATCCGCGGAGCGTTCGCGCGCGTACTGGTGGACATGGTCGAGGTGGGTGTTGAGCACGTGGAACCGCTTGCCGGTGCGCCGGTCGGCGAACCTGGCCCAGGTGGCCATGCGCACGATGACGTTGCCCCAGGTCGCCGATCCGATCAGGGACGGGGTGTCGGACAGCCAGAAGTGGTCGTACTCCTCGGGGGCCAGCCGCGTCGCGTCGTAGAACACGGCGGTGAACTCGTCGCGGCTGCCCCCGTGCCGGCCCATGCCGAGCCACGCGTAGCGGGAGCCGAGGTCGTGGGCGATGTCACGCAGTTGCCCGTAGAGGCCCTCCTGCGTCCCCAGGAGATGGGGCGCCTGCCGGTGGAGCAGACGGCGCATGACCGGGCGCCGCTCCGACCAGGGGTGCGGCCCCGTCTCGGAGGCGAAGCGCAGGTTGAACGACATGACCCGCAGGCCGCCATGGCCGCCATGGCCGCCCGCAAGGTCGCCGGGCCGGGGGTTCGTGGTCATCGCATGCCTCCGTCATCGGTTCCGGCCCACCTCACAGACACGGTGGTGGCGCGCCGCCCGGTGCGCAAGAGGCCCGTGCGCCGCATCGGTGCCTGCCCCGCGGCACTGGCCGGCCCGGCGACGGCCGCGGCGCAGCGCGTGAGCGGTGCCGAGGTCGTGCTGAAGAACGCGGACAACTCGTGAAGTGAGCGCCGGAGGGCCGGAGGGGTGGGCACCGGTGGTGCCCGGGCGTGCGTACCCGGGAGCCGGGAGGCCCGGTGGCAGACTTGCGGCATGCCCCTTCGGCCGCTGACCGACGTCCGCCTCGCCTGGCAGCCGGGCCACGCGCCGGCTGCCGTGGTGATCCCGCTCGGACTGATCGTCGCGGTCTGCGTCGTCGACATCCTGGCCCCGCCCCACATTCACCTCGGTCCCCTGCTGGTGGCGGCACCCGCGCTCACGGTGGCGTTCGCGGGGGCGCGTCTGACGGCGTTGGTCGGTGCGCTCGCCGTCGCCGGACAGGTGGTGATCGGCAGCGTGAGGGGGGTGCTCACCACCGCCAACATCCAGGCGCAGATCGCCGCGCTGGTCTTCGTCTCGGCGCTGCTGGTCGTCTTCTGCCTGGTGCGGGACCGGCGGGAGCGGGAGCTGCACCGGGTGAAGTCGGTCGCCGAGGCCGCGCAGCACGTCCTGCTGCAGCCGCTGCCGCGGCGCAGCGGCCCGCTGCGGATCGCCTGTCTGTACCTGCCCGCCGAGACCGAGGCGGAGATGGGCGGCGACCTGTACTCCGCGGCGCGCACCGTGGAGCACAGCACCCGGCTGCTCATCGGCGACGTGCGCGGCAAGGGCCTGCCGGCGATCAGTCACGCCGCCCTGCTGATGGGGGCGTTCCGCGCCGCCTCCCACCGGCAGGCCACGTTGCCGCGGCTCGCCATCCACCTGGACGGGGCGGTGCGCTGGGACACCGTTCAATGGCGGACCGGAGGGGAACCGGAGGTCGAGGAGTACTTCGCCACCGCCATCCTGCTGGACCTCCCCGACCACGAGCCGGTCGTCCACCTGATCTCGTGCGGTCACCCGCCGCCGCTCCTCCTGCGGCGGCACCGCGTCATCGCCCTGGAGACGCAGGCCATTCACCTGCCCGTCGGGCTGGGCGAGCTCGCCGGCGACGGCGAGTACGAGGTGGAGACGTTCGCGTTCGAGGCGGGCGACACGTTGCTGCTGTACACCGACGGCGTCATCGAGGCCCGCGACGCCGACGGGGTCTTCTTCCCGCTCGCCGAACGGGCGGCCGCCTGGGGCGGGGCCGGCCCGGACGAGCTCGTACAGCGGTTGCGCGAGGAGCTGCTGGCCCATGTGCACGGCCGGCTGGGGGACGACGCCGCGGTCGTCGCCGTGCACCGCGGAGAAGACGGTGGCGTCGCCGGGGTCAGTCCCGGCGCGGGGTGACGATCGGGAACTCCGGGTCGGCCACGGTCAGCGTGGCGAACACCTTGTCCGCCGCCTGCTGTTCCGCGGGGTCGGCGAGGGTGATCTGCGGAGGGTTGGCGGTCAGCAGCGCGTCGAAGTTCTTCCGGAACAGCGGGCTCTGGGCCAGCGCGTCGAGCGTCTTGCGCGTCAGTGAGATGGTGGCCTGGGGCTCCCCCGCGACGACGTCCTTGCCCGCCACGTACACCAGCACGCCGTTGCGCAGGGTGGTGGTGCACTCCTGGCCGGTGTCGGTGATGATCCAGCGGAGCACGATCGGGGCGGGGTTGTCGGCGGCGGCCCGGGGGCCGTCCACGCTGCGGGCCAGCGCGGAGAAGTACTGCTCCAGGCTCAGGCTGCGCACGAGGTCGACGGAGCTCTGGGTGGTGATCAGCGGCTGCGGGCCGTCCTCCCCCGCCGAACCTCTACGCTCGGGGAAATCGAATTCTGGGGGGTATCACATGCGCTTAAGACTGCGCGCCGTCGCCGTTCTCACCGCCCTCGCAGCTGGGGCGGCCGCCTCGCCCGGCGTCGCCTCCGCGGCGGTACCGACGCCCGTCGCCGCCTCCGTGGCGGCACCCGCTCCCGAAGCGTTGCCGGACGCCGGACGTCTGCGGGCCGCGCTGGACAAGCTGACGGCGGCCGGTGCCCCGGCAGCGCTGGCCGAGGTGCGCGTCGGGGACGTGGTCTGGTCGGGAGCGAGCGGCGTGCGCGACCTCCGTACGAAACAGCCGGCCCGGGCCGGCGACCGCTACCGCGTCGCCAGCATCACCAAGACCATGACGGCGACGGTGCTGCTGCAGCTCGCCGACGAGGGACGGCTGAAGCTCGACGACCCGGTGGCCCGGCATCTGCCCGGCCTCCTGCCGTATCCGGAGCCGATCACCCTCCGGCAGCTGCTCGACCACACCAGCGGCGTTCCCGACTATTTCGACCGGCTGTACCCCACCGGATCGGACGCGGAGATGGAGCAGCGCCGCTTCCGCCACCACACCCCGCGGGAGCTGATCGGGCGGGCCACCGAGAAGCCGCTGCAGCCGGTCGGGACGTTCGCGTACTCCAACACCAATTACCTGCTTCTCGGCCTCGTGGCGGAGAAGGTGACCGGCCGGCCGCTCGGTGAGGAGCTGCGGCGTCGCGTCTTCCGCCCGGCCGGCATGAAGGACACCTCCTACCCGGACCGCAGTCCTCTCCTCACCGGACCGCATGTCAACGGCTACCGGTTGAGCGGAGACGGGCGGCTGGTCGACACGACGCTCTACACCCCGTCGGTGTGGGGCGCCGCGGCGGGCGTGGTGTCCACCAGCGGCGACATCAACCGCTTCCACCGCGCCCTGTCCGACGGCACCCTCCTCTCCCCCGCGCGCCTGCGGGAGATGCGCACGACGAACGCCGCCGGCTACGGACTGGGCGTGATCGGCGGCGGCGACCTCTGCCCGACGGCACCCGGCGACCTGGTCTGGGGGCACATGGGCAACGGATTCGGCTACCGCGCGCAGTCGTGGAGCTCGCCGGACGGCCGCCGCCAGGTCAGCTTCGGCTGGACGGTGAGCGTGCCCACCGTCGGGGGCCCGCCCAAGGTGGACGAGGCCGTGCAGGAGTTCCTCGAGGCGGCGCTCGGCGCGACGTGCGCATCCCCGCCGGCCCGGTGACGGCTCGGTGACACCTCGGTGAGCTGGCAAAATGACCGGAGACGGTACCTTTGGCCACGGACCAGAGGCACGGCCGGTTGATCGCCGGTCCGTCCGCCCCGGCGACGGAAAACGCCGGGGCGCACCTTCCGGTGGCAGCCCTTCTGCTGCGCTCCGCGAAAATCCACCGCTGTTCAGCAGAGCAGAGGGCTGTTTTGTCGACCACCACAAATGAAGCACCGAGGCATGAACGTTTCTCATTCTGACCACCGCGCCGGGGACCGGATCACCGGCGCACCCGGCGGCCGCACCACCCGGGTGGGTGTGCTGGTCGCCGCGCTCCTCACGGCCTGCATCGCCTTCCAGCTCAACGCGAGCATGCTCAGCCCCGCGCTGAAGAGCATCGAGGACAGCCTCGGTGCCACGTCCGCCGAGATCGGGCTCACGCAGACCGCGTTCTTCACCTCGGCCGCCCTCTTCTCCCTGTTCCTGCCGCGGCTCGGCGACGTCATCGGCCGCCGCAAGGTGCTGGCCGGAATGCTGGCCCTGATGGCCGTCGGCTGCGTCGTGGCCGCGCTGGCGCAGAGCGTGCCCATGCTGTTCGTCGGGCGTGTCATCCAGGGCGCGTCCGGCCCGACCGTCCCGCTCTGCCTGATCATGCTGCGGGTCGAGGTCTCGGAGCCGAAGCGGTACGGCACCCTGCTCGGCGTGATCACCGCCGTCAACGGCGGCATCGCCGGCGTCGACTCCCTCGCGGGCGGCTTCCTCGCCGACAACCACGGCTTCGAGTCCGTCTTCTGGGCCATGGCCGTCGTGGCGGCCATCGCCACCGCCCTGGTCGTCACCCTGACCCCCGAGTCGAAGGTCCCGGCCGCGAACCGGATGGACTGGCCGGGCGTCGGCCTCCTGGTCGTATCGGTCGGTTCACTGCTCATCGCGCTCAACGAGGCCGGGAAGCTGGGGGCCGCGCGCTGGGCCCTGGTCGCCGCCCTCGTGGTCGTCTCGGCGATCGCCTTCGCGCTGTTCTGGCGCACCGAGGACCGCTCCGCGCACCCGCTGGTGGCCACCCGCCACCTGAAGCAGCGCGCGACCTGGGCGACCCTGCTGACCACGGTGCTCACCATGACCGGTGTGTTCGCCGTCATGAACGGCCTGATCCCCACGTTCGCCCAGGACGCCGATGCCGGCCTCGGCATGAGCGCCGAGGAGTCGGCGTGGTGGACGCTCACGCCGTACGCGCTGGCGGGACTGGCCATGGGCCCGGTCGCCGGGCGGCTCGCGGCCACCTACGGGTACGGCCGCGTCCTGCGGCTGGGGCTCACCGGCTCCGTGGCGTCCGTCGTCCTGATGATCCTCACCCTCCCGTCCCACTCCCGCGCCATGCTGCTGGTGGCCTCGATCCTCGTGGGCATCACCTACGCGGGTGTGGCGAACATCGTCCTCAACGGGCTCGGCATCGTCCTGTCCCCCGGCGAGAACCCGGGCTTCCTGCCCGGCCTGAACGCGGGCGCCTTCAACCTGGGCGCCGGCCTGAGCTTCGCCCTGCTCTACGCGGTCAAGACGGCCGTGCTGCCCGGCGACCCGGCCTCGGCCGACGGCTACCTCGCCGGCATGATCGCCGGCGTGGTCATCCTGGCCGCGGCCTTCGCGACCTCGTTCATGATCCCGAAGCCGGTGGCGGCCGAAGCGCACGAGTGAGCGCCTGAGGCACGCCGAAAGGGCGGCGGCACCCGGTGGGGGTGCCGCCGCCCTTTCGCGTCGGTGTGCGCCTGGATCGGCTGGATCGCGGGCGATCAGTAGGCGGAGTGACGTTGAGATTGCCGGCATAAGCCTTCTTCGCCGGGGCGGCGGGCTTGGCGGGGGCGGGGGCGGCCTACGATGGCGGGCGCAGAACGAGCTCCCGGGAGGACAGGCGATGACAGCCGACAAGGAAGCCCCCCGGCGGAGGCGGGACCCGCAACGGCGGATCGAGGAGATCGCGGCCGCCACCGAGCGCGTCATCGCCGCACGGGGCGTCGAAGGGCTCACCCACCGTGCGGTCGCCGAGGAGGCGGGGGTCCCGCTCGGGGCGACGACGTACCACTTCGCCACCAAGGACGACCTCATCGAGGCCGCCCTGCGGCGTTCCGTCGACCGCTACGCCCTCTACCTGGAGCAATGGGTGGCCCAGCGCCCGGAGCTCACCCGTGAGCAGCTGACCGTGCTGCTCACGGATGTGCTGATGGGCTGCTTCGGGCCGGAGCGCGACCAGCGGACCGTGGAGCTCGAGCTGTATCTGGCCGCCCTGCGGCGCCCCGCGCTGCGGGCGATCGCGGACCGGGACATGGAGCTGACCGTCGGGGCCCTGCTCGCCTACGTCGACCCGGCGACCGCGGAGGCCGCGGCGGCGGCCATGACGGGGCTGACCCTGCGCGGCCTGGCCGGCAGCACTCCGCCGACCCGCGGGGAGGTGGAGGCCGTCATGCGGCACGTCCTCACCTCTGCCGCCCCCGCCGCCCCCGCCGCCCCCTGACCCTCACCCCGATCCGGTAGGCGCAGGCCTCACGACCTGGGCGGCTTGGGCTTGGGGCACGTCTTCCAGGCGAAGTGGTAGAGGGTGCTGATGCTGCTGTCGGTCGAGTCCATCGCGACGAAGCTGGTGGTCTTGGTGGGGTCGGAGGTGCCGGCGTCCACGCGCAGCTCGGTGTTGACATTGAAGTACCGCATGGCCCCGCAGGGCGCGTAGATCAGCGCCTCGATTTCCGTGGTGTCGGTCGTCTGCCAGTTGTCGTTGACCGGGCCGGTGAAATGGTGGTTCACATAAGCGGTCTGTGACATGCCCTGGAAGTAGTAGTTGGCCCGCTCCAGCCCCGTGGCGCCCTTCTCCAGGTGGGCGAAGCCGCGGTAGTCCGCCTGGGCTATCGCGTAGGTGAAGCCCTGGGGGACGTGGACGTTCAGGCTGAGCTGGCAGTTCTTGCGGAAGTCGGTCGGCTTGGAACCGACGCCCACCTGGGCGATGTAGTTGCTGTAGGAGACGGTGAAGGCGGTGTTGTCCGGCGAGACGGACACGTTCGCGGTGCCGGCGGGACAGCCCGACCCGTTGACGGACACCACATCGATCACGATCTTGTCCGGCGGAGGAACCCCGTCCGCGGCGGCGGTCCCGGGCGTGAACAATGCGGCCAGGAGAACCGCGGCCGCGCTGCCGATCGTCACGGGTCTGAACATGGAGATCCCTCCTACTGCCCTGGGGCCCACTCGGACGCTTGAGGGCTCATAGCACCACCAGCGACGAGACGTGTACAGATCAGGTTGAGCCGATACCGCGCTGTCGCGCGGCCCGCGGCGCCGGTCCGCGGACCGGCGCCGCACCACGTCTGCCTCACCGTTCCTCACCCGTTCCGCACGCGGGACGGGATCGGATCAGCGGGTCAGGAGCATTCCTTCCAGGCGAAGTGGTAGAGGGTGTTGACGCTGCCGTCCGTCGAGTCCATCGCCATGAAGCTGTTCGTCGTGGCGGGGTCCGAGCTGCCCGCGCTCACCCTCAGCTCCGTGTTCACGTTCAGGATCCGCTGGGCCCCGCAGGGGGCGTAGACCAGGGCGCTGACCTCGTTGACGTCGGATACCTGCCAGTTGTCGCTGACGGGACCGGCGAAGCGGTGGCTGACCGAGGACGTCTGCGACATGCCCTGGAAGTAGTAGCTGGCCCGCTCCAGGCCCGTGGCGCCCCGCTGCAGGTGGGCGAAGCCGCGGTAGTCCGCCCGGGCGATCGCGTAGGTGTAGCCCTGCGGGACGCGGACGTTCAGGCCGAGCTGGCAGTTCTTGCGGAAGTCGGTCGGTGTCGACCCGACGCCCACCTGGGCGAGGTAATCGCTGTAGGAGACGGTGAACGCCGTGTTGTCCGCCGCGACCGCCACGGCGGCCGTGCCGGCGGGACAGCCCGACCCGTTGATCGCGACCAGGTCGATCACGACCCGGTCAGGCGGGGGCACCCTTTCGGCCGCCGAGGCCGTCCCGGGCGAGAACGAAGCGGCCAGAAGCACTACGGCCGCGCTGCCTACCATCACCGGTCTGTACATGGAGACCCTCCCGCTGCTCCGCGGACCGACGCCGCGGGGTTCATGCCACCACCGGATACGGGACATGTACAGGTCAGGTTGAGCCGATCCTGTGCACGGCCGTCGCGTCGCCGGGCAAGAGGGATTCAGGGCGGACCCGCGCTCACGGGCCCGTACTCACCGGGCCTTGTCTCATGGCCCCGGCACCAGCCCGGCCAGCGGAGACGCCGTCACGTCCGAGGGCGGGCGGGAAAGATGCAGCGCGGCGTGGAAGTATCCGTCGGTCTCCCTTCCGTGCGGGTCCTCGCCGGCCGCGGTCACTGCCTGGATGGCGTAGTGCCGCTCCCCGGCGTCGGTGAAGCGTCGTTGCGGGTAGGTCCGCGTGGTGAGCTTCTCGGTGACCAGACCGTGCGCCGCCAGGCACGCGGCGATGGGCGCGTACGAAATCGTCCGCAGGACGAGGGCGGCGACCCACAGCGGACGGCGGGCTCCGGTCAGCAGTGGCCGGAAGGTACGGGCGGTCAGGAAGCTCGTCCCGCCGGTGACGGTGACCAGCCGGGTGCGGCGCACGGAACGCAGCAGCGGCGGCGAAGGGGCCCCGGTCTCCAGGTTCTCGGCGAAGCCCTCCTCCAGCAGGCCGACCGCGCACGCGTAGGACACGGCGTTCGCGGCCACGTCCAGGCCGGTCACCCGGACCGCGTCGGGGCGCCGGCGAGCGGCGTAGTACTCACGGTCCCAGGCGATCAGTTCGGCCGTGCTCATGGCGGTGGCCCGTGCGGAGGTGTAGTGCGCGTACAGGTCGTCCAGCGTCACGTCGTGGTTGAGGAGGGCGGCGTTGATGCCATACGAGCAGCAGATGTCCAGCACCGTCGTGGGCTCCGCCGTGCGGGCCCCGCAGGCCCGGACCGCCCGGCGGAAGATGTCCTGTGCGTGCTGGGGCGCCCTGTACTCCAGCGGGCCCAGGGTGCGGAAGTAGGCGCGGGGATCCGGCTGGTCGTAGAGGTGGTCGAACGGCGTCATGCCCTGCGGGAACGTCGTCTTCCGCGCGGGTGCGTCATCGGCACCCGGTGTTCCCGTGCCCTGGTACGGCGCAGCGGTCATTCCCGTCGCTCTCCTCACTCGGAGCCACACTCACCTCCGGCCAGGGTCGGGGGCCGCGGTGCGGGAAGGAAAGAGGGCGGGGAGGATTTTGGCCATGGCCTCCGCGCGACCGGACCCGGCGTCACTTGCCGTTGTCCGCCACCTCCGCGACCCAGCCGTAGGGCAGGGCCATCCCGTCGACCGTCACCGCTTCGACGGTGCGCGTCCCGGGGTCGATGTCCGCCTCGATGCCCTCTCCGGCGTACCGGGGGAAGCCCGTCCTGCCGAGCTCGCCGGTGTCCTCGACGGTGGCCGAGCGGAGCGTTCCCCCGTGGTCGGGGTGGGCCTCCTCGTCGGTCAGCTGGGGCTTCAGGACGACGGTGTACCGGGAGACTTCAGCGTTCATGGTCCGAGGCTAGCCCCGGGTCACGCGTACGGATCGGATTCGCGGACCGCCTTCTGCGCGATGTCCAGGAGGTCGTGGTCCTCGTACTCGTCGGGCAGGCGCACGTCGAGGGCCCGGAAGAGGTCGCGGACCTCGTCCGCGGTGGGGCTCTGGGACAGGGGTACGCCCGCGGCCCGCTCCAGCGGCAGCCTGCGGGCCTGCTTGAGGCTCTCGTGGAGCTCGGTGTTCCAGGAGTCGTAGTACGACCTGCCGCGGCGGACGACCATCGCGGGGAAGCGCGGGCCGCGCTGGGTGATGACCAGCGAGGTGGAGGACAGGTCCCAGCGGAAGGTGGTCATGACCGAGGACAGGCCGATCGAGAGGTCCATCAGCCGGTAGCGCTGCTGGTGCCAGCAGGCGGCCAGGATCGTGGCGAAGAGCTCGCGGCGCGTGCCGTCGCCCGTCCAGGCGCTCTGCCGGCCGTCGGCTTCGTCCGCCAGGGTGCGGTAGAGCTGGGCGTAGTCCTCGCAGAGGTTCATGTCCGTCGGGTCGAGGATCTCGAGCCGGACGTCGAGCTTGCGGCGCGTCGGGCGGGCTTCCCTGATGCACTCGGGCAGGGTCACGGCGCGGACGTACGTGCCGGTGGCGCCCTTGAAGTACCAGCGGTCGGTGTGGGTGCGGGCCTCTTCCAGGGCCCGGGAGATCCCGCTGCCGGTGACGATGGCTACCCCGAGCGTCTCCTCCAGGGTCGTGCGGGTGTCGACCAGGACGCGGTCGATGCCCGACAGCCGGTCGAGCCGGGCGGGCAGGTCGCGCAGCGTCCGCAGGGCCTCCGTCATGGCTTCCGTGCGGACCGCGTTGCCGCGTTCCTCCTGCCAGCGGTCGCGCAGGACGCTGAAGGCGAGGACCGCCAGGGTGAGCGCGATGGTGTTGCCGAGGGTCGACTCGTCGACGTGGTCCAGAAATCCGAGGACGCTCACGAAGCCGGCCAGCAGCACGGACACGACGCCGTCCGCGTTCGACGCGACCCATAACAGCCTTGCCCGCATGTTGCCCCCCGACGGCGTCCCAGCAACGGCCGTCAGTGTACTGAGCCCGGGTCTGGTGGGGCAGGGTTTGCACGACCGGCCCCCGCGTACACGTGTGCGTTCGCCCCGTGTACGGTGCACCGTCACCCGGGCGACACCGCCGATTCCCTCCCTTCCCCGACGCTCACAGCACTTGGAACACTTCGCTGGTCCCAGCCCTCACACCCCAAGAGGTGCCCAGACTCATGGCTGAACTCAATCGCCGCCGCTTCCTGCAGATCGCGGGAGCCACTGCCGGCTACGCGGCCCTGGCGGGCAGCATCGAACGCGCCTCCGCCATCCCGGCCAGACGCCGCTCCGGCACCATCGAGGACGTCGAGCACATCGTCGTCCTGATGCAGGAGAACCGATCCTTCGATCACTACTTCGGATCGCTGAAGGGCGTCCGCGGATTCGGCGACCCCCGCCCGGTGACCCTGCCCGGCGGCAAGTCGGTCTGGCACCAGCCGGACGGCGGCAAGGAGGTGCTGCCCTTCCGCCCGGACGCCGAGAACCTCGGCATGCAGTTCATCGCCGGCCTCAACCACGACTGGGCGGGCGGCCACAAGGCCTGGAACCGGGGCAGGTACGACCAGTGGATCCCGGCGAAGTCGGCGGGCACGATGGCGTACCTCACACGGGAGGACATACCGTTCCATTACGCGCTCGCCGACGCGTTCACCGTGTGCGACGCCTACCACTGCTCGTTCATCGGGGCCACCGACCCCAATCGCTACTACCTGTGGACGGGCCACACGGGCAACGACGGCAAGGGCGGCGGCCCCGTCCTCGGCAACGAGGAGGCGGGGTACGACTGGACGACCTACCCGGAGCGGCTGGAGAAGGCCGGGGTGTCGTGGAAGGTCTACCAGGACCGGGGCGACGGCCTGGACGCCGCCGGCCACTGGGGCTGGATCGACGACGCCTACCGCGGCAATTACGGCGACAATTCGCTGCTGTACTTCAACAAGTACCGCAACGCCAAGCCGGGCGACCCCCTCTACGAGAAGGCCCGCACCGGGACCGACGTCAAGAAGGGGGACGGCTACTTCGACATCCTGAAGGCCGACGTGAAGGCGGGAAGGCTTCCCCAGATCTCCTGGATCGCCGCCCCGGAGGCCTTTTCCGAGCACCCCAACTGGCCGGTGAATTACGGGGCCTGGTACATCGCACAGGTCCTCGACGCGCTCACCGCCGACCCGGAGGTGTGGAGCAGGACCGCGCTGTTCATCACCTACGACGAGAACGACGGCTATTTCGACCACGTCGTGCCGCCCTTCGCGCCGGCCTCCGCGGCCCAGGGCGCTTCCACCGTCGCCACCGGGCTCGACGTGTTCGCCGGCAACAGCCGCTACGCGGCCGGCCCCTACGGCCTCGGCCAGCGCGTCCCCATGCTCGTCGTCTCCCCCTGGAGCACCGGCGGCTACGTCTGCTCGGAGGTCTTCGACCACACCTCCGTGCTGCGGTTCATGGAGCGCCGCTTCGGCGTGCGCGAGCCCAATATCTCGCCCTGGCGGCGTGCCGTCTGCGGCGACCTCACCTCGGCCTTCGACTTCCGGCTGCCGGACACCGGGCACGCCGCGCTCCCCGACACCGCCGCGTACCGTCCGCGCGACGGCGAGCGGCACCCCGACTACGTGCCGGAGCCGCCCGCCAACCCCTCCCTGCCGAAGCAGGAGGCGGGCTTCAAGCGCACGCGCCCGCTGCCGTACGCACCGGTGGTCGACGGCGTCGCGACGCCGTCGACGGGGCGCTTCACGCTGACCTTCAGCGCCGGCGAGGCGGCGGGGGCGTGCTTCCACGTTACGTCCGGGAACCGCACGGACGGGCCCTGGACGTACACCGCCGAGGCCGGCAAGAAGCTCTCCGACACCTGGAACTCGGCCTACTCGAAGGGCTCGTACGACCTGTCGGTGTTCGGCCCGAACGGCTTCCTGCGCACTTTCAGGGGCCCGGGCTCCGCCGCGGGCCCCGAGGTCACCGCCCGCCACGTCGCCGGAGGCGGTGGAAGCCTCGAGCTGATCATGACGAACGCCGGTGCCTCCGAGTGCCGGCTCACGGTGACCGACGCCTACAGCGGGGGGAGCCGGACGTTCACAGTGCGGGCCGGCGGCCGTGTGGTGCACACCGTCGACCTGCGTCCGAGCAAGCGCTGGTACGACCTGTCCGTGGCGTCGGGCTCCGACGGCACGTTCCTGCGCAGGTTCGCCGGGCACGTGGAGAACGGCGAGCCCGGGGTGAGCGATCCGGCGATCGCCACCGGCTGACGGCGCTGCCGCCGCGTCTTCCGGGCTCCGTCCGTGCTCAGCTCTGGGTGTTGAGGAACCCGATGATCACGGCGCCCCACCAGCAGACCTGGGACACCAGGGCGGTGGCTCCGCCCCAGGCCAGGAGGCGGGGCCCGGGAGCGGCGGTGGTGTGCGCGGCCATGCGCTGGTTGAGCAGGCCCGCCTGCAGGCCGTTCAGGCTGAGAAGCAGCACCAGCACCAGCTTGACGCAGGTGAGTGTGGAGGAGGGGTCGGGGTGGAGCATGGTGCCGCTGGCCACGAGTCCCGCGAGGCCGGCCCAGATGGGCAGGTGCAGACGGCCCGCGCTGCCGAGTGCGTCGCGCAGGGAGCAGCGGCCGGTGATCCACAGCAGGCCGTAGTAGTCGGCCACGAGGACGGCGCCGAAGCCGAGCACGAGGGAGGCGAGGTGGACGAAGAGGGCGACGGTGTGCAGGGCCGCGTCCGCCTGCAGGTGGAAGGAGATCCACACGCTGGCGGCCCAGGCCGCGCAGATCGCCAGCGCGGCGCCGGCCATGGTCCACCAGGAGTCGTACAGACCCAGGGGCCGGGCGTGGCGGGCGCCCTGCGTCGTGGCGGAGGTGGGGCGAAGCTCTGGCACCACGGACAAAGATGATTCCGACCACGAAGCAGTCACGTCAATACTCCAAACACAGACCCTTACAAAGGCAAGGCTTATCGGGTGGCCCCGGCAAGCGGCTCAGGGCCCGATAAACCTGAACATTCCCTCGCCGAAATCGCAAGTTTCGCAGGTCACGGGGGTTTTTCGATGTGCGTGAGTGCCTTTTCGGGAATCCTGGAAGGCGAGGGGAATGTGATTCATGTCCATTCGGGCCGGCCCTCGCCCCGCGGGTCCCGGGCGCGGCGGCCCGGGACCCACGTCCCCGTCTCAGCTCGCGGCCGGGACCGCGGCGTCGCCGTAGAAGGCGGCGTAGGAGGCGTTGGCGATGGGGATGTCCGCGAGGATCTCCTCGGGTACGTCGAAGGCCTCGGTCAGGAGCAGTGCCTTGCCCGCCAGCCGCTCGACGAGCGCGTCGACGAGGGTGGGCAGCTGCCGGACGTGCTCGGGGGCGAGTTCGCCTTCGACGAGCAGGTCGCCGGTGTGTTCGGCGATGCGCTGGAGGGCGAACAGCCGGTGGAGGTCATGGAGCACGGCCCGCGCGGCTGGCGTGCGTGCCGCGGTGGCCGCGGCCAGCAGGGCGTCGGCCGCCTGGAGCTCCGCGTGGGCCCCGACCATGTGCAGCGCCGGGGTGGCGGCCGCGTTCCACCGGGCGAGCCGGTCGCCCCGGGGGCCTTGACGCAGCCGGGTGCGGGCCCGGGTGAAGGCGTGGTGTTCGACGGCGGCCAGGAGGCGGTGCAGGAAGTCCGGGTCGGTCAGCTCACGGTCGCCGGGGGGCGGGGGCGGTGACCACCGGTCGCGGGAGCCGGAGATCATCTCCGAGGCGGCCTTGACCCAGATGGCGAGGTTGTCGCCCTCGGCGGTCATGGTGCCCTCGATGTTCCCCGCGAATTCGGCGAGGCCGTTGACGTAGAAGAAGCCCTGGGCTCCGCACCGCTCCCGGCACTCCTGCGCGATGTCGCGTGCCCGCCAGGTGATCCATCCCTTGGCGACCGCGACCAGTCGCTCCGTGCCGGTCCTGTCGGCGTCGGTGTGCGCGGTCCAGCGCCGGACGGCCTCCCGGTGCAGGAAGGTCATGGCGTAGGCGGTGGCCAGCGAGGAGACGAGCGGGCCGTGGTGCGTGCGGTGCCGGAAGACCGGGACGCGCTGCAGGGGCTTCGGCCCGCTGATGTGGCGGTGGTGGCCGTAGCGGACGGCGATGGTCAGCGCGGTGCGGGCGGCGCCCAGCGCGGCGGCGCTCATGCAGAGCTTGCCCACGGTGACCCGGCCGATGGACTGCAGGAAGCGCTCGCGCCGTCCTGCGGCGTCGCCGGTGAAGGTCCCGTCCCCGGCCAGCTGCCCGTGGTCGCCCGCCACCATGGCGTGGAAGGGCAGGCGCACGTGGTCGAACGACGTGAGGCAGTGGTCGACGGGGGCGCCGGTGCGCTCCGGCAGCCGGCTGACGCGGACGCCGGGCAGCGGCCCTTCCTCGTCCGTCAGCGGGGTGAGGAACAGGAAGACGCCGTGGTCCGTGCCGTCCACGACGAGTCGGGCCGCGACCACGGCGCTCTTCGGGCCGCCGGTGGGGCTCGTGTTCGGCATGTACTTCCGCGCTCCCGCGTGGGGGGTGTGGAGCACGAAGTCGCCCGTGCCGGGCCGGTAGGTGGCGGTGGTCTCCAGGGCGGCGGCGTCGTTGCCGTGCTCCAGCTCGGTGCACAGGAAGGTGCCGGTGCGGCGCAGGGCGGTGAAGTCCGCGAGGTCGCGCCCGGCGCTCGGGCGGTCCACGAGGCTTCCCAGGAACAGGTTGTAGTGGATGCCGGCCAGGGTGGCCAGCGAGCCGTCGACGCACATCGTCCACTCGTGCAGGGCCGCCAGGCGGGCCGCGTCGGCGGCCAGCTCCTCGCCGGAGTCGACGGACGCGGCGAGGGTGCGCAGCCGTGCGTAGGCCAGGTTCAGGCGTTCTTCCCCGGTGGCTCCCTCCCGGTGCCGGAATTCCGGGGAGGAGATCATTTTCCGCCAGGGGCCGTGGATGTTCTCGTGGTCGTCGCCGAAGAGCGCGAGGCGTAATTCCTCGCTCATCAGGTGGGCGGCCACGCCGGATTCTTCATCGTGCATTTGTCATACTCCATCCGCCTCGTAAGACCGTGCGCTCGCAAGGGGGTGCCGCGGGTTATCCGGCCGCCTTCTTCGCCGTCAGGAGCTCGTGCACCATGCTGAGCGTCTTGACGCTCTTGAACTCCTCTTCCGGCAATTCGACGCCGTACTTCTCCTCCAGCGAGACCTGGATCTCCAGGCCCAGCAGGGAGTCGACCTCGAGGTCCGCGTCGAAGCGGGCGTCGTCGGTCAGCTCGGCGACGTCGACCTCGATGATCGCGGCGATGGTGGCCCGCAGCTCGTCGATGTCGATGGCGGTGGTGGTGACGTCGGTCATGGTTGCTCCTGTTGTGGGTGATCCGGCTATGCGGGGTTGCGGTGGGGCTCCGGGGACACCAGCGCCAGTGCGCAGGTGCCGTCCTGAGACGCGGTGGCCACCAGGTGGGGGGCGGTGCCGCGGGCGAGGGCCGAGGCAATGTGCAGCATCGGCAGCAGCGTCCCGGCGCCGGGCGGGGTGAGGGTGACGTCGGAGCCGAGCGAGCGCAGCTGCCCGGCGACGGCGGCGGCGACCGGTCCGTCCTCGGCGATCAGTCGGGTGGCGGGGACGGGGCCGCCCGGGGTCAGCAGGCGGGCGAGCGCGCCGGTGACCGCCTGCGGGGCGGAGCCGGCGGGGTGGGGGAGGAAGAAGGGGGCCACCCGGCAGGTGCCGTAGGCGGTGGCCGACCGGGCCGCCGCCGAGGCCCGCGGTTCGATGACGAGGATCGCGGATCCGGCCTCGGAGACGGCGTGGCCGGCGTTGTGCGGGGGCAGGGGCGTCTCGACGGAGCCGGCCAGGAGCAGGTCGGAGCGCCTGGCGGCGCCGGCGCGGGCTCCGGCGAGGACCGCTTCGAGGCCGGCGGTCCGGGGGGAGGTGAGGGTGAGGTTCCAGCCCTTGACGGCGTACTCCATGGCGATGCGGCCGGCGATGGTGTTGAGCGAGAAGTACGGGGCGCTCGCCGGGCGGAGCCGGTCCGCGCCGGGGCCGGTCACGGTCTCGTCCATGGAGTCGAGCAGGGCGGTGTTCGCGCCGGTGGTGCCGACGGCCACCCTTCTCCCCCGATGTACAGCTCCCCCGGCACTCCGGTCGGCAGGGGCCGGCGGCGGGCGTCCAGGACGTGCAGCCGGGTGTTGGCGATCGGCCTGCCGATGCTGGTCCGTTCCGCCGAGGTCACCGGGGTGACGGCGGACCAGATGGTCGTCTCGGTGGGTCCGTACATGTTCCACAGCCGCGCGCCCCGGCTCAGCAGGGCGTCGGCGAGGTCGGTGGGCAGCCGCTCGCCTCCGCACAGGATCCGCAGCGGCGCCCCGTGCGGCTGTCCTCGCCAGCCGGCTTCGATGAGCATCCGCCAGGTGGCGGGGGTGGCCTGCATGACGGTCGGCAGGCTGCTCTCCAGCAGCTCCCGCAGCCGGAAGCCGTCCGCGGCGGTCCCGGCGGACGCGATCTCCACCTGTCCTCCGGTGACGAGGGGGAGGTACAGCTCCAGGCCGGCGATGTCGAAGCAGACGGTGGTGACCGCGAGGAGGCGGTCCCGGTCGGTGAAGCCGGGGGCGTCGGACATCGCGCAGACGAAGTTGGTCAGCGCCCGGTGGCTGATCCGTACGCCCTTGGGGTGGCCGGTGGATCCCGAGGTGTAGATGACGTAGGCGTCCGTGCCGCTCGCCACGTCCGCGCCCGGTTCGGGGGCGTACGCGGCGGTGGCGGGCCGGTCCCGGTCGAGGAGCAGGAGGCCGGCCGTCAGGGCGGGGAGGCCGCGGGCGGCCCCCGGGTCGGTGATCAGGAGCGGCAGTGCGGTGTCGGTGGCCATGTAGGCGATGCGCTCGGCCGGGTACAGGGGGTCCAGCGGCACGTAGGCGGCCCCGGACTTCATGACGGCCAGGAGGGCGACGACGAGCTCCGGCGAGCGGCTCAGGCAGACGCCCACCCGGGTGCCGGGGCCGGCGCCGCGGGCCCGCAGCAGGCCCGCCAGGTCCGAGGACCGCCGGTCGAGGTCGCCGTAGGTGAGGGTCCGTCCGCCGCAGACGACGGCGGGGGCGTCGGGGCGCAGCCGGGCCTGCCGGGTGACCATCTGGTGGACGCAGAGGTCGAGCGGGAAGTCGGTCGCGGTGTCGTTCCAGGCGGCGAGCTCGGCCCGGCGTGCGTCGCTGCCCAGCGCGATGCCGTCGAGCTCCGCGTGGGGCGCGTGCGCGGCGGCGTGCAGGAACGCGGCGGCGTGCTCGGCCGTCAGCACGGCCTCCTCATGACCGAACGCGTCCTCGGCGAACACCCATTGGCAGGGGCCGTCGCGCAGGGGGATGCGGATCAGCAGCGCGGCACCGGCCGGTGGTGCGGCCGGCTCGGTCATGTCCTCGGTGAGCTCCACGGCGAGCGGCAGGTCGGTGAGGGCGGGGCGCCGCTCGCGCAACGCGCGGTGGCGGGTGGCGAGGTCGTGGGCGGGGCCGCCGCGCCGGACGGCCGCCTCCAGCTCGCGGACGACCTCCGTGCCGCACGCGCTCATGGTCCGGTCCGCCACCTCGGGGACGCGCAGGGGTACGGCCGGGGCGTACAGGGCGTCGACGACGGGGTGTCCGGTGAGGTGGCCGGTGTGGAGCAGTCGTACGTCGGTCCCGCTCTCCACGCCGAGCCGGGCGAGGAACGCGAGGGAGGCGGTGAGCAGCCACTGGGCGCGGTCCAGCCCGGTGGCGTGCGCGGCGCGGTCGCCGTCGTCCGGTACCGGTACGAGGTGGCGGAGGGGGGTGCCGTCCGTGCCGGTGGGCGAGGTCCGGCGGTGGGGCAGGTCGGCGGGGGTCAGGCGGGAGAGCCTGCGCACCCAGAACGCCTCGTCGCGCAGGCTGCGCCGCTGGGCGCCGCTCGCGGCCTCCAGCAGTGGGGCGTCGGCCGCGGGGAGGCGGTGGCCCGGCCGTATCCGGCGGGCCGCCAGGGCCGCGGCCGGCAGCGGCCGGCCGGTGGGGGTGGTGAGCCCGGTCAGCCGTAAGTCCCGGCCCGTGGTCGCGACGACGATGCCGTCGTCGCCGGTTTCCACCACCGTTCCCGGGGCCCGCCGCGAGCTGTGCGGGAGGATTTCGGATCCGTAGACGAGGACGGGTCCGTCGTCGCAGGCGATTTTCGCCGTGCCGAACGCGTTGGGGTGCGGGCCGAACTCCATGGCCCGCACGGTGGCGTCCAATTCCTGCGGGGTGCGGTCCCAGGAAAGGAATCCGCCGCCGGCCGGCCGGTCGAAGCGGCCGTGGTAATTCCGTCCGGCGGGATTCTGGGGGTGCCGTTCGGCCCGTCCGAGGGCCAGGTCTTCGATCAGTTCCGCGAAGGACTCGACGCCGGCTTCGAGGCATTTGACGTTCAGGGTGTGGCTGGTGTCCCGCTCGGACACCGGAACCTCTCGCCGGGCGAGGAGGTCTCCGGCATCGGCGCGTTCGGTCATGACGTGCCAGGAGACGCCGTGCAGGGTTTCGCCGCCGAGGATCGCCCAGGTCGTCGCGTTCAGGCCGGCGTGCCGCGGCAGCGGTGCGTCGTGGAAGTTGACGGGCAGCTCGCGCGGCAGGCTCAGGACGGCCTCGGGGAGCATCCGCAGGTTGGCGACGCTGAAGAGGTAGTCGAACGGCCGGGCGGACAGGTAGGCAGTCAGGTCCTGGTCGGCGTCGACCGCGTCCAGGCCCTGTCTCGCGGCCCAGTCGCGGATCCCTTCGTCCGGCGATACGACGCCGAGCACCTCGTGCCCCTGTTCCAGCAGCAGTTCCGCGCAGGAGACCAGGAGGGAATTCCCGCCGATCAGGAAACAGCTGAACGTACGGCGCGGCATCGGTTCCCCAGAGCCGTTCCGGCGTGCATTTCTCATCCTTACCCCAGCTCCGTGAGCGTTGGCCGCGACGTCCGGGCCGGAGCAAGTCAACACCGGTTCCGGAAGGGGGAAAAGGAGCGGGGAATGTTCTGTCAGTACCTCGTCAGAGCATTGTCAGGCGGCGGCTCGCGGATAACCGGGAGAGCGGGGAGGAAAAGCCGTTCGCCTTTTTGTGTCTGCCCGTGGGCACGGGACATTATGCGGTCGGGAAGAGGTCAGGGAGCGGTGAACAGAAGGACGGCGTTCTGGCCGCCGAACCCGAAGGAGCAGGTGATCGCCGCGGTCATCGTCACCCGGCGGGGGACGCCTGCCACGATGTCGAGCTTGTGGTCGCCGTCCTGGAAGCGGAAGTTGGCCGTCGGGGGGATGAGCTGGTGTTCGAGGCTGAGGACGGTGTAGGCGGCCTCGATGGCGCCGGCCGCGCCGAGGGCGTGGCCGATGACGCTCTTGGGCGCGGTGACCGGTGGCGGATCGCCGCCGAAGACCCGCGTCAGGGCGGCGGCCTCGGCCGCGTCTCCCTGTCGGGTGGCGGTGCCGTGGGCGTTGACGTGGCCAATGTCCGCGGGGCCGCAGCCGGCGTCGCGCAGGGCGGCGGTCAGGGCGCGTGCGGCTCCGCCGCCGTCCGGGCGCGGGGCGACGGGGTGGTGGGCGTCGGAGGTCGCGCCGTAGCCGCGAAGCAGTGCGCGGGGGCGGACGCCCCGCGCCCGGGCGCCCGCGTACCGTTCGAGCACGAGGACGGCGGCGCCCTCGCCCAGGACGAATCCGTCGCGGTCGGCGTCGAACGGGCGGCTGGCCTCGGCCGGCCGGTCGCGACGGCGGGACAGTGCCCGCATCCGGTGGAAGCAGGTGGCGGTCATCCGGGAGCGGGCGGATTCGCTGCCGCCCGCGAGGACGATGTCGCAGGCACCGGAGCGCAGCAGGTCGCGGGCGACGCCGAGCGCGGTGGCGCCGGAGGCGCAGGCGCTGGAGGTGGTGAAGTTGGGCCCGCCCGCCGCCAGGTCGATGGCGACCTCGCCGGCGGCCATGTTGGGGACGCTGCGCGGCAGGGCCAGGGGCGAGACGCGGTCCGGGGTTCCCGCGCCCAGGTGGCAGAACTCCTTCACGTAGGTGTGGAGGCTGTTCGATCCCACGCCGAGGACGACGCCGACGCGTTCGCCGTCCCAGGTGCGGGCGTCGAGCCCGGCGTCGGCGACCGCGCGCCGGGCCGCGGCCAGGGCCAGGTGGCTGAACCTGTCCAGGCGGCGGGTGCGGCCGCGCCCGAGTTCGGCCTCGATGTCGAAGGGCGGCACCCGGCAGGAGAAGTCGACGGGCAACCCGGCCAGTTCCGGGTCCGCGGCGGCCAGCGAGCGGCCCCGGCACAGCGCCGACCAGTTCGCCTCCGGGGTCGGCCCGGCCGGTGTGACCAGGCCCAGCCCGGTCACGGCGATGTCTGCGGGAACCATCGGGGATCTCCCTGCGGGTGACGCGACGCCCATGCCCCGGGCCCGCGTCGTCGTGTGCGTGCGCCGGGCCCTCATGATGCGGGAGCCGGAGCGAACGAACCAGGTGATTGCCCCGGTACATCCGCTTTTCCCCTGAATGGCGCGCGGGGCAGCGGAGAAGAACGACGGCGGGGCCCCGGGACGGCTCGCCGCCCCGGGGCCCCGCACTGTCACGCCTGTCCGCTCTCACCGGCCGCCGGGCCGGGCACCAGGGCCCGGCCCGGCGGGCGATCAGGTGCGGTAGGCGTAGTAGACCGCGTCCGGGTTGGACGCGATGATGCTCGCGACCGACTTCCGGAACGTGTTGGTCGAGTGGTACGTCAGGTACGGCACGCCGGCCCTGCTGCGGTACGTGGTGATCATGGAGTGGTCCTTGGACCCGTCACCGTCGAAGTCCATCTGCAGGATGTCGCCGATGTCCATCTGGTACACGTTCGACAGGTTCGTCGCCCGCTTGGCGTTCAGCGTGAACCACGACCACTCGTTTGCGCCCACCCAGGAGGTGGACTGGGTCGAGGAGTCGTACCACCAGGCACGGTAGTCCGAGGCCGAGCCGGACGCGTTCTTCCAGCCGCCGGCCTTGAGGGCCTGGCTGATGAAGTTGGTGCAGTCACCACCGTCGGCGTTGAACTTCCGGTACTGGGGGTTGTAGTTCCGCCAGTACTTCTCGGCGTACGCGGCCATGGCCTTGTAGTCGTTGCCGGGAGTCGCCTGCTTGCCGGACGCCTTGCGGCCCGGGTACGAGATCGAGGCCGGTGTCGCCTTCGGCATCGAGTTCGCGCTCGGTGCCGCCGCGACCTTCGTCACGGGAGCGTTGACCGGCCGGGGCCCCTGGTCCAGGGGCCGCATGGCCGTCAGCTCCCACTTCCCGCCGGAGGCGGCGGTGAAGGTCAGCTCGTGGCGGGCCTTGAAGCCGGTGTTCTCCGGCTCGTCGCCACGGATCTTCTTGTACGTCAGCGTCGTGGTCTCGGTGACCTCGACCGTGACGCGCTTGCCCTTGACGGTGGTCCGGTCCGTGGCGACCTGGATGTCGGCGGCGGTGTACGCCTCACCCAGGCCGGCGAGCCGGGACTTGCGGGTCCGCAGCGAGGACAGCGCGCCGTCCTCGGTGCGCGCCAGCTCGGCCGAGAGCCGGACCTTCTTCTCGCGCTTGGGGGCTATTCGCCCCGTGGACTGGCTGTCCAGGAGCGCCGTCGTACGGTCGGTCAGAACCGCGTCGGCGAGGCGACCAAAGGAGTCGACCGTCGCGTTGTCCACCTTGCCGGGCTTCTTGTCCGCGCCCGTACCGATGGCCGAGGGCAGGAATGCGGCCGAGACCGCCACGGTGAGGCCCGCTCCGATAACGCATCTGAGCGTAGTTTTTTTCACGAAGTTCCCCTTGTCACCCGGTCCGGATGGACCGGGGGACGGAATCTTCGCACATAGATCAGAATTTCATACAGATGTGTGAATGCCTCACGCACCCATCCCGGATTCGCTCCGGGCGCTCAGGACTTCTCGGCGCCGACGCCGGTCAGACGCACCGTGCTGAGGACCTTCCGGACCGTCACGTCCGGCACTTCCTCCGGTACGCCCTTGACGCCGTGGAAGGTCCACGAGACGAAGTCGCCCTTGGCGTCCTTGAACCCGAAGACGGTGGCCTTGCCGTCGTGGTCGCACGGGCCCTTCTTCACGACCCCGGAGGACTCGGCCGTCGCCACGGTGCCCGTAATGCCGGACTTGGTGGTATAGGGCTCCGCCGTGCCGGCCTTGACCTTGGACTTGTCCGGCTGGGTGTACGCACCGTAGATCCACAGCTCCGCGTTCCTGCGGGCCGCCTCCTCGGTGCTCTTGGCGCCGTTCTCGCCCCTGGAGCCGGCGGCCGCGAGAGGGGTGTCCTCCTTCTCGCCGTCCTTGTCGTCGTCGGACTGGCACCACTGCTCCTTGAGCACGGCCGGACCCACGTAGGCGACGATGGGCTTGTCCTCCGGGTCGTTCTTCTCGGCGACGTAGCTCACCCAGTCGGCGGCCTTGCGGTCCCAGTCCGGGGGGACGTCGAAGGCGATGCCGCGCTGGTCGTTCACCACGACCTTCCAGCCGGGAACCACCGGCTTCGGCTCACTGCCGGAGCCGCGCCCGCCGCTCTCCGCGGGAGTGGGTTCGGCCGCCGGTGACGACGCGGACGCGGTCGGCCCGGGGCCCACCGCCGCGTCGTCCTTGTCGCCGCCCAGGACCAGGTAGCCGGTGACGCCGGCGGCTACGACCACCGCCGTGGCCGTGGCGACGGCGATGACCGCCGTCTTCCGCCCGCCGCCCCCGGGAGCCGGGGAAGCCCCCGCCGGGAGAGTGGGAGCGTCCCAGGGCGGCTGCACCGGCTGCCGGTACGGATTCGTCTCCCCGGGCTGCCCGTGCGGACTCTGCTGCTGATACGGATTCACGCACGTGCTCCGCGGGTCTCGTTCGCCCCGTAAGGCTGCTGTCCTGGCCACATGAAAGGTCACCCTAAAGGGGTCCCGGGGACGGAACCCTCCCGGGGTCCCGCCAGACGTCCGGCAGGCCGTCCGGCGACGGGGGGGGAAGCCGGTGGAAGTCCCCCTGGGTGCGGGGCCCCGGCCACCTCGCAGGTCACGATCGTGACGCCGGTGGCGAAGTGGCCGAGGCAGTTGCGCAGGAGCCGGGGGTCGACGGCCACCGGCTCCCGTCCTCGCGTCCCGCCCATCAGCCGGCCGGTCCGCGCTTCCAGCCGGTCGCGGGCCGGTCGAACCAGAGGTGGACCTGGCCGGTCCCGATCCCGTTCTCGTACTCGCCGAAACGCCGGCCCCGTGCCCCGCACGCCTCGCCGCCCACCGCACCCGCCAGCATCAGGTAGTGGCCGAAGCGCGCCTCGGGGGCGTACCCCAGATACTCCGGCATGGTGCGGATCACCTCCTCGTGCCGGCCCGCCTCCAGCCACGCGATCCGCTGTTCGTCCGCCGCCCGTGCCTCGGCGGTGACGATGTTGGCGGGGTCCCCCGCCATGCGGTCGCGCAGTTCGGCCAGCGGCCAGAAGCGGTGGGAGAGGCCGCCCGAGGCGAGCAGCAGCACCTTGCGGTCGAGGCCGCCGACGGCCTCCCCCACGATCCGGCCGATCTCCAGGAAATCCTCGGTGGTCGCCGTCTGGCAGACCGAGACGGACACCCAGGGTTTACCGGCCGCTGCGCCCGCGCCCCGGCCGAGGTACGTCCAGAGGTTGAGCGTCGCATAGTGGACCGGCAGGTACGGGTCGTCGTTGGCGGTGATCCACACCTTCCTCTCCTCCGCCCGGGCGGCGACCGCGTGGGCCAGCTCCGGGTCGCCGGGGAGGTCGTGCGGGAGCCGGCTGATCGCGCCCGGCATCTCGTCGGAGGTGAACAGGCCCGTACGGCGCGGGTGGGCGGTGATGACGGCCTCGGTCGTCGTCGACCAGTGGGAGTCGAAGACCACGACCGTGTCGTAGTCGGCCGTGTCGACCACCTCGCGCCGGAGCCGCTCCAGGCCGGTCGCGAGCGTGAAGTCGCTGCCGCCGTTGGCCTCGATCCGGGCGGGCTCGGGGAACATGATGACGGGCGCGTGCGAGAGCAGGCCCGCACCGGCGATGTCGCCCATGGGAGGTCTCCTTTACGGGATGAGGAGGAGCTTGCCGGTGGTGCGGCGGGAGGCCAGGTCGGTGTGCGCGCGGTGCGCCTCGGCGAGGGGGTACGTGCCCGCGACGGTGAACGTCAGCGTCCCGTCGGTGATGCCCCGGAACACCTCGCCCGCCCGCCACTCGAACTCCTCGACGGTGGCCCGGAAGTGCTCCAGGTAGGGCCGGGTCAGGGTCAGCGAGCCGCCCCACAGCAGCCGCATCACGTCGACGGGCGGCACGGCCCCGCTGGCGCCTCCGAAGAGGACCAGCGTGCCGCGGGTGCGCAGCGAGGCGAGGCTCGCGTCGAAGGTGGCGGCGCCGACGCCGTCGTAGACCGCGTGGACCCCCTCCCCGCCGGTCAGGCGGCGCACCTCGGCCGCCAGGTCCCCGGTCTCGGTGTAGCGGATGACCTCGTCGGCGCCGTTGGCGCGGGCGAGCTCCTCCTTCTCCCGCGTGGAGACCGTGCCGATGACGCGGACGCCGCGCCGCTTGAGCAGCTGGGTGAGCAGCAGTCCCACGCCGCCGGCGGCGGCGTGGACGAGGACCGTCTCGCCCTGACGGGCCGGGTAGGAGTCGTGGGCGAGGAAGTGGGCGGTCATGCCGTGGACGAGCACGCCGCCGGCCGTGCGCAGGTCGATGGCGTCGGGCACGACGATGGCCTTGTCCTCGGGCACGAGGACCCTTTCGGCATAGCTGCCGAGCACGGTCGTCCAGGCGACGCGGTCGCCGGGCACGAAGCGGGTGACGCCCGGACCGACGGCCAGGACGACGCCGGAGCCCTCCTCGCCGGGCACGCAGGGAACGGGCAGCGGATAGCGGCCCTCGCGCCGGTAGAGGTCGATGAAGTTCACCCCGGCCGCGGCGAGTTCGACGAGGATCTGTCCTTCGCCGGGCTGCCCGGGGTCGGGCTTGTCGACGTACAGCTGGACCTCGGGTCCACCGGTCTCGCGGATCTCGATGGCGTGCATCAGTTCGTTCCCTTCACTCCGGTCACCCCGACCTGGTAGGTGCGCAGCCAGCCGTCCAGGCGGACGGTGGACTCGACGAGGATCCGCTCGAACTCCGACAGGCTGCCGGTGGTGGTCTTGGCGGTCATCCGCCGTACCGCGTCGCCGTCGAGGAACGGGCTCAGCGGTGCGCCGCCGTCGCCGGCCGCGGCGGTGAGGCCGGTGATGAGGGCGCGGTCGTAGGCGGGGTCCTGGATGGAGGGGTAGGCGGCCTTCTTGCGGCGCAGGACCGATTCCGGCAGCAGGTCGGCGGCGGCCGCGCGCAGCAGCGCCTTCTCCTCGCCCGTGTGGGTCTTCATCTCCCAGGGGATGTTGAAGACGTACTCGACCAGGCGGTGGTCGCAGAACGGCACCCGGCCCTCCAGACCGCTGGCCATGCCCATGCGGTCCTTCTTGTCCAGCAGGATGGGCAGCCACCGGGTCAGGGTCAGATAGCCGAGCTCCCGGGTGCGGCGGTCCGCTGCGTTCTCGGCGTCCCCGCCGTCCAGAACCGGCACCTCGGCCAGCGCGGTGCGGTAGAGGTCGGCCTCGTACTCGGCGAGGTCGATGCCGTCGACGAACCAGGGGTGGAACAGCGAGCGGGGGTCCAGGCCCCGGTGGGCGCCCAGCTTGAGCCAGGGGAAGGTCTCCGCGCGGCGTGCTTCGGGGTCGGAGAACCACAGGTAGCCGCCGAAGACCTCGTCCGCGCCCTCCCCCGACAGCGCCACGGTCGCGTGCCGGCGGACGGCGGCGAAGAGCAGGAAGAGGGAGACGTCCAGGTCCGCGAAGTTGAACGGCAGGTCCCAGGCGCCGAGGACGGTGCGGCGCACGGCCGGGTCGAGCAGGCCGGCGCGGTCCAGGACGACGGGGTGGTGGTCGCTGCCGACGTGCCGGGCGACTTCGAGGGCGTACGGGCCGTCCGGGGTGGGGCGGATGGCGTCGGCCCGGAAGTTCTCGGTGTGGCCGGTGAAGTCGACCGAGAAGGTGGACAGCCTCTCGCCGTCGGCGGCCCGGGCCCGTGCGGCCAGCGCCGTCACCGTGCTGGAGTCCAGCCCTCCGGACAGCAGCGAGACCAGCGGCACGTCCGCGACCATCTGGCGCGGGACGATGTCGTCCAGGAGCTCGCGGATGGTGGCGACGGTGGTCGGCAGGTCGTCGGTGTGCGGGCGGGACTCCAGCGCCCAGTAGCGTTCCTCCCTGATGCCCGAGCGGCTCACCCGCAGCGTGTGGCCCGGCTTGAGCTCGCGCATGCCGCGGAAGGGGACGCGCCCGGGGGTGCGCAGGAACAGCAGCGCGTCGCAGAGCTCCTCGGCTCCGGCGACGGCGTCCGCCAGGGGGTTGGCGAGGATCGCCTTGGGCTCGGAGCCGAAGAGCACGCCGCCGGGCGTGGGGTAGTAGAAGAGCGGCTTGACGCCCAGCCGGTCCCGGGCGAGCAGCAGCTCCTCGCGGGCGGTGTCCCAGATGGCGATGGAGTACATGCCGTTGAGCCGGCGGACGAAGTCCTCGCCCCACTGCAGGTAGGCGCGCAGGGCCACCTCGGTGTCGCTGCGGGTGGCGAACCGGTGCCCGAGCAGGACCAGTTCTTCGCGCAGTTCACGGAAGTTGTAGATCTCCCCGCCGTAGGAGATCACGGCGCGCGGCAGGTCCTCGGGGCCGCGCTCGGGCGTGCGCATCGGCTGGGCGCCGTGCTCGAGGTCGATGATGGACAGCCGGCGGTGTCCCAGCGCGGCGTGGCGGTCCAGCCAGGTGCCGCGGGCGTCCGGCCCTCTGGCCGCGAGGGTGTCGGTCATGGCGTCGACGACCGTGGATTCGGCCGTGAGGTCGCGGGTGAAGTCGACCCATCCGGTGATGCCACACATGGCTTCTCGTTCTCTTTCGTCGTCAGGGCGTCAGGTCGTCAGGGCGTCAGTCGGTGAGCGCCGGGTCGTGCCAGGGGCCCCTGCGCCAGCCGTCGAGGTCGTAGTCGTCGAGGCACTCCTGCACCAGGGCTTCGTAGCGGGCGAGGCTGCCGCGCCGGGTCGCCCACTTCAGGGCGTCCAGCCGGACCTGCTCGCCGTTGCCCGAGTAGTTGCGTTCGTACAGCTCGTGCCGGCCGCCGAACTCGGTGCCGATCGCGTCCCAGACCAGCTTGAGCAGCTTGATGCGGTCCACGGCGCCGGTGTCCGAGCCGCGGTAGAAGCGGTCGATCAGCGGGCGCAGCTCGGGGTTGGTCAGGTCGCGGGCGCTGGAGGGCACCGCCAGGGGCGAGCCGCCCAGTGTGGTCTCGAACAGTTCGTGGACGCGGTCCCACACCTGGGCGTTGTACATCCGCATCGCGGAGGCGTGTTCCAGGCGGGGGACGACCGTGCCGCCGCTGCCCGGCTCGGGGTCGTACGCCATCGCGGACGTCAGCGCCCACACCATGTCCCGCATGGTGATGATCTCGCCGACGGCGGCCTGGACCCCGCGGAACGCGTCGGTGCCGTTGGCCCTGGTGCCGCGGGAGAGCAGGCCGGCCATGAGTTCCAGCTTGACGCTCAGCCGGGTGCCGGACTGGAAGTTGTAGAGGTTGGGGAAGCCGGAGGTGGCGTAGAAGCCCGTCGCCCGTTCGATGTCCCGGTAGACGAGCACGTCCTCCCAGGGGATGAGCGCCTCGTCCAGCAGGAGCACGCTGTCGTTCTCGTCGAAGCGGCTGCTCAGGGGGGCGTCGAAGGGGCCTGCGGCGGCCTGTGCGTAGGAGGTGCGGCTGATCAGTTTCACCCCGGGGTTGTCCATGCGGACGAAGAAGACCAGGGCGAACGCCTCCGCCTTGCCGGGTGCGAGGACCGCCGAGCCGACGGGGGCGACGAAGCCGGCGTTGGTGATGGCCGAGCCGGTCGCCAGCATCTTCGCTCCGCTGACCACCACGCCGGCGTCCGTCTCGCGCACGGCGCGCACGAAGACGTCCTCCATGTCGTGGATGGCGCGCTTGCGGTCGACCGGTGGATTGATGATGACGTGGTTGAGGTACAGCGCCTTGCCGGCGAACTCGCGGTACCAGGCGGTAGCGTTGGCGGCGTACGGGCCGTAGTAGTCGGCGTTGACGCCCAGGCCGGCCATGAAGGAGGCCTTGTACTCGGGCGTGCGCCCGAGGAAGCCGTAGCTCATCCGCGCCCAGGTGGCGATGGCCTCGCGGGCCTCGACCAGCTCCGCCGCCGAGCGGCTGGGCTTGAAGAACTTATGGGTGCGGATGCCGGTGTCCTGGTCGACGCCGGTGAGGACGCCGGCGGTCGCCGGGTCGTGCAGGGCGTCGTAGAGCCGGGCGACCGAGAGGGCGGAGTTGCGGAAGGCGGGGTGGCGGGTGACGTCCTTGACGCGCTCCCCGTCCAGGTACACCTGGCGGCCGTCGCGCAGGCTCTCCAGGTACTCCTCGCCGGTCATCAGGGTGTTGTCGGTGTTCATCGGACCAGCCCCGGGTTGTCCAGGGGCGGGGTGCCGAGCACCTGCACCCGGCGCAGGTGCCGGGGGGCGCCGCTGGTGAAGGCGTTGCGGCCGTGCAGCAGGGTGTAGTTGTCGGTGATCACCAGGTCGCCGGTCCGCCAGCTGTGGGCGTACAGGTGCGCGGGGTCGTACAGGGCCGCGCGCAGGCTGCGGTGGACCTCGGCGAGCTCGTCGTCCGGGACGCCGGAGAACGTCAGGTCGGGGTGGTTGACGAAGCCGCTGTCGTCGGCGGCGGTGGGCTCGTTGTAGCGGATGACCGGGGCGCCGTGCGTGGGATGGGCGGTCACGAGCGGGGAGACGGTGACGCTGTCGTAGTACTCCATCGCGCGGTGGTAGGTGCCGGTCACCTTCGACCAGCGCTCGACCGTGCGGGGGTCGGTGTGCTCGAGCACGGCGGTGGTGTGGGAGAAGGTGGTCTCGCCGCCGTTGCCCGCGCCGGGGGCGTGGACGCACTGGAAGACCTGGAATTCCGGTATCTGCTCGCGGTACATGCCGTCCCAGTGCATCGGCATGTAGCTGGAGTCGAATATGTGGTCCTCGGGCTGTTCCTTCTCGACCAGTTCGAGGACGGTGCCGAACGGCCAGACGCTCAGCTCGCCCCAGCGCTCGCAGTACGCGGACAGCTCGTCGGGGCCGGCGAAGTTCTCGAAGCCGCGCAGCAGGACGATGTGGTGCTCGCCGACGAGCGAGCGCAGGGGTGCGACGGGGAGGTCGGCGACGTGGCCGCCCCCCTCGAGCGCCCGTACCGCCACGCCGAAGGGTTCGATCGCGGTGACCTCGTACCGGCTGTCGGCGAGGGGGTCGCGGTCATCGGTCATGGTGGTCTCCTGTGAGGGTGGTGGCGGATTCGGCCGTCTCCAGCACGTAGTGGCTGGGGCGGCCGTCCGTGAAGGCCTGCCGGGCGCCGGCCTCTTCGGCCTCGGCGCGCTTCATGAGTGTGTAGCGCCCGCCGGACTCGACCGCGACGCTGTGCCAGGGGGTCAGCCAGGCGTCCGGGGTGTCGGCGAGCAGGATGCCGATCTTCTCCGTGCCGCAGGGCTGGGGGTGGATCGACAGCCGGATGGCGGTGGGGAAGAGCCGGTCCAGCAGGTCGCCCCACGCCCTGCTGCGCTGGATGACGCGGTAGGCGAGCTCACGGCACTTGCGCTGCAGGGCGGACCGGGTGCCCGTGTAGTGCGGGCCCGAGAGGTCCTCCAGCATGAAGCGGGTGATGCCCCGGTACATGGCGAGCGGGGCGCCTCCGCCGCGGACCTCCTCGCGCAGTTCCTCGATCGTCGGGGCGTAGCCGGCCGAGAGCATGGTGCGCATGTCCTCGTGCCCGGCGTTGCTGTAGACGTCGTCGAGGGTGAACTGCTCGAGGTGGGTGGCGCCGATCCGGGTGATCATTTCGTCGAGGGCCCGGGCGTAGCCGGTGACGTCCTCGTCGCTCACCCCGAGCAGGTCGTTGAAGACCCGGCCGTCGGAGCAGATCAGGATGGCCGCCCCCGGCGGGTACAGCTCGGTGATGCGCTCGCACAGCTGGTCGAGGAAGCGCAGGGCGAGTTCCTCGGCCAGGTCGGGCAGCGGGCCGAGCACCTTGGCCGGGTTCGGGGACTTCGTCGGGAACGCCGGCAGGACGAACTCGATGCGCCGGCCGCTCTCCATGGCGCTGCGTACCGCGTCCAGGTGGTGCCTGACGCAGCGCAGGCACACCTTTCCGGTGCAGCCGCCCCCACGCATTCTGCGTTGATGGGACAGCACCTCCCGGAGGACTTCGACGGAAACCAGTTCGATATCAGGTGCGGCGAGATCGGACACCGCGCCTCCCTTCGTGGACTGGTTCCCACCGTGCTCTGTGCGCGCATGAGAAACGCACAAGGAGCGCACACGGGCAGGTCAGCGTCGGCGGGAGGGCTCCGTCGGGAGGGCGGTGGAGGACGCCGGGACCGGTGCGGCGCCTTCGATCCGCAGCCGTGCCTGGTCGGCCCAGTACGGCATGGACAGCCGGCGGAATCCGGCCAGGGCCGCGGTGAGGTGGCCCGCCGCCCGGGAGGCGTCACCGAGCTCGGCGTGGGCACGGCCGAGCCAGTAGGAGTTCAGTGCTTCGCCGCGGCGTTCGCCGAGCTCGGCGAAGAGGGCCGCGGCCTCGCCGAGCGGTTCGAGTGCCCGCGGGGCGTGCTCGGGGCCGAGGGCGAGGTGCATCCGGCCCAGCGTCAGCAGCGCGTACGCCTCGCCGGGGCGGTGCCGGACCGTCCGGAAGCCGTCCAGGGCCCGGTCCAGATGGCGGGCGCACCGGTCGAGGCGGCCCTGGCCGATCTCGGCCGAGGCCAGCAGCAGCAGGACGTCGGCGAGGGCGAGCGGGTGGCCGAGTCTCTCCGCGGCCTCCAGGGCCGGCTCCAGGGCCTCGACGGCTTCGGCGTCGCGCTGCCGGTAGGTGAGCGCGAAGCCGAGGCTGCGCAGGGCGACGATCCGGCCGTGTTCGTCGCCGAGGCGGCCCATCACGGCGGCCGCCGAGGCGGCGTCGTCGTGGGCGAGGTCGGCCATGCCCCGGTCGGCGATCGCGAAGGCGCGGTGGGTGCGCAGGCGGGCGGCGTGGTGCTCCTCGCCCAGCTCGTCCAGGCGCTCGATGGCCGCGGCCCACCGCGTCACCGCGTCGTCGACGCGGCCCCGTACGGCGAAGGACCGGGCCAGGGAGCCCTCGGCGACCGCGGCGGCGACGGCGTCGCCGTCGGCTCCGGCGCGCTCGAGGGCGGCCCGTGCCACCTGTTCCCACTCGTCCCACCAGTTGCGCAGGTGGCAGACGTCCTCCATGGCGTGGGCCAGGGCGGCCGTCCGGGTTCCGTAGCCGGCGCCGGCGGCGAACTCGACCGCGGTGACCAGGCTCGTCCGCTCGCCTTCCAGCCATTGGACGAGGTCGCCGGGCTCGCCCCGGGGCCGGTCGCCCGGTCCCCGGCGGATGAGCTGGTCGGCCGCGGTCCGTACCCGGGAGAGCCAGCCGTCCAGGACCCGCGCCACCGCGGTCCGCCGCCACGCGGGCGGTTCCTCGGCCGTGGCGCGTTCCGCCGCGTAGACGTGCAGCAGGTCGTGCATGCGGTAGCGCGGCTGCCCCTGGGCGTTGAGGGACTCGACCTGGACGAGGTTGGCGTCGATCAGCGCGTCGGTCACATGGTCGGTGTCGCAGGAGTCGAGCAGGGCGGAAAGGGCCCAGCCCGGGAAGTCCGGCGAGGGAAGCATGCCGATGGCCCGGAAGGCGCGGGCGGCGTCGGCCGGGAGGGCGTGGTAGCTGGCGGCGACGCTGGTACGGACGGCGAGGTCACCCACCGTCAGCTCGCCGAGCCGGCCCTGTTCGTCGGCGAGCCGCTCGGCCAGGCGCCGCAGCTGCCAGTGCGGGCGGCTCGCGAGCCGCGCGGCGGTCACGCGCAGCGCGAGCGGCAGTCCCGCGCAGCCGGCCAGGATCCGCTCGGTGGCCTCCGGTTCCGCCGCGAGCCGCTGGGGGCCGACGATGCGCCGCAGCAGGTGGTGCGACTCCTCGTGGTCGAACGGGGCGACGTCGACCAGGTGAGCCCCCGTCAGGCCCGCCAGCCGTGCCCTACTGGTGACCAGGGCCGCGGATCCGGGGGTGCCGGGCAGCAGCGGCCGGATCTGGGCCTCGTCCCGTGCGTCGTCGAGCAGCACCAGCACCTTGCGGCCGGAGAGCAGGGCGCGGAACATCGCGGCACGGTCCACCGTCGCCTCGGGGATGGACGGGCCGGCGACGCCCAGGCTGACGAGCAGGTCCGCGAGGACCGCACCGGGTGAGCGCTGGGGGCTGCGGGCGCCGCCGAGGTGCACGAACAGGCGGCCGTCGGGGAAGACGTCGCGCAGCTGGTGGGCGAGCCGGGTGGCCAGAGCGGTCTTGCCGACCCCGGGGAGCCCGGTGAGCAGGACGACGGGCACGGCGCAGGGCGAGGCCTCGTGGGCCGCTTTGCCGAAGGGGTCGAGCAGCGCCGAGGCCCGCTCCAGCACCCGGTCCCGTCCGATGAAGTCGGTGGTGTCGGCCGGCAGTTGGCTCGACGGCCGCCAGGTGTCCGCGGGGCGTTCCGTCCGCCCGCAAGCGCCCGGGGGGCCGGGCAGCGGGCCGCCGGTGAGGACCGCGCGGTGCAGTTGGCGCAGCTCGGCGCCCGGTTCGAGCCCCAGCTCGTCCCGCAGCGCCGTGCGGGCCAGGGCGTACGACTGCAGCGCGTCGCCGGGACGGTGGCAGTGGTACTGCGCGGTCATCAGCTTCGCCCACAGCGACTCGCGCAGCGGATAGCGGGTCACTTCCGCCTGGAGCAGGCCCACGACCTCGCGGGATTCGCCGAGCGCCAGGCGTGCCTCGGCGTGGTCCTCGGTCGCGGCGAGCCGGGCCTCCTCCAGGCGGGCCGCCTCGATGTGCAGGTCCTCGTGGTGCGCCACCCCGTCGAACGCGCCGCCGCGCCACAGTCCCAGGGCGGTCCGCAGATGGCCGGCGGCCACCCGGGGTTCTCCCCCGGCCAGCGCGGAGCGGCCGCGCGCCGCCAGGTCCTCGAACAGCTGCAGGTCGACTTCGCCGGGCAGGACGCGCAGCTGGTAGCCGCCGTGACCCAGGCTCAACCGGTCCTCGCCCGCAGCCGGGTTGAGCACCCTGCGCAGCGCGGCGACGTAACTGCGGACGTTGGCCTGGGCCGACGCCGGCGGGGCCGCTCCCCAGATCGCGTCGCACAGGCGCTCTCCGGACACCGAGGTGTGGGCGTTGACGAGCAGCGTGGCGAGCAGCGTCCGCTGCTTCGGGCCGCCGAGCGGGAGCGCACGGCCGCCGGCGACGACCTCGAGGGGCCCCAGCACCTTGAACTCGACGCGCGGAGCCTCCACCGCATGACCGCCCTTCTGTTGGCTGCACGGCACAGAGCGGGCACGCCCCCTGTGCACGTTTCGAACACTTGACTTCCCTATAACCCTATGCGTCCTGTGGTGCGGGACCTTCCACGAGCTCGGCGGCGGCCGGGCGGGCGCGGAAGTGACCGGAAGGGCCGTTACGCGCCCTCGCGGTGTGCTGTCAGCGTTCAGGGTGCGATCGGTCCCCGCGGAAACGCACCCTCTTGGAGGCACCATGACCACCGTCTCGGGCCCACGCGTTGACGTGACCTCACGCGACGCCCGTCCGGAAGGCAGCTCGATCGCCCTCTCGGCCCGGCTCACCGTCACCGTCGGCGGGCCCGACGCCGTCGTCGACCTGACGGCCGAGCTACGGCAGTTGACCGAGGAGTCCGGCGTCGCCGAAGGCACCCTGCACCTGTACTGCGGCCACACCACCTGCGGTCTGATCGTCAACGAACGCGACCCGGGGCTGGAGTGCGACCTGCGCGAGCTCCTGGAACGCCTCGCCCCGCACAGCGCCCACCACTACTACGCCCACGACACCCTGCGCACCCCCGCCGAGCGGCTGGTGCACGGCGAACGCGACAACGGTCACTCCCACGCCCGCGCCATCGTGGCCACCCACCCCGAACTGAGCATCCCCGTCACGGCGGGCGCGCTCTACCTCGGCCGCTGGCAGTCGGTCCTGCTGGCGGAGTTCGACGGGCCCCGCACCCGGGAGCTGCTCGCCCGCATCCACGACTGAACGGCTCCCTCCGCGCGGTTACGGCGCGGCGGACGCGGTCCGGCGCAGGAGCAGGTAGCCGTCCGCGTCGGCGGCGACGCGGTAGCCCTGGGCGCGGACCCGGGGAAGCAACCGCCCCTGCTCGACACCGGACAGGGGCCAGCCCCGGGACGTCGTGGTGTCCATGATGATCCACTGGGGGTCGGGGCGGCTGCCGTTCATGCCGAACTCGGAGACGGTGGTGCGGGCGGCCAGCTGGGGCGCCAGATGGTTGGAGGCGGCGACGGTCGCCCCGTCGGGTATGAGGCGCATGATCCGGTGGGCGGCGGCGACGCGCGCAGGCGTGCGCCAGGTGCCGGGCAGGGCGAGCTGGAAGAGCGGGAACTGCGGCAGCAGCACGGCGGTGACCGCCGCCGTGACGATCAGATGGCACCGCCGGTCCCGCGGAGCCACCGCCGGCCGCCTCGTGAGCCCGTCCAGACAGGCGGCGAAGACGATCGGCATCAGCACCGCGCTGTACTGGAAGCCGGTCCCCCAGTACAGCGGGTTGTCGGAGGCGAACCGCCAGGCGAGCGTGGGCACGACCGTCCACGCGAGCGGGGAGCGCAGGGCGACGAACGCGGTGGGGGCGAACAGCAGGATCAGGGTGACGGCCTTGGGTTCGGGCATCGCGACCAGGCCGATCGTTCCCCGGTACAGCAGCGCGGGCAGCCCGGAGGCGGTGGAGCCGGTGGAGGCCGGCAGCTTCTCCCAGTAGTCGTAGTGGCCGGCGGCGCTGAGGGCGGGGATGACCACCAGCACTTCCAGGACGGTGCCGGCGACCCCGGCGACCGCGGTGGCCGGCCCCAGCCGGCGGCCGCCGCGCCGGGCGATCAGGACGCCGATGACCGCCACCGTCAGCCCCAGGTCCTCCTTGACCAGCAGCAGCGGCAGCGCCCATGCGGCCGCCGGCACCAGGCGGTTCCGGCCGAGCGCGGCCAGCGAGAGAGCCAGCAGCGGCACGGCGAAGCACACCTCGTGGAAGTCGAAGCCCACGGCGGAGGCGATTCCCCAGGACGCGCCGTAGCCCAGCCCCACGATCCACGCGGCCCGGTCCCCCAGCTCCCGGCGCGCCCATCCGGTCAGCGGCACGACCGCGACCGCCAGCAGGGCGGCCTGGGCCAGCAGGAGCACCAGGGGTGAGGGCCACAGCCGGTAGAAGGGCGCCAACGTGGCCAGGACCGGGGAGAAGTGGTCCCCGAGCTCCGGGTAGCCCGGTCCCTTCAGCTCGACGACCGGCAGGTGCCCGTGCGCGTAGGAGCGGACGACCTGCTCGAAGATGCCCAGGTCGAAGCCGGTGGTCAGCATCCGCTGGTGCCGGCGCACCGACACCGCCGCGTACACCGTGAACAGCAGCCCCGCCAGACCCCACGTCACCCACGCCGGCCCGCCGCGAGCCGGCACCGCGCCCTCACCCCCGGCCGGGGCGCAGGCGGTGTCGGGACGGCGGAACGCGGTACGCAGCGCGATCGGGAAAAGGGGCACGCCGCCGCCTTTCGGGCAAGGGGACGCCTCCCACACCGGTGACGGTACGCATGCCCGCTCCGGGCGCCAAGAGGGCCGATACGTACTGACGTTCGGCGCTCGATCCGCAGTCCGTCACGACGGCGCCGCGAGGTCAGCGCGGACCGGCTCCCCAGCCGTTCTCCAGCAGTGCGAACACCTCGCGCAGGGCGCGCCGGGGGTCCTCGCTCCTCCGGGCGAGGACCGGGCTCTCCATGACGAAGCGGGCCAGCGCGGCGGCGCCGACATCGCCCTCGGGGGCTCCGGCGTCCTCGGCGATGGCGGCGGCCAGGGCGGCCTCGTGGCGCAGCCACATGCGGTCCCCGTACTCCTTCAACGCGGGAGTGGAGTTCACCAGTCGATCGAAGGCGCGGAAGGCCGGGTCGTCGCTGGAGAGGGCCAGCCGGGTCCGCTCCACGTGGTCGCGCAGCGCGTGCAGGACGGACCGGCCCGGGGGCCGCTCGCGCACGGCGGCGACCAGCGCGGCCTCCCGGCCCGCGTCCTCGTCGAAGACGAGGGCCTCCTTGCTGGGGAAGTGCTTGAACAGCGTGGTCACCGACACGTCCGCCGCCTCCGCCACCTCCCTGACGCCGACGTCGTCGTAGCCGCGCTCCAGGAAGAGCCGCAGCGCGGCGTCCCCCAGCGCCTGCCGTGTCTGGGCCTTCTTGCGCTCGCGGCGCCCCGTCGTTCCGGTCATGCGGCCCACCCTACCCCCTGGAGTTGACCCGGTTCGAAAGTTTAGCCGTTGCACTTATTTAACCGCTGTGCTTTTGTGGGCCCATGACGACCCATCACCTTGCTCGCATCGCCATCGTCGGCGGCGGCCCCGGCGGCCTCCTGTGCGCCCGCATCCTGCAGCGGCACGGCCACGCCGTGACCGTCCACGAGCGCGAGGCCTCCGCCGGGGCCCGCTTCCAGGGCGGCACGCTCGACATGCACGCCGACACGGGCCAGGAGGCCCTGCGCGCCGCCGGCCTGCTGGACCGGGTCATGGCGCTGGCCCGCCCCGAAGGGCAGGAACTGCGCCTGCTCGACCGCAGTGCCGCCGTCCTGTGGCACCGGCTGCCCGCCGAGGGCGAGACCAGCAGGCCGGAGATCGACCGGGGCTTGCTGCGCGGCCTGCTCCTCGACTCCCTCGCCCCGGGCACCGTCCGCTGGGGCGAAGGCGTCGAGGAGGTCGTACCGCTGGGCGACGGCCCCTGCCGCGTGCGCTTCACCCACGGCACCACCGAGGACTTCGACCTGGTCATCGGCGCCGACGGCGCCTGGTCGCGGGTCCGCCCCGCCCTCTCCGACGCCCTGCCCGCCTACACCGGCGTCACCTTCGTCGAGGCCTGCTTCGACGACTGCGACATACGCCACCCCGGCATCGCCCGCCTGGTCGGCCAGGGCACCTTGTCGGCCAAGGGCGGGCGCCGGGCGCTGATGGCCCAGCGCAACGGCGACGGCAGCATCCGCGTCTACGCCGCCTTCCGCGCCGCCGAGGACTGGCACGCCGGCCTGGACCTCGACGACACGGACGCCGTGCGGGCAGACCTGCTGCAGAGGTACGACGGCTGGGACGAAAGCCTGCTCGACCTGCTGCGGCACAACGACGGCGGCTTCGTCCACCGGCCCCTGTACGCACTGCCCGTCCCCCACACCTGGGAGCACGCCCCCGGCGTCACCCTGCTCGGGGACGCCGCTCATCTGATGCCCCCGCTCGGCGTGGGCGCCAACCTCGCCATGCTCGACGGCGCCGACCTCGCCCGGGCCCTCGTCACCGAGGACAGCGTCGACGACGCGGTCCGGGCGTACGAGGCCGTCATGCTGCCGCGCTCGGTGGAGAACGCCACGTTCTGCGCGGAGGGGCTGGCCCGCCTGATCCCCGACAGCGAGACGGCGGAGATCACCTTCCCCTACGGGTACGACGCGGCCTGAGCCCCGTCCACGCCTCGCCCCCGGGGGCCGGGCGCCTCACCCGGTCCGGGTGAGGCGCCCGGCCCCCGTCGCACGGACGCTGGTAGTGACCATGGCAGAACCCCGGGACGTGACGAGCAGACAACGGAGGTAGATCCCATGTCATCCACGCTCAACCCCCGAACCGAGAAGCAAGCCGCAGCCGGCGGGCTGACGGTCTTCGCCGCCGTCATGATGCTGATCGTGGGGTTCCTGGACGTCTTCCGGGGCATCATGGCCATCGTTCACGACCAGGTCTTCGTCACCACGCCCCACTACGTGTTCCAGTTCAACCTCACGGGCTGGGGCTGGATCCACCTCCTCCTCGGCATCCTGGCCATCATGGTGGGCGTCGGCCTGTTCAAGGTCAGCCTGTGGGCCAGGATCGCCGGGGTCGGCGTGGCGGCCCTGCTCCTCGTCGCCAACTTCCTGTCCATCCCCTACTACCCGCTCTGGTCGATCGTGGCCATCGCGCTGTGCGTCTTCGTCATCTGGGGCCTGTGCGTCGTCCGGCAGGAGGAGCCCTAGGCGATTACTAGGCGGTAACAGTTGGCAGGCGAGTGACTGGTGGGAGGAGAACGCCGGGCACTACAACGGTGGTCATGCGTACTCATTCGATGAAAGTCGTGGGAAGTCTGCTGGCCGCGTTGGTGCTGGGCCTGCCGGGAACAGCCGCCGCCGCGGCCGCACCGCCGGCCGCGGCGGCGCCGGCCTCGTGCCAGGAGCAGACGAAGGTGGAGGTCTTCCGCAAGGGCGGCGTCCCGCTGCTCGACTGGCGGGAGAACCTCGAGTTCGACGGGCGCGGCACGCTCTGGGTCGCCCACATCACCAAGCACCGCGTCGAGGGGTACGCCCCCGACGGGACCCTCAGGACCAGCTTCCCGGTGAGCGGTCCCGGTGGAATCCGGCGCGGTCCGGACGGGATGATGTACGTCAACTTCGGCGTCAACCCGCTGAGGCCGGCCGGTGGCATCATGCGCTTCGACCCGACCGCCGCCACGCCGAAGCCCGAGAAGGTCGTGGACGGCATCACCGGCATCAACGGCCTCGCCATCGACGCCGAGGGCAACTTCTACGTCAGCCGCGAGCTGGCCACCGGCATCCTCAAGATCCGGCCGGACGGCACCCGGGACGAGGAGTGGACCAGGAAGGCGAACGTCTTCGGCACCAACGGCCTGGAGATCGTCGGCGACCAGCTGTACGCGAGCGTCATCACCGACACCAGGTCGCCGGTCGTGCGGATCCCCCTGAAGGACCCGGCGCACCACACCGCGGTCACCGAGCTCAGCTCCGGCATCCTGGGCATCAAGCTCCTGGACGACCTCACCTCCTTCGGAGGCGACCTGGTGGTCGCGAGCTTCCGCGACGGCGAACTGATCCGGGTGAATCCGGAGAGCGGCCGGTCCTGCGTCCTGGTGAAGGGCCTGCGGATGCCCAGCAGCGTCCGGGTGGCCCGCGCCTTCGGCGACAACGACCCCCGGCGCACCCTGTTCGTCGTCGAAGCCTCCGGCCGCATCCTCAAGGTGACGGTGGGCTGACGGTCCGCCGAGGCGGGAACGGCCCCCGCAGGGCGTCCGTCCTGCGGGGGCCGGCCGTTCAGCCCGTGGCGGCCGGCCGGGCCCGGTTGAACACATAGGCGCACAGGAAGACGCCGGACACGACGAGCAGCCCGCCCCAGAATTCATGGAAGGCGGGCATCCGTCCCTCCCACATCAGGTTGAAGACCACGCCGAACACCGCTTCCATGCCGATGATCGGCCCCATCATCGTGGTCGGCAGGCGCTTCGTCGCGATGTTCCAGAACCAGGTGGCGCACCAGGACCCCAGCACGGCCAGCGCGGTGCACCAGGCCAGGAAGGACCAGAACGTACCGCCGTCGGAGAGCGGAGAGGGGCCCTCCCCCGACCACGCCAGGGGCAGGAGGAGCAGCGAGGCGCCGAACGCGCCGAATCCGATGCTCGCGGTCCAGACGGTGTTGTCGACGGGCGTCCGGGCCCTCTTGAGGATGATGCCGTTGACGATGACGAAGTAGGACCACGCCAGGCACGCCGCGACGCCCAGGCCGGTCCCGACGAGGGCGTCGCGCCCCTTGCCGTCGGACCAGACCGAGGTGACGTCGCCGCTGACCAGCAGCAGGCCGCAGGACATGATGGCGACCGGCAGCAGCAGCCTGCGCCACCGCAGCGCCTTCTCCAGGGAGTTGGAGGTGAGCGCGACCAACGCGGGGATCAGGCCCGTCAGGGTCGAGGCGAGAACGCCGCCGCCGATCGAGGCGGACATCGACAGCAGGAGATAGAAGCCGATGTAGCCCACGACGCCCAGGTGCATCGCCTTCAGGACGTTCGCCGTGCCGAGCGCCCGCAGCCTGCCGAGGTTGCACAGCAGGACCACCAGCGAGATCAGGCCGAAGACCGCGTACCTGCCCACCACGAGGTAGTAGATGTTGACGGGGTCGACGGCGGCGGGGCCGAGGAAGGTGAAGCCCCACAGGGCCGTGGCGGCGAGTGCCGCCGGCAGCCCCACCGAATAGGCGCGGGCGCTATGCACCGGCACCCGCCCGGGCCCCGGCCACGTCGTCGCCGATCGAGACGACCTGATCGACGAGAAAGTCCATGTCTTCCTTCACCGTCCGGTGATTGGTGTTGGCGACCCGGATGACGAACTTACCGTCGATCAGCGTGTGCGAGGGGACCGCGAGCCCGCCCAGCTGCAGGCGTGTGAGGATCTCCTGGTTGACGGCGTTCAGCTCGTCCGTCCCGGCGTCCGGCCGGACGTAGCGGAAGCACACGACGTTGAGGTCGCTGCGGGAGACGGTCTCCAGCCGCGGCGCCGCGTCGACCAGGCGGGTGAGGTGGGCGACCTGCTCGATGTTGCCGGCGATGGACTCCGCGAAGGCGTGGATGCCGTGGGTCTTGAGCGCGAACCAGACCTTGAGGGCACGGAAGCGCCTGGACTGCTCGATGCCGCGGTCGGAGAAGGCGACGGGGTACGAGGCCGGGCCGCTCGTCGTCCTGCTGATGTAGTCGGCGTTCGAGCTGAATGTCTCCTCGAGGATGCCGGGCCTGCGGACCAGCACGCAGCTCACGTCGAACGGCATGTAGAACCACTTGTGGAGGTCGAAGACGAGGGAGTCCGCCTCCTTCAGGCCGGCCAGCATCTCGCGGTGGGTGGGCAGGAGGTAGGCGAACGCCCCGAAGGCGCCGTCGAGGTGGAGCCACAGGTCCTCCTCGCGGGCGACGGCCACGAGCTCGTCGAGGGGGTCGACGGCGCCGGTGTTGACCGTGCCGACGTTCCCGACGAGGCAGACGGGATGGAAGCCCGCGGCGCGGTCCTCCCGGATCGCCCGCCGCAGGGCGGCGACGTCGATCCGGAAGTCGCCGTCGACGGGAACGGCGCGGAAGTACGCCGTCCCTATCCCGAGCAGCTCGACCGCCTTCTCGAACGAGTGATGCGTCTCCGTGGAACCGTAGACGGTGAGCCGCGGCGCGGCCCGGGTGCCGTCGTGCCGGATGTCCCACCGCCCGGCCCCGGCCTGACGGGCCGCGGCGAGGGCGACGATCTGCCCCATGGAGCAGCCGCTGGTGAGGATCCCCGAGCCCTCCCCCGGCCAGTCGAACGCCTGCTTGAGCCACTCGATGACCTGCTCCTCGACCATCATGGCGGCGTTCTCGCCCGAGCCGAGCGTGCAGTTCATGACGGACGCGAGGAGGTCGGCGTACGCGGCGACCGGCAGGCCCGAGCCGTTGACCCAGCCCCAGAACCGCGGGTGGATGTTGCCGCGCGGGTAGGGCATGACCGTCGAGCGGAACGCGTCGTAGACGGCCGCCATCGGCGTGGGGTGCTCGGGCAGGCCCTCGCTCAGCGCGGTCCGGGCCTCTTCGGGCACGGGCTGCCACACGGGCCGCTCGCGCAGGCCCGCGAGGTAGTCGACCGTGTCGTCGATGATCCGCTTGCCCAGCGCCCGGAACTCCTCCCAGTCCGCGGGCTCCAGCGGGGGAACGCCTCCTCCGGGCGCGGGGGGCTCGGTGCGGTCCGATGGCATGGTCTTGTCCACTGACATTCTCGATCCTGAAGTGTCGCGAGTCGTACGGAGGGCGCTCAGCTGTCCGACGTGACGGGTTCCTTCTCGGGCCTGCCGGGCACCGCGTCCCCGTCGGCGAATCCCGTGAAGCGGTCCGGGCGGTACAGCCGGTGCATGGGGTGCGGCTGCCCCCGGAGCGAGGCGAGAACGGCGTGCGCGACGGCGGGCGCCTGGGCGAAGCCGCCGGTGTTGTGGCCGCCGTTGACGACGAAGAGCCCACCGTCCTCGGTCCGTTCGGCGTGGTAGACGCCGAGGGACGTCGCCGTCCAGGGCCGGACGCAGTACTTGAAGTCGTAGTTCTCCGCCGGGTGCGAGGAGCCGGTGAGGGGCTCGTGGCCGGGGAAGAGCCGTTCGACGGTGTCGAGGATGCCGCGCTTCATCGCGTCGAGCTGGCGCTCGTCCACGGCGTCCGGGTCGGCCCCGGTGTAGCCGTAGCCTGATCCGACGATCAGGATGTCCCGGCCGTCGGCGTCCACGGCGACGGTGACGTTCGCGTCCTCGGTGACGTGTCCTTTACGGGCCACCTTGAGCGAGTTCTTCAGGCGGACGGTCCCGTTGCTCATCCGTATCCAGCCGCCGAGGACACCGTGGATCCTGCCTTCGCACGGGGATCCCTCGAGAAGAGCCCTTCCGTGGACACCGGGCGAGGCGACGACGTGGGCGCCGGCGGGAAGCGGGACCGGGCAGTCGAAGGCGACGATCCGCCCTGAGGCGTCGCGCCGGACCCCGGAGACGGGGGTGTCCCAGAGGAAGGCGGCGCCCCGGCCCTTGAGGTGTTCGACGATCCTGGCGGAGAACTTGTGGACGTTGAGGGTGAACCCCGGAACGGTGAAGCCGCCGACCAGGACGCCGGTGCGCATCGGCTGGACCAGGCCGGGGTACTCCCGGGCGATGCCGCCGGGGGTGAGCTCGCGCACGGCGACGCCCATCGCGTGGTGGCGCGCCACCGCCGCTTCGAGATGGGCGCGATCGCTGTACAGGCGCAGGATGCCGTCCGCGAGGACGACGTCCTCGAACAGGCCGGGGTGGCGGTGGCGCAGCTGCTCCCAGCCGTCGTGGGATTCGGCGTTGAAGGCGAAGACGTCGGCGTTGTAGGCGCGGGCCAGCCAGGAGGGGATCCTCTCGAACTCCTCGATCCACGCCGCCTCCTCGCGCGAGGCGGGGTGCCGGTCCGAGGCCAGCCAGCCCGCGTTCTCCACGGGCGCCCGGAAGTAGTCCGGGCCGCCGGTGTGCGGATCGCGGTTGTTGTAGCTGTCCATCTCCGTGAGGGTGAACATCCGTGCGTCGTCGCCCGCGTGGGTGCAGCCGTACCGCCGCCAGTCGGCGCTGCCCGGTGCGGGTGACCTGTCGGCGATCGTCACCCGGAATCCGTGGTCCGTCAGGTGCAGGGCCGTGATGAGGTTGACGATGCCGGCGCCGATCAGGACGACGTCGCGCTGCCCCTCGACGAGGAGCGGAGCCGGCGTCCTGGTGCGCGTGAACCACTGTTCGCAGGCGCGTAAGGCGTCGCCGGTCGGCTCCAGGCCGGTGCCGTCCTGCCGGTATTCGCTGATGCCGGCCGGTGCGCAGGCCACGGGGCCGGCCGGCTGTGCGGGAGCGGCCGGGTAGGCGAGGAACTTCGGCCCCTTGAGGCTCTCGGACCACAGCCGGAGCATGGCGTCGTCCGGCCGGCGGGGGGTGATCAGGGCCGTGGCACCGTGGAGGATGAGGGCGTCGAGCAGCTCCTCGTCCGGCTCGCCGTGGAGGCCCGGTATGTGGACCACGTTTCCCGGCCGCAGGAAGTCGGAGGTCTCGAGGTCCGGGTCGGAGGTGGTCAGCAAAATTTTCATGGTGGAGAGCGCTCCCTGTCCGCTGACGCGGTGTGCGACGAGAAGGGTCAGTTGCCGAAGGGGAGAGAGCGGCGACGCATCCGGAGGCGGGGCGCGCCGCCGTTCGCCGCGGTCGCGGCGCCCATGTGGATCCCCGTGCCGATCCACCCGCTCGCGAACGCGGCCCGGAGGTCGCCAGTGGCGGACAGCGCGAGCAGCTTCGCGCCGGTGTCGTCGTGCGTGCCGTGCGCCGCGTCGTCCTGTGCGGGGTCCCAGCCGCCGGGGAAGGGCCGGTAGAACAGGAACCGCAGGTTTCCGCCGAACTTCTCGACGAGGCGGACGGGGCGGAATCCCGCGCCGATCAGCGACCGGACCCCGTGCGGGTTCCGGGGTGAGCTGGTGGCGAAGAGGTGCCGGATCCCCGTCTCCTCGAGGTCGGCCAGGGCCCGGGTGTTCATGAGGGCCGACAGCCGGTGCCCGCGCCACTCGGGCAGGACCGCGATCGTGTCCCAATGGGCGACGTGGGCGTATTCCCGCGGGGGCAGCGGAACGTCCTTCGCCAGGTTGAATTCACGGTCCCGCGGAAAGTAGACGATGCGGTAGGCGACCGTGTCGCCACGGTGCCGCACGGCGTAGCAGCGGCCGCCGTCGGCCAGGCAGTAGGAGAGGAACTCGGCGGAGCTGCGCTGGAACACGCTCGGGTCCGGAAGCCCGGAGTGGATGCGTTCCTGCAGGTCGAGGAGGAGTCCAAGGGCCTGCGGCCCCAGGCGTTCGACCGCGAACATCACGCCGCTCCCGCGGCGGCGACGAACGCGGAGATCAGCGGGTCGCCCGCCTCGCTCCCGCCCTTCACCGGCAGCTCGGGGTGCCACAGCACGCCGACGGCCCAGCAGTCGCCGGTGTACTCGATCGCCTCGACGAGCGAGTCGTCGGCACGGGCGGTCACCCGCCAGCGCGCGTCCGTGTCCTCGCCGAACTCCAGGCCCTGGTGGTGGTAGGAGGTGACGAGCATGGACTGCTGTGCGTAGGCGTCCCGGACGCGGCTGCCCTCCGTCAGCGTGACGAAGTGCTCCGACGTCTCGGTCACCGACGTGCGGTGGGCGACGAGGTCACCCAGGACGTCGGGTACGTGCGGGATCAGGGTGTGGCCCGCGACGACGTGGAGTATCTGGCAGCCGCGGCAGATGCCGAGCGTCGGCACGCCCGCTTCGAGGGCCATCCCGGCGAGGGCGAGCTCGAAGTCGTCGCGGTCCGGGAAATAGTCGTAGCCGTCCTGCCGTCCGGCGCCGCCGTAGCGCGAGGGGTCCATGTCCTCGCCTCCAGTGAGCATGAGGCCGTCGATGGAGCGCAGGACGTCCGCGCACCGGGACGCGTCGCCGAAGGGGACGAGGACGGGAAGGCCTCCGGCCCGGACGACTTCGTCGACGTAGCCCTCGTGGACGCAGTAGCTGCGCAGGGCCTTGCGATAGCGTGCCGTGATGCCGATCCGCGGAGTCATGACCGCGGCAGGAAGACGAAGGCCGGATGCCGTAAGGAGAGGGCTCCCCGGCGTCCCCCCTGCCAAGTGGTGCGCATATCTGGAATCCCCCTGGAACAGTGAGCCCTGCCGGCATGCTCCGGAGGTCCGCTCCGCAGCGGCCCTTCCGGTACGGCAGATGTCTTCTCAAATCAGGTGATCTTGCAGCGAGTTGTCACACTAGGCGAAGGTTCTACGGTGCCGCAACTGTTCGATCATTGCTTTGTCCGCCCGTCACCGCACCCCCGCGGCTGTGCGGTTGAACGGCTTCTCACGAGGTGGCAATGTCGTCCTCCGTGATCGACGACTACGAGTTCTCGAGCGACCCGGCCCGCGTGGACGGCGCGTTGGTCCATCACTGGCTCTCCACCGACGCCTACTGGGCACTGGGCCGCACCCGCGAGAAGCAGGACTGCGCGATGGCCGGCTCGTTGAATTTCGGCGCCTACGAGAAGGCGTCGGGCGCCCAGGTCGCCTATGCGCGTGTGGTCACGGACCGCGCGACGTTCGCCTGGCTGTGCGATGTCTACGTCGACCGCCGGGCCCGGGGCAAGGGGCTGGGCACCGCGCTGGTGACGGGGGTGCGCGACCATCTCGCGCCCTTCGGCATCAAGCGCGTCCTGCTGTCCACCGGGGACGCCCACGGCGTCTACGAGAAGATCGGCTTCCGGCCACTGGTCGCTCCGGGCAACTGGATGGCCTACGGGCAGCAGTAGCCGCCCGGGCCCCTCCAGCAGGAATCCCGGCCGCCGCCGTCCTACGCTGGCTGAAGGGGCGAGCGCCAGGGAGCTGCCATGACCACGACGAAGTGGTTCTTCGAGCCCGGTCACACCGGTGCGGAGTTCTGCGCCAGACACATGATGGTCACCTACGTGCGCGGCCAGTTCAAGAACGTGCGCGGGACCGTGGAGGTCGACCCCGACGAGCCGGAGAAGGCCCACGTGGAGGCGGTGATCGACGCCACCCAGGTGTACACCGGCCAGCCCGAGCGGGACGCCCACCTGCGCAGCGCCGACTTCTTCGACGTCGAGAACCACCCGACGTGGACGTTCGTCTCCTCGCGCGTCCACCGGGTGAGCGCGACCGGCTTCGAGCTCACCGGCGATCTCACCGTACGCGGGGTCACGCATCCCGTGACGTTCGAGGTGTCGTACCTGGGGCAGTGGGACACCCCCTGGTGGGAGGACGGGCAGGACAGGGGGCCCAGGCGGCGCGCCGGGTTCACGGCCAAGGCACGCCTGAACCGTCATGACTACGGCGTGAGCTGGAACGACGTGGTGGACCGGGGCGGGGTGGTGGTCAGTGACATGATCGATGTCCTGGTGGATGTCGAGGCCGTCCTCGAGCCCGCCGGGCAGGCCGCGTGACCGGGCGGCCGGCGGCTCAGCCCGGCTGCCCGCCCGTCGCCGCCGGGCCGATGCGCAGGGCGGCCACGAGGTCGCGGTAGAGCCCGTCCTCGCCGAGGAGTTGGGCGTGGGTGCCCAGGGCGCGGAGGCGGCCGCGGTCCAGGACGATGATCTGGTCGGCGTCGGTGACGGTGGAGAGCCGGTGGGCGATGGTGAGCACGGCTCCGCGCTCCGCGACCCGGTGGACGACGTCCCGGACGGCGATCTCCGTCAGGCCGTCCAGCTGGGCGGTGGCCTCGTCGAGCAGGAGGATCTCCGGGTCGCCGACGAGGGCGCGCGCCAGGGCTATCCGCTGGCGTTCGCCACCGGACATGGTCGGCCCCGCGAGCACCGTGTCGAGCCCGTCCGGCAGCTCCCGCGCCCTCTCCTCGAGCCGCACGGCGCGCAGGGCCGCCCAGAGTGTGTCGTCGTCGGCCGCCGGGTGGCGGCAGAGCAGGTTCTCGCGCAGTGATCCCGGGAGCAGGGGGGCGTCCTGTTCGACGTAGGCCATCCGGGCACGGACGTCGTCCAGGGGCCAACGGGGGTACGGCACGCCGTCGAGGGTGAGCTCGCCGCGCTGGGGCTGCAGGAAGCCCAGCATGAGGGAGAAGACCGTGGTCTTGCCGGCCCCGGACGGGCCGACGATGGCGGTGTGCCCGCAGCGCGGGACGCTGAAGGTGACGCCGTCCAGGGCGGGCGGGCCGTCGGGCCGGTGACGGGCCGTCACCTCGCGGAAGGCGACGACGGGGACGGACGGCGGGGCGGGCGCGGTCCTGGGCGCGGGCGCCGTCGCCGGTGCCGGACGGAGCGGTTCCGCCTCCATGCGCTGCAGCTCGCGGATGCGTGCCGAGGCGGCCATGCCCGACTGGAGCTCGGTGACCGTGCGGGTCAGGCCGCTGACCGGGTCCAGGATCTGGAACGCGTAGAGGAGGAAGGCGACGAGGCTGGAGACGGGGAGCGCTCCCTCGGTCACCCGCCACGCACCCAGCGCGAGGACGATCAGGATGGCGATGTGGATGCCCCCGGCCGCCACCGTCCACGCGACGGCCTCGAAGCGGACGGCCCTGATGCTCTGCCGGGTCGATTCACGGGCCTCGGCGAGCACCCGGTCGCACTGTCTGCCCTCGGCCCGGGCGGCCTTGACCGTGCGGATGGCGCGCAGGGAGCCTTCCAGGACGCCGCCCAGGCGGCCGACGGCGGCCTGGGCCTCGCGCTGGGCGGCCGCCAGCGGCGGCATCAGCAGGGCGATCACCAGCCCGATGACGGCGAGGGCGCCGAGCGTGGTGGCCAGCAGCACCCAGTCGAGGGCGCCCATGAGCACCAGCGAGCCGGTGAGCAGGACGACGGCGTTGATGAGGTCCACGACCGACGTCGCGGCCGCCTCGCGCAGCAGCAGGGTGTCGGAGGTGACGCTGGTGACGAGTTCACCGCCGGCGCGCCCGGCGAGGACGCCGACCCGGGCGCGCAGCAGGCGCCTGACCATGGCGCTGCGGGCCTCCAGCACGATGCGTTCGGCGAGGCCGCCGAGCATGACCCACTGGATGAGCGCACAGCCGGTGCCGGCCACCAGGAGTCCGACGAGAAGGGTGATCGCCGGGCCGACGGGGGCCTTCGTCCCCAGCCCGTCCAGGATGTCCTTGGTGACCAGGGGGGTGGCCAGCTGGGCCAGGGTGGTGCCCAGCCCGAGCAGCAGCCCCAGCAGGAGCAGGCGGCGGTGCGGGCGGGCGAACGACCACAGGACGGCCGCGTTCCGCCACCGCCCGCCCGCCGCGTGCGCCCCGGCGGGCTCCGCGTCCGCCTCGCTCGCCTCCTGGCCCGTCACAGCAGGGGGAAGGCGTAGGAGAAGCGGTTGAGGTGCATCATCATGCACGACAGCAGGGCGCCGCCCTTGTGGTACTCGGACAGGTTGAAGTAGGAGACCTCGAAGGCGAGCCGGGAGGCGACGTCCTCCAGTCTCCGGTTCTTGCGCACTTCGCTGTCGTACTCCTCCGTGCCCGCCTTGAGGTCGTGGATGTGCGAGGAGTTGAGGATGACGTTGTTGAGGCGCACGGAGTTGCAGATGCCGGTGTAGGCGTCGTCCTCGTCGACGTCGATGATCTCCGTGTGCTTCTCGAGCTCGCGGATCTCCGCCTGGTCGTAGAGCGAGGTGCACACCAGCGTCTGTTCCGGGGTGAGGGGGAAGACGGTGCAGTCCAGGTGGTACATGCGGGGGTCGGTCATCCGGAGCTTGACGACCTGCATGTCGAAGGTCCGTTCCATCCAGGTGTACGCCTCGGCGTCGGAGCGCTGGCCGTAGCCGCCCACATAAACGTTTCCCCGGAGGTACTTCAGCTCCGCCTCCCCCTCGAAGCGCGCCTGGGGTATGTGGGTGTCGTAGCCCATGGCCCGGAAGAAGTCCCGGCCCACGGGGGTCTCCGCCTGCCGGGGCGGTGAGGTGAAGCGGGAGACGACGACGGTGTTCCGGTCCTCGGTGTGCTCGAGCACGATGCCGAGGTTCGCCGTGAAGACGAGGTCCTGGAGCCCGGTGGTCCGTGGCGTCGGCAGGAGGGTCACCAGGGCTTCGGAGGCCACGTAGTTGTAGAGGTCGAAGAACTGCACGAAGGCGCGTTGCGCGTCCGGTGTCCGTTCCTCGTCGGTCAGGTCCTCCATCCAGACGTTGTTGGCGACTTCGCAGGAGTAGGAGAACGGCGGGTTCATCAGGAAGGCCGGCCGCCCCAGCTGGCTGGGGTTGGCGGGGTGGTCGCTGAGCCGCTCCCAGGGTTCGCCGGACGTTTCGGCCGGACGGGCCGCGTTGGACATGGGTGTGTCTCCTTGGTCGGCACGTGGACGGTTGATGGCCGCCGGGCAGGCCGGTTCCGTGCGGGAACCGGATCGCGGCGCACGGATCCTCGGTCGGTACGGGTCGGAGAACGCCCCGCGCGGGCGGGGGGATGGTGCCGTCGCTCAGGCGGGGACGGAGACGGTCAGCTCGTGGCCCTCGTGGAGCGTGATGACGAATTCCGTCCGGCCCCAGGGCCGGCGTTCCGGCTGACCGTCGACGCGGGCTCCGGCGTCGACGGCCCTGCGGTGCAGGGGGCCGGCCGCGGTGGCGACGTCGATCTGGAGCCGCACCGGGCTCACCCGCTGCCGGCGGCCGACGGCCGCGAGCCGGAACCGGGGGCCGCCGCTCCACGGTGTCAGGGCGAGTTCGGCGAACTCCGGCGGATCGCCGATGACGAAGCCCGTACGGGCACCGAGCGCGGCGCCCAGCAGGGCGAGGGTGGCCGCGACGTCCCGCACCGGCAGTTCGGCGATGACGCACAGGGGCGTGGCCGGCTCGTCCTCGCGCGGCCTGCCGAGGACGACGACCTCGTGGGGGCCGGCGCGGTGGGCGTAGTGCTGGGCGAGCCGGGCGCGTTCGCTCAGTCCCGCGCGCCCGGCCACGGCCAGGGAGCGGTGGTTGGCGGCCTCGACCCAGGCCTCGACCCGGTCGAGGCGGAGGTCGCCGAGGGCGTGGCCGACCACGGCCGTCGCCGCTTCCGTGGCGTAGCCCCGGCCCCAGGCGTCCTTGCGGAGCAGCCAGGTCAGCCCCGGCACCTCGACCTCGCCCAGGAGGCCCGCCATGCCGAGGGCCTCGCCGTCGGCCGTCCTGACCGTCCACAGCCGGGCGCCGCTCTGCCCGGTGCAGGAGGCGAGGTAGCGCTCGGTGTCGGCGACGTCGGCGCAGGCCGGTCTGGTCCACCAGCGCATCACTTCATCGTCGCCGTACGCGCGGTGCAGCGGCGCGGCGTCGGCGGCGGGGTCCAGCGGCGTCAGGGCCAGCCGGGCCGTGCGCAGCGTCGTGTCGTGTGCTCGCATGTCGTCAGCCACCGGGCGGCTTTCCCACGGTCCAGCCGTCCGGGGAGAGCCGGGCGCGGCTGGTGCTCGTGTCGGTCAGGGTGGCGCAGAGGCTGTCGGCGTCGGCGGGTGCGGTCCCCGGCAGCATGACCTTGCAGCGGCGGGCCCAGCCCGGGCCGTCCGGGTCGCGTCTGCTCAGGTACAGGAAGCGCTCGCCGCGTGTTCCGTGGACGAACGGGCCGGCGAAGTCGAGGGCTCCGCCCTGGGCATCGGCTCCCTTGCCGGCGCTCACCGGGCGGAGCTTCACGTCGACTTCGTAGCGCGTCGTCGCGTCGGGCAGTACCCGGCCGGGCAGCAGTGCCCCGGACTTGTCCTGCAGCCCGACGTCCCCGGGGTTCCCGGTGTCGCAGGCGGGTGCGGGGCAGGTGAGGAGGACGCGGAGGGTCCTGTCGTGGCCGGCCGTCGTCATGGGACCAGGTCGAAGTCGTCGGGGGCGGCGAAGGCGAGGTCGTCGCGGCAGAACCGCTCCCACTCGGGTGTCACCGCGTCGAACACCACGTCTTCTCCGTGCCAGATGGAGCGGGTGACGATGAGGTCGTGGTGGAGGTAGAACACCGTGGACGCCGCGCCGTCCTCCTCCTCGTCGCTCTCCCCCCGCTCCTCCCACCGCGGGTAGCGGGCGAGCTCCGCCACCGGGTAGGCGCGGCAGTACGGTTCCCAGGTGCGCCGCGGCGCCGCCGCGGGGCCGCTCGCGGCGTCCTCGGCGGCGCGCAGTTCCCGCGCCGCGTCGAGGTGGCCGGCGGCCAGGGCGATCTCGTAGGGGGTGCGCGCCTCGCGCCCCACGGCGCCGGGGTCCGCCCCGGCCGCCAGGAGGGCGCGTACGGCCGCGACGTCGCCCCGGCCGGCCGCCCGGTCCAGGGCGCTCCAGTCGTCATCGTCCCTGGCGGTCAGGTCCGCTCCGGCGGCGAGTGCCGCGTGGAGGGCCGCCAGGTCGCCGTTCCTGGCCGCTTCGACGAGCGCCGGGGCCGTCGCGCTGTCTCCCATGCCTGTTCCTCTCCGTCTCTTCTCCGGTGTCGTCCGGGCGGGTGCGGGGGGCTCGGCTCGTCGCTCAGTGCTCGGCGGCGAAGTGGACGCAGTTCCCGGCCGGGTCGCGCACCGCGAACTCACGCCCCCAAGGGGTGTCCGTCACCGCGGTCATGGCCGGGCCCGAGGCGTCCGCGTAGTCGGTGGAGAGCACCCGCGACCACTGCGCGTGCAGTTCGTCGAGGCCCAGGACCTCCACCCACGCGGAGGTGTTGTCCGCGACGAGCTGGTGTTCCGTCCGGCTGATGAAGAGCTGTACGTCGCCGTGGTGGATGCCCGCGAAGCCGTCGTCGGCGAAGTCCTCTTCGAAACCCAGCGTGCCGACCCAGAAGGCGACGCCGGCCGGTACGTCGACGGCGGTCAGGACCGGGATGGCACCCGTGAATTTCACCATGACGGATCCCTTTCGGAATTTCTCTGTCGTGCTGGTGGTAAATCGACTTCCACTTATCAGGAATTCAAGCTTCTCCGGTGCCCGCACACTCCGTGCCGGGAATGCGCGCGCACGGACCGGAAAGGTCAAGCTCTGGTAATGTGTGGAGAATTTTTTAATCGTAGCATAAGCGGCCGTCACGCAACTCGACTGCGGACGCGCCGACTTCACGCAGATGACGGTGGATCAGGCCGGTGGTGCGCTGGTCCGCGAAGAGCCGGACCGTGTCGTCGGGGTAGTCGCCGATTTCCACCCGGCCGATGCCCTGCCGGTTCATGAATCCGACGACGCGCTCCTCGAAGGAGGCGCGGTCCGCCAGGATCGCGTCCCGGGTGTGCACGTCGAGGGCGGGGTGCGTGACGTCCAGGAGCAGCACGACACGGGGCTCGGTCCCCTCGTGCCGGACCTCGTGTTCGAAGGAGTCGTCGAAGACGAGGCAGCCGCCCTCCTCCCAGCGCAGCCACTCCTCCCCGACCCGCATGGCGGGCCCCTCAGGCACCTTCAGCCCCAGGTGCACCCGCAGCCGGGCATTGGTGCCACCGCAGTGCGGCACGATGTGCGTACCCGGATGGAGCCAGGAGAGGGTGGCGACGCCGCTGCCCGCGTGCGAGGCCTCGGGGATGCCTTCGATCACCGCGGCCGTGACCGGGAACCGGTCGCAGGCGTCGTCGAAGCGGTGCCCCGCCTCGTAGAAGGTGACCTGCTCCCACCGGCCCTTGCCCAGCAGCGGCTCCTCGACCGGCAGGAAGCCCTGGCCCGCGGGATCGGTGACCGCGTCCAGCTCCGCGCGCATCGCCGCGTGGTTCTCCCGGAGATGGGCGGTGAACCAGAACGCGGACGGGTCGTACACCGGTCGCGGGGGGATCGAGGGGAGGTAGTGCACGGGGCGCTGCGCGGGGTGGCGCCACACCCCCTGTTCCACGGCGAGCGCGGCGCAGCGGCGCGCCGCGTCGTGATCGCCCTCCGCCTGCAGGGCGTTGATGAGCTCGGCGTAGCGGGTGCGCACGTCCTGGGACCTGCGGGGGGCGGCGTGGGTCATGGGCGAGTCCTCTCGGCCGGGCGCCTCAGGCGCGTTCGGGCGCCAGGCCATGGGCCATGGTGTGGGCGAGGTGGGTGATGTAGGCGCGGTGGATGGAGGACTTCTCCAGGCGGAGGCTGTGGGGGGTCTCGACGAACCGGCCGCCGCAGCGTTCGAGGAGGTCGAACCAGCGGGTGACGTAGGGGGTCCGCCGTACGTCCGCGAAGTCCAGTCCGGTCAGCCTGCGGAAGCGGGCGAAGTCGACTCCCTCCCTGGTCATCAGGGCGCCGCCGATGGGGGCCGTCAGCCGGTCCGGTTCGTCGGTGGTGAAGCGGTGGGCGTGCGTGAAGTCCCGGGGTGCGAGCAGGTACTGGGCGTACTTGCCGTTCTCGTTCCACAGCAGGTGGTGGCCGATGATGGATTCGGCGCCGCTGCCGAAGCCGATCTTGTCGCCGGCGAGGTCGTACTTGTAGTTGCCGTCCTGGTCCTCGTGGCGGGCGTCGCGCACCCAATAGCCGTGGCAGTACTCGTGGTAGCCGGCCCCGCCCAGCACCTCCATGGCCAGCTCGTAGTCGTCGATCATGCTGTGCCGGTCCCGGGCCTCGGTGAACTCGCGGTCGAGCTGCATCGCCATGACGGTCCTGGGGGTGGCGCGGTAGGGGTAGACCGACACGTGCGGCGGGTCGAGCGCGAGGACGGTCCGCAGGGTCTCCTCGAAGGACTCCCTGGCCTCGCCGGGGAAGCTGGAGATCAGGTCCACGTTGAACTCGTCGATGCCGGCCCGGCGCAGCATCGGCAGGGCCGCCAGGGCCTGTTCCCTGGAGTGGGCCCGGCCGGCCTTGCGCAGCTGGTACGGGTTGAGGGACTGCACGCCGACGCTGACCCGGGAGACCCCGAGGCCGCGCATGACGTCGAGGGTGGCGGGGTCGAGGTCGTTGGGGGTGGTCTCCACCGACCACTGCCGCAGCCCGGACAGGTCGAACGCCTCGTCCAGGGCCCGGTGGACGGCCGTCATCTCCGCCCCGGTGAGCCGGGTGGGGGTGCCGCCGCCCCAGTACATGACCTCGGGGCGGTAGCCGAGCCTGGTCAGCTGGGGGCCGTAGAAGCGGATCTGGTCGCACAGGGCCCTGACGTAGGGGGAGCGTTCCTCGCCGGTGCTGCGGAGTCTGCTGACGGGGATGTCGGTGACCCAGTCGCAGAAGTGGCACTTCGAGGAGCAGAACGGCACGTGGACGTAGAGGGCGAGTGCGGGTTCGCGTTCCGCGCCCAGTGCTTCGGCGATGGCGTCGAGGAGCGGGCGCGGTCCCATCGCGGTGCCCGTCGCTTTCATCGGGTCCCTCCCTCGCCGCCGGGCGGTGACATGGCGTGGATGCGCTTGATGATGTCGGTCGTCGAGGTGTCGGCGACGGTGGGCATCAGGTGGACGGTGCCGCCGAGGCGTTCCACCAGGGGCGCTTCGGGCAGGGTCGTACGGGTGTAGTCGCCGCCCTTGACGTACACCTCGGGGCGCAGGGCCTCGATGAGCGCGACGGGGCTGTCCTCGTCGAAGGGCACGACGAGGTCCACGCAGCTCAGCGCGGCGAGCACCCGCATGCGTTCGGCCAGCGGGATCACCGGTCGCTGGGCTCCTTTGAGGCGGCGCACGCCGGCGTCGGAGTTGACGCCGACCACCAGCAGGTCGCCCAGTTCCTTCGCCCGGCTCAGGCACGAGACGTGGCCGCCGTGCAGGAGGTCGAAGCAGCCGTTGGTGAAGACGACCCGGCGGCCGCGCCCGGCCGCGTCGAGCAGCCAGTCGGGCAGGGATCCGGTGGGCCGGACCTTGCCGGTGCCGCCGAAGAGGCGGCGCAGCTCCCCCGCGTCGCACCTGCTGGTGCCGGGGGTGCCGACGACCGTGCTCGCGGCGGCGGCCGCCAGTTCCGCCGCGGCCGAGGAGTCCGCGCCCGCCGCGAGGGCGAGGGTGAGGCCCGCGGTGAAGGTGTCGCCCGCGCCGACGGTCGTGCTCGTCGTCGCCCGGTCGCCGCGTGCGTAGGTGCGCAGCGGGGGCCGGTGGCGCTCGAAGAGCATCGATCCGTCGGCGTCCAGGGTGAGGGCGACGCGGTCGGCTCCGGTCAGGCGCAGCAGCTTGTCGCCGAGGAGGGCGAGCCGGTCGGCGCGGGCCGGGCCGGGCGGGGGGCCCGGGTCGTCGAGGAGCCGCAGGGCCTCGTCGTAGTTGGGTTTGACGGCGCCGGCCCGCAGGGCGGCGAAGCGGGCGGGCCGCCGGGAGTCCACCACGAGGGCCGGCGGGCAGCGGTCGCGGTGCGTGGCGAGCCAGGCCGTCGTCTCCGGCCCGCACACACCGTAGCCGTAGTCGGAGACGATCACGGCGTCGACGGTTTCCAGGAGGCCGTCGGCGGCCGCGGTCAGTGCGGTCAGGCTTCCGTCGGCCGTGGTCAGGGGCTGTTCGGCGCCCTCGTCGAGGCGCAGCAGCATCTGCCCGTCGGCCATGACCCGGCGTTTGGTCACGGTGGTGCGGGCGGGGTGGGCCGTCACCCCGTCGGTGGCGACGCCTTCCGCGCGCAGGGCCTCGCGCAGCCGGTGTCCGGCCGCGTCCTCGCCCACCGCGGACAGCAGTACGGGCTCCGCCCCGAGCGCCCGCAGGTTCACGGCGACGTTGGCGGCTCCCCCGCACTGGTGGCGCACGGAGGTGAGGCTGACGGCGGGTACGGGCGACTCGCGGCACAGTCCCGAGGTGGCGCCCCACACGTAGGTGTCGAGGATGGCGTCGCCGATGACCAGGACACGCTGGCCGGCGATCCGGTCGAGCAGACCGGGCAGGTCGGTGTTCACGTGGCCCGCTCCTCTGCCAGCATCCGGTCGACGTGGTCCGTCATGCCGGCCACGGTCCGGGTCTCCAGGAGGACCCGGATGGACAGTTCGGCGTCGATGAGGTCCTCCACCCGGCTGATGATCTTCATGGCGTGGATGGAGTCGCCGCCCAGCTCCACGAAGCTCTCGTGCGGTCCGACGTCGTCCCGGCCGAGGGTCTCGGCCCAGATCGCGGTGATCTCGCGCTCCAGGACGTGGCGGCTGATCCGCCCGCTCCAGCGCCCGGTCATGCGCGCGCCGCCCGGCCGCTGATGATGAGTCCGGGCATCACCAGATAGTCGAGCCGGGAGGCCAGCAGGGTGCGGACGGCGTCCTGCGGGGTCTCCACGATCGGTTCGCCCTTGGTGTTCAGGCTGGTGTTGAGCACCATCGGTATCCCTGTCCGGTCCTCGAAGGCGTGGATGAGGTCGTGGAAGGCGGGGGCGTCCGCGCGGGTCACGGACTGCAGCCTGGAGGTGCCGTCCACGTGGGTGATGGCCGGCACGCCGGGCTTGAGCACGGGGGCCGCGCGCAGCATGAAGGGGCTGTCGGACAGCCCGAACCACTCGGCGGCGCGCTCGTTGAGGACGGACGGGGCGAAGGGCCGGAAGTGCTCGCGGAACTTGATGCGGGAGTTCAGCCGGTCCCGCATGGAGGCGTCGCGCGGGTCGGCGACGATGCTGCGGTGGCCCAGCGCGCGCGGCCCGACCTCGCTCGCGCCGTCGTACCACCCGATGACGGCGCCGCCGGCGATCAGTTCGGCGGCCTTGCCGACGTAGTCGCCGACCTCCTCCACGACCAGGTCCCGGGCATGGGCCTCCAGGGCCCGCCGGACGGTGTGCCCTGAGTAGCGGCGGACGGAGTACATCAGGTCGGCGTTGGCGTGGTGGCGGCGCGGGTTGCCCAGCACGTGGTGCCAGTGCCACAGTGCCGCGCCGATCGCGGTGCCGTCGTCCCCGCAGGCGGGGTGGAAGTGCATGCGCTCGAACCGCGAGCCCTCGAAGGCGAGCTGGGTGGCGATGGCGTTGAGGGCGGTACCACCGGACAGGCAGATGTTGCGCCCGATGCCGTTGCGGGCGCACAGGGGGCCGAGGTCGGCGAAGACCGCGGCCATCTGGCGCTCCAGGCCCAGCTGGATGTAGTGGGCGAGGGTGGCGTTGAGCTGCCGTCCGTCGACCTCGACGGGGCGCGGGTGCCGGTCGGCGAGGGCCGCGAGCGAGGCGAAGTCGTGGACGGTGTCGGGCAGCTCCTCCTCGGGTTCGCCGTCCGCGGGCCTGCCGTAGGGCGCGAGCCCCATGACCTTGCCGGCCCCGATGATGCTGGAGCCGAACATCAGCTCCGAGACGTAGCAGTAGCCGATGTTGGCGTTGAACCACGCGTCGAGGTCGCGGCGCAGGGGGTACAGGCGGTGGCCCTTGCCCGCGAAGGCGCGGCAGCCCGTGGGGTCGATGGCCACGGCCATCGACGAGTCGAAGGGGGAGGTGTAGTAGGCGGTGGCGGCGTGGATGAGGTGGTGGTCGGGGTTGACGGTGCAGGGGATGCGACGGCCGCGGATGCTCACCTCGTCGTTGCGCTGGTTCACCCAGAATTCCGGCCAGGTCTCCTTGAGGTCCGAGCCGTGCAGCCGGGCCACGTCGGGCGAGTCCATGTTGTGCAGGTTGCAGAGCATGACGTGGTCGACGTCGGCCAGTTCGGCCCCGGCCTGGTCGAGCAGTTCGTCGAGGTCCTCCTCGCGCAGCCCGGGGTGCTTCTTGATGCGGGAGAAACGCTCGGTGTTGACGTAACCGGCGACCCGGCCCGCCCGCAGCAGCACGGCGGAGCCGTCGTGGTTGAAGTTGACGGACAGGATCGTCCGCACCGGGGGTCGGTCGGCGCTCATGGGGTACTCCTGATCGTCGCGGGGCGAGGGCTCGCCAGCTGGGCCGTCACCGCGCTCCACACCCTCTCCATCGGGAGCTCGGTCAGACACCGCGGGTACGGGCCCGCGGGGCCCCTGTAGGCGACCACGCAGTCGTGCTCGCACCGCCGGTCGGCGAGCCGGCCGGGGGCGTGCAGCAGGTTCTGGCACGGCCGGCGCAGGGACACGCCGCGGTGGTGGGGGTAGATCCTGGTCCACAGGAACTCGGTACCGGTCGGGCCGTAGAGCACGACGGTCGGGGTGCGCAGGGCGGCGGCGATGTGCGCCAGGGCGGAGTCGTTGCCGACCAGCAGGTCCGCGTCGGCCAGCAGGTCGACGGTGCGGCCGAGGTCCGCGCCGGCCTCGACGCGCACGAGGGCGGCGGCCCCGGGCGCCTGACGCAGGACGGTGTCCCGCAGGAGCTCCAGGTCGCCGCGTTCGGATTCCTCGCCGAGCAGGCACACGGCGGCCGGGCCGCGGGTCACGAGACGGGCGCACAGCCGCGCGTAGTACTCCTGCGGCCACCGGCGGTTCCAGTGCGGTGCGCCGCCGGGGTGCACCGCGACCACCGTGCCGGCCGGGCGGGCCCGCGGTGCCGGCGGCCTCCGGCGGGGCAGCTCGGGCACCACGTCGCCGGGCCGCAACGGTCCGGGCAGGCCCAGGCCGTCGGCCAGCGCCGTGGCGTACTCGAACAGGTCGGGTCGCCCCCACAGGGGCGGCGGCAGCCGCAGGGGGCGGGTGAGGTGCTCGTCGCCCGGCCGGCCCTGGGGCAGGCCGATGCGCTCGGGTATCCCGGCGGCGCGGGCGTGCCCGGCGTGCAGGCCCACGCTGTCGGGGTCGATGACGCAGCGCCGGAAGCGGCGTTGCGCCAGGGTGCGCAGGAAGCCGGGCCAGCGGGGGTCGCTCTCGCCCCGTGCGGGGCAGGGCAGGACGTCGGTGGCGTAGGTGTGGTGGGCGAGGGCGTCGCCGAAGCGGGTGGCGAGGTCCTCGCCCACGACGAGGGTGACGTCTGCGGTGGGGTGGGCGCGGTGGATGAGGGCGAGGGCGATGTTGCGTTGGATGAGGTCGCCCAGGCCGGGCTTGTGCAGACGGGCGAAGAAACAGATGTGAGGGGGCGTCGGGCCGCCCATGGTCCCTCCCTTCCGTGCAGTCGGCGTGGTCGTGGCCGGTGGCTCTTTCCCCCACCCCGCCCCTTCCCGTAACCGGGGCTCCGCCCCGGACCCCGGTCCTCAAACGCCGGACGGGCCGAGTGGTGGCCCGGAGCGGGCCTAGGCCTCTCCCTCCCGCTCCAGGCGGCCCCGGCCGCCCAGCGTGGTGAGGTCGATGCGGGCCCGGCACCGCACCGCCTCGAAGTCGAGGGTGAGCGTGCCGGTGAGGTCGATCTGTCCGGTGCCGGCGGTGAAGTCGGCGCCGTCGAGACAGGTCGCGTCGGTGTCGAGGCGTACGCCCAGTTCCGTGCCGCCGCGGGTGCCGGTGAAGCGTACGAAGACGTAGCCCCGGTCGATGGCCTGCCGCAGGGCCGCGGGGGTGCGTTCCGGTCGCAGGGTGATCTCGACCGGCTGGTCCTCGGCGCACAGGCGGTCGACGAGGCCCGGCCCGTCCCCGGCCGGGTCGGGGGCCGGGGCCGGGGCGGCGGCCGGGGTGTCGCGGTCCGCGCGCATGGCCTCGCGCAGGCTGCGGGGGCGCATGTCGGTCCAGACCTCGTCGATGTGGCTCAGGCACTCCTCCTTGGTGCCGGAGGTGCCGGTGGTCCGCCAGCCGGCGGGGAGCTCCTGTTCGGCGAGCCAGATGGAGTACTGCTCCTCGTCGTTGACGACGACGTGGTACGTGGGCTCGGTGGTCTGGGCGGCGGTCTCGGTCATCGGTGGCTCCTCGCGGTGTCGGCGGGGGTGGGCAGGGGGGCGTCGGGGTCGGCGACGGCGGCGCGCAGGGCCTCGTCCATGCGGTCCAGCACGTGCCGGGCGGTTCCGTGGTGCGTGTGGTTGAGGTCGGCGTCCAGGACGAGGACGGTGTCCTCGGCCAGTTCGCCGAGGGACAGGTCGAGGACCGTGCCGTCCCAGCGTTCGGCGGGGACCGTGGTGGCCGCGCCCAGCAGGTCGGCCTCCCGGAACAGCTCGATCGACAGGCCCCGCTCGGCCAGGGTGCGTTCACCCTTGGTGGCCGCGCTGGTCGGCGGGTTGCGGCAGAAGCGCAGCGCCACGTCCCAGTGCGCGGCGGTGCGGGGCGGGGCGATCCGGCCGGCCGCCACGGCGAGTTCCAGCACTTCGCCGTACGGCAGGTAGTGCACGACGGCGTCGAGGAACCCGGCCTGGGTGCGCAGCAGGACGTCGCGGAAGGAGGGGGCCGGGCCGCCGGGGTCGACGGTGAACACGAGCCGGTCGGTAAAGGGGCCGACGACGGGGCCCAGTCCGAGGTGGTCGCGCAGGTCCACGACGGTGGAGAAGGCGCTCGTGGCGACCTGCCCGGGCGTGCGCAGGCACCAGGCCGCCAGGGCCATGACGGCCAGCTGGCCGTTGCCGCCGCCGCCCAGCGGCCCGCCGAGCGCGCCGAGCGCCTGCCAGCGCCGGGCGGGGATGCGCAGCCGGTGGGTGCCGGTGGCCCGGCCCGCTCCCACGGCCCCCGCGGTCTTCTCCGGGTCCCCGGGCAGCGCGGTCAGCCGCCGGGTCCACCAGCGCCGCCGGGAGGCCCGGGCCCGGTCGGTGAGGGGGTCGAAGCCCGGGAGCGTGGTGAAGTCGCGGTACTGCCCGGCGCGGAAGCGGCCGGTGTACGCCTGGCAGACGGCGCCCAGCAGCGCGTAGAGCGACGGCGCGTCGAGGACGAGGCCGTGCGCGGTGAGGGCGAGCACGATCTCGTCGTCGGTGAGCCGGACCAGGTGGAAGCGCGCCCGGTGCCGGCCGGCCGCGGCCGGCCGGTCCCGGTCGGCGCGCAGCAGGGCCACGCAGACCGCGTCGCGGCCGGCTGCGGCAACTCCTCGCAGGTCGACGGTGAGGGGCTCGGGCGCCTGTGGCCGTACGCGCAGGCGTGGTTCGTCGCCGTCCGCCAGTTCCACCCGCAGGGCCGGCAGGGCCGCTCCGACCTGCCGGACAGCGGCGGTGAGCCGTTCCTCGTCGATGTCGCCCGTCATGCGCAGCGCGCGGATGTGGGTCACCTCCGCGGGGTGGGCACCGCGGGCGAGGGGCCACAGGCCGCGTTGGAGGAACGAGGCGGGCAGCGGTTCGGCGGCGGTGCCGGTCACGCGCGGACCTCCGCCCACTGGAGGGGGTCCGCCATGCCGACGACGACGCGGCGTTCGCCGGTGAAGGGCTCGCGCCCGTGTGCGGCGAGGAGGTTGTCCACCAGCAGGACGTCGCCGGCCCGCCACCGCGGCGCCACCCGCTCGGCGTCGTAGGCGTGGCGCAGCTGCTCCAGCACGGCGGGTTCGATGGGCCGGCCGTCGCCGTAGGAGGTGTGGCTGGGCAGGTCCCGCTCGTCGAACTGGGCGAGCAGCGCGTCGCGGATCGCGGGCGGGTGGCCCAGGACGTGGAAGAACGCGGCGTGGTTGAACCACACCCGCTCCCCCGTCGCCGGGTGGACGGCGACGGCGGGGCGGACCTGGGTGGTGCGCAGTGCTCCGTCGGCCTTCCATTCGACGTCGATGCGGTGTGCGGCGCAGTACGCGGTGACCGCGTCCTTGTCGTGGGTGCGGAAGACGTCCTGCCAGGACACGCCGAGGCCCTCTCGGTAGGTGCGCCGGTAGCACACGCCGCGCTCGGTGAAGGCGGCGACGACGCGGGGGTCGAGGCGGGCCAGTACGCGGCGGGTGTCGGCCAGGAGGGTCGCGCCGCCGGTGCGTGCCGGGGTGAGGCAGCCGAACACCAGGCGGGCGGGGAAGCTCAGCTGGTACGCGTTCTCGTTGTGCAGCGCGATGGGCTGGTCGGCGGGGTGGTCGGTGGCGGTGTAGAGGTGCCGGCCCAGCTCGGTGCGCGGCGTGGACCGTTCCACGTACGCCTCGGGCTCGCCCGCCAGGGCGCGGACGACCTCGCCGAAGGTTTCCAGGGTGATGCCGAAGCCCCGGAACAGCACGGCCCCGTGGGCGTGCAGCCGGTCTCTTACGGTGTCCTGGTGGGTGCGCGCCCACTCGGCCAGGTCGACCCCGTCCCGGGTGGGCCCGGCCTCCAGGGGCAGTCCGGGGGCGCCGACGGGTGCCACCCACGCCGCGCTGTCGCTGTCCGCCGTCTGCCTGCGCCCCGCCGCGGGGCCGGGCCGGGTCACGGCCGTTCCTCGCGGGGGTGGCCGCCGAAGAGGGCGTGGACGAAGCGGTGGTGGTCGCCGAGGGCGAAGACCTCGCGCAGCGGGGCGGGGTCCATGGACCCGATGGGGCACAGGCCCAGGCCGGTCCTGGCGGCGTGCCGCATCAGCAGCTGCGTCATCGCGCCGGCCTCGAAGGCGGTGAAGTCCCAGGCCAGTTCGCCGTACAGCGGGGTGATGGCGTCGGTCGCGCTCACGAGGTAGAGAGAGAACGCGGCTTGTCCGTAGGCGGCCCGGTTGATCTCGGCGTGTGCCGTGGCGGGCAGGGTGGCGGCGGGGTCGATGGGGATCAGGCGGTGGCGGGCGGGGTGGAGGTAGTAGCTGCCGCCGGGCAGTCCGGTCACCCGTCCCGGGTGGACGAGCAGATAGGTCTGCACGGGGTAGGCGGAGCCGGCCGAGGGGTAGGCGAACTTCGGCTCGCCGTCCTGGCGGACCTCGCGCAGGACCCCGAGCAGGTCGGCGAGCGGGGCCAGTTCCACCGGGCGGGGCGCGAAGGCGTGGTGGCTGCGGCGTGTGGTGAGGCGGTGGTCGGGGGGACCGGTCAGCGGGATGCCGTCGGTGTCGTCGTACTCGTGCCGGATGCCGTTGCGGGCGTCCTTGAACGTCTGGCGGGCGCCGATGCCCTGGATCAGCGGGGTGGCGGGGGCGGGCGGCGGGGTGTCCTGGCCGCCGAGGTGCTTGCCCACGATGACGGCGACCGACGGGAAGCGCAGGAGCTCCTCGATGTCGGTGTCGATGCCCAGTTCCTCTTCGAGTACCGTCGCCAGGCGGACCAGTTCGATGGAGGTGGCCCCGGCGTCCTGCAGGTTCATGTCGGGCTCGACGGCGCCGAGGCCCAGCACCCGGCAGGTCACGCGGCTGACGTCGGCCAGGAGCTCGGCCTCGCCCTTCACGCCCGTGGCCGGCGCCGGGGCGGCGACGTCCGGGGCCGGGGCCGGGGCGGGGGTTCCGGCGGCGATACGGGCCCGGTCCACGCGCCCGTCCGCGGTCAGCGGCAGCGCGTCGACGACCTCGACCCGGCCGGGCATCAGATACGGGGAGACCTTGCGCCGCAGGTGGGCGAGCAGCTCCTCCTCGCCGGCCGTGGCCCCGGGGTGCAGCCGCACCCACGCCAGCGAGTCGTCCCCCAGGCCCACGGGGACGACGGCGGCGGTGTGCACCGCGTCGTGCGCGGCCAGCGCGGTCTCGGTGTCCTGGACGTTCAGGGGGCGGCCGCGCACCATGACCTGGGCGGTCTCGTCGCCGACCACGTCGACGACCCCCTGGGGCAGCAGCCGCGCGAACCTCCCGCTGCGCAGCAGCGGCTCGCCGGTCTCCGGGTGTACGGCCGTCTCCCGCACGGGCTCCTCGCCGGGGCAGGCCTCGGCGGCGACCCCTCCGTAGTGGACACGACCGGCCACCCAGACCGGGCAGGGCTTGCCCGCCTCGGACAGGATGAAGACCCGCTGGTTGGGCAGGGGCGCGCCGATGGGCACCGAGCGCCATTCCGGGGCGGGTTCGCCGACCTCCATGCAGGTGGTCCAGGGTCCGGAGCCCGTCGCGGAGGCGAGATGGGCGACGGTCGGTCCGTGCGGGGCGGCGTCGCGCAACCGGCGGACCTGCGCGGGGTCCAGCCGCTCGCCGCCGAGGAGGAGCAGCCGCAGGGCTTCGGGGAGCTTGCGGCCCTGCTCGGCGAGGTGGTCGAGCAGCAGGTCGAGGAGGGCGGGCGGCGAGTGCCAGACGGTGACGTCGCGGTCCCGCAGCACGGCCTCGAGGGCGTCGGGGGCGCGCAGGTCGATGTCCTGGGTGAGGACGAGGGCCGCGCCGGCGGTCAGCGGCCCGAACAGTTCGTAGAGCGCGAGCGGCGAGTGGGCGGGGGCCAGTGCCAGCAGCCGGTCGCCGGGGCCGACGCCGAAGGCCCGGCCGACCTCGAGGGCTGCGGTCGCGACGGCCCGGTGGCTGATCGGGCTCTCCAGCAGATAAGCGGCGCCGGCGGCGGATCGCCCGGCGGGTGAGGCGGGTTCGTCCCGCCCGGCGGACGGGGTGGCGGCTGTCGCCGGTTCGGTGGGTTCGCCCCGCCCGGCGGAAGCGGTGGCGGCCATGCCCGACGTGCGGGGCTCATCCCGCCCGGCCGGCGGGGTGGCGGCCTCGCCGAGTGGGCCGGGGCCGGGTCGTCCGGCCGATCCGGCGGCGACCCTCGCCGACGTGCCGGGCTTATCCCTCCCGCCCGGTAGGGCGAAGGCCTCCCCCAGCGCTCCCGGTTCGTCCACCGTCACGACCGGGACGCCCGGCGGCCAGTCCATGCGCTGGGTCAGCCAGGACTGGGTGAGGACGGCGCGGGCCTTCGCGCCCGTGGCGCGCTGCCAGCGGGACGGGCGGGGCAGGTCGGGGGGCAGCGGCAGGCAGACGGCGCCGGCGCGGAGGATGGCGAGGGGGCCCGCGATCTGTTCCCAGCCGTATTCCACGGTCAGGGCGACCCGGTCGCCGGGGGTGACGCCCTCGGCGGTGAGCCGGGCGGCCAGGGCGTCGACGCGGGCGGCCAGCTCGGTGTGGCTCAGCGTCAGGCCCGGCGCGATCAGCGCGGGGGCCGGGCCGTGCCGGCGCGCGGCGTCGGCCAGTTGGTCCGCGAGGGTGCCCCCGGGCACCGGCGCGGTGCGTTCGTTCATCGCGCGCAGCAGCTCCCGCTGGTCGGCGGGGAGCAGTGTCGGCACGGTCCGGGCGCTCGTCACTCCGGACCACCTCCCGTCATGTCGTCGTCGGCGGCGAGCGAGGCGAGAACCGCCTCGAAGGCCCCGAACATGGCCTCGATCAGTCCCGGTGGGAACGCGTCCGCGACGAAGTCCCAGTTGCAGACCAGGCGGCCGTCGTTCTCGCTCACCTGGTGGTCGAGCAGTACCTGCGGGGTCTGGCTGATGGCGTAGACCGGCCGCACCCGCCAGGACAGCGGAGTGACCTGCGGGGCGGCGCCCGCGGGCAGCAGGGTGCTGGTGAACACGATCGGCATCCGTCCGCCGTCCCTGTCGCCCCGTTCCCGGCGCAGCATCCGCAGCACCTCGACGCCGCTGACGACGCGGTGTTCCAGGTCCTGCCAGATCCGCTGCTGCAGGCGCTGCGCGCGGTCCGCGAACGTCTCGCCCTCGCCGTCCACCGCGAGCAGGGTCGTGGTGGTGAAGTCGCCGACGATGTCGTCGACGCCGGGGTGCAGGGGCGGGCGGTGGAAGGTGGTGAGGTTCAGGGTGAACCTCGCGTCGTCGCTCCACTGCGCGAGGACCTCGCAGAAGGCGGCGCAGACCAGCGCGGCGGGGGTCAGTTCGGCCCCGGCGGCCCGGGCGCGCACCCGCGCCCAGGCGGTGGCGTCGAGCCCCGTGACGAGGCGGGTGAACTTCGGCGCGGTCAGCTCCTCCGGCCGGCACAGCAGCGGCAGGCCCGGTGCCGGCGGCAGGTCCGCCAGCCGGTCCCGCCAGTAGGCGACGGCCCGCCGGTACGGCTCACCCTCGCCCTGGGCGCGCACGGCCAGGACGTAGTCGCGGAACGAGCAGCCCAGGGGCGGCAGTTCGGCGGCCGGATCGTGGTAGAAGCTGAGCAGTTCACGGGTCAGGACGTGGACGCTGTGCGCGTCCGCGATGAGGAGGTCCAGGCTCAGGTGCAGCCGGGTCCTGACGTCGTCGAGGCGGTGGGTGCGCAGGTCGAACAGCGGCCACGCCGAGGCGTCGCGCACCTCGTGCGACATCTCCTCGCGGACCCGTTCCAGCTCGTCCGCCGCGTCCGCCCTGCCGCGCAGGTCGGTGTGGGCGAGGACGTAGGGCGGGACGTGGGGCAGGACCTGTTGCAGGCCGTCGGGGCGTACGACGAGCCGGAGGGCCTCGTGCCGTTCGATCAGGGCGCGCAGGGCGCTCTGGAGCCGTGCGGGGTCGAGGTCGTCGACGTCGAGTTCCAGGTAGGTGTGGGTGGCGACGCCGCCCAGGGAGAGGGAGCGGTGCCGGCCGAGCCAGTACGCCTGCTGGATGTCGGTCAGCGGGAACGGTTCGTGGCGGGAGGCGGGGTCGAGGGTGATCGTCTGCTGGGTGTCCGGTCCGGCGGCCGGGGCCAGTTCGGCGACGGCGGCGGCGAGGCCGCCCAGCGTCCGCGCGTCGAAGAGCCGGGCGATCGGTATCCGTACGCCCAGTTCGGCCTGGATCCGGGTGGCCAGGGTGATCGCCACCAGCGAGGTGCCGCCCAGGGCGAAGAAGCCCGCGTCCGGGTCGGCCTTCTGCACGCCGAGGGCTTCGCACCACAGGGCGCCGAGCCGGTCGGGGACCGCGGTGGCGGCGTCGGGGCGGGCCGGCGCGGGTGGCGGTGCGGCGGGCTCGGTGCGGTCGGGGTCCCGCCCGGGTACGAGCCGTTGGAGTGCGGCCCGGTCGACCTTGCCGTTGGCCGTGAGGGGCAGGCGTTCCAGCGGCAGCAGGGTGGCGGGGACCATGTAGCCGGGCAGGTGGGCGGCGAGGGTCTGCCGCAGGGCGGCCGCCTCGAACGGCCGGCCGGGCGCGGGGACGGCGAAGCCGACGAGGCGCCGCTCGCCCCGGGGTTCACCGACCGCGATCACCGCGCCGGCCGCGACGTCGTCGAGCCGTTCCAGGGCGGCCTCGATCTCGCCCAGTTCGACGCGGTAGCCGCTGATCTTGACCTGGTCGTCCTGCCGGCCGAGGAATTCGAGGGTGCCGTCGGGGAGATGGCGGGCGTAGTCGCCGGTGCGGTAGAGGCGCCGCCCGGTGGTGGGGTCGGACGGGAAGCGCCGCGCGGTCTGTTCGGGGTCGCGCCAGTAGCCGCGGGCGACTCCGGTGCCGCCGATGTAGAGCTCGCCGGGGACCCAGTCGGGCCTGGGGCGCAGGTCCTCGTCGAGCACGGCGAGGCGCTGGTTGGCCAGGGGGGTGCCGTACGGGATGCTGCGCCAGCGGGGGTCCACCCGGCCGATCTCGTACCAGACCGACCAGATCGAGCCCTCGGTGGCGCCGCCGAGGCTCATGACCGTCGCCCCGTCGGCGGCCAGGGCGCGGATCCGGTCGGGCAGGCCGAGGGGGATCCAGTCGCCGCTGAACATCACCGCGCGCAGGGTGCGCAGCGCGTCGGGGGCGAGGGCCTCGGCGTACTCGGCGAGGACGGTGCCCAGGGCGGGGACGGAGTTCCACAGGGTGACGCCTTCGCGTCGTACGAGGTCGGCCCAGTGGCCGGGGTCGCGGCGGCGGGCGTGGGCGGGGACGACCAGGGTGCCGCCGGCGGCGAGCACGCCGAACAGGTCGTAGACGGCGAGGTCGAAGCTCAGGGAGGAGACGGCGAGGACGGCGTCGTCGGGGCCGGTGGCGAAGCGCCGGTTGACGCATTCCAGGGTATTGGCCGCGCCGAGGTGGTCGATCATGACGCCCTTGGGTTCGCCCGTGGAGCCCGAGGTGAAGATGGTGTAGGCGAGGTCGGTGAGGGTCTGGACCGTCTCCAGTGGTCCGGGGCTGTCGTCGAGCGCGGTGTCGTCGTCCACGGCGAGCACGGTGACACCGGCCGGGACGGCCAGTTCGTCCAGCAGGGCCCGCTGGGTGAGGACGACGGCGCACTCGCCGCGCCGCGTGAGGTGGACGAGGCGCTCGGCGGGCAGTTCGGGGTCCAGCGGCAGGAACGCCGCTCCCGACTCCAGCACGCCCAGCGCGGCCACCGCCTGCTGCCAGCCCTTGCGGGCGACGACGGCGACCAGCTGGTTCGGCCGGGCGCCGAGGCGCCGCAGGGTGTGGCCGACGCGCCGGGCGCGGCTGGTCAGCTCGCGGTAGGTCAGGCGGGTGTCGCCGGCGACCACGGCGGTCGCCTCGGGCCGGCGCCGTGCGGCGTCCGCGACCGCCTCGTGCAGCAGGCGGGTGGGCAGCGGTGCCGCGGTGGCGCCGACGCGGTCGCGGACGGCCGCCTGGGCGGCGGGCAGCGGGGGCCGGCCGGGTTCCTTCCAGGCGCCCGGATCTGCGGCGAGCCGGGCCAGCGAGGCGGTGTAGGCGTCGAACATGGCGTCCAGGACACCGGGGGCGAACAGTTCCTCGACGGCGTCCCAGTTGAAGACCAGCTCGCCGCGGTCCTCGGCGACCTGGTGGTCGAGGTGGACCTGGGGGGTCTGGCTGATGCCGAAGACGGGCTCCCCCAGCGACCACTCCCCCTTCGCCCCGTCCGCGCCGTCGGTGGCGGTGTCGCCGACCGGCAGGTTGGAGGTGAAGACGACGGGGGTCAGCAGCCGGGGCGGGGCGTCGCGGTGCAGTGCCCATTCCCGCATCACGGTGACCCCGCTGACGGCGGAGTGGTCGAGGTCCTCCCAGAGGCGGCCCTGGAGCCGCCTCGCCCGGTCGGTGAAGTCGCCGGGCAGGCCGTGGTCGACCTCCAGCAGGCTCAGCGAGGTGAAGTCGCCGACGATCCGCCCGATGTCGGGGTGCACCGGGCGGCGGTCGAAGACGGTCAGCATCAGCGAGTACCGCGGGCGTCCGCTCCAGGCGGTGATGACCTCGGCGAACGCGGCCAGCAGCACCCCGGAGGGGCTGAGCCCGGCGGCGCGGGCGCGTTCCTTGATTACCGCCCAGGACGCGGCGTCGAGCCGCCCGGACCGGCGCTCGAAGTGCGGTGTGCCGATGCTCTCGGGCGAGGTGGCCAGGGGCAGCTCCGGTCCGGGCGGCAGTGCGGGCAGCCTCCGCCGCCAGTAGGCCAGCGCCTCCTCGTACCGCGCCGAGGAGCGGAGCCGCTGCTGGTGCAGTACGTGGTCGCGGAAGCCGGCCGTCTGCGGGGCGAACTCCCGTGCGGGGTCGGTGTAGCGCGCCGCGAGTTCGGCCATGACGAGGCCGAAGCTGTGGGCGTCGCAGACGAGCGCGTCCACGCCGACGTGCACCACGGTCGTGGTGGGGGCGATGGAGACCCGGACGTCGAACAGCGGCCAGCGGTCGGCGGGCACCACCTGGTGGGACATCTCCTCGCGCAGCGCCGCCCGCCGGTGGCGCTGTCCGGCCTCGTCCGTCTCCCGCAGGTCGTGCACCGCCACCTCGTAGGGGGGTACTTCGGCCAGTACCTGCTGGAGGCCGTCGGGGCGGATCACCGCGCGCAGCATCGGGTGCCGGTCGATCACGCCCCGCAGGGCGCCGGTGAACCGCTCCAGGTCGAGCCGTGGCGTCTCGATCTCCAGGTAGGCGTAGGTGGAGACGCCGCCGAGCGCGAAGCCGCCCTCGCGGCCGACGTAGTAGGCCCGCTGGACGTCGGTGAGGGGGAACGGCTCGTGCCGGGCGCCGGGGTCGGGGGTGAAGGCCGTGCTCTCCCCGGCGTCGAGGGGGGTGCGGCCCGCGACGCGGTCCGCGAGCGCGGCGACGGTGGGGGCGGCGAAGACGTCCCGCAGGCCGACGTCCACGCCGCAGCGGCCGCGCAGTTCGGCGGCGACCCGCGCGGCGAGGAGGGAGTGCCCGCCGAGCAGGAAGAAGTCGTCGTGCGCGCCGGGTGGCCGGTCCAGGGCCAGCGCGTCGGCGAAGACGCCGGCGACCGTGGCCTCGGTGGCGGTGCGCGGCGCGACCCAGGGGGCGCGGGCGGCCGAGGGGTCGGGCTCGGGCAGCCGCCGGTAGTCGGTCTTGCCGTGCGGGGTCGTCGGCAGCTCGTTCAGCACGGTGATCGCCGTGGGGACGAGGGGGGCGGGCAGGGCGGTGCGCAGGAAGCCGGTCAGCTCGGCCGCCGCGGGCGGGGTGGCCCCGGGCTCCGGCTGAACGTAGGCCCACAGGCCGGTGGCGTCCGGGTTCGCCGTCACGGCGGCGGCCCGCACCTCGGGGTGGGCCAGCAGGGCCCGTTCGACCTCGCCGGGCTCGGCCCGGTGCCCGCGGATCTGTACCTGGCGGTCGGTGCGGCCCAGCAGTTCCAGGTGGCCGTCGGCCCGCTGCCGGGCCACGTCGCCCGTGCGGAACACGCGTGCGCCGCGGGTGCCGTGCGGGTCGGGCAGGAACGCGGCGGCGGTGGCGGCGGGGCGGTCGTGGTAGCCGCGGGCCAGGCACGCGCCGCCGACGAAGAGTTCGCCGGGCATCGGCGCGGGCAGCGGGCGCAGCCGGGCGTCGCGGACCAGCGCGCTCGCTCCGGTGATGGGCGTCCCGACCGGGGAGCGCGCGGGCAGCGGGGTCCCGTCGGCGCGGTGGGGGTCGATGCGGGCGGCGGTGGCGTCGCCGGCGACCTCGCAGGAGCCGTAGAGGTTGAGCAGGGTGCGGCCGGGCAGGCGGGTGTGGAAGCGGTGGGCCAGGTCGGGGTGGAGGGGCTCGCCGCTGGTGATCCAGGTCCGCAGGCACGCCAGCCGGGTGTCGAGCGGGGTGTCCCCGGTGTCCTCGGCCAGCAGCATGGTGAGCAGCGAGGGCACGGTCACGATGCGGCTGACGTGCTGTTCCTCCAGTGCGCGCACGAGGAGGGCGGGGTCGCGGGCGGTGTCCGGGGGCAGGACGAGGAGGGGGACGCCGGCCAGCAGGGGGCCGAAGAGTTCCCAGACGGCGTCGACGAAGCCGGGGGCGGTGCGTGCCACGGACACGTCGCCGGGGGCGAAGGGGTGGGTGGCGCTCATCCAGGCGACGCGGTTCACGGCGCCGCGGTGCGGGCCGAGGACGCCTTTGGGTTCGCCGGTCGATCCGGAGGTGTGGAGGAGGTGGGCGAGGTTGTCGGCGTGGACGGGGAGGCCGAGGTCGTGCCCGGCGTACCGGGCGATGGCGGCGGCCTCGTCGCGCAGGGAGGCGGCGGTGAGGACGGCCGTGGGGCGGGCGTCGGCGAGGATCGCGGCGAGCCGTTCGCGCGGGTGGCCCGGGTCGAGCGGCACGTAGGCGGCGCCGGCCTTGAGGACGGCGAGGGTGGCGGTCACGGCGTCGGCGCCGGGCGGCAGGTCGAGCGCCACCCGGTCCTCGGTCCGCACCCCGCGGGCCCGCAGGTGCCTGGCCAGCCGGTTGGCGCGCGTGTTGAGGGCGCGGTAGGAGATCCGGTGGTCGCCGTCGACGACGGCCACCGCGTCGGGGGTCTTCGCCGCCTGCGCTTCGAACAGTTGGTGGAGAGTCGGGGCGGCCGTGGCGGCGGGGGCGGGTGCGGCCTGCGGGGGCGTGTGCGGCAGCTCCGCGCAGGGCAGTGACGGGTCGGCGGCGGCCTGTTCGAGTACGGTGCGCAGGTGGTCGCCGAGGAGCCGGACCGTGGCGTCGGCGAAGAGGTCGCGGTCGTACTGGAAGGCGATCTGCAGGCCCTCGGGGCGCTCGCGCACCTCGACGACGAGGTCGAACTGGGCGGTGCCGAGGTCGACGTCCTCCGCACTCGCCTCGAGCCCGGGCAGGGTGACGGCGGGCGCGGGCTGCTGCGCGACGCACACCACGCTGACGGGCGGCTCGGTGGGGGCGGCGGCGCCGTCGGAGCGCAGCAGCTCCAGGACCTTCTCCAGGGGCAGTTCCTGGTGGGCGTAGGCGGCGACGAGCCGTTCGCGGACCCGCCGCCACAGGTCGAGGAAGGAGGCGTGGCCCGCGGCGTCGAAGCGCAGCAGCAGGACGTTGACGAAGTAGCCGATCAGGCGGCGCAGTTCGGGGCGGGTGCGGCCGGCGACCAGGGTGCCGACCGCGAGGTCGTCCTGTCCGCTCGCCCCGCGCACCACCACCAGCAGCGCGGAGAGCACCAGCATGAACAGCGACCCGCCCTCCCGGCGGCGCAGGTCGGCGAGGCGGGCGGTCAGCTCGGGGGTGAGGACGAGGGCGTGGTTGGCTCCCTCGCCGCGGCGGGCGGCGGAGCGGGGGTGGTCGGTGGGCAGGGCCGTGCGGGGCAGGTCGCGCACGGCCTCGGCCCAGAAGTCCGTCAGGGCGGTGAGCTCGGGGCCGTCGAGGCGTTCGCGCTGCCAGCGGGCGTAGTCGCCGTACTGGACGGGGGGCGGGGGCGTGCGGTCGGGCCGTCCGGCGCACAGGTCCGTGTAGCCCGCGGCGAGTTCTTCCGTCAGGACCCCGTTGGACCAGCCGTCGGTGACCGCGTGGTGGACGGCCAGCAGCGCGACGTGCTCCCGCGGGCCCAGCCGGAACAGGGTGACCCGCAGCAGGGGCCCACTCTCCAGGTCGAACGGCCGCCGGGCCTCCTCGCGCATCAGCCGTCCGGTGTCGGCCCCCCGGCCGGTGAGGTCGACGATGCGTACGGGTACGTCCGCCGGGGGGTGCACGACCTGGGTGAGGCGGTCGCCGTCCAGGCGGAAGGTGGTGCGCAGCGCCTCGTGGCGGCGCACGATGGCGCGCACCGCGCCGTGCAGTGCGGGGACGACCAGGTCCCCGCGCAGTCGCAGGGCGGTGGCGTAGTTGTAGGCGGCGGGCATGAGGTCGGCGAGCAGCCACATCCGCTCCTGGCCGAAGGAGGGCGGCGGTTGACTGTCGCCATGGGGGCGGATGCCGGGGTGCGGGCGGTGGCCCGGGCCCGTGCGGCGCAGGATGGCCTCGAACGCCGCCCGGCGTTCGGCGGGCAGGGCGGCGATCCTGGCCGCCAGGTCGTCCTCGGGCACGGTGCCGTGGTCGGTGTCAGACACGTCGGTGGCCTCCCAGCCCGTGGTGGCTCGGGGTCGGGTGTGCGGGCGCGCTCGCGCTCAGGCCGAACGCGTCGGCCAGGGCGCAGGTGCTCGCGACGAGTTGCAGCAGGCGTTCGCTGCCGGCCCGGCGCGCCGCGGGCGCCGCGGCCAGCCGGTCGAGCAGGGTGCGGACGGCGTGCGGGTCGAAGAAGGGGTTGTCGCGCAGGGCCGGCTCCTCGGTCAGGGAGCGCAGGGTGGAGAGCATGGCGTCGTCGTCGACCATGGGGGGTGCGAAGAAGCCCCGCTTCTGCCCGTCGAGGACCTCGCGCGGCAGCCGGTCGGCCATCGCGGCGCGCAGCGGGTACTTGCCGGCGCCGTCCTTGTCGTACCAGGCCAGGGGGGTGCGCCGGACCACGTCGAAGAGGTGGTGGTCGAAGAAGGGCAGGCGTACCTCGACGGCCTGTGCGGAGTCCAGGCGTTCGGCGGCGAGCAGGTAGCCGGGCAGCCAGCTCTTGGCGAACAGATAGGCCGACTGGTGCACGGGGGCGCGCCCGGCGAGCTGCCCGGCACCGGCGTCGAGGAGGGGCGTGGCGGCGTCGGCGGCGGCCAGTTCGGCGGCGAAGTCCCCGCGCAGCAGGGCGGTGACGGGCTGGGTGACCGCGAGGTGGCGGTCCACGATCCAGCCCGGCAGGAATCCCAGGGTGCCCAGAGTCGCGCACAGGTAGGGCGGCAGGCCCTGTCCGGCGAGCCGGGCGTAGCCGGTGGCGGCCCGGGCACGGGCGCCGGCGGACAGGCTCAGGGCCAGGTCCTTGCGGGACTGGGGGTAGCCGACGAACACCTCGTCGCCGCCCTCGCCCGCGAGGACGACGGTGAAGCCCTCCTGTTTGATGTGCGCGCTGTGCAGGTGGCGGGCGATGCCGTGCGAGTTCTCCTGCACCATTTCGCCGGCCCGGACGGTGGGGCCCAGCTGGTCGGCGAACCGGCCGCGGGGGCAGGGGACCTCGCGGTGGGCGATGCCGAGGCGGGCGGCGGTGCGCCGGGCGACGGCGCTCTCGTCGAAGGCGGGGTCGTCGAAGGCGACGGTGAAGGCGGTGAGGCGGGTGTGGCGGGCGGCTGAGGCGGCGACCGTGGAGGAGTCGAGGCCGCCGCTGAGGTGGCAGGCGACGGGCACGTCGGCGACCGTCCGCAGCCGTACGGCCTCGTCGACCTGCTCGCGTACGGCCTCCAGGTGCCGCGCCAGCTGCCGGGGGCCGGCGGCGGGGGGCAGTTCGGCGGTGGGCGGGTAGTCGAGGTCCCAGTAGGGGCGCACGCGCGTGCCGTGGGCGTCGGCCTCCAGGAAGCAGCCGGGCGGGAGCTGGCGGATGCCGGCGACGAGGGTGCGGTCGGCGGGCAGGCCCAGTTGCAGGTGGGCGGCGAAGGACGCGGTGTCCCAGCGGGCCTCGGCGCCGCAGGAGAGCAGTGCCTTGATCTCCGAGGCCAGGAAGAGGCGGCCGGCGCGCTCGGTGTAGTAGAGGGGTTTGACGCCGAACCGGTCCCGGGCGGCGAACAGGGTGCCGCGGCGTTCGTCCCACAGGACGAACGCGAACTCCCCGCGCAGCCGGTCGAGCGCCCGGTGGCCGTCCCGGAGGTACAGGTGGAGCGCGATCTCGCTGTCGCTTGCGGTGCGGAACCGGCAGCCTTCCGCGCGCAGTTCGCGGCGGATGGCCCGGTAGTCGTAGAACTCGCCGTTGACGACCAGCTGCACCGACTGCCGCGGTCCGGCGATCGGCTGGTGGCCCGAGGCGGGGGCGATCACGGCGAGCCGGGTGTGGCCCAGCGCGGCACGGCCCGTGGGCGAGACCCAGGTGCCTTCCCCGTCGGGGCCGCGGGGGCGCAGGTCGGCCATCGGCGCGGTCAGGTCACCGGGGCCGAGTCCGCCGTCGGCGGAGAAGATCGCGACGATGCCGCACATGGCCCCTCACTCCCCCGGTGCCGGCCGGGGCACCACGAAGGTGAGCGCCAGCAGGGGCTGTGTGCCGTCGTTGCGCAGGGTGCCCTGCACGGCGGCGTCGTGGACGAGGCACTGTCCGGTGTCCCAGGGCAGCGGCTGGTCGCCGAGGCGGGCGTGGCCGCCGGCCGGCACCCGCAGCCCGAACAGGACGCGCAGGGTGTCGCCGCCGGGCACGGCGCTCGTGTGCCGGGTGCCGCCGGGCGGCAGCACGATCAGCTCGGCCCGGCCGCCGTCGACGGTGGCCTCGGGGATCGAGCCGATGAGGCCGGTGGCGAGGGGGAACGTCTCGTACGCGGCGGTGGTCCAGGCGCCGTCGGCGAGCAGGACGGCGCCGTCCGGCGCGTTGCCGGCGGCGGCCGCGTCGTCGGCCTCGGCCAGGAGTTTGGCGTGGCGCTCGCGCAGGACGTCGGTGAACCAGAACGCGCCCGCGTCGTGCACGGCCGGCGCGGGGGCCGCGTGCCGCGTCCCGGCGGCGATGACGGCGCGCAGCTTCTCGGTCTCCTCGAGCCGGCTCCGCTCGGTGCGCAGGAACAGCGCGTGGTCGGCGAAGGACTTCTCCCGCGTCATCCGGTGCCGCTGGTAGGTGGCGTCGAAGGGGGCCTTGTAGTCCTGGTAGTGCCGGTGCTCGACGAGGACGCCCGGCACGGGGTAGAGCCGGCGCAGCCGGTCGGCGATGTCGAAGACCCATTTCTCGACCTCCCACTGCTGGAAGATCGTCGGGGTGAAGTAGCCGAGCGTGTCGTACCAGGGCCGGGTCAGGATCGGGAAGTCGCACGCTCCTTCGGGGTACTGGCCGTCGTCGAAGTACAGGCACAGCACGCCGTCGCGGTGCAGGGCGGTGAGCTCCGTGATGCGGGCGTCGAGGCGGGTGTCCCACCCGTAGTCGATGTAGAGCTGGTCGTCGTTGGCCATCATCAGGGCGTCGCCGTCGGCGTGTGCGGCGAGGTGGTTCCAGGCCTGGGGTACGCCGACGGGCTCGCCGACGTGCAGGGCGCACCGGCCGATGCGGCCGAAGCGCCAGCGGACCCGCTCGAACAGGTCCTGGTAGGCGGCCAGTTCGGGGTCGTCGGAGTCGACGTAGAAGAGGGCCTCGACGCGTCCGGGGGCGGCCGCGGTGCGGGCGACGCTGTCCAGGAAGCGCTCGACGTTGGCGACGCGCTCGCGGGTGGGGCACAGCAGCGACAGCGTCCTGGGCGCGGCGGCGTGGTGGGTGCCGGAGAAGGGGAAGCGCAGCCGGGAAAGCCTGCGGCGCGGTTCCAGGCGCAGTGCGTGGTCCAGTGTCTGGCGGGCGCGGAGGCTGGCGTTGACCACGGACACCACCCAGGCGTTCTCCCCGCCGGAGGTCCTCAGCGCCCGGGTGGCGACGTCCTGCAGTTCGCGGCCGCGGTAGCGGGCGGCGTGGCCGAGCAGCAGCCGTCCGAGGTCCTTGACGGGCTCGCGCTCAGCCATCGAGGCTCCCGGCGCCGGCCTTGACCTGGGCCTCGATCCACGGGTAGGTGCGTGCCAGGCCGTCCGCGAGCGACGTCCCGGGTGCCCAGCCGAGGAGCCGGCGGCAGCGGGTGTTGTCCGAGCTGCGGCCGCGCGGTCCGACGGGGCGGTCGGGGGCGAAGGCGCACCGCACCTTCTTCCCGGCGACCTCGGCGATGCGTTCCACGAGGGTGGCGATGTCGACGCGTTCCTCGGAGCCGAGGTTCACGGGTTCGTCCACCTCGGAGCGGGAGAGCCGGACCAGTCCTTCGACGCAGTCGTCGATGTAGCAGTACGAGCGGGTCTGCGTCCCGTCGCCCCAGACCTCTATCTCGCCCTCGGTCCCGGGCAGCCGGGCGATCTTGCCGCAGAGCATGGACAGCGACTTCGCCCGGGGTCCGTCGAAGGTGCCCACGGGTCCGTAGATGGCGTGCAGCCGGGCGATCTTGATGTCCGTGCCGTGGCTCTGGCGGTAGGCGCGGCACAGGATTTCGGTGGTGAGCTTCTCCCAGCCGTATTCCATGTCGGGCTCGGCGGGGAAGACCGGCTCCTCGGCCAGGGGGGCGGCGTGGGGCTCGCGTTGCAGGGAGCCGGGGTAGACGCAGGCCGAGGAGGAGTAGACGGTGGTGCGCACCCCGGCGGCCCGGCAGGCCTCGACGGTGTTGGCGGAGATGAGCAGGTTGTCGTGGAGGATCTCGGCGGGGGCGGTGTGGGTCCAGCCGATGCCGCCCATGTTGGCGGCGAGCGCGAAGACGGTGTCCGCGCCGGCGACGGCGTCCGCCGCCCGGGCCGCGTCGCGCAGGTCGGCGATGACGAACTCGTCGGCTGCGGTGGGCTCGTAGTGCGGGCGCACCAGGTCGACGCCGCGGACCCGGTGCCCCTCCCGGGCGAGGCGCCGTACCAGGTGGGAGCCGATGAAACCGCCGGCTCCGGTCACCACGATCAGTGTCACGGTGTCTCTCCCTCAGTCGTCTGTCGCCGCCCGGCGCCGGGCGAGGGCCAGGCGGGTGCGGTCCTCTGCGCGGCGGCGTCCGCGTGCCGTGTCGTCCCGTCGTGCGTGGCCGCGCGCCAGTGCGGCGCGCAGGGCCGGCAGCGGGCGGCCGGGGTCGCCGGTCACCAGCTGGAGGTAGTCGTCGAAGGCGGCCAGCCGCGCCTGGAGGCGGTGGCCGTCGACGCGGTGCGGGTCGTAGCGGGCGCGCAGCGCCGGACGGCTGCCCACGGTGGCCTCCAGGACCAGGGGGTAGCCCTCGTCGACGAGTGCCGTGGGCCGCTCCACCCGCAGGCCGCCCGCCAGATGGCCGTCGGCCACCCAGGCGGGGAAGTTCTCGACGACGAGGATGCTGTCGAACAGTCCGTCGCCCCAGCCCAGGCCCAGCCCCCGCTCGACGCGGCTGAGCGGTACGTGTTCGTGGGCCCGTAGCTCGGTCAGGTCGCGCTGGAGCCCGTGGAGCCACTCCAGCGTGCTCACGGTCGCCCCGCAGCGCACGCGCAGGGGAAGGGTGTTGATGAACAGGCCGACGCATTCGGTCACCCCCGGCAGGTCGGCGGGGCGCCCGGCGAGGGTGGTGCCGAACACCACGTCGTCCTGTGCGCAGTGGGCGGCCAGCAGCGCGGCCCAGCCGCCGTGCAGCACGGCGGCCGGGGTCAGTCCGTGCCGGCGGCAGAAGGCGGTCAGTGCCTCGCCGGTCGTCCCGGCGATGCGGTGTTCGCGCTCGGCGCGGCGCACGGCGAGCACCTGGCCGTCCCGGCAGCCGGGTCCCGCGACGCGGGAGGGGCCGGGTACGCCGGCGAGCGCGCGCCGCCAGTACTCCTCGTCGGCCCCCTGCCGCCCCTCCAGGCGGTCCAGGTAGGCGGAGAAGGGCGGCCGCCGGGGCGGCTCGGCGGCACCGCCCGCGCGCAGCCGGGCGTAGCACCCGAGGACGTCGCGCAGGACCAGCTGCTGCGACCAGCCGTCGAGGACGAGGTGGTGGTGGGTCCATACGCAGCGGTACGCGTGCTCGTCCTCGCGGAAGAGGGCGAGGCGGGCGAGCGGGGCGCGGCCGAGGTCGAAGCCCCGTTCCCGGTCCGCGTCGAGGAAGCGGTCGAAGGCCTCGTCCCGTTCGGCCGGGGTCCGCGCCCGCCAGTCGGCGCTCTCCACCGGGATGGGCGCGGCGGGGTCCACCACCTGGACGGGCAGGGGCCGGTCCTCCCAGCGGAAGGCCGTGCGCAGCGCGGGGTTGGCGCTCACCACGGCCTGCCAGGCGTCCCGGAACGCGCTCTCGTCCAGCTCTCCGGTCAGCCGGCAGCACACCTGCACCACATAGGCGCCGGGGGTGCTGCCGCCGGCGGAGTGGTAGAGCATGCCCTGCTGCATCGGGGTCAGCCGGTGTTCGGTGCCCGGGCCGGCGGGCCCGCCGTCGGCGGCCGGGGGCCCGGCCACCGGCAGGGACCGTGCGGCGACGTCGGCGAGGGTGCGGGCCTCGAAGAGGTCCTGGGCCTCGACGGCGAGGCCGGCGTGCCGTGCCTTGGCGACGATCACGATGGCGTGGATGGAGTCGCCGCCCAGCGCGAAGTAGTCGTCGTCGAGGCCCACCCGGTCGCTCTCCAGCACCTCCTGCCACACGGCGGCCAGGACGCGCTCGGCCCCGGTGCCCGGCGGGCGGTACGCGGGCCTCGGCGGCGCGGGCCACTCATCGCCGCCGGCGCCGGCTTCGGCCTCGGCGAGGTCTTCCCTGGCCCAGTGGGCCAGCAGGGCGCGCTGGGCCTCCGAGAGCCTGCCGATCCGGTCGTCATGCTCGGACATCGTCACCTCCTGGTGCGCACCCCGGGACGGAGTCGGGTGCGGTGCCGTGCCGCAGGGCCGAGGCGGCCTCGGCGTCGGACAGTTGCTCGACCCGGTCCAGCAGCTCGGCCAGCCGCCGCTCGCGCGCGGCGGCGGGCCGGGCCCGCTCCGGCAGCCGGGCGTGATCGACCTTGCCGCCCGCCGTGACGGGCAGGTCCGCGAGCCGCACCAGCTCGGCGGGGACGGCGTACGCGGGCAGCCGGGCGGCCAGCGCCGCGGTCAGCTCGCGGGCGGCAGGCGGGTGATGGGCGTCGGCGGGCACCCAGTACGCCACCAGCCGGCGCCCGCCTCCCGGCGCCGCGCGCGCCACCACGGCCGCCTCGCGCACCCCGTGGTGCGCCGTGAGCGCCTGCTCGACCTCGCCCGGTTCGACGCGGTGACCGCGGATCTTCACCTGCCGGTCGGCGCGCCCCGCCAGGAGCAGGTCGCCGTCCGGCAGCCGGCGGGCGAGGTCGCCGGTGCGGTACCGGCGGGCGCCGGGGGCCGCCGGGTCGGGCACGTAGGCGGCCGCGGTGGCCGCCGGCCGGCCCAGGTACCCCCGGGTGACGCCGGCACCGCCGACGTACAGCTCGCCGAGCACCCCGGGCGGTGCCGGCACCGCGTCCTCGACAACGCACGCGCCGAGTCCGCCGATCGGCCTGCCGACCGGGACCGGCGTCTCGCCGGGGTCGCCGTCGACCCGGTGGGCGCAGCAGCCGACGGTGGTTTCGGTCGGCCCGTACTCGTTGACGAGCGTCGCGCCTGGCGCGAAGGCCCGCAGGGCGCGCACGTGGCCGGCGTGGAGGGGTTCGCCGCCCACCACGACGGTGCGCAGGTGCGTCGGCCGCGTCAGCTGGTGGCCGACCGCGGCGAGGTGCGCGGGGGTGATCTTGAGCAGGGTGTGGTGGCCGCCGGCCAGCGCCTCGCCGAGCGCACCGGGGGCGTCGGAGGGGATCAGCTGCACCCGCCCGCCGGCGACCAGCGGTGCCAGCAGCGCGGTGACCGTCAGATCGAAGCCCAGTGAGGAGTGCACGGGGGATTCCGTGTCCTCGCCGATGCCGTAGGAGCGGACCGCCCACCGCAGGTAGTTCGCGAGGGCGCGGTGCGGGACGCCGATGACCTTGGGGGTGCCGGTGGAGCCGGAGGTGGCCATCACCGAGGCCAGGCTCTCGGGATGGGCCGGGACGGCGGGGACCGGCTCGCCCAGGTCGTCGGGGGCCACGACCGGCAGGCCGCACTCCCGCAGGGGGGTGCCCAGGTCCGCGGGCAGGACGAGCAGCCGCGCGCCGGACTCCGCGAGCACCCGGCGGTGCCGCTCCGGTGGATGGGAGGGGTCGAGCGGGAGGTAGGCGGCTCCGGCATGCAGGATCGCGAGCAGCGCCACGACCGTGTCGCTGCGGCGCCGCGCCCACAGCCCGACGACGGTCTCCGGGCCCGCGCCGGCGTTCCGCAGCGTCGCGGCGAGGCGGGCGGCGCGGCGGGCGAGGGTCCCGTAGCAGGTCTGACCGTCCTCGTCGCGGACCGCGATCCGGTCCGGGCCGCGCCGGGCGCACGCCGCGAACAGCGCGTGCACCGGTGCTTCCGCGACGTCCGGGACCGCTGGTGTGCCGGCGTCGTCCGTCAGCGGGGTGTCGCGGTACGGCCGGTGCGGCGCGGTGGCGGCGGCGCGCAGGGCCCGGAGGTAGTACGCGCCGGTCTCCTCGACCTGCGCGGCGGGGAATTCACGGGGGTCGGACTCCAGCAGCAGCCGCAGCCCGCCGCCGCCCGTGGCGTCGACGTTGAAGTGCGCGGTGAGCGGTACGTACGTCTGGTCGGGGGCGCGCAGGTCGGAGACCACCATGCCGTCCAAGCCGGCCAGTTCGCGGTAGAGGTGGAAGTGGGTGAAGACGAAGAGGGTGTCGAACAGCGCTGCCGCCCCGAGGTCGCGCTGCGCCTGGGCGAGCGGATGGCGGCGGAACTCCCCCGTGCGCGCCTCGGCGGCGTGTGCGGCGCGTGCCAGGTCCGCCCAGGTCCCGCCGTCCACGCGCTGCCGCAGCGGCAGGATGTTGTTGAACACCCCGACCATGCGGTCGCCGTCGTGCCGCTCCGGGCGGCCGTTGGTCTCGAGCCCGGTGATGACGTCCGCGGTGCCGGACAGGGCCCGGACGATGCGGAGGTGGACGCCGAGCAGCACGTGCTTGAGGCCCACGCCGAGTTCGGCCGCGAGCGCCGTCAGGCCCTCGGTCACCGCCTTGTCGACCGGGACCACGTGCCGGTGCTGGCGGATGCCCTCCGGCCCGGGCGGCGGCACGGGGCGGCGCGGCAGTCGGCTCGGGCGGGCGCCGGCCAGCTCCGCCCGCCAGAACGCGCGGTGCGCCGGGTCGCGCCCGGCGGCCCGTTCCAGGGCGACGAATTCGCGGTAGGAGGTGACGGGCTCCGGGGTCGGCGGCCGTTCGCCGCGCAGCGTCGACCAGTAGTCCCGCAGGAGTTCGGTCAGCACGATCGCCACGCACCAGCCGTCGAGGGCGAAGCTGCTGAGGGTGAGCCGGAAGGCGGCTCCCGCGTCGTGCGCGGTGAAGCGCGCCAGGGGGCCGGTGGTGACGTCGAAGGGGCGCGCGCGTTCGGCCCGCAGCCATGCGTCGAAGCCCGGCGGATCCGGCATCTCCCGTACCTGGAGGGGCAGCCGCAGGCGGGAGCGTACGAGCTGCATGGGCTCGGGGTAGGTCACGAGGTCGAACGACGAGCGCAGGTAGGGGTGGCGGGCGGCCACCCGGTCCACGGCGTCGGCGAGCACCGCCTGATCCAGCGGCAGCGAGACGGCGACGGAGGTGACGTAGACCTCGTAGCCGGGGTCGTGGTCACGGTGGAAGAGAACCGCCCGCTGCGCCATCGACACCGGATAGGCGTCCTCCAGCCCCGGTACCCCCGCGGCCTGCGGGCACAGCGCGAACGGCTCGGTCACCGCGTCCCGCGCCGTGTCCTCCTCCCCCTCCCTGCCGCGCAGATGGCGGGCGAGGGCGCGCACGGTCGGCAGCCGGAGCAGGTCGGTGACGGTCACGGGCAGACCGGCGGCGCGGCAGGCCGCGACCACGCCGATCGCCTGGACGGAGTCGCCGCCCAGGGAGAAGAAGTCCTGGTCCACGCCGATTTCGTGGCGCCCCAGGCGCTCGCTCCACACTCGGGCCAGGAGGCGCTCGGTGCCGGTGCGGGGCGGCTGCCCGCCGGCCGGGGGCGGCGCCGCGGACCGGGGCAGCGCACGGCGGTCGAGCTTGCCGGCGGGGGTGAGCGGCAGCCGCTCCACCGGCGTGAGGGAGGCGGGCACCAAGGGGGCGGGCAGTCGCTCCCGCAGCGCGTCGCGCAGCGAGTCCGGCGTCGGGCGCCGCCCGTCGGCGGTCTCCCGCGTCACCACGTAGGCCGCGAGGCGCCCGTCGTGCGGGGCGACGGCGGCGTCGGCGACGCCGGGCAGCGCGCGCAGCGCCTCGGTGACCTCGCCGGGCTCGACCCTGACGCCGCCGATCTTGACCTGGTCGTCGGTGCGGCCGCGGAACTCCAGTGCCCCGTCGGCCCGGCGGCGGACGAGGTCGCCGGTGCGGTAGCGGCGCCCGCCGCCGGCCGCGGGCAGGAACCGGGAGGCGGTCAGGGCCGGGTCGCGGTGGTAGCCGCGGGCCAGGCAGACGCCTCCCAGGTACAGCTCGCCGGGCACCGGCCGGGGCAGGGGCCGCAGCCGGTCGTCCAGGACCTCGGCGGTGGTGTTGGCGATGGGCAGGCCGATCGGCACCGGCCCCGGCCCGTGGGTGCGGCAGTGCCAGGCGGTGACGTCCACGGCGGCCTCGGTGGGCCCGTAGAGGTTGTGCAGGTCGGCGTCCAGCAGTCCGGCCGCGCGGGCCACCTCCCGCGCGGGGAGCGCCTCGCCGCTGCACACCACCCGGCGCAGTCCGGGCAGCCGGGTGGCGCCGCGGGCCAGTTCGGTGAGGAAGGGGGTGAGCACCGACGGCACGAAGTGCACGGTGGAGACGGCCTCGCGGTCGATGAGCCGCACCAGATGGTCGGGGTCGCGGTGGGCGCCGGGGCGGGCCTGCACCGAGGTGCCGCCGGCGGCGAGCGGCCACAGCAGCTCCCACAGAGAGACGTCGAAGGTCACCGGTGTCTTGTGCAGGACCCGTTCGCCGGGGCGCAGTCCGTAGGTCTCCTGCATCCACAGGACGCGGTTGACGATGGCCCGGTGCGGGACGAGCACACCCTTGGGGGTGCCCGTCGAGCCGGACGTGTACAGCAGGTAGGCGGCCTGCTCGGGGTGGACCTGTGCCGAGAGGCGTTCGGGGCCGTCGATGCCGTCGCGCACCCGCAGCACGCGCGCGCCGAGCCCGCTCGCGCTGCCGGCCGACGGCGCGTCGGTCAGGACGAGGTCCGCGCCGGCGGAGGCGATCGTGGCGGCCAGTCTGCGGGGCGGGTCCTGCGGGTCCAGGGGCAGCACGGTGGCTCCGGCGTGCAGGACGCCGAGATAGGCGAGCGGGAGGTACGGCCCGCGTTCGACGAGTACGGCGACGGGTTGCTCGGGCCGGACCCCGAGCCGGTGCAGCCGTGCGGCGAGGGTGGTGGCGGCCCGGTGCAGGGTGCCGTGGCTGAGGTGGTGCGCTCCGCCGTCCGGGGTGGGTGCGACGACCGCCGTGCGCTCCGGGTGCCGGTGGGCCGTGGCGGCGGCCAGGCCGTGCAGGGAGAGCGCGGGCCGCGGCACGACGGGCCCGCGCGCGTGCCCGTCCTCCTCCGGCTCCCCGGCCGGCGTCAGGCCGATGGCGTCGACGGGAACGTGCGGGTCCTCGGTCACCGCCCGCAGCACACTGGTCAGCGCCCGGCTCAGGGCGGCGACGGTGGCCTCGGTGAACAGGTCGGTGCGGTACTCCCACACCCCCGTCAGCCCGTCGGCGGTCTCGGCCATGCTGAGGGAGAGGTCGAGCTGGGACCACCGGCGCGGCAGCGGCAGCGCGGCGAGGTCGAGGGGGCCCAGGCGCAGCCGGCCGGCGACGCCCAGCGCGAGGGAGCGGAAGCCGTCGGCCTGTTCGCCGTATTCGCGCTGGAGCACGAAGAGGCTCTGGACGAGCGGGGCCCGGTCGGGAGTGCGGTCCGGTGCGAGCCGGGAGACCAGCGGCCCGAAGGGGTAGCCGCCGTGTTCCACGGCTTCCCGCACGGTCCGGCGGGTGCGGTGCAGCAGCGCCGCGAAGGACTCGCCGGGCGCGCGGGTGGAGCGCAGCGGCAGCGGGTTCACCAGATAGCCCACCGCGTCCGCCGCCTCGGCGGCCTCGCGCCGGGCGAGCAGGGAGCCCACGACGAGGTCGGACTGGCCGGTGAGCCGGTGGAGCAGCACCTGGTAGCCGGCGAGGAGGGTGGTGAAGAGGGTGCTGTGCTGCTCCCGGGCGAGCGCGGTGAGCCGCGCGGTGAGGTCGGCGGGCAGCCGGAAGGTGTGGGTGGCTCCGGCGAAACCGCGTACGGCGGGCCGGGGGAAGTCGGTGGGCAGGTCGAGGGCGGGCGGCGCGTCGGCGAGCGCCTGCGACCAGTGCGTCCAGGCCCGGTCCGCCGCCGTGTCGTCGAACTCGCGCTGGGCGGCGAGTAGTTCGCCCTGTCCGGGGGCGTCCGGCGGCAGGTCCGCTCCGGTGTGGGCGCGGGCGAGGTCGCGCAGCAGCACCACGAGCGACCAGAAGTCGGCGACGAGGTGGTGGGCGGCGAGCAGCAGCACGTGGTGGCCCTCCCGCCGGTACAGCGTCAGCCGTATGGGCGGGCCCGCGGTGAGCAGGTCGAAGGGGCGGTCGCCGGCCTCGGCCAGCAGCTCCCGGAATTCCTGCTCGGGCGTGCCGGTGGCGTCGCGCACCTCCAGCCCGGGTCCGTCCTGTCCGGTGCGGCATACGGGTTCGCCGTCGTGCAGGGCGAAGCGGGTGCGCAGTGCGGGGTGGCGGCGTACGACGCGGTCGACGGCCCGGGCCAGCGTCTTCTCGTCGAGGGGGCCGTGCAGGGTCAGGGCGCGGACGAGGTGGTAGGCGGCCGCGTGCGGGGCGAGGGCCTGTTCGAACCACAGGGCGCGCTGCTCGTGCGTGAGCGGCAGCCACTCGTCGGCGCTCCCGGCCGGGGCGGGACGGGCTCGCTCGCCCGCGGCGGGGGCGGTGAGCGTCAGCCGGGCGAGTTGACGGTAGGTCAGGTCGCCGAGCAGTGCGGTGGTGGGCAGGGTGACGCCGTAGGCGGCCTGGATGCGGTGGTGCAGGTGGAGGGCGGCCAGGGAGTCGAGGCCGAGGGCGCCGACCGGCTCGTCCAGGCCGGGCGGTTCACCGGACAGGCCGGCGCGGGCCGCGGCGCTGTCGCGCAGCGCGGTGGCGAGCCGCTCCGGGTCGCCGGTCACCGGCAGCGTTTCCCCCTCGTCGGCGCGCCCGCCGGCCGGGTGGACCTCGCCGTGCACGCGCAGCGTCCCCTCCAGGTAGGCCGCCCGGCAGTGCCGGCGCCGCACCTTGCCGCTGGTGGTCTTGGGGATGCCGCCCCGGCGCAGCACCACGAGGGTGTGCAGGGCGATGCCGTGCCGGGTGGCGAGCGCCGCCCGGACGGCCTCGGCGATCGCGGGCAGGTCGGGGGCGCGGTAGGAGGTCAGCTCGCAGCACAGGACCAGCGCCTCCTCGCCGTCCCGGGCCGTGGTGAACGCGGCGGCGCAGGTGGGGCGCAGGGCCGGGTGGGCCCGCTCCGCGGTGCGTTCGAGGTCGTGCGGGTAGTGGTTCTGGCCGCGGACGACGATGAGGTCCTTGTGGCGGCCGGTGATGAACAACTCGCCGTCGTACAGGGCGCCCAGGTCGCCTGTGCGCAGGTACGGGCCGTCCCCGTCGTCCAGGCGGGCGGCGAGCAGCCGTCGCGACTCCGCCGGGCGGTCCCAGTAGCCGCGTGCCACGCCGGGGCCGCGCACCCAGATCTCCCCGACCCGTCCGTCGGGGCACGGTGTGGCGGTGGCGGGGTCGACGATGCGCAGCTCGGTGCCGGGCCGTGCGGTGCCGTTGCCGACGAGTTCCGTGCCGGGGGTGTCGTCGGGGGCGGGGCGTACGTGGCCGTCGCGCAGGGCGGCGGGGTCGGCGGTGAGCGTGGGCGGGGGCCGGTCCTTGGGGCCGGTGGCGACGAGGAGGGTGGCCTCGGCCAGCCCGTAGCTGGGGAAGTGGGTGCCGGCCCGGAAGCCCTGGGGGGCGAAGCTGTCGGCGAAGCGCCGCAGGGTGTCGGCCCGGACGGGTTCGGCGCCGTTGTAGGCGACCCGCCAGCCCGACAGGTCCAGCTCCGCGCGCTCGGCGGCGCCGACCCGCTCCACGCACAGGTCGTAGGCGAAGTTGGGGCCGCCGCTGGTGTGCGCGCGGTAGCGGGTGACGGCGCGCAGCCAGCGGCCCGGGCGCTGGAGGAAGGCCATGGGCGGCATCAGGACCGACAGGGATCCGAGGTAGAGGGGCTGCAGCAGGTTGGCGACCAGGCCCATGTCGTGGAAGAACGGCACCCAGCCCACGAAGGTGGAGTCGTGGTCGTGGCCGCAGGCCTCGGCGATGCACCGCTCGTTGGCGAGCAGGTTGCCGTGGTCGACCATGACGCCGCGGGGCTGCCGGGTGGAGCCGGAGGTGTACTGCAGGAAGGCCAGGTCGGCGGGGCCCGTGGCGGGGTCGGTCCACGCGTCGGCGGCGGAGTCGGGGACGTGCGCCGCGTCGAGGGTGGGCAGGCCGGCCAGGCCGGGGCCGGCGTCGGCCGCGAGGGCCAGGGCGGGCCGGGCGTCGGCGCGGATGCCGGCCAGCCGCTCGGCGCCGGGTCCGGAGCGGGGCTCGTCGCAGGGGACGGCGACCGCTCCCGCGTACAGGCAGCCCAGGAACGACTGCACGTACTCCGGGCCCGACGGGTAGGCGACGAGGACGCGTTCGCCGGCGAGGCCGCGGCCTTGGAGGGCGGCGGCCACGGCGCGGGCGCGCAGGTCGATGCCGGCGAAGGAGAAGCGGACGCTCTCCGTCTCGCCGTCGGGCAGGAACGCGTAGGCGGGGCGGTCCGGGGTCAGCGCGGCGTGGCGGCGCGCGATCCCCACGATGCCGGCGGTGGGGTTCACTCGGGTCGAGGACATGGCTCCCCTTCCTGCGGCGGCGTCGTGAGCTCCATCGACTCGGCTTCGGCGAGCGCGGCGAGGATCGCGTCCCGTTCGGCGCGGTGGCAGAAGTCCTCCACGGTCGCGGCGAGCGCGGCGATGTCGAGGGCCTGGTAGACCCGGCGCACCGGCAGGTCCACGGCGAACTCCTCGACGACCTGGGAGTGGAACTGGGTGACCATCAGCGAGTCGCCGCCCAGGTCGAAGAGGTTGTCGTGCACCCCGATGGTCTCCGGGTCCGTCTTGAGCAGCGCGGCGAGGAGCCGGGCGAGGGTGCGCTCGGTGGCGGTGCGCGGGAGCTGCGGCGCCGGGCGCGGTCCGCGGGCGGTGGCGGGGTCGGGCAGGGCCGCCACGTCGAGCTTGCCGTTGCGGGTGAGCGGGATCTCGGCGAGGGGGACGACGGCGGCGGGGACCAGGTACCGGGGCAGCCGTTCGGCGAGGTGGGCGCGGAGCCCGGCGGGGTCGCAGGCGCCGTCGAGGACGGCGTACGCCACCAGGTACCGCCGGTCGCCGTCGGCGCGCGGCACGACCACGCAGGCCCGTACGGCGGGATGGGCGAGGGCGGCGGCCTCGGTCTCGGCGGGTTCCACGCGGTATCCGCGCAGCTTCACCTGGGCGTCCGAGCGGCCCAGGTAGGCCAGTTCGCCGCCCGGCAGCACGCGGGCGAGGTCGCCCGAGCGGTAGCGGCGGGCGCCGGTGCGGCCCGGGGTGTCGTCGGGGACGAAGCGGTCCGCGGTCAGGCCCGGCCGTCCCAGGTAGCCGCGGGCCAGTCCGACGCCGCCGATGAACAGCTCGCCCTGCCCGCCGGGTCCGGCCGGGCGGCCCCGGGAGTCCAGCACGGCCGCGCGCGCTCCCGGCAGGGGCGTGCCGATGGGGCTTCCCGTGCGGTCGGCCGCCGTGAGCTTGCGCGCGGTGACGTGGACCGTGGTCTCGGTGATGCCGTACATGTTGACCAGGGCGGGCCGTTCGTCGCCCATGGCGTCCCACCAGGGGGTCAGCCGGGCCGGGTCGCAGGCCTCGCCGCCGAGGACCACCAGGCGCAGGGCGGATTCGGGGGCGCGCACCGCGGTGGGGACGAGGTGGTGGAAGGCGCTGGGGGTCTGGCCGGCGATCTCGACGCGCTCGTCGCGCAGGGTGTCCCACAGCTCGTCCGGGGCGCGGACGACGTCCGGGGGGACCATGACGAGCCGGCCGCCGCTGGTCAGCGCGCCCCACACCTCCCAGACCGAGAAGTCGAACGCCGGGGAGTGGGTCGTCGACCACGTCCGGGGGGTGTCCGAGGCCGGCAGGGCGTCGCGGCACGCCTGGAGCAGTCCGGTGATGTTGGCGTGGGTGACGAGGACGCCCTTGGGCCCTCCGGTGGAGCCCGAGGTGTAGATGGCATAGGCGAGGTTTCCCGGCCGGGCCTCTCGGCCGGTGCTCACGGGGTCGTCCGCCGCGGGGGCGGCCGTGACGTCGATCCGCCGCGCCGGGGGCAGTTCGGTGTCGGAGACGACGAGCGGGAGTCCGGCGTCGGCCGCGACGGCGGCGCGGCGCTCGGGCGGGTCGCCGGGGTCGAAGGGCAGGTAGGCGGCGCCGGATTTGAGGATGGCGAGGGCCCCGACGACCCACTGCGGGCCGGTCGGCAGGCACAGGCCCACCAGCTGTTCGGGGCCGGCGCCGTGGGAGCGCAGGACGGCCGCGAGGCGGTCGGCGCGCGCGTTCAGTTCCCGGTAGCTCAGCTGGGCGCCCCGGCAGGTCACGGCGACGGCGTCGGGGTGGCGGGCCGCCGCCTCCTCGACCAGCCGGTGCAGGCACGCGCGCCCTTCGCGTGCGGTGTCCGGGGCCGGCGGCAGGCGGCGTTCGACGGCCCGGCGCAGCACGGCCTCGGCCGGGGCGTCCGGTGCGGCGAGGGAGCCCTCGAGGACCTCCCGCAGCCGGGTGAGGAGCTCCCGCGCCGCCGGCTCCGTCAGCCGGGCCGGGTCGTACTCCAGTTCCAGGCCGACGCCGTGGTCCCCTTCGGTCGCGGTCAGCGCCAGCGGGAACTTCGGGGCCACGCTGGGCGCGGGCGGCACCGTCGCGTCCAGGCCCGGCAGCCCCACGTGGGTGCGGGGGGTGTTCTGGAAGGCGAACGACACGGAGAACAGCGGGTTCTCGGCGAGGGTGCGCCGGGGCCGCAGCGCCTCCACGAGCCGTTCGAAGGGCACGTCCGGCCCGTCCAGCGCGTCCTGGAGGTGCTGCTGGGCGCGGTCGGCGAGCCCGGTCAGGGTGGTGGTGCCGTCCGTCGTCAGGCGCAGGGGCACGATGCTCGCGAAGCAGCCGATCAGCGGCTCCAGTTCGGTGCGTGGCCGGCCGGCCACGGGCACGCCGACGACCAGGTCGCGCTGGTCGGACAGGTCGGCCAGGGCGGAGCCGAAGGCGGCGAGCAGGAGGGGGAAGAGGGTGATGCGGGCCTCGCCGCCCAGGGTCCGCAACGCCGCGACGAGGTCGCCCGGCAGGTCCGAGCGCAGGGCCCGGGCCGGTGCATGGGAGGGTTCGGCGGGTGCCGGGGCGAGGACGCCGAGCGTCGGCGGGGCTCCGGTGAGCTGCCGGACCCGGCGGGCCAGGCGTTCGGCGAGGGCGGGCCGTGCGGCCTCCTCGCGCTGCCATGCGGCGAAGTCGGCGTAGCGCAGGGGCGGTTCGCCGAGGCCGTCGGGGGTGCCGGCGGTGTGCGCCCGGTAGAGGGCGCCCAGTTCGCGCAGGAGGATGTCCAGGGACCAGCCGTCGCTGGCGATGTGGTGCCGGGTCAGCAGGAGCCGGTGCTCGGCGGGGGCCAGCCGTACGAGCAGGGCGCGCAGCACCGGCCCGGTCGCCAGGTCGAAGGGGCGGCGGGCCTCCCGTGCCGCCAGGCCCGCGAGGGCGTCGCCGCGGTGGGACTCCGGGAGCGCGCCGAGGTCGGCGAGGGGCAGCGGCGGTGTGCGGAAGGGATCGACGACGGGGCGGGGGCGGCCGCGGCTGAGCGCGTACCGGGTGCGCAGCACCTCGTGGCGCCGTACCACCTGGCCGAGGGCGGCGCGCAGGGCGGCGGGCCGCAGCGGGCCGTGCAGGGCGATCTCCAGCGGGATGTTGTAGGCGCTGTCGTCCGGGTGGAACTGGTGGAGCAGCCACAGCCGTTCCTGGGCGAAGGACAGCGTCGCGGGACCGTCGTGGCGGGGGATGCGGTGGGCGGTGCGCAGGTGGGCGAGCAGCTCGTCCCTGCGGGCGCGGATCGTCGCGAGGAGCTCGTCGGTGAGCGTGCCCCGGGGGGCGCGGCAGCGGAGCCGGTCGCCGTCCACGGTGAGGGTGACCTGTCGCCCGCTGAGCTCCGTGAGGAGGTCCGCGATGCTGGACGCGGTCATAGCAGCACCTCTTCCTGGCCGGTGGGGCCGTCCGGGTCGCCGGGCCGGTCGACGGCGGCGGCCAGCGCCGCCACGGTGGGCTCCGCGAACATGCGGGCGAGCGGGATCTGCACGCCGTAGGTGTCGCGCAGTTGCGCCAGCAGGCGCAGCGCGAGCAGCGAGTCGCCGCCGAGGGCGAAGAAGTCGTCGGCGACGCCGACCTCGTCGAACCCGAGCAGGTCGCGGAACCAGTCGGCGATGCGGCGCTCGGTGGGCGTGGCGGGGGCCGCGTAGGGGGTCGGCAGGTGGGTGCGGTCCCGGGCGGAGCCCGTGACCTTGAGCTCGCGCAGGGCCGCGAGGTGGTCGTCGGTGGTGTACGCCTCGTGCCGGGCGAGGAGGTCGTCCAGGTCCTGGGTGGACACCAGTGTGCGGGGGCCGGTGCCGGCGGCGAGCAGCCGGGCGAACAGCTCGACGCCCTCCTGCGGGGTGAGGGCGCCCAGAAGGTCGCCCCCGGGCCGTACGGGCAGGTCCGCGGCGGTGCCGTAGCGCTCGGTGAGCCGCTGCTGGGCGGAGGCCCACATGCCCGATTCCTGCCAGTCGGTCCAGGCGATCGACAGGGTCCTGCCGGGGCGCCGGGCGGCGCGGTGGGCGGCGAAGGCGTTGAGGAACTCGTTGCCCGCGACGTAGCCGACCTCGCCGAACTTCAGCTTGTGCAGCACCGTGCCGATCGAGGAGCACAGCACGAGGAAGTCCGGTTCCCGGCCGGCGAAGACCTCGTCGAGCACGAGGGCGCCGGTCAGCTTGGCGGCGACGGCGGCGTCCGTGGCGGCCCGGTCCCGGCGCTGGATCATGCCGGCGGTGTCGGGGGTGCCGGCCGCGTGCACGACGCCGCGGACGGGCCCGTGCTCCCGCTCCACCTGCGCCACCAGCGCGCCCATGGCGCGGCGGTCGGTGATGTCGGCCCGGCGCACCAGGACCGTGCCGCCGGCGGCGACGATCCCGCGCAGCCGGCGGACGACCGCCGCCTCCGGGTGTCCGGCGGGCAGCGTCTCCCACTCCCCGGGGGCGGGGAAGGGCCGGCGGTGGGTCAGCACGACGGTGGCGGGGGTGCGGCCCAGGTGCTCGGCCAGGTGCAGACCGATCCCGCCGAGGCCGCCGCACACCAGATAGACGCCGTGCGCCCGGATTCCGGGGTCCTGCCCCACCGGGGGCAGGGGTTGGCGGTCGTAGCAGGGCGTGAAGCGGCGCCGGCCCCGGTGGGCGGTGACGGTGGTCTCGCGGGCGGCGCGCAGTTCCGCGACGACGAGGCCGGCCAGCCGGTCGGCGTCCATGTCCGGGGGGACGTCCATGGCGGTGCAGGCGATCCACGGGTACTCCCTGGGGATCACCTTGGCGGCGGCGGCCACGGTGGCGTGCTCGGGGTGCGCCAGGTCGTCGCCGAGCACCTCCTGCGCGCCGGTGGTCACCGCGACGAGCCGGACGGGGTGCCGGATCTCCCGTGCGCCGAAGGCCTGGGCGAGGTGCAGCAGACCGTGCAGCCCCGCCTCCTGGGCCGCGCCGGCGGTGCCGGCCGAGGCGGCCCCGCCCCGGCGCAGGGCGTCGTGCAGCGGCCACAGCTGGACCGCCAGGCGGGTGCGGTCGCCGACGAGCCGCCGGTACTCCTGCGGGGTCGGCGGCTCCTCGCCGCCGACGGTGGTCACCGTCACCCCCAGGGCCTCCAGCCGTCCGGCCACGGCCTTGGCCGTCTCCCCGTCCCCGAACAGCAGGCACTCCCCCGCCACCTCGGTGGCGGGGGCCGGCGCGGCGTGCCGCCAGCCGGGCGCGTAGCACCACCCGCCGACGTCCCGCACGGGCGTCCCCGGCTGCCGGGCCAGGACGAGCGCCGCGTCGCGCGGACCGGTGGGCGGCACGATCACGTCGACGGCCGGGAAGTCCAGCCCGTCGAGGAGTTCGCGCCAGCCGTCCGCGTCGAGCAGCGGCCCGGCCACGCGCCGGTCGGTGTGGCTCCACCAGCCGGAGGTCAGGCCCCAGACCATCGTCAGCCAGGGGTCCCGGGCGGTGGTCTCGACGAGGGCGAGCGTGCCGCCCGGGGCCAGCAGCGACCGCAGGTGGCCGAGCGTGGTCCGCAGGTCGGGGGTCGCGTGCACCACGTCGAGGCCGCATACGAGGTCGAAGCGCTCGCCGGAGAAGCCCTGCGCGCCGGGGCCGCGGGCGATGTCCAGGACGCGGGTACGGACGAAGTCCAGGCCGCGGCGGGCCGCCTCCTCGCCGAGCCGGGTCACGAACAGCCGGGAGACGTCGGTGGCGTGGTACTCGAGCCTGCCGGGCGCCCGCCCCACGAGGGCCCGGGTGAGATTGCCCTCCCCCGCGCCGACCTCCAGGACCCGCAGCGGGCGCTCGCGCCCGGCCGCGAGCCGGTCGAGCAGGGACCCGGTCAGCTCGGTCAGGCGCCCGGTCGCCCGGTGGTCGGCCGTGCGCTCCCCCAGGGTGCGGCGCAGCAGTTCACCGTCGCCTCCCGGGTACAGGACGTCGAGCGCGGCGCCCGGGGTGGACAGCGCCCGTGGGTAGGCCCGGGCGCAGTGCGTGAGCAGCTCGACGAGCCCGGCGAAGTCGGGGTGTGCGCCGACGACGTCCGCGGCGACGGCCTCGGCGGCCTCCGCCGGCGCCTGCTCGGCCACGGCCCGCAGGAAGTCCGCGAACCGGCGGAACTCCGGCAGCACGCCGCCCGGTTCGGGGACGGCGGCGAGGTGGTCACGTGCCAGGGCGGCACACAGCCGGTTCAGCCCCGTCCGCAGCCCGGGCCGGTCGTCGATGCCGCGCGGCACGACGGCGTCCGCCCGCAGTTCGGCACGCAGTCCGCCGACGAGGTCCGCGAGGGAGACGCCCGCGTCAGCCCGGTCCGGCGCGGCGGACGGGCCGGCGGGGACGGGCTGGGCCGGCGTGCTGTCCACGGGTGCGTCCACCCAGTGGCGTGCCCGTTGGAACGGGTAGCCGGGCACCGTGGTGCGCCGGGGGTGGTGGGGGCGGTGGTACTCCGTCCAGTCGACGTCGCACCCCGACCGCCAGGCCTCGGCCAGCGCCCGCGTCAGCGAGGTCGCCTCGTCGTCCCCCGTCAGGCAGCGCAGCGTGCGGTGCCGGTCGTCGAAGCCGGGCGAGCGGCGGGCGAGGGCGGTCAGGCCGGCCTGCGGTCCGGTTTCGAGGAGGGCGACGGGGCCGAGGTCCAGGCAGCGCCGCAGCGCGTCGCCGAAGCGTACGGGCCGGCGCATGTGCTCCAGCCAGTAGGCGGGGGAGGCGACCGCCTCGTCGGCCCAGTCGCCGGTGAGGGAGGAGACGTAGCGCAGGCGGGGCGGGCGCAGTTCGACGCGTTCCAGGACGGCCCGGAAGTCGTCCAGCAGTGGTTCGACGGCCGCCGAGTGGAAGGCGTGCCCGGTGGCCAGGGCCGTGGTGTGCACCCCGCGCCCGGCGAGCAGCGCGGCCAGGGCCTCCACCGGCTCCGGCGCCCCGCCGACCACGCAGCGGTCGGGGGCGTTGAGGGCGGTGATCTCCAGTCCGCCGGCCAGCAGCGGGCGCAGGGCGTCCGCCGCGAGCGGCACCGCCAGCATGCGGCCGGGCGGCAGCGCGTGCTGCGCCGCGGCGCGGGCCTGGACCAGCGTCGCCGCGTCCGGCAGCGACAGCACTCCGGCCAGGGTGGCCGCGACGTACTCGCCGAGGCTGTGCCCGAGCATCGCCGCCGGGCGCAGCCCCCAGTCCGTCAGGGTGCGGGCGAGGGCGTACTCGACGGCGAACAGCGCGGGCTGCGCGGCCCTGGTGTCCTCGGGCCGCGCCGCGGCGCGCACGTCGGCGCCGAGCGCGTCGAACGCCTGCGCGCACGCGTCGAAGTGGGCGCGGTAGCGCGGCACGCCGGCGTACAGGCCACGGCCCGTGCCGGGTGCGGCGGCGCCCTGCCCGGGGAACAGGAACACCGCTTCCCTGCCCGGGTGCGCGGCTTCGCCGGGCGCGTCGGTCAGCAGCCGCGCGGCCTCGTCCAGGCCGCGGCACACCACCGCGGCGCGGTGGGGGAAGGCGCGGCGGCCGGCCAGCGTGGCCGACAGGTCGGTGAGGCGTGGCCCCGGCCGTCGCCGCGTCCAGGCGGCGAGGTCGCAGGCGGCGTCCGTCAGCGCCTCGCGGCTGCGGGCGGAGAGCAGCAGCGGCACCGCGGCCGCCGCATCGGGGGCGCGGGGCGGGGTGGGCGGGGGTTCCTCCAGGACCACGTGAGCGTTGGTGCCGCCGATGCCGAAGGAGCTGACGCCGGCCCGGCGGGGGTGGGCGGCCCCGGGCCAGGGGACCGTGTCGGCGGTGACGTGGAACGGGGTGCGGGAGAAGTCGATCGCGGGGTTGGGCGAGCGGAAGTGCGGCGTGCCGGGGATGACGCCTTCGCGCACCGCGAGCACGGCCTTGATCAGTCCGGTGACGCCCGCCGCCGCGTCGAGGTGGCCGACGTTGGCCTTCACCGAGCCGAGCGCGCAGAAGCCGCTGCGGTCGGTCTGCGCGCGGAAGGCCCGGGTGAGCGCCTCGACCTCGACCGGGTCGCCCAGCCGCGTACCGGTCCCGTGCGCCTCCAGGGCGCCGACGGTGTCGGCGGGGATCCCCGCCACCGCCAGCGCCTCGGCGACGACGGCGCTCTGGCCCGTGACGCTCGGCGCGGTGTAGCCCACCTTGTCCGCGCCGTCGTTGTTCACCGCCGAGCCCAGGAGGACCGCGTGCACCCGGTCGCCGTCGCGCACCGCATCGGCGAACCGTTTCAGCAGAACGAGCCCCACCCCGCTGCCGCCCACCGTGCCCCCCGCGCCGGCGTCGAACGCCGCGCAGCGCCCGTCCGGGGCGTAGATGCCGTCCTCGGCGTACACATAGCCCTGGCCCTGCGGGACCTGCAGCGAGATGCCGCCGGCCAGCGCCATGTCGCACTCGTGGCCGAGCAGGCTCTGGCAGGCCAGGTGCACCGCGACGAGGGAGGAGGAGCAGGCCGAGCCGACCGCGTAACTGGGCCCGGTCAGGCCGAGCTTGTGGGAGACGGTGGTGGCCAGGAAGTCCTTGTCGTTGTGGATCAGCAGCGGGAAGCCGCCGAGGAGGCGCTGCGCGCCGCCCCCGGGCAGGACGTTGCGGATCAGGTACGAGCTGAGGCTCGCGGAGAGGAACACGCCGGTCGCCGCCCCGGTGGCCGCCGGGTCGTAGCCCGCGGTGTCGAAGACGTGCCAGGCGGTCTCCAGGCACAGCCGGTGCTGCGGGTCCATGACGGCGGCCTCGCGGGGGGCGTAGCCGAAGAACTCCGCGTCGAACAGCGCGATGTCGCCGAGCACGCCTTCCGCGCCGACGAACCGCGGATGGCGCACCCACGCGTCGTCGCGGCCTTCGGCGAGGAGCTCCTCGGCGGAGAAGCGGCTGATGGAGTCCTCGCACCGCACGAGGTTCTCCCAGAAGGCCTCGACGCCGTCGGCGCCGGGGAAGCGGCCGCCCAGCGAGATCACGGCGATCGTCCCGTCCGTCCCGTCCGCCCTCGTGTCCGCGCTCATCGGTGCCCGCCTTCCCGGCGTCGGGCGCCGACGGCGGCCCGGCGGCGGCCCGCCCGTCGCGCCGCCTCGGCCACGGCGCCGTCCCGCGCACCGTCACCGCCGTCCGCGCCGCCCCCGCCGTCGTCGAGGAACGCGGCGAGCGCGGCGATGGTCGGCAGCCGGAAGACGTCCACCAGTCGCAGGTCCGCGCGTACGCCGGTGGCCAGCCTGCGGTGCACCCGCAGCAGCGACAGGGAGTTGCCGCCGGCGTCGAAGAAGGCCTGGTGTATCCCGACCCGCTCGACGCCGAGCACGTCGCACCACACCTCGGCGATCGCCTTCTCGAGGGGGGTGCGGGGCGGGGTGTACGAGCCGCCGGCGGGCCGGTGTCCGTCGGCGAGGCGGGCGAGGGCGGCCCGGTCGGTCTTGCCGTTGGCGGTGTGCGGCAGGGCGTCGCGCACGACCAGTACGGCGGGCACGAAGATGGCGGGCAGCCTGGCGCGCAGCGCGGCCAGCGTCCGCTCGACCTCGACGTGCTCGCCCGGCAGGGGGCTGACGAAGCCGACCAGCCGGCGGGTCTCGGCCGTGGCCCCGACGACCACGGCCGCGGCCTCGGCGACCGGCGCGCAGTCCCGCAGCGCGGCCTCCACCTCGCCCAGTTCGATCCGTACGCCGCGGAGCTTGACCTGGGTGTCGGCGCGTCCGACGAAGACGAACTCGCCGTCGGGGCGGCGCAGGGCCAGGTCCCCGGTCCGGTAGAGGCGGGAGCCGGGCGGGCCGTACGGGTCGGGCCGGAACGCCTCGGCGGTCGGCCCGGGCCGGCCCAGGTAGCCGCGGGCCGGGGCCGTCCCGCCGATCAGCAGTTCCCCGACGACCGCGCCGGGCACGGGCCGGCCCCAGGCGTCGGCGGTCCACACCCGGGCCGGGCCGACGGCGCGGCCGATGGCCGGCGGCCGGCCGCCGCCGGCGGGCACGCGTGCCATGGTGGCGTAGGTGGTGGCCTCCGAGGGGCCGTAGAGGTTGCGCACGACGGCCCCCGGCAGCCGGGCGTACAGCCGGTCGGCCAGTTCCCCGGCCAGGGGCTCGCCGGCCAGGTTCACGGCCGTCAGGCCGTCCGGCAGACCGCCGGCGTCCAGCAGCGCCGCGGCCGCGGAGGGAACGGTGTTGAGCAGCGTCGCCGCCGGGGCCCACGGCAGCGCGCCCACGTGCAGAGCGCTGTCGGCGAGCAGCACGGTGCCGCCGTGCGCGAGGGGCGCGAACAGCTCGAAGACCGACAGGTCGAAGCCGGCCGAGGTGGTGGCCAGGACCGCGGACATCTCCCCGGCGCCGAAGGCGCGGCCGGCCCACTGCAGGAACGCCGTCGCGCTGTCGTGCTGGATCGCCACCGCCTTGGGGCGTCCGGTCGATCCGGAGGTGTAGAGGAGGTAGGCGAGGCCGGCGGGCCGGTCGGGCCCGGCGTGGTCGGCGCTGTCGCCCTCGTGCGCGGGGGGCGCGGGCTCGTCGACGCGCAGCTGCGGCACGTCGGCGGGGTCCAGCCGGTCGCCGAGTCCGGAGTCGGTGATCAGGAGCGAGGCGTGGGCGTCGGCGAGCATCAGGCGGACCCGCTCCACGGGCAGTCCCGGGTCGACCGGCAGATACGCGGCCCCGGACTTGAGCACGGCCAGGAGGGAGAGGGGCAGTTCGAGGCCGCGCTCCAGCCAGACCGCGACCACGTCCTCGGTGGCCACGCCCGCCCGGCGCAGCCGTGCGGCGCGCCGGTTGGCGCGGGCGTTGAATTCGCGGTAGCTGACGTGTGCGGTGCCGGCGACCACCGCCACGGCGTCGGGGCGGCGGGCCGCGGTCCGCTCCACCAGCCGGTGCACGGGGCGGTCCGCTTCCTGCCGGGCGGTGCCGGCGGGCGCGCTGTCGGCGAGCCGGCGGGACTCCTCGGCCGTGAGCAGGGGCAGGCGGCTGAGCGGGGTGTCCGGGGCGCGCACGGCGGCTGCGAGCAGCACCCCGAAGTGGCCGGCGAACGCGGCGAGTTCGCCGGGGTGGCCGTAGCCGTGGTCCGCTTCGGCGGTCAGCTCCAGGCCGCCTGGCGTCTCGGTGGCCGTGACGGCGAGCTCGTACTTCGCCGCCGCGGCGGGCACGGGCACGATGCGGCCGCGCACGCCCGGCAGGGCGGGCTGCGGTGCGGGGCGTTCGTAGGCGAAGAGGATCTGGAAGAGCGGGCTGAGGTCCGGCTCGCGGTCGGCTCCCACCGCGTCGACGATGTCCTCGAAGGGCGTCGTGCGGTGCTCCAGCGCACCGAGCAGCGCCTCTCTGGTACGGGCGAGGACCTCGCCGAAGCCGGGGTCGCCGTGCAGCCGGATGCGCAGCGGCAGCATGTTGATCAACGGGCCGACGGCGGCGAGCTGTTCGTCGTCCTCGCGCAGGGAGACCGGTGAGCCGATCACCACGTCGCGCTGGCCGGTGTACCTGCCGACCAGGCAGGCCAGGGCGGCGAGCAGCAGCATGTAGCTGGTGACGCCCTCCTCGCGGCAGAGGGCGGCCGCGGCCACGAGGTCACCGGCTCCGCAGGGGACGGTGGCGCGGGCGGGCGGCCCGCCGCCGGGGCGGCCGGTCCGGCGCAGGACCGCGGTGCGGGCCGGGGCGCCGGCCAGCTCGCGGCGCCAGAACTCCCGGCCCGCCTCGTCGTCTTCCCGTGGCCGCGCCGCGCACCGGCCGGCGTAGGACGGCCCGGGTGCCGCGAGGGGGCCGGGCCGGCCGGCGAGGGCCGCGGCGTAGCCCTCCTCCAGCTCCCGGCACACCACCGCGAGCGAACCGCCGTCGAAGACGATGTGGTGCGCGCAGAGGACCAGGAGCCGGCGGCGCGCCCCGCAGCGCAGCAGGGTCCACTCCGCCGGCGGCCCGGTGTCCAGCCGGAAGGGGCGGGCGGCGATCCGCCGCAGCGTCCGCTCGATCTCCGCTTCCCGGTCCGCGTCGGTCAGCCCGCCGAGGTCCACCGCCCGCAGGGGCGCCGGCCGGTCGGCGGCCCGTTGCCGGGGGGCGTCGCCGGTGGACTCGAACACCGTGCGCAGCGCCTCGTGCCGGAGGCCGAGCCGCCGCACCACCTCCCGCAGCGCCGCCGGGTGCGGCTCGCCGGTGAGCTCGATGGCGGTGCAGATGTTGTACGCGGGCACCTCCGGGGCGAGCTGGTGCAGGAACCACATCCTGCGCTGGGCCGGCGAGAGCGGGGAGGAGGTGCCGGCGGCGGCCGGGGTCATTCGGCGGCACCCCCGGAGGTGCCGGCGGGCGCCGCGTCGGCGAGGCGGGCCTTGTCGATCTCGTGGGCGAACTCCCGCAGCGACGGGGACGCGAAGAGGCTGCGCACCGAGACCCGGGTCTTGAAGACCTTGTTCGCCGCCGCGGTCGCCTGCATGGCGCGCAGGGACTCCCCGCCCAGGTCGAAGAAGCGGTCCCCGGCCCCGACCCGGTCCAGCTTGAGCACGTGGGCCCAGATGGCGGCCAGTGCCCGCTCGGTCTCGGTGCCGGGCTCGACGTACTCCTGTCCGTGGGTCAGCTGGGCGTGGCTCGGGGCGGGCAGCGAGGCCCGGTCCACCTTTCCGGCGGCGGTCAGCGGCACGGCGTCGAGCACGATCACCGCGGTGGGCACCATGTAGCGGGGCAGCCGGTCGCGTACGTACGCCTGGACGTCGGCGGGCTCGGGGCGCCTGCCGGGCACCGGCAGGACGTAGGCGACGAGCACCTGGTCGCCGGCGTCCTCCCCGCGGGCGGTGACGATGGCCCGTTGCAGGTGCGGGTGGGTGTCCAGGACGGCCTCGATCTCGCCGAGCTCCACCCGGAAGCCGCGGATCTTGACCTGGTGGTCGGCGCGGCCGAGGAACTCCAGGTTCCCGTCCGGCAGATAGCGGCCGAGGTCGCCGGTGGCGTAGGCGCGGCTGCCGGGGACCGGCGCGGCGGGGTCGGGGCGGAAGGCCGCGGCGGTGTCCCGGGGGCGGCCCAGGTAGCCGCGTGCCACCCCGGCCCCGCCGACGATCAGTTCACCGGAAACGCCGAGGGGGACGGTGCGGCCGAGGTGGTCGCGGGGGTGTACCCAGGTGCCCGCCACGGGCCGCCCGATGGGCAGGTGCGGCCCCTCGTGGGCAACCTCCCCGGACCAGACGGTGCTCCACACGGTGGTCTCCGTGGGGCCGTACTCGTTGTGGAAGGCGGCCTCGGGCAGCAGTTCCCTGCAGTGGCGCCCCAGGTCGGCCGGGCACGACTCGCCCGCCGCGACGACCGTCCGCAGCGAGTCGAGGTCGCCGGGCCCGGCCTGCTCCAGCACGGGTGCCAGCAGGGACGGGATGGCGAGGGTGTGGGTGGGGCGCTGCCGGGCGATGGTCTCCACCAGCCCTGCGGGGTCCAGTTGCTGCCCCTCGCCGGGCAGGACGAGGGTGCCGCCGCGGGTCAGCGTCCAGAAGATCCCGGCGACGGAGCTGTCGAAGGCGAAGGAGGACAGCAGCAGGAAGCGGTCGGGGTCGTCCCCGTAGTGGACGCGGCGGGCGGCGAGCGAGGCCACGACGTTGCGGTGCTCGACGACGATGCCCTTGGCCTGCCCGGTGGAACCGGAGGTGTACATCACGTAGGCGGCGTCGCGCGGGGTGGCGACGCCCACGGGGTCGTGGGCGGGGCCCGTCGCGCGGACCGCGCCGGCCTCGACCGTGCGCACGCCGTGGGGCAGCCGTCCGGCCAGGCCCGTCTGGTGGACCACCGCGAAGGCGTCGCTCGCGGCGACGACGGCGGCGATCCGCTCGTCGGGCTGGGCCGGGTCGAGCGGGAGGTACGCCCCGCCCGCCTTGAGCACCGCCAGCAGGCTGACGATCTGTGCCACGGAGCGCTCGGCCAGGACGCCGACCACGCTCCCCGCGCCGACGCCGAGCGAGCGCAGATGGTGCGCGAGCCGGTTGGCGCGGCGGTTGAGCTCGCCGTAGCTGAGGGTGTCGGTGTCCAGCTGGACGGCGGGCGCGTCCGGGCGCTCGGCCGCCCACCGGGCCACCAGGTCGTGCAGGCAGCCGTCCTCGGCGGGGAGGGCGGCACCGCGGGTGAAGGTCTCCAGGGCCGCCCGGTCGGCGTCGGAGCGGAACTCCGGGAGGTCGTAGCGGCCGTCGGGGTCGGCGACCATCGCGGCGAGCACCCGTGCGTAGCTGTCGCAGACGCTCTCCATGAGGGTGTCGGAGAACTGCAGGCTGTCGTACTCGACGCGCACCTCGAGGGCGCCGGTCTCCCGGTTGAGCCGGAAGATTCCGCAGAAGGGGAAGGTCGACTCGCCGTAGAGCTCGTTGGCGACGTGGCCGACGCCCCGGTCGATCCAGCGGTCCAGCACGTTGAAGACGTGGTAGTTGGTGAAGAAGAACAGCGTCTCGGCGAGCGGCTCGTTGCCCTGGTGGCGTTTGAGTTCGGCCATCGGCAGCCGGCGGTAGGGCATGGAGGCGCGCTCGGACTCCAGCGTGGCGGTGATCAGCTCCGGCCAGGTGCCGCCGGCCATGCGGACCCGCAGGGCCAGGCTGTTGACGAACAGCCCGATCGCGGTGGATCCGTCGGCGCTCTCGGGGCGGCCGTTGGTGACGGTGTAGGTGAGGGTGTCCTCGTGGCCGCCGTAGAGGGACATCACCACCATGTGGGCGGCCAGCAGGACGGTCTTGAGCGGTACGGCGTTGGCCGCGGCGAGGCGCTTGAGGCCGTCGGAGAGCTCGGCGGGCACGGGTACGGCGATGCGGGTGATGTCCCGCTCGCCCTTGTCGGCCCGGGGTCCGGCGCCGGGCCTGGGCAGCCGCATCAGCGTGGCGTCGGCGAGGTAGGAGTCCCAGAAGGCGTAGTTGCGGGGGTCCGCCAGGGCCTGCAGCTCCAGTGCGACGGCGTCGCGCATGGTGGAGGTGGGCGCCTTGATGGAGATCGGCTCGTCGTAGATCACCGAGAAGTAGTGGCTGAACAGCTCGGTGATCATCAGGGCTTCGCTCCAGCCGTCGACGATCTCGTGGTGGAAGCCGTAGGTGAACTGGAAGACCTCGTCCTCCAGCCGCTGCACCATGAACCGGATCAGCGGGAACTCGTGCAGCTCGAAGCCGCGTTCCTTCTCCCGCTCGATCCACTCCTCGACGCGTGCGTCCTGTTCCCGCGCGCTCAGGCCGCGCAGGTCGCGGTAGTGCAGCGGGTTGTCGAACTCGCGGTGCACCAGCTGCAGCGGCCGGCTGAAGCGGCCCATGTCGAAGGAGGTGCGCAGCATCGGGTGGCGCTCCACCAGCTGGTGGACGACCATCCGCATCACCGCGAGGTCGAAGGGCGCCCGCAGCCGCACGGAGGCGATGGCGTGGTAGACCGCCGACTTGGCCGCGAAGTCGCGGTGGAAGATCATCCCTTCCTGCAGCAGGTTCAGCGGGAAGGCGTCCTCGACGTCGGCCGGCATCATCGCCCGGTCCTCGTCCGATATCAGTGCGAAGGGCTCGGTGACGGGTGCGGCGGGCAGGTCCTCGCGGGCGTCCAGGTGTGCGGCGCAGGCGCGGACGGTGGGGTGGCGGTGCAGGTCGGCCACGGTGACGTCGACGCCGCGGGCCTGGGCCCGGCTGGCCACCATGACGCTGCGGATCGAGTCGCCGCCGAGGACGAAGTAGTTGTCGTCGATGCCGACGCGCGGGACGCCGAGGACCTTCGAGACGGTGGCGGCGAGGATCTCCTCGGTGGCGGTGCGGGGCGCGACGTACGCGGCGCTCTCCCGCGCCGGTGCGTGCGGCCTCGGCAGCGCGGCCCGGTCGACCTTGCCGTGGCCGGTGACCGGCAGGGCGTCGAGGGTGACGAACACGGACGGCACGAAGTGCTCGGGCAGGTGTTCGCGGCAGTGCGCGGCGAGCTCCGCGTGCGCGGGGGCGGGGGTGCCCGGGGCCGGGACGACGTAGCCGACGAGCGTGCGTTCGCCGGCGAGCGGCGACGAACGGCCCGGGTCGTCGTCCAGCCGGGCGACGACCACGGCCTGGGCCACGCCGGGGTGGGCGGCCAGGACGCTCTCGGTCTCGGCCGGCTCCACGCGCACACCGCGGATCTTGACCTGTCCGTCGGTGCGGCCGAGGTACTCCAGCAGGCCGTCGGCGCGGCGGCGTGCCAGGTCGCCGGTGCGGTAGAGCCGGCCGCCGTCGGGCGGGAAGGTGCTGGGGAGGAAGCGTCGTGCGGTGGCCTCCGGCCGCCGCAGATAGCCGTCGGCGACGCCGGCGCCGCCGATCCACAGCTCGCCGACCACGCCGTCGGGTACGGGGCGTCCGCGCTGGTCGAGCACGTGGACGGTCGTGTTGGCGATCGGGCGGCCGATGGGCACCGGTCCGCTGTGCGCGGTGGTGTCGTCGACGACGTGCGCCACGCTGCCCACCACGGTCTCGGTGGGGCCGTATTCGTTGACGACGCGGGCTCCCCCGGCGCGGAACAGCTCCAGGCTCTCGGCCCGCAGGGCCTCGCCGCCGACCACCAGGGTGCGGACCGCGCCGCGTACGTCCTCGGGGGTGAGGAGCTGATTGATCACGTCGAGGTGGGTGGGGGTGAGCTTGACCAGCGTGAGGTCCCGCGCGGTGCGCAGGGCGCCGATCAGGCCGGTCACCCCGGCGCTCTCGGAGAGCATGACGACCTGCCCGCCGGCGATCAGCGGTCCGAACAGGCCGGTCAGGGTGAGGTCGAAGCCGATCGAGGTGTGGACGAGGGCGCCGGTGCCGCGGTCCAGCTCGTAGGCGTCCGCGCACCAGTGGAGGTAGTTGGCGAAGGCCCGGTGCGGGACGCACACGCCGTTGGGCGTGCCGGTGGTGCCGGAGGTGTAGAGGACGTACGCCGGGTCGCCGGGCGCGGTGGGGATGCCGGTCGGGGTCGCGGGGTGCTCGGCGATGCGCGGCCAGTCGGCGTCCAGGGCCACGGCCCGGGCGGTGCCGGCACAGACCCGGTCCCGTACGTCGGCGGTGCACAGCAGCACGGACGCGCCGGTCTCCCGGAGGGTGAACTCCAGCCGCTTGCGGGGGAAGCCCACGTCGACGGGGACGAACGCCGCCCCGGCCTTGAGCACGCCGAGGAGGGCGACGAGCAGCTCGGCGGACCGGCCGACCGAGACCACGACGCGCTCGCCGGGCCGTACGCCGAGGCCGGCCAGATGGTGTGCCAGCCGGTTGGCCCGTTCGTCGAGCCCGGCATAGGTGAGGACGTCCTCCCCCGCGCGGACCGCGACCGCTTCCGGCCTCCTCGCGGCGCATTCGGAGAACAGCTCGTGCACGTTCTTCCGGGGATATTCGACGCGTGGTCCGCGGCCGGCTTCCCGGATGTCCCGTTCGGTGTCCGGCGACAGCATGCGAATGTCGCCGACAGCCCGCTCGGGCGCCTCGACGGCGCCGCGCAGAATACGGGTGAAGCAATAGGCGAGGTTCTGCTCGAAGGCCTCGTCGACGCGGGCTTCGTCGTATCCCAGCTCCATGCGCACCGTGCCGTTGGCGCGCCGTGCGGTCAATCGGATCGGAATCGGGGAAGCGGCTTCCTGGCGGACGGTGGTGAACACGACGTCGGAGCCCTTGAGCGGGGGTTCGGCCCGCCCGCGGTCGAATGCGAAATACGGGCCTTCGCGCCCGCTGTCCAGACCGCCGAGCAGCTCGGGGTCGCAATGGTCGAAGCGCTCCTCGCCCTGGGCGACGAGCGCGTCCAGTGCGGTCACGCACGCGGCGAACGGCAGGTCGTGGCCGATCTCGTGGATGAGCGGGACGTCGCGCTCGAAGGCGCCCACGGCCGAGCGGAGCTCGGGGTAGGAGCGGCCGCCGCAGGTGAGCGCGACCGGCAGGGTCCGCTCCCCCGCCAGGCGCCAGAGCACGACGCGGAACGCCGCGTGCAGCACCGTGTCCGGGTCGACGGACAGCCGCTCCGCGACCCGGCCGACCCCTTCGGTCACGTCCGCCGGCAGCTCGAACTCCGCCACGCGCCAGGTGCCCGGCACGGCGCCCTCCAGAATGACGCCGGGCGGGGGCCCGTCGTCCGCGGTGGTCGCGTGGCCGGACCAGAACGCCCGGTCGGCGGCGGCGTCCCCGTCGGTCAGGAGGTCGTTGTGCCAGGCGGCGAAGTCGGCGTACTGCAAGGGCGACGGCCGGTCGGCCGATCGGTCCTCCCGGTCGTAGGCGGCGAGGATCTCCTCGGTGAGCAGGCGCAGGGACGCCCGGTCCGCGACGAGCGCGTGCGCGGTCAGCACCAGCACCGCGCGGCGGTCGTCGACATGGGCGAGGGCGGCCCGGAAGACGGGGCCGCCTCGCGGGTCGAGCCCCTCGCGCTCGGCGCGCCGCAGCGTCTCCAGCTCGGGGCCCGAGCCGTCGGCGCAGGAGGCCGGCAGCGTCACCGTGGCCAGGGGGACGTCGCCGGGGTCGTGGACGACCTGGACCGGTGCGGTACGGCCCGCGAGGCCGGTGAACGTCGTCCGCAGCGACTCGTGGGCGGCCGCCGCCGAGGTGAGGGCGGCGCGCAGGCGCGAGGGGTCCAGCGGGCCTTCCACGGTCACGGTGGACTGCGTGAAGGAGTCCTTCCGGCCACGGCTCAGCGTGGCCCATAAGTGGCGTTGCTGAGGCGAGACGCGGTAGCCGGAATTCGCCGTCTCCGTCACGATCCATCTCCCTTGGCGCGTTGTGTGGACAGCAGCGCTGAGCACGCCCCGGGCATGCCGAGGCAATTCACCGAGATCTGGCACCATGAAGCGTCCGGCGCACGGAGCAGGGGCGACCGGGACACAACTTTTTTGGGGAACAACGCACCGTTATGAGGGTGCGCCCGATTTTTCTCGAGAGCCGGCGCCCGTTGAGCATTCGGCGCCCGACGACCGGAGGACGCTATTCGGCCCCGGTCGTTTCCGACTCTACCACTCGAGCGATAGGCGTTACAGGGTTGTTTCTCAACCAAATGTCCTTCAAGCAGAGGAGGTTGGGCATCGCCGTGAAATCGGCGAAGGGGACGTCGATTCCGAGGTCGTCGGCGACGCGGTCGAGGAAGGCGATCGCGTCCTTGTCGCCGACGCCGTCACGGAAGAAGCGCTCGGTCATCCCGGCCGGCGGTGCGCCCAGCGCCTCGGCCCACAGCCCGGCCAGCCGCCGCTCCACATCGTCCGAGGGGGGCGGGGCCCCTTCGGGCAGCCACGGGCAGTCCTCGGGCGCCGGCAGCAGGTCCGCGGGATCGGCGCCCGCCGCCCGGGCGGCCACGGCTCTTCGGATCTCCGCGGGCGGCCGTCCGATGAGCACCGTCGGCATCCATCCGGCCGGCAGGCTCCCGCGCACGCGCTCGCGCAGGTCGTGGGCGAGGGGACCCGGCGGGTCCCCGGCCGCGACATACGCGACCAGCTCGCGCACCCGCAGTCCGGTGCCGGTGCGGCGCTGACGGACCATCACCAGCGCGGCGTCCACGCCCCCGGCCGATTCCAGCGCGCGTTCCACCCGCCCGACGTCGATCTGCCGGCCGCCGAAGACCGTGCCGGCCCGCTCCGGCGCCGGGACGGCCTTCAGAGCGGACACGCGCACGGCGGGATCGGCGAGCACCTCGCGCAGCACCGCCCGGTACCGGTCGGCCCAGGCCCGTGCCGACGCGGCGTCGAACAGGCGGCCGTCGAGGATGACGTGGAACGGGATGAGCCCCGTGCCGTAGTCGTAGACGTCGAACGACAGGTCCGCGATCCACGGCACCCGGTCCGTACCGTCCTCCACGGGTTCCAGCTCCAGCTCCGAGACGGCGATGTCACCGGCGAAGTCCAGGACGGCGGGCGGGAGGTTGTGCAGGTCGAAGCCGATCTGCTCCAGGGGATGGGGGTGCAGCTCCCGCGCCGGGTCCATGCGCTGGACCACTTCCGGGAACGGCAGCCGCTGGTACTCGTGGGCGGTCAGCCACTCCTCGCGCACGCGGCGCAGGACCTCGAGGAAGTCCGGGTCGCCGGACAGGTCGCCGACGAGGGCCAGGTAGTCGGAGAACGGGCCGGTCATCTCCTGCACGGCGAGCCCGTGCCGTGCGGCGACGAGCGAGGTGGTCACCAGCCGCTCGGCGCCCCCCGCCCGGCCGACGAGACAGTGGAAGGCCGCCAGCAGCACGACGTACAGGGTCATGTCCCGGGAGCGGGCGAACGCGCGCAGTTCCTCGCTCAGCGCGGCGTCGAGTTCCTCGTCGACGACGAAGCAGTCCCGCCGGCGGTCCGGCGGGCGGGGGCGGTCCAGGGGCAGCTCGACCGCGGCCAGCCCCGCCAGCCGGGCCCGCCAGCGCTCCGCCTCCGCCGCGGTGCGGGCCTCGTTCCACCACCCGCGCTGCCAGATCGCGTAGTCGGCGTACTGCGCGACAGCGGCGGCCGGGGGCGCGGGACGTCCGTCGCTCCCGGCGCGGTAGAGCGCCATGAGCTCGTCGTTGAGCAGGGTGGTCGACCACAGGTCGGCGGTGATGTGGGGGATCCCCACGAGCAGCAGGTGGTCGCCGGGCGCCATCCGGATCAACGCCAGGCGCACCGGGGGCCGTTCGTCCAGGGGGACGGGCGTGCACAGCGCTTCCTCGCCGATCCTTACGGCCTCGCGTTCGCGGTGCTCCCGCGGCAGCCCGCTGAGATCGATCAGCGGCAGCGGGTCGCGTGCCGGTTCCTCGACCACCTGCACCGGCTCCCCTCCGACGACGGGGTACCGGGTACGCAGGCACTCGTGGCGGCGGACGAGTTCGGCGTAGGCGCCGCGCAGGGCGGCGGTGTGCAGCGGGCCCGTCAGCCGTACGATCGTCGGCTCGTGGCTCAGCTCGCCGTCGATGCGCCGGTCGTGCACCCACTCCGACAGCTGGCCGGCGGACAGGGGCAACGGGCGGTTGCGGGGTGCGGGTGGGCCGTGCGGGTGGAACCTTGCCGTCTCGGGCCCGGTCGCCCGCGTGCGGGCGATCCCCCTCCCTGGCCGGAAACTCACGAACCTGTCCCTCCGTTCCGTCGTCCTGACGTGCTCGGCCCTGTCGTCACCACTGGATTTTCACCAGTGGGTCGAGCCCCGCCTTCACATGCCGGCCGACGGTCTCGACGGGTACGTACTCCCGGTCGGCCGACAGCGGGATCACCAGTTCGACCTGCGAGCCGTAGCGGATCTGGGAGAAGCGGCGCCCCTGGGTGCAGAACATTCCCTGCCGCTGCCGGAAGGGCGTGATGGAGTCGACGTCGTAGTCGGCGATCTGGACGATCCAGTACGGCCCCCTCAGCCGGGGCGCGTCGACCCTGTTGACCATGCGCTCGTTGTAGTGCAGGTAGCCCGCGTGGGCCGGGTCGATGCGCAGCTGGTCCAGCAGGTCCTGTTCCATGGCCAGCATGGGGCGGTTGAAGGTGCCGATGGGTTCTTTGAGGGCGAACGACAGCCGCCCTCCGTAGGGCATCCGGTTGACGTGCACGTCGAAGAACGTCATGAAGATGCCGATGACCAGGCACCGGTGGTCGAACGACTCGTCGCGGAACGCGGTGGTCAGCGCGTAGGACTTGCCCTTGATGTCGAGGATCGGCTCCCGGGGGCCGACCACCTTCTGGTAGAGGACCACTCCGTCGGCGGGTGAGAAGAAGTAGTTGTGGTCGACGTACGCCGCCCGGGCGGGGTCGCGGAAGAAGTGGTACTGAGAGATCCACTCGAGGGGCTTGTCCTGGTAGGGGACGACCTCGGCCTCGATCCACTCCCTCATCTCCTGGGCCATGACACCTCTCATCGAGCGGGCGACGGGGTCGCTGCGGGCGCGGGGGAACCCATTCCTCGGTCAGTCTCTCGTTCACGTTCTCGTTCAACGAACACAGTGCCGGTGCCTCGTGGCACTGGAACACAGCCGGGCAGGGGCGAGAAAGCCATGGATCCGGTCATATTCGTCGGTCACGTTTCGCCGATCGCGGATCGACGGCGCTCCGTGGGGAAAAATGGCTGATGACACAGGGTCGGCAGGCTCGCGGAGGCGAAGCGGGGGCGCCCGGTCCCGGCGGCCGCAATGGCCGATATCCACCCCCGTCCCACGCCGCGCGCCCGCCCCTGCCACCGGCCCGTCCACCCTTGGAGCGCTGAGTACCGGATGAGCAGCAACCCCGCCGACGCCCCGACTCCCCCACCGCCCGGCGCCTGCAACGGGCCGCCCGTCTCCCGCCGGGAGTTCGACACCCTCTTCGAGGCGCTCCGCACGTGGGGCCGCTGGACGCCCGCCGACCGGGGGGCCTGGAACCGGGTGACCGCGGACCACGTCCGGCGGGCCGCCGCCCTGGTCCGCTCCGGAACCGTCGTCCCGATGGCACGGCCGTGGGACACCGCGCACGCCCCGGACAACACCAAGCCCGCCCTGCACTACATGTCCGACCTCGGCGACGTGGAGCCTCCCGAGCCCTCCACCCACAAGGACTTCATCGGCGTCGACTACCACGGCAAGGGCGCCAGCCATCTGGACGCGCTGTCCCACATCGCCTACCGCGGGCAGCTCTACGACGGCGGCACGGCAGGGGAGCTCGTCGGCGCCGGCGGTGCCCGCTTCGGTGACGTCGCGGCCCTCGGCCCTCTGGTGACCCGGGGGGTGCTCCTCGACCTCCCGGCCGTACGGGGGATCCCCTGGCTGGAGCCCGGACAGGCCGTGCACGCCGCGGACATCACGGCGGCGGAGGCGGCGCTCGGCGTGGAGATCGCGGAGGGCGACGCGGTGCTGCTGCGCGTCGGCCGCTTCCGGCGGCGCCGGGAGGTGGGCCCCTGGAACGCCGACGCGGCCTGCGCGGGCCTGCATGCGCGTGCCGTGCCGCTCCTGGCCGAGCGCGGCATCGCCCTGCTCGGCGGTGACGGCGACAGCGACGTACGTCCCTCGCCGGTCGAGGGCGTCCATTCCCCGGTCCACGCGCTCGCCGTCGCCGCGATGGGAGTGCCGCTGCTGGACAACCTCGACCTCGAAGCCCTCTCCGCCGCCTGCGCCGCGACGGGCCGTCACACCTTCCTCCTGGCCGTGACCCCGCTGAACATCCCCGGTGGCACGGGCTCGCCCGTCAATCCGGTCGCGGTGCTGTGAGGGGCTGGCGGCATCGACGACATTCCCGCAATCCGACGGCCCATCCGGCATGGAAGCCGGAACGGGCCGTAGCATGTCCGAAATGCGGTAGCCGGTCCTGACAGGTCCCGGAGAAGTCTGTGCCCGACACTCCCGAAATCGCCCCTCCCCCAGGCCGAGGCCCCCGGCCTCTCGTCCGCATACGCGGACTCAGCAAGTGGTTCGGCGGCACGCTCGCGCTGGACGCGGTCGACCTCGACGTCCGCTCCGGCTCCGTCCTGGCTCTGCTCGGTCCCAACGGCGCCGGAAAGTCCACCCTCATCAAGGTGCTGGCCGGCATCCACCACCCGGACGCGGGCGAGGTGACCGTCGCCGGGCATCCGCTGGGCACCGAGGCGGCCGCCCGCACCATGTCCTTCATCCATCAGGACCTGGGGCTGGTCGAGTGGATGACGGTCGCCGAGAACATCGCCCTGGGCGCCGGCTACCAGCGCCGCGCGGGGCTGGTGTCCTGGCGGCGGACCCGCCGGCGGTCCGCCGAGGCGCTGGGCATCGTCGGCGCGCGCCTCGACCCGGACGCGGTCGTCGCCGACCTCACCCGGGCCGAACGCTCCCTGGTGGCCATCGCCCGCGCCCTGTGCACGCGCTCCGAACTCATCGTCCTGGACGAGCCGACCGCCAGCCTCCCGGCGGCGGACTGCACCCGGCTCTTCGACGTCCTGCACACGCTGCGCGACCGCGGCCATGCCGTCGTCTTCGTCACCCACCGGCTCGAGGAGGTGTACAAGGTCGCCGACACCTTCGCCGTGCTGCGCGACGGCCGCATCGTCAGCCACGGCCCGCTCGCCGGCTACGCCTCCACGCGGTTGGTGCACGACATCGTGGGCCACGAACCGGGCCGCCACCGCTTCGCCGAGCCCTCGGTGGGGCTGCCCGTCCTGAGCCTGGACGCCGTACGCACCGAGAACGCGGGACCGGTCACCCTGCGGGTGCATCCCGGCGAGGTCCTCGGCATGGTGGGCCTCACGGGCGCCGGGCACATGGAACTGGGCCGTGCCCTGGCCGGCTCCCGGCCGCTCCTGGAGGGACGGGCCCTGCTCGACGGGCGGCCGTACCGGCCGGCCTCGGTCGCGGAAGCCGTCGACGCCGGCGTCGGCTTCGTGACCAGCAACCGTCAGGAGGAGGGCTGCGCCCCCGACCTGACCGTACGGGAGAACTTCCTGGCCAACCCCCGGGCCGCCGGGCTGACGGGCGGGCACTGGATCGGCCCCGGGCACGAGCGCGCCGAGGCCACCGCCCTGATCGAGCGGTTCTCGGTGTACCCCCGGGACAGCGAGGCGCCGATCGCCACCCTCTCCGGGGGGAACCAGCAGAAAGTCATGATCGGCCGGTGGCTCGGGCTGAGCCGGAGCCTGCTGATCCTCGAGGAGCCGACCGCCGGAGTGGACGTCGGCGCCAAGGCGGCGATCTACCGGCTGCTGCGGGAGCCGCTGGCCGAAGGGCTCGCCGTCCTGCTCATCTCCACCGACTTCGAGGAGGTCGCCGGCGTGTGCCACCGGGCCCTGGTGTTCGTCCGCGGGACCGTGACGGTGGAGCTGGGCGGCGAAGCACTCACGGTCACCGCGCTCGCCCGCGCCGCGTCGGCCACGGCCGCCTTCACCGGGACGCCGCAGCGATGACCCCCGCCCCCCGCCCCGCGCTGAGCCGCCGGTTCGGGCACCTCATCGGCGCCTACGGCCTCCTGGGCCTGACGGGCCTGCTGTTCGCGGCCTTCTCCCTCGCCCTGCCGGACACCTTCCCCACGCTGGACAACATCTCCGCCGTCCTGTCCAACCACTCGATCTCCGCCATGCTCGCCCTCGGCGCGACGATCCCCATCGCCACCGGCAGGTTCGACCTGTCCATCGGCTACGGCCTCGGCCTCGCACACGTCCTGACGATGCAGCTCATCGTCGCCGAAGGATGGCCGTGGCCGCTCGCCTGCCTCACGGTGGTCCTGTGCGGCGTGCTCGTCGGCGTCGTCAACGGCGTCGTCGTCGAGTTCGCGAGGATCGACTCCTTCATCGCCACCCTCGGCACCGGCAGCGTCATGTACGCCTTCACCGGCTGGATCACCGGCGGGGCCCGGATCGTCCCCGGCCCGCACGGCCTGCCGCCCGACTTCACCGCCCTCTACGACTCCCGGTTCCTCGGCCTGCCGGTCTCCGCCTTCTACGTCCTCGCCCTCACCGCCGTCCTGTGGCTGCTCCTGGAACGGCTGCCGCTGGGCCGGTACCTGTACGTCATCGGCTCCAACTCCCGGGCGGCCGACCTGGTGGGCATCCCCTGCCGGCGCTACGTCATCCTCGCCTTCGTCGGCTCGGGCCTGGTCGTCGGCGTCGCCGGGGTCCTGCTCGCCGCGCAGCAGCAGATCGGCAACCCCAGCGTCGGCATGGACTACCTGCTGCCCGCCTTCGTCGGCGCGCTGCTCGGCTCCACCGCGATCCGGCCCGGCCGCGCCAACGCCCTGGGCACGCTCGTCGCGGTCACGGTCCTCGCCGTCGGCCTCGCCGGGATCGGCCAGCTCGGCGCCCAGTTCTGGGTCACCCCGCTGTTCAACGGCAGCACCCTGCTGATCGCCGTGGGCCTGGCCGGCTACGCCGCCCGCCGGCAGTTGCGCCGGCGCCGGGCGGAGCCCTCCCGGTCGCCCCACGATCTGTCCAGGGCCGCCCCGTGACCAGGACCGGCCAGGCGTACGGGGTCGCCCTGGTCATGGCGGCCACCGCCCTGGCCGGCTGCGAGCGCGGTTCGTCGACCGGCCTGCCCCCCTCCTCCGCTCCGACGGCAGTCGGCTGCCCGGCCGCCCTGGCCAGGTCCGAAGCGGCCGTCCGGCAGGCCGAGAAGACCGACGCCGCGTGGAACGGCCCCACCGGCGGCCCCCGGGCGGTACCGGGCAAGAGCGTCGTGTACGTCGCCCAGAGCATGACCAACCCGGGTGTCGCGGGCACCGCCAAGGGCGTGGAGGAGGCCGCGATGGCCATCGGCTGGAACCTCCGGGTCATCGACGGCCAGGGCACCCCCGCCGGCATCCAGGCGGCGTTCAGCCAGGCCCTCGCCCTGCGGCCCTCCGGCATCGTCATCGGCGGCTTCGACCCCCGTCTGACGTCCCAGCAGGTCGCGAAGGCCAACGCGGACCGCATCCCGCTCGTCGGCTGGCACGCGGTCGACGCCCCCGGCCCGAGCAGGAACCCCGCGCTCTTCAGCAACATCACCACCAAGGTCGAGGACGTCGCGCGGAGGAGCGCCGACTGGATCATCGTGCACTCCCACGGCGACGCGGGGGTCGTCGTGTTCACCGACGCCTCGATCCCGTTCGCCAAGAACAAGTCCGAGCTGATCAAGAAGGGGCTCGCCGCCTGCTCCGGGGTGCGGCTCCTCGCGGAGGAGAACATCCCGATCTCGGACACCAGCAGCCGCACCCCCCAGGAGGTGTCCTCGCTCCTGTCCCGCTTCGCGGACACCTGGACCCACTCCGTCGCTATCAACGACGTCTACTTCGCCGACGCCGCCCCGGCCCTGCGCGCCGCCCGCAAGAAGGGCGTCGGGCCCCCCTTCAACATCGGCGCGGGCGACGGCGACCCCTCCGCCTTCCAGCGCGTCAACAGCCGGCAGTTCCAGTCGGCCACCGTCCCCGAGCCGCTCTTCGAGCAGGGCTGGCAGATCATCGACGAGTTCAACCGCGCCTTCGCCGGCAGACCCGCCAGCGGATACGTCGCCCCCGTGCACATCTCCACGGCCGCCAACAGCGCCGGGGTCACGGCCTGGGACCCGCCCGGGTTCCGCGCGACGTACCGGAGGATCTGGGACAAGTAAGGGAGGGCGTGCTCAGCGGAACACCCGCAACTCGCCCAAACATGGCCAAATTTCGCCTTGCGCTCGGCCAACCCGGGCACCTTTCAGGACGCTGTAAGGTTAGGCTAACCTTCCCGGCGTGAACGTTGCTGAAGAGACCTCCACGACCAGGCGCCCCCGCGGTCATGAACTGTCGGCCACGGGTGTCACTGTGGCGTACGACGGCGCCGACGTCGTGCACGACGCGTCGTTGACGCTGCGGCCCAGCGAAGTGACCGTCCTGGTGGGTCCGAACGGCAGCGGGAAGTCGACGCTTCTGCGGACCGTCGCGCGCCTGCAGCGGCCGCGGGCCGCCACGCTCGTCATCGACGCCGACACCGACGGCCTCGCGCTGTCTCCCCGCGAGTTCTCGCGCCGCGTGGCCCTGCTGACCCAGGGGCGCCCCGCCCCCAGCGGGCTGACGGTACGGGACGTCGTCGAATTCGGCCGCTACCCGTACCGGGGCCGCTGGGGCAAGGCGGACCCGGACGGCCGGGACGCCGTGGACCGCGCGCTGGCCATGACGGGCGTCGCGGAACTCGCCGAGCGCGGCGCCGAACACCTCTCCGGAGGACAGCTCCAGCGCGTCTGGCTGGCCGGCTGCCTCGCCCAGGAGACCGGCGTGCTGCTCCTCGACGAGCCGACCACCTACCTCGACCTGCGGTACCAGATCGAGCTCCTCGACCTCATGCGCGACCTGGCCGACGACCATGGGATCGCCGTCGGCGCCGTCCTGCACGACCTCGACCAGGCCGCGGCGGTCGCCGACCGGATCGTGCTGCTCCACGCAGGACGGGTCATCGCCGACGGCGACCCCGAAGACGTACTGACACCCGAGCGCCTGACCGACACCTACGGCATCCGCATCGAGGTCGACACCGACCCCCTCACAGGCCGCCTGCGCACCCGCGCGATCGGCCGGCACCACACCAGAAGCGAAAGGCTCAGCACCACCTCATGAGACGCCTCCTCATTTCCGCAGCGGCCGCCACCGTCGCAGCCCTCACCCTGACCGCCTGCGGAACGACCGAGCCCGCCGCCGACGACGAGAAGAAGAGCACCGCCGAGCGCATCTCCCTCACCGACTCCACCGGCGCGAAGGTGGAGCTCGAGGGCCCGGCCAAGAAGGTCGTCGCCACGGAGTGGAACGCCGTCGAGAGCCTGGTCTCGCTGGGCGTCGACCCCGCAGGTGTCGCCGACGTCAAGGGCTACAAGACCTGGGACACCGCCGTCCCGCTCAAGAACGACCCCAAGGACATCGGCACGCGCGGCGAGCCCAGCACGGACACCATCGCCGCCCTGAAGCCGGACCTCATCGTCGCCACCAGCGACCTGCCCGCGGCCGCCGTGAAGCAGCTGCGCAAGGTCGCCCCGGTCCTGGAGCTGCGGGCCGCCGCCGCCTCCGACCCGATCGGGCAGATGACCAGGAACCTGGACCTCATCGCCAAGGCCACCGGCACCACGAAGAAGGCCGACGAGCTCAAGAAGCAGTTCCAGGCGAAGCTCGACGAGGGGAAGAAGGCCCTCGCCGACGCCGGTCGCGCCGGGGCGGAGTACGCCTTCGCCGACGGTTATGTCGTCTCCAACCAGGTCACGATCCGGCCGTACACCAGCGGCTCGCTCATCGGGGCCGTCAACGAGAAGCTCGGCCTGAAGAACGCCTGGACGGTCAAGGGCGACGAGAGCTACGGCCTTGGCTCCACCGACGTCGAGGGCCTCACCAAGCTCGGCGAGAACGTGCAGTTCGCCTACATCGGCAGCGACGGCGACAAGAACAGCACCCCGTTCACCGGCGCCCTGGCGAAGGACTCCGCCTGGACGTCCCTGCCGTTCGTGGAGAAGGGCAACGTCCACCGGCTGCCCGACGGCATCTGGATGTTCGGCGGTCCCCAGTCGATGGGCAAGTACGTCGACGCCGTCGTCGAGGCGCTGAAGAAGAAGTAGCACCATGGCCGTCACCGCATCCCCTCCCGCCACCCGCCCGTCGGCGGCCGCCTCCCGGACAGGCGCGGCCGCGGTGACGGCCGCTCTGGTCCTCCTCGTCGCGGGCCTCGCACTCGTCGACATCACCCAAGGCACCGCCGCCGTCGGCGCTCCCGAGGTCTGGAAGGCGCTCACCGGCCGGGCCGACCCCGCCGACGCCTCCGTCGTCGTCTCCTCCCGGCTGCCCAGAATGACCGCCGGACTGCTCGTCGGGGCCCTGCTCGGCATGGCGGGCGCCGCCCTGCAGGCGGTCAGCCGCAACGTCCTCGCCTCGCCCGACACCCTCGCCGTCAACGCCGGCTCCTACCTGGCCCTCGGCCTGGCCGCAGTTACCGGCGTCTCGCTGCCGCTGTTCGCCTCGTCCGCCGTCGCGTTCGCCGGCGGCCTCGTCGCGGCGGCCGTGGTGCTCGGCCTGTCCGGCCTGGGCTCGGGCAGCGTCCGGCTCGTCCTCGCGGGCAGTTCCCTCACCCTGGGCCTCACCGCCGTCACCGAAGGACTGCTCCTGCTGTTCCCCCGGCAGACGGAGGGCCTCTTCCAGTGGAACCAGGGCAGCATCTCCCAGAACGGGTTCGACGGCGTCCTGCAGATGGCGCCGGTCGCCCTCGCCGGTCTCCTCGGGCTGCTCCTCGTCGCCCGCCGGGTCGACGCCCTGGCCCTCGGTGACGACGCGGCCCGCGGCGTCGGCGTCCCCGTCCGCGCCACCCGGGTCACCGTGGTCGTGCTCGCGTCGCTGCTCTCCACGGCGGCCGTCACGCTCGCCGGACCCATCGGCTTCGTCGGCCTGTGCGCCCCCGCCCTCATCCGCCCCCTCGCCCGCAGGGTCCGCGCGTTCACCCGGGCGCGCGCGAGCCTTCCGGTCACGGGCCTGGCCGGTGCCGTGCTCGTCCTCGGCTCGGACGTGCTCCTGCGCACCGTCGTGCCGGCGGACGTGGCGGTCGCCGTACCGACGGGCGTCGCCACCAACCTCGTCGGCGCCGTGTTCCTCATCGTGATGGCCACGCGGGTCCGGGACACCGCGGGCGCCGCCACGTCCGAACGGCTGCACCTTCGGAGCAGGACCGTCTTCCTCACCACCACGGCCGTCCTGGTGGCCGTACTCGTCGGCGTGACCGTCGCCGCCGTGCTGCTGGGCGACAGCAAGCTGCTGCTCGGCGACGTGGTGAACTGGGCCCAGGGCAGGGCGGGCCGCACCGTCGGCTTCATCCTCGACACCCGCGTGCCCCGGGTCCTCGCGGCGCTCCTCGCGGGCGCGGCCCTCGCCCTGTCCGGGACGCTCGTCCAGGCCGTCACCCGCAACCCGCTCGCGGAGCCCGGCACCCTGGGCGTCTCCAACGCGGCCGCGCTGGGGGCCGTCCTCCTGGTGACGACGGTGCCGTCGGCCGGCTCGTGGGGCCTGGCCGGCGCCGCCTTCGCGGGCTCCGCGATCGGTGCCGTCGTCGTCTTCGGACTCGCCGCGCGAGGCGGGTTCCGGCAGAACCGGCTCGTCCTCGTCGGCTTCGGCATGGCCACCGGGACCTCCGCGCTGATCAGCCTGCTCATCGTGCTCACCGACCCGTTCAACGCGACGAAGGCCCTCACCTGGTTGTCGGGCTCCACCTACGGGCGGACCCTCCCGGACGTCGCGCCGCTCGCGGCCGTGCTCACCGTGGGCGTCTTCGTCGCGGTGCTGCGCCGCACCGAGCTCGACCTCGTATCACTCGACGAGGACACCCCCAGGCTCCTGGGACTCGACCCGGCGCGGGGGCGGCTGGGCTTCCTCGCGCTGAGCGTCCTGCTCAGCGCCACCGCCGTGGCCGCCGCGGGCACGATCGGCTTCGTCGGCCTCGTGGCACCGCACGCGGCCCGGGCCCTGGTGGGCCGCCGGCACGCGAGGGTCGTTCCGGTCGCGGTCCTCCTGGGCGCCCTCCTCGTCTGCACCGCGGACCTCGTGGGCCGTACCGTCATCGCACCGGCCCAGCTGGGCGCCGGCCTGATGACCGCGGTGATCGGCACGCCGTACTTCCTCTACCTGCTGATGCGGGGCCGCCGGTAGGTACGTGCGCCACCGCAATCCGAACGGCGCCGGGGAACCCGAAACGGGCTCCCCGGCGCCGGCGTTCGTGGACGGCTCACGCCTCGGGCACGGCCTGGATGTCCAGCTCGACCCTGATGGTCGTGCCGATCATGACGATGCCCCGCTGGAGCATGGACCGCCAGTTCAGGGTGAAGTCCTCGCGGTGCAGCTCGGTACTGGCCGAGCAGGCGGTACGGGTCTCGCCCATGATGCCGGTGCCGATGCCCAGGTAGCGCGTGTCGAGGGAGACGTTGCGGCTGACGCCGTGCAGGTTCAGCACGCCCTGGACGGTCCAGCGCGCACCACCGCGGTGCAGGAAGCGTTCGCTGGTGAACCGCATGTAGGGGTATGCGGCGACGTCCAGGAACTCCGGTGACCGGAGGTGGTTGTCGCGCTGCTCGACGCCCGTGTCGATGCTGGCCGTCTCGATCACCACGTCCAGCCGTGACTGCTCCATGCGCTCGCCGACCCACAGGTTGCCCTGGAACCGGTTGAACCTGCCGTGCACTTCGGCGAGGCCGATGTGCCGGGCGATGAAGCGCACCGCCGTGTGGTCGGGGTCGATGCGCCACGCCCCCGGCCCCGGCGTGGCGGGCGCGGGAGCGGGGTCCATGCCGATCGGCCCGACTTCGGTGCGCGTTTGTGCGGTGCACTCGAAGGACCGGCGCACGGGCTGCAGGCCCTCGGCCGTCACGACGATCCCGTACTCACCGGGCGCCACGGTCGCGGCGAACCTCCCGTGCGGGTCGGTCTGCCCGTGCAGGACCTCCCCACCACCGGCGTCCCGGACGGAGACCTCGGCCCGGTGCAACGGCAACTGCACCGGGTCCAGGACGAGGCAGTCGACGGCTCCCGCACCGCGGGGAATCGGGGCACCCCCTTGCCGCGGAGAGCTCTTGAAACGGCGCAGCAGCGCGAGGGGCATCCCGTGAGGACCTTTCTCTGGCCGGATGGCGGTCGGACAACAGACCATCACATCTCGCCATTACGAGGCAAAACGGCCACTTCAACTTCAAATGCGGGCCGATCCACGCCGAACACCTTCGATCCGACACCTCGGACACATCACCTGCACCATACACCTAACCTTGCCCGGGTCCGGCCCGGCCCGCTCGCGGCCACCGAGCCGCCGTCAGGGCCGCGGGATGTTGCGCAGGTTGGAGCGGGCCATCTGGGCCATCCGGCCCACGCCGCCCGCCAGCACCATCCGTCCCGCCGACAGGGCGAAGCCGCTGACCATCTCGGCGGTGATCTTCGGCGGGATGGACAGGGCGTTGGGATCGGTCACGATGTCCACCAGCGCCGGCCCCTCGTGCCGGAAGGCGTCGCGCAGCGCGCCCCGTACGTGCTTCGGCTTCTCCACCCGCACGCCGTAGGCCCCGGCCGCGGTGGCGATGGCCGCGAAGTCGGGGTTGTGGTTGGTCGTGCCGTACGACGGCAGGCCGCCCACCATCATCTCCAGCTCCACCATGCCCAGGGAGGAGTTGTCGAACAGCACCACCTTCACCGGCAGGTCGTACTGGACCAGCGTCAGGAAGTCGCCCATCAGCATGGAGAACCCCCCGTCGCCGGACATCGAGACGACCTGCCGGCCCCGGTCGAGGAACTGCGCCCCGATCGCCTGGGGAAGGGCGTTCGCCATCGAGCCGTGGGTGAAGGAGCCGATGACGCGGCGGCGGCCGTTGGGGGTGAGGTAGCGGGCCGCCCACACGTTGTTCATGCCGGTGTCGACGGTGAAGACGGCGTCGTCGGCGGCCTCCTCGTCCAGGATCGAGGCCACGTACTCGGGGTGGATCGGCTTGTGCTTCTCCACCTTGCGGGTGTACGCCTTGACGACCCCTTCGAGGGCGTCGGCGTGCTTCGCGAGCATCTTGTCGAGGAACTTCCGGCTGTTCTTGACCCGCACCCGGGGCGTGAGACAGCGCAGCGTCTCACGGACGTCGCCCCACACCGCGAGGTCGAGCGCGGACCGCCGGCCGAGGTGCTCGGGCCGCACGTCCACCTGGACGATCTTCACGTCGTCGGGCAGGAAGGCGTTGTAGGGGAAGTCGGTGCCCAGCAGGATCAGCAGGTCGCACGCGTGGGTGGCCTCGTAGGCGGCACCGTAGCCGAGCAGGCCGCTCATGCCGACGTCGTAGGGGTTGTCGTACTGGATCCACTCCTTGCCGCGCAGCGCGTGTCCGACGGGTGCCTTCACCCGCTCGGCGAACCGCATCACCTCCTCGTGGGCGCCCGCCGTGCCGCTCCCGCAGAACAGGGTCACCTTCCCCGCCTCGTCGACCATCCGGGCGAGCGCGTCGATCTCCGCGTCCCCGGGCCGCACCGACGGCCGGGCGGTGACCAGCGCGTGCTCGCTCGTGCGCTCCGGGGCCGGCTCGCCCGCGACGTCACCGGGCAGCACGACGACGCCGACCCCGCCGCGGCCGATCGCGTTCTGGACGGCCGTGCGGAGCACCCGCGGCATCTGCCGGGGGCTGGAGATCAGCTCGCAGTAGTGGCTGCACTCCCGGAAGAGCTGGTCGGGGTGGGTCTCCTGGAAGAACCCGGTGCCGATCTCGCCGCTCGGGATGTGCGAGGCCAGGGCGAGCACGGGGGCCATGGAGCGGTGGGCGTCGTAGAGGCCGTTGATGAGGTGCAGATTCCCCGGACCGCAGGAGCCCGCGCAGGCGGCCAGCCTGCCGGTCAGCTGGGCCTCGGCCCCCGCGGCGAAGGCGGCGGCCTCCTCGTGGCGGACCTGGACCCAGTCGACGGCGGCGTTGCGGCGCACCGCGTCCACGACGGGGTTGAGGCTGTCTCCGACGACCCCGTAGAGCCGCCGCACCCCGGCGCGCGCCAGGATGTCGACGAACTGCTCCGCCACCGTCTCCTTCGGCATGACACCCGTCCTCTCGCATCGCCGGCCGTACCGACCGGCGTGCGGCCGGTCTCCCCGCCCCTTCCCCCATCAATCCACAGAACGCATGCCGGTGCATCCCCGGCAGCGGCGACAGGCATTGCGGCCGGGGCCCGGCCCGGTGACGATGAGGGCCATGGGGGAGCCGACGGAGTTACCGCCTCACCAGGTCGCCGATGCCGACGAGTTCATCGCCGCCATGCGGCATCTCAAGAGCGCTCGGGGCTGACGTACCGGCAGTTGGAGGAACGGGCGGCCGAGCACGGTGACGTACTGCCGCGGAGCACCCTCGCCGACGTTCTGCGCGGGAGGAGCACGCCGCGTCCGGAGCTGCTGGTCGCCTTCGTGCGGGCGTGCGGAAGCTACCGCGAGTTCGAAGCCTGTGCGGGCAGTGACAACGTGACGAGGGTGAAACCGTTCCCGAGCCGCAGCGCCGGACGGCAGTGACGGGGGTGACGGCGGCCGCGTCCGCTCCGGTCAGCTGCCGCTCGGCCAGACGCTGTAGAAGCACAGGCCGAGGAACCCGGCCACGCAGGCGAGCACGACCCACGAGGTGGGACTCATGCGGCGGCCGGAGCGTCCCCGGCGGGGCCTCGCCGTACGCCCGGAACCCCGGTCGCGGCGGCCGACGGGCGTCCTCCGCACCGGCGTTGCGGCGGCTTCGGCGGTCTCGGCGAGCAGCCTGCGGCAGGCCGCGGCCAGCGCGACCGTCCCGGCGGAGAGCGGCACGACGGCTTCCGCGCGCGCCGGTGCGGTGGTGCCGCCCTCGAGGATGCGTCCCGCCCGCAGGGCGACCTCGCCCCTGCCCCCGGCGGGAGCGAGGCTGATCCAGCGCTGCACGTGCTCGCCCCTGATCACAACGTGCCCGGACCGGTCGCGGTAGACGGTGTGCTCCCGCCACAGCAACCCGGCGAGTTCCCCCGCTACTTCCCTCAGTTCTGTCCTCACGCTTTCCCCACCCCTACGAGTTCGAACAAACGTTTAATCGTAGCGTCCGGGTCTGACACCGGAGGGCGGGACGAGGCGTCAGCCCGTCCCCCGCGGCGCGAGCGCCAGGCCGGCGGCCGCGCATCCGGCGGGTCGTGGGGTGTCGGCCGCGGCGTGGGCGAAGGCGCGCACGGCCGGGGTCTCGGCGGCGGTCGCCCAGACCGGGACGACGACCACCGGCGGCATGTCGACGACGGGGACGACCGCCAGCCCCGGGAAGGGGCAGTGGTCCAGCAGCGAGGCCACGGTCAGATGGAGCCCGCGGCCGCGGGCGACGAGCGCGAGCACGTCGGCGGTGAGGATCTGGCTCCTGCCCGTCATCTGCGCCAGGCCGTCGGCCGTGTGCCGCAGCCGGCGGCCCGAGGGGGTGCGCTGGGGCGTCCACAGCTCGCGCGCCCCGGGGCCGACGGTGTCGGGGGGCGGGATCAGTTCGTAGTCGACGAGGTCCTCCAGGCTCACCTCGGGGCGGTGGTGGAGGGGATGCCCCGCGGGGACGACCACGCCCCGGGGCTCGGCGGCGACCGTCGGGCCCACGGTCGTGTCCGGGCAGCACACGGCCCGTCCGTCGCCGCCGGGCGACCAGACGAGGGCCAGATCGACCTCGCCCTTGCTCAGCAGCGGCCCGGGGCTCAGACTCCCGTAGCCGACGAGGGCGTTGAGGACGACGTCGCAGTGCGGATGGCGGTCCGTGAAGGCGCGCGCCACCTGGATGAGGAAGGCGCCGCCGACGCTCGGCATGTAGCCGATGCGCAGCCGTCCCGCCAGGCCGCGGGCCGCGGCCCGGCACTCGCGCAGCGTGCGCAGCAGTTCGTCGTGGCCGCGCCGGGCCCCGGCGTGGAAGCGCTCGCCGAGCGCGGTGAGCCTGACCTGCCTGCTGGTCCGCTCGAAGAGGCGCGCCCCCACCTCGTCCTCCAGGGCGCGGATGGTCTGGCTCACCCGCCCCTGGGTGACGCACAGCCGCGTGGCGGCGCGGCCGAAGTGCAGCTCCTCGGACAACACCAGGAACGTCTCGATGGCACGTAGATCCACCCCGCCCTCCGGCCTCCGGTCACCGACCTTTTGGGGACATAACTAACCCCACTCTCCCCCGGCCGGGCGCGGCGGCAATCCCCATTCGAGACGAAAACGCAGTTTGGCGTGAAGCAGACGAATGCCCGCGAAGGGCGGTTCGGAGGGCCGTGGAGCGCCGGGCTCCGCGGCCCTCCCCCGCGCGGGGTTCAGCGGGCCGCCGGGGTGCCCACCGTCTCGTCGTGGAGCTGGACGTACAGCTCCTTGCCGAGGTCGATGAAGATCTCCAGATCTGCGTAGGCGTCCCGCGCGGTGCCGTACAACTCGACGGCCTTCGCGGTCGTTTCAAACATCATGTCGTCGTGGCCGTGCGACGCGTCCAGGTCGAGGTGCGCCTGGGCGCCCCGGGTGCAGCGCGTCCCGAAGGCCTGCGCGGCGGCATCGGTGATGGCCTGCATGTACCGGTCCGACCACCACTCGAGGTACCAGTCCCACAGGGCGACGGGGGCGGGTCCGCGCTCGTCGGTGGCCATCCGCAGATAGCCCATGGTCTTGGCCGTCGCGGGGAACACCCGGGTGGCGTCGATCTCCTCCAGGCTCACGCCGAGTTGGGCCAGGTCCCCGACGAACATCCCCTCGTGCCCGATCTCGTCGGCCAGGTACCGGGCCAGCTTTCCGGCGAGGCGGTAGTCGCCGTAACTGGCCTTGTAGAGCGCGTAGGCGTCGGCCACGTTGTTCAGCCGGATCTGCAGCACCACTTCCTTCAGGTACCGGGTGTAGTAACGGCGGTCGGTCCAGGTGCCCTCATGGAATTCCCGTACCCTCGGTACGCCCTCGAACTGTTTCTCCGTCAATTCCGCCGCGAGCTTCTCCAGGCGTTCCCGGTCCAGTGCGCGGGTCATCTCGTCTCCCTCAGGGTGAAGGCCGTGGTCACGTGCGGGCGCCGCGCAGTTCGACGACGGCGACCGGGCCGGCGGGGTGGACCCCGGTCGCCGTCAGCCCTGCGGTGGCGGCGAGCCGGCGGATCTCGTCGGATCCGCGTTCGCGCGCCCCGAAGTAGGCGAGCATGCGCAGGTCCTCCTCGGTGCCGGGGGCGCCGCCGGCCGGTGCGCTCTTCTCGATGACGAGGACCCGGCCTTCGTGCCCGGCCGCCTCCGCGCAGCGGCGCAGAATGGCCCGGGCGTCGTCGTCGCCCCAGTTGTGCAGCACCGCCGACAGGACGTAGGCGGGTGCGCCCGGGGGCAGGGGGTCGAAGAAGCTGCCCGCGACGAACGCGGCGCGAGGGGCGACGCCGGCGTCGGCGAAGGCCCGTTCGGCGGCGGGGGCCGCGTCGGGCAGGTCGAGGACCGTGCCCCGCAGCCGGGGGCAGCGCAGCAGCAGGGCGGTCAGCAGGGAGCCGTTCCCGCCGCCGACGTCGACGACGTGTTCCAGGGGTGCCCAGTCGTAGGCGGCGGCGACGGCCGGTGCCAGGGTGTCGACGGCGCGGCCCATGCGGTGGTGGAAGGCGGCGGTGAGGGCGTCGTCCTCGGCGAGGTGCTCCCAGAAGGTGTGGCCGTACTGCCGGGGGAAGGCGGGTTCTCCGGTGCGTACGGTGTGGAGGAGGTGGATGAAGGAGAGGTCCGCCAGGCCTTCCGGGCCGTCGAGGGCCAGCCGGGCGCGCAGTGCGCCGGGGTGGTCCTCGCGCAGCGGCTCGCCGTCGGCGGTGAGCCGGTAGTGGCCGGGGGTGTCGTGGTGCAGCAGTCCGAGGGTGCACAGGTGGCGCAGCAGCCGGTCGAGGGTCGGGGCGTGGGTGCCGGTGGCGGCGGCCAGTTGGGCGGCGGTGCGCGGCCCGGGGGCGAGGTGGTCGGCCAGCCGCAGGGTCGCGGCGACGCGTACGGACATGGGGGTGGCCAGCGTCGCCAGTGCGGCCGGGCCGCGCTCTGCGTTGGCCTGTCGGCGGGTGTCCGTCATGCCGGTCCTCTCCTGTCCTCGCCGTACGCGCCGGCGGCGTCCGCCGTGTCCGGTGTGTCCGGGGCGGCCTCGCCGGCCGGGTCGGGGGTGCGCCTGCGCCGCAATTCGCGTTCGCAGGCGGCCAGGTGGACGCCGAGTGCCTCGTCGTAGGAGGTCACCGGCGCTTCCAGCATGAGCTGGCGCAGGACGGCCAGGTCGGGGCCGGCGGCGCGGCCGAGGAGGAGGACGGCGGCGCGCACGGCCTCGGTCGCGTCGGGGGCGATCTCGTCGATCAGGCCGAGGCGCAGGCCGCGTTCGGCGGTCAGTTCCGATCCCCACATCAGCAGTTGCCGGGCCCGGGCGACGCCCAGTTGGTTCACCAGGCGGTGCACCGCCATGCCGGGCCAGAGGCGGCTGGTGTGGACGGGCAGCAGCAGGCGCAGGTCCGCGGTGGCGATCCGGTAGTCGGTGGCGGGCAGCAGGTCGAGGGCGGGGCCGCCGCAGGTGCCGCTCGCCACGCCGATGGACACGGCCGTCAGGCGTTCGAGCCTGCGTACGGCCCGTTCCCACCGGTTGACCTGGCGGATGGTGGTCTCCTCCGGCCACGAGCGGGCGTCCGGTGCCGTGGCGCCGAGCCACAGGGTGATGACGGTGGCCCCGTCGGCGGCGTCCTCCGCCCGGTCGCAGACGGCGTCGAGCGAGGCGGTCAGGTCGGCGAGCGTGCGGCCCTGCCCCGCCTCCCAGGTGAGGGCGAGGGCCCCCGCGAGCTCCGGCGCGTCCTTGCGCACGTCCATCGCGATCCTCTCTGGCTCGTCTCTCTCACCGGTCACCAGCGCACCAGCGCCGTCTCGATCGTCGAGCCCGGCCCCATGGTCATCAGGACGCCGTGGTCGCCGGGTGCGGCGGCGGACTCCTCGGTCAGTCGTTCGTAGGCGAACAGGAAGGCGGCGCTGGAGAGGTTGCCGTAGTCGCGCAGCACGCCCGTGGTGTGCCGGGTCTCGTGCCGGGTGAGCCCGAGGTTGACGCGGACGGAGTCGATGACCTTCTTGCCGCCCGAGTGCAGCACCCAGTGCGCGATGTCGGAGCGGCGCAGGCCGGAGCCGGCCAGGAGGCGGTCGACGGGCCGGCGGGCGTGGGCGCCCACCACGTAGGGCACGTCGGGGGCGAGGGAGAAGCTGAATCGGCCCTGGTCGTCGTCCCAGTCGTAGCGCATGGCGTCGATGGCCTCGGGAATCATCCGGCTGGCGAAGCCGAGCACCGCCGGCCCGGCCGTTCCCGGCGGCCCGTCGCGCTCCCCCGCCGTCACGGTGATCGCGGCCGCGCCGTCGCCGAAGAGGCTGTTGACGACGGAGGTCCGCAGGCTGCCGTCGACGACGTACGCGGCCGAGCACACCTCGACGCACACCATGAGGGCCGTCCGGCCGGGGTGCGCGCTCGTCCAGGCGGCCACGGCGGCGAGGGCGTTGAGGCCGGCGTTGCAGCCCATGCCGACGACGTCGAGGCGGGAGCAGTGGGTCGGGGCGCCGAGCTCCTTGAGGAGCAGCGCGCTGAAGCCGGGGGTGATGAACCCGGTCGAGGACACGCAGCACAGGTACCGCACGTCCGCCGGGGTCGCGCCGGCCCGCTCCAGGGCGGTTCCGGCGGCCTGACGCGCCAGGGCCAGGCCCGCGTGCGTGTGCTTGCGCAGCAGTTCACCCTGCGTCTCGGGCCGCCGGGTGCCGTCCGCCCGCCGCGGCGGCAGGATCAGATGGCGTCGCTCGATGGCGCTGTTGAGGAACACCGACCTGACGCGCGGGTCCACCACGCCGAAGGTCTCCAGCAGTTCGCGCTGGGTGTACGAGCAGGGGGGTACGGCCGTGCCCACGGAGGTGATCCGCGGCACGGGCGCCGGACCGGGTGCGGGGGCGGTGGGGTGGGTGGGGTTCATGCCGTCTCCTGGTCCGGCCGTCAGCCGCCGAGGTAGTCCTCGGGTCCGCCGTCCCTGACGGTGTCGAGGGTGAAGCAGTGGAAGCCCCCGCCGAACAGCCTCCGGTGGCGGTGGCGGACGGGGACCACGGTGAACCGGTGCCGCTCCAGGGTGCGGGCGAGCTCGGGGCAGGCGTCGTTGACCAGCACGGTGTCGGGGCCTGCGGACAGCACGTTGAGGTCGATGAACGGACTGGTGAGCACGAGGTCGTCATCGTCGTAGCGGGGGAAGGCGTTCGTCCGCGGCGGCGGGGGCACGATCAGGTCCCACGAGCGCAGCGGCTTCGGCAGCAGCTCGGCGACCTCGGGCGAGCGCACGAGCAGCGTTCCCGGGCGCAGGGCGAGGACCATGCTGTCGATGTGGCTGTCGCTGAGCCGGTGCACCCGGTGGATGCGGAACCGCCCTTCCAGGTGGCGTTCGAGCCAGTCGACGGCCAGGGCGTGGTGCGCGGTGGAGACGTTGGCGACGATGTCGCGGCCCAGCCTCAGGCACTGCGCTCCGTCGAACATCATCTCGAAGCCGACGTCGTAGGGCGACGGTCGGGGGTCGGCCACCGGTTCGGTGGGCCCGCCGGCCGTTCCCTCGGCGTACGACGGGTCGAACGAGGCGTCCGTCATCAGCGGGCGCGGCATCACCGTCCAGCGGGCGCCCCGGCGGAAGTACGCGGCGAAGACCGGCTTGAGGAACTGCGTCTCGAAGTACCGCGAGCGGATCATCGGCGGCGTCTCGATGATCTCGTCGCCGACGATGAGGGTGTTGTCCCGGATGTTGAGCGGCGGCACGACGGCGGCGGACCACGCCGGGGTGCGCACCTCGGTGGTGCTCCCGTCCAGGTCCATGGGGCGCAGCACCGTGACCGACAGGGAGCGAAGGGTTTCGGCGAGCCCTTCGAGGTCCTCGGCGAGTTCGTCGACGTACCGCTGCTTGATGGGTGAACGGCGCGCTGTCCGGTCGCCGGGCGGGGCGGCTCCGGGGGTGGAGAGGCGGGGGTAGTACCACTCGGAGCGGACGAGGTTGTCGTGGAAGAAGAGGTCGAACGAGAGCTCACGGTCGTGCGAGGTGTAGTTGAGGGCGGAGCCGACGACCACCTCGCGCAGCGGTGACCACTCGTCAAAGCTGTTCACCGACATGTTTTCTCCCCTCGCCCGGGCACGCGGACATCAACTGTGCCAGCAGGCGGCGGCACCGACAATGGCGAATAATTAATGCGCCGATTAATTCGGTTAATCGAAGGACGGGACGGGCGGGGCGGGCGCCGGTAACGGTCTTGACCGTCAACTCGCCCCGTGTCACGCTCGGATGGGAATTTTTCATCACGGAATCCGCGCCCCATATTCACGGGAGGGCGGGTTCCGGGGATTCCCGGAACATTCGGAGCAACCGAAAGAAAGGACTGTGCGCATGGGCGGAAAAGACATGCGGAGTGCGGCGCTGTCCGAGCTCGCGGACCTGAGTCCGGAACAGCTGCAGACCTTCCTGGAGACGCGCTCGGGCGCCGGTGAGTGTTTCTTCACCGCACCGCGCGCGCAGAGCGTGCGTGGTGCGGGTGAGTCGTTCTTCACCGCGCCGCGGGCCCAGAGCGTGCGTGGTGCCGGCGAATCCTTCTTCACGGCGCCGCGCGCCCAGACCGTACGGTGATCCTCGTCCAGGGGTGCGCCCGGGTGTGCTCCTGGACCCGTCGTCTCGCGCCGGCCCGGGGAAGGGACGCATGAAACTGCGCACGCACGTGGCGAAGGCGGCCGGTCGTGGCGCCCATCGCGAGGTGACGACCGAGGAGACCTGGCGGCGCGTGCGGCCGCACCTGCGCAGAGCGGGCATCACGCGGCTGGCCGACATCACCGGCCTGGACTGCGTCGGTATCCCCGTCTACAGCGCCGTCATCCCCCGCTCCAACGACAGCATCTCCGTCTACAGCGGCAAGGGCGCGTGCCGGGCGGACGCCCGGATCAGCGCGGTGATGGAGGCGATCGAGCGGTACTCCGCGTGGCTCCCTCTCCGGCCGGAGCTCGTGGCGTCGTACGAGGAACTCGCCGCCGCCGGCCGGAGCGTGCTGCACCCCGGCGACTACCACCTCGAGCTCGCCCACGACTACCGCGACGACGGCCCCCTCTCCTGGGTGCGCGGCTGGGACCTGCTGAACGACGAACCGGTCCTGGTCCCCCAGGACGGCGCCGTCTACCAGGCCCGGCTCCACGAACAGCCCTGCTACCGCATCACCTCCACCAATGGGCTGGCCTCGGGCAACAGCGTCGAGGAGGCCGTCTGCCACGCGCTGTGCGAGCTCATCGAGCGCGACTCCATGACGCTGGCCGAACTCGTCAGCAACTACCTCACCCAGGTGCTCCAGGCCCCGGGACACGAGGGCGGGGGGCACGCCCCCCGCTCTCCCCTCGCCGATGCCGCGACGATCGACCGGCTGCGCGGGCTGCACCCGCACGTACGCCTGGAGAGCGCACCGCCCGGCGCGCAGGAGCTCCTCGCCCGCTTCCACACGGCCGGCGTCGAGGTCCGCGCCGTCGACGTCACCTCGGACCTGGGCATCCCCAGCTTCTTCGCGGCGACGAGCGCGGACATCGGCTTCGCCGTCTCCAGCGGCCACGGCGGGTACGGGGCGCACCCCGACGCCGAGGTGGCCCTGACCCGGGCGCTGAGCGAGTGCGCCCAGGCGCGGGCCGTCGACGTCCAGGCCATGCGCGAGGACATCAGCCTGCCCGGGCAGGAGGTCGCGAAGTACGAGCTGCACGTGCGGCGTTCGGCCTCGGTCGACGAGCACGGCTGGGCCTGGGAGCCGGCCGGCCGCACCGTCCGCATGAGCGAGATCGCCACCCATCCGGGCGACGACGTCCGCGCGGACATCGACCTGATGCTGGAGCGGCTGCGGGCCGCGGGCATCCCCCGGGTCGTCGTGGTCGACCTCTCGCCGCCGCAGATCCCCGTCAGCGTGGTGCGGGTGATGGTCCCGGGACTGGAGTCATGGGCGACGGACTACTGCCGGATAGGCGCCCGTGGCGCCGCCGCCTGGCAGGCGGCGGTCCGTACGCTCTCCCCCGTGTGACCCGTCGGGCCGGCCGTTCCGGCACCCTTCCTGGCCAGGAGTTCCGCATGCGTCCCGTCGTCTTTCTCGGCCCCAGCCTCGACCGCGCGGCCGCGGCCCGCGAGCTCGACGCCGAGTACCTGCCGCCCGTCGCCCGCGGCGACATCGAGGCCCTGCTCTCCCGCCCCGTCGGACCCCCCGCGATCGGCATCGTCGACGGCCGCTTCCTGGGCGCTCCCGCGATCTCGCCCAAGGAGGTCCTGCGCGCGGTGGACTCCGGCGTCCCGGTGTACGGGTCCTCCAGCATGGGCGCGCTGCGGGCCGTGGAGTGCGCGCCCTACGGCGTGACGGGTGTGGGGCGCGTCTTCGAGGCCTACGCCTCGGGCGCGGTCGACGCGGACGACGAGGTGGCCCTCGTCTACGACCCCCGGACGCTGCACGCCTCCTCCGAGCCGCTGATCAACCTGCGGTTCGCGGTCCGGGCCGGTGTGGACGCGGGCAGGGTGGACGCGACCGTCGCCGAGCGGTTCCTGGAGATCGCCAAGTCCCTGTACTTCACGTCCCGGACCGTGCCGGCGGTGCTGCGCCTGCTCGGGGCCGAGCTCGGCGGCGGCGGGGCGGCCGTCGCGGAGCTGGCACGGTTCCTCGCCGAAGAGGCCCCCGACACCAAGCGCGAGGACGCCCTCGCGCTGCTGGGCAGGATGCGGCAGGACCTCGGCGGCCCGACGGAGGCGGCTTCGTGATCCGTTCCTACCGGGGGATCTTCACGGTTCCGGGCACGGCCGCCTTCAGCACGGCCGCGTTCGTCGGCCGGCTGCCGGTGGCGATGCTCGGGCTGGGCATCGTGCTGCTGTTCTCGTCGCTGCCGGGGGCCGCCGGCTCCTACCGGGACGTGGGCGCCGTCGCGGCGGCCACCATGCTCGGCTACGCCGCCGCGGCCCCGGCCGCCGGCCGGCTCGCCGACCGGCACGGGCAGCGCGGGGTGCTGCTCGCCTCGGCCGCGCTGCACTTCGCCGGCCTGACGACGCTGATGGCCCTCGCCCGCCCCTCGACGCCCCTGTGGGCACTGTGCCTGGCCGGCGCGGTCACGGGCGCCTCCCGGCCGTCGACGGGCACCATGGTCCGCACCCGCTGGGCCCACGTCCTGGCCCGCCCGGGCGTGAAGCCCGCGGGCGCCCGGCTGGAGACCGCCTTCTCCTTCGAGGCGGTGCTGGACGAGACCGCCTTCATTGCCGGCCCGGTCCTCGTCACCGCCCTGGCCACCGGCGTGCACCGGCTCGCCGGGCTGGCGTGCTGCCTGGTGCTGACTGTCGGCGGCGCGTGCGCCCTGGCGCTGCAGCGGGGCTCGGAGCCGCCGCCCCGCCGGGGCCGCGAGGATACCGGGTCCGCGCTCGCCGTCCCCGGCATGCTCGTGATCACCGCGGTCGCCTGCGCCGCCGGCTGTGTCGTCGGCATGTTCGACATCGTCGTCGTGGCCCGGTCGGCGGAGCTGGGCTCGCGGGCCCTGGCCGGACCCATGCTGGCCGTACTTGCGGTGGGCAGCATGATCGGCGGCCTGTGGTACGGGGCGCGTTCCTGGGCGGCGCCGCCGCACCTGCTGTGGATCCGCGCCCTCGGCGCCCAGGTCGTGGGGCTGCTGCCGCTGGTCGTGGCCCGGGACGTCTGGTCGCTCGCGCTGAGCATGTTCGTCGCGGGGCTGACGGTCACCCCCATCGGGATCTCCGGCCTGGTCCTGGTGGAGCGGCTGCTGCCGCCTGGACTGCTCACCGAGGGGATGAGCGTGGAGAACACGGCCATGGCGCTGGGCGTGGCGGGCGGCGGCTGGCTGGCCGGCGCCCTGGCCGATGCCCTGGGCCCGGGCCGCGCCCTGGCCCTGCCGGCCGGCGCCGCTTGCGTGGCCTTCTCGTTCGCGGCGCTGGGCGCGCGACGGCTCACCACGCCCGTGCCCGAGCCCGCCCGGGCCGAGGTGTCCGGCTGACCCTGCGCAATCGACGAGGCGAAAGGAGAAGGCGTGTGGCACGGCTGCTGATCGGCAACGACTTCGGTGAGGAGCTCGACGGCGCGGACGAGGCGCGGTACGCGACCGCGCGGTGGTACGCCCAACGCACCCTGTTCTTCGCACGCGACGACGACGTCCTCGTCCTGCCCGAACGGCCCGACGACTCCTTCGTCCACTACGTCACCTCGCTGACCGGTACGGATCCCGCGTCGCTCCGCGTGGTCGTGCCGCCGGACGGCGCGATGCTCTCGGCAGCCCTGCTCGCCGGCCCCGCGTTCCAGGACGCGGTGCGAGCTGCTCTCGCGGGACGGACGGTGGACCGCGTCGTCATGCTCCATCCCGACGCCGCCGTCGTGGAGTTCGCCCGCGCGCTGGACCTCCTCCACCTGGTGCCCGGGCACGCCTTCATCGGCCAGGGCGGGGGCGCCCTCGTCAACAGCAAGGCGGTCTTCCGCGCCCTGGCGGCCGGCGCCGGCGCACCGGTCCCGGACGGCGCGGTGTGCGCGGACCCGGTGGCGGCGGAGCAGACGATCGGCAGGCTGTTCGACGCGGGGCATCCGGTGATCACCAAGCAGGAGTTCCGCCAGGCGGGCAAGGGCAACGAGATCCTCAGCCGCGGCGGTGGCATCACCCCGCGCGGCGCGCCCCACGTCGTGGTCCTGCCCGACCGGCCTGGCCTGCGCCGCCACGTGGAGGCGCAGTGGGGGCGGCTGACGGAGGGCGGCCGCCGCCGGCTCGTCGTGGAGCGCTACTTTCCCGACTCCGCTTCGGTGTTCGCCGAGTTCCGGCTGTCGGACGTGGGCGTCGAGCGGTCCGGGGACGGGGAGCTGCTGTACGCGCCGACGCCCAGCGGGCAGATCATGCCCGTGCAGAGCCTGGAGGCACCCACGCTGGCCGCTCTGCTCGCGCAGGGCCGCCGCATCTGCGAGCCGCTGCACGCCATGGGCTACCGGGGCATGCTCTCCGCCGACGCCATCGTGACGCCGTCGGGCGAGCTGTACTTCACCGAGTTCAACGGCAGGGTGACCGGCTCCACGCATCTCTACGCGGTGATCGGCGGCCGGATCGTGGGCGAGGACTACCCCGCCCGCCGTGTCCTGCTGGAGCACGTCGGCTGGCCGGTCCCGTCCTTCGACGCCGCCCTCAGCCGGCTCGCGGACGCCGGGCTCGCCTACGACCCGGGGAGGGGGACGGGCGTGGTGGTGAACTCGGCGTTCGACCCGACGCACCGGGACGTCCTGTTCTGCGTGGTCGCGGAGGACCTGCCCCGTGCGGAGAAGAACCGGCAGCGCGTGCTGGAGCTGTTCACCGACGTACCCAAGGGAGGGTGAGAGCCACGGCTGCGAGCGGTGGCCCGGCGGGCGTGACGCTTCAGGACGTGTGCCGATGTCCCCAGCCGAGAATGTCCGTCTCGGGGGCGGGCTTGTAGGGGGGCTCCTCCGGCGCCTCCGCCCGCTCCTTCTCCGTGGCGCCTGCGGCTTTCTCCTGCTGCTTGCGCTTGTCCTCGGCGTCGCCGTGCTCTTTGTGCATCCACTTCGGCATCCCGGCCATGGCTGATCCGATCTCTTGGATTACGGGATCCTCTTCCAGCCTCACACGGCCGGAGGGGCCCCGCACCCTGCCGTGACAGCGCAACCTGTCAGCCGCCCGGCAAGGACCGCTACCGGCCGGTACTCGCTCCGTGGAAGCGGTAGAACCGGGTCCCGGCCGCGTGCACCGCCTCCCGCGCGGCCGCGTCGGCCGTCCCGGCCCACTCCGCCAGCTCCACGACCCGCCCGCCGTCGGTCGTGAGGTACAGGTGAACGCCCAGCAGCCCCGACGGCGCCGCGTCCGTCAGCTCCGCCGCACGCCCGTCCGCCCGGTCCCGCGCCGCCTCGGCGGATTCCACGTCGTACGTGGCGAAGGCGAAGACCTCACCCGCCGGGCCGGGGCCGAGCACCACCTCTCGGTAGGGCTGCGTACGGTTCAGCCCGAGGCGCTCGATGCCGGGGACGCGCGCGTCGATGCTGTCGACCCGCGCGGCGCGCCCCTCCCGGACGAAGGCGAGATGGTCCTCGGCGCTCGTCCACTGTCCGTGGATGAGGAGGCCCGTCCCGTCCTCGTCGAGGAAGACGTGCGTGGCCAGCAGGGCGGCGGGGGTGTTGGCGCGCGACGACCAGGTGTCGAGGAGGGCGTCCGCGGCAGCGCGTGAGCGCTCGCGGTCGCCAGTGGTCCAGCGGCTGATGAGGGTGATACCGGAGTCGGAGTTCCGCAGCGTGGCGAGGTGTGTCATGAGGCAACCCTCGTACATCAAGTGCGGTTGAGGTCAAGATCGAAAACCCCGCGGTCCCGCAGACCGTCATCCGCGAGGAGCCGGGCGCCCCCGGAATCCGGCTCTTCGGCTCCGTCCGAGCCGGAGCAAGGGGCGCCCGTCAGCTCGGACGGCTACCCGGCCTGAGCCGTCCCCTGGGCCAGCGCGGCCCGCTTCACCGCGGCGGCGACGGCCGCGGTGGCTCCCGGGTTGAAGACGCTGGGGATGATGTAGTTCGCGTTGAGCTCGTCCTCGGCGACGACATCGGCGAGCGCGCCGGCGGCCGCGAGCATCATCTCGGTGTTGACCGTACGCGACTGGGCGTCCAGCAGACCGCGGAAGACGCCCGGGAACACCAGCACGTTGTTGATCTGGTTCGGGAAGTCCGACCGCCCGGTCGCCACCACCGCCGCGGTCTGGCGTGCCACAGCCGGCTCGACCTCGGGGTCGGGGTTGGCAAGTGCGAACACGATCGCGTTCTCCGCCATCGCCGCCACGTCCTCGCCACCGAGCACGTTCGGCGCCGACACACCGATGAACACATCCGCGCCCCGCACGGCCTGCTTCAGGGTGCCCGTCATGCCCTCGGGGTTGGTGTTGTCCGCGATCCACCGCAGCGCCGAACCCGGATCGGCCGACACCAGGTCCTCACGCCCGGCGTGCACGACACCGTGGATGTCGGCGACCACGGCGTGCTTGACACCGGCGGCGATCAGCAGCTTCAAAATGGCCGTACCGGCCGCGCCCGCACCCGACATGACGACCCGTACGTCACCGATGTTCTTGCCCACCACGCGCAGCGCGTTGGTCAGGGCGGCGAGGACGACGATGGCGGTGCCGTGCTGGTCGTCGTGGAAGACGGGGATGTCCAGCGCCTCGCGCAGGCGGGCCTCGATCTCGAAGCAGCGCGGGGCGGAGATGTCCTCGAGGTTGATGCCGGCGAAGCCGGGGGCGATGGCCTTGACGATCTCGACGATGGCGTCGGAGTCCTGGGTGTCCAGGCAGATCGGCCAGGCGTCGATGCCCGCGAACCGCTTGAACAGGGCCGCCTTGCCCTCCATCACCGGCAGGGCCGCCTTGGGGCCGATGTTGCCCAGCCCCAGCACCGCGGAGCCGTCGGTGACCACCGCGACGCTGTTGCGCTTGATCGTCAGACGGCGGGCGTCCTCGGGGTTCTCCGCGATCGCCATGCACACCCGCGCCACACCGGGGGTGTAGACCATGGACAGGTCGTCACGGTTGCGGATGGGATGCTTCGACGCCATCTCGATCTTGCCACCGAGGTGCATCAGGAACGTACGGTCGGAGACCTTGCCCAGCACCACACCCTCGATGCCGCGCAGCTTCTCCACGATCTCGTCCGCGTGCTCAGTCGACGTCGTCGCCATCGTGACGTCGATCCGCAGCTTCTCGTGACCCGAAGCGGTCACATCCAGACCCGTCACCGAACCACCCGAGGACTCCACAGCCGTGGTCAGCTGACTGACCGCGGTACCACCCGCGGGGACCTCCAGCCGGACCGTCATCGAGTACGAGACGCTGGGCGCCGTTGCCATGAGAGGAGTTCTTCTTTCTGTTTCAGGAGCGGACGGCCGTGGCGGCGGTCCGCGCGTGGGGGCGGGCGAGGTTGTCCGGGTGGAGGATCTCCCGGAGCTGGTCCTCGGTGAGCAGCCCCTTGGCCAGGACGAGTTCGTGGACGGCGGCGCCCGTGGTCAGGGCCTCCTGGGCGACCGCGGTGGCCTGCTCGTAGCCGATGTGCGGGTTGAGGGCGGTGGCCAGGCCGATGGACTGCGCGACGAGGCGCGCCAGGTGCTCGCGGTTGGCGGTGATGCCGGTGACGCACCGCTCGGCCAGCGTCAGGCAGCCGGCGCTGAGGTGGCCGATGCTCTTGAGGAGGCTGTGGGCGATGACCGGCTCGAAGGCGTTCAGCTGGAGCTGGCCGGCCTCGGCGGCGAAGGTGACGGTGACGTCGTTGCCGATGACCTCGAACGCGATCTGGTTCACGACCTCCGGTATCACCGGGTTGACCTTGCCGGGCATGATGCTCGAACCCGCCTGCACGGGCGGCAGGTTGATCTCGGCGAGGCCGGCGCGCGGGCCGCAGGACAGCAGGCGCAGGTCGTTGCAGGTCTTGGAGAGCTTGACGGCGATCCGCTTGAGCACGCCGGAGAGCTGGACGAACGCGCCCATGTCCTGCGTGGCCTCGACGAGGTCACCGGCGACCGCGAGCGGGATGCCGGTGATGATGCTCAGGTGGCTGCAGGCCAGCCCCGGGTAGTTGGGGTGGGCGTTGAGGCCGGTGCCGATGGCCGTGCCGCCGAGGTTGATCTCACGGATGAGGGCGCAGGCCTCGGCCAGGCGGGCGCGGTCCTCCTCCAGCATGACGGCGTAGGCGGCGAACTCCTGGCCCAGCGTCATGGGCACGGCGTCCTGCAGCTGGGTGCGGCCCATCTTCAGGATGTCCGCGAACTCCTCCGCCTTGCCGGCGAAGGCCTCGCGCAGCACGTCCATGGCCTGCAGCAGCCGCTCGGCGGCGAGCTGCAGCGCGACCTTGACGGCGGTCGGGTAGACGTCGTTCGTGCTCTGCCCGGCGTTGACGTCCTCCAGCGGGTGCAGGTGCCCGTAGTCGCCCTTGTCGTGGCCGAGGAGTTCGAGGGCGCGGTTGGCGATGACCTCGTTGGCGTTCATGTTGGTGGAGGTGCCGGCGCCGCCCTGGATCACGTCGACGACGAAGTGGTCGTGCCACTGGCCGGCGCGGATCTCCTCGCAGGCCTTCACGATCGCGTCCACCTTGCGGTCGTCGAGCAGGTCGAGGTCGCGGTTGGCGAGCGCGGCGGCCTGCTTGACGGAGGCGAGGGCGGTGACGAGGTCGGGGTAGGCGGAGATGGGGGTGCCGGTGATGGGGAAGTTCTCGACGGCGTGCAGGGTGTGGACGCCGTAGTACGCGGAGGCGGGGACGTCGCGTTCGCCGAGGAGGTCGTGTTCGGTGCGGGACGGACCGGGGACGGCCGACATGGGGGGGATCCGATCAGCTGAGGTGGGGGGAGCGGGAGTGGGGGTGGGGGCCCGGGTCAGGACGCCGGGGGCGCGGCCACGGCGTGGCGCAGCGCGCGGGTGCGGCCGGCGGTGTCGTCCGCGTCGGGGACGGCGAGGACGGCGGCGAGGGTGGCGATGCGCGCCTGGCCTACGCGGAGGGTGCCGGTGAGTACGGCGCCCGCGGCCGCCAGGTCCACGGCACCGCCCTGGGTGTAGATCTCGGCGACGGGTCCGGCGGGGACGCGGGTGGTCAGGGCGACGAGGACGCCGCGGGCGACGGCCGCTTCGACGGCGGCGACGACCTCGGGGGTCGCGTTGCCCGCGCCGGTCGCGACGAGGACGATGCCCTGGGCGCCGGCCTGCACGGCGGCGTTGAACAGCAGGGGGTCCGCGTCGCAGTGGTGGGTGACGATGTCGACCCGCGGGAGGGGCGCGTCGGCCGCCGGCAGGGGCAGCGGCTCCGGGCGCTCGGGCCGGCGGCGGACGAGGACGTGGCCGTCCTTGACGTCCGCGACGGGGCTGCCGGAGGGGTCGGCGAACGCGTCGGCGGCCAGCGTCTGCACCTTGATCGTGCCGCGTGCGGCGTGTATCTGTCCGTCGAAGGCGACGAGTACGCCGTGGCCGCGCAGCGCGGGCGAGCTCGCGGCCAGCAGGGCGTCGCGGAGGTTGCGCGGGCCGTCGCCGTCGGGGGCTTCGAGGGGGCGCTGGGCGCCGGTGAGGACCACCGGGCGGGGGTCGCCGTGGTGGAGGTCGAGGAGGAAGGCCGACTCCTCCAGGGTGTCCGTGCCGTGGGTGACGACGATGCCGTCCACCGCGGGGTCGGCGAGGACCTCGTGCACGGTCCGCAGCAGCGCGAGCTGGTCGCGGGTGGTGATCCGGGCGCTGTTCACGCTCATCAGGTCGACGACCCGTACGGTCACGCCCTCGGGCACCGCGGCCGTGGCCAGCACGTCACCGCCCCGCGCGTCGGCGGCGAAACCGGACCCCTGCCAGCGGCTGGCGATCGTTCCGCCTGTGCTGATGACGACGACCTGTCCCACGTCTGCCCGCCTTCCTCAAGATCATTTCTCTGGCCGGTCGCGGCGGTCGCCACCGGGCAGGTGAACGATAGGACGAATCGCGCGCAATCGGGTCGCCGAAATGGGCGGTGTGACCGCCCAGGAGTGGTGGATAATTGCGTGATGGACCGCATCGACAGAAATATCTTGCGCGAGCTCCAGGACGACGGTCGGCTGACCATCCAGGAGCTCGCCCAGCGCGTCGGCCTGACCCCCTCCCCGTGCATGCGCCGCGTCCGCCAGCTGGAACAGGACGGCGTCATCCAGGGCTACCGGGCGATCATCAATCCCGAGGCCGTCGGCCGCAGCTTCGAGGTCCTCGTGTCCATCGAGGTCAAGCGCGACCGCGAGGCCGTCGAGGCCTTCGAGGCCGCCCTGCAGGACATCCCCGACGTCATCGAGGCGTACCGGCTCTTCGGCAGCCCGGGCTGCCTGCTGCGCATCGCGGTCGCCGACCTCACCGCCTACGAGCGGCTGTGGATCGAAAGCCTCACCGCGCTGTCGGGGATCACCGAGGTCAACTCGCAGATCATCATGAAGCGGGTCAAGGAACCGAAGGGCCTGCCGGTCGAGATCTGAGGCGGTGCGCATGCCGCCGGACGGCCGTTTCCTGGCCCCGGGCGGGTCGTTGGGCTGATCAGGGCTGCCCCGCCTCACCTGCGTGGTGCGGTGGCTCCGGACCGCCGAACTGGAAATGGAGCTTTGCCATGCGTCGTCTTCACTCACTCGCCGTCGCCGCGGCCGCCCTGGCCGCCGTCTTCGGCGCCGGCCCCGCCGCGACCGCCGCCCCCGCGGCGCCCGCCCACCTGGCGGGCTACAACTGCGCGCCCGGGCACTTCTGCATCTACAGCGACTGGAACGGCGGGGGGACGCGCTGCCAGTGGGCCGACAGCGGCAGGGCGAACACCGCCGACGACTGCTCCTTCATCCAGCGCGGGCAGAACGTCCGCTCCGTATGGAACGGAACGGGGCACCGGGTGCAGTACTTCACCGGCACCAATCACCAGAAGCGGGTCGGCTCCACCCCTGCCGGCAAGGGAGGCAATCTGCAGGGCAGCTACCAGGTCCGTTCCTTCAAGCCCCAGTAGCAGCCCCAAGGCTGCCGTCCCCTGCGGACGGCAGCCTTCTCGGGTCACGAGCCGTGCCCTCGCGTCCTACTCGGCTTCCGCCTGACGGGCGCGGGCCCATTGTTCCTCGAACTCGTCCCGGCTGATCTCCTGGGCCACCAGCTCCGGGGCGAAGAGGTCCACGACGGGCGTGTTCAGCGGCCAGTCGTCGGGCCCTTACTGAGCCCGACACCGTCGTCCCCGGTCAGGGTGGCTGCGATGGGTGAGGAAGGTGATCAGATGCGGTCGGCGGCGATGAGGAGGTAGTGGAAGCTGCCCTCCTTGTACGCGGTCAGGAACGGGTCCTCGACGCCGGTGGCGAGGGAGGACTGGGCGCGCAGCTCCCAGTACGGGATCGTGTCGGCCGTGAGGTCGACGACGTTGATGGGCACGAGACCGTTGGCGGCCATGGCCTTGAAGTAGGCGCTGCGGGGGTGGATGTTGCAGGTGTAGTGCTCGTCGATGCGGCTGACCGCCTTGGAGCGCAGGCCCGTGACGTCGTTGGAGCAGCCGGTGATGGTGACGTAGCGGCCGCCGTACGCCAGCTGGCGGGCGTGCTCGGCGAAGAGTTCGTTCAGGTCCACGTACATGGTGGACTCGTTGTTCCAGATCCCCTGGAAGGCGCCGGTGGGCAGGCCGGTGTCCAGCATGTTGCCGAAGTGGTAGCGGACCTTGTCGTCCACGCCCCGCTTGCGGGCCTGGTCGTTGGCGAAGTCGACCTGGGACTGGGAGATGGACAGGCCGTCGACCTGGCAGCCGAAGCGGGCGTTGGCCATGATGCTGGTGCCGCCCCGGCCGCAGCCGGCGTCCAGCAGGCGCTGGTCGGGGGCTATGGGGCCCAGGTGGTCGAGGAGGACGTCGGCCTGTGCCGACTCCAGCCGGTGCAGCTCCTGGACGATGCGCTCGTCCCGGGTCTCCTGCGGGCCCTCCAGGACGGAGGGGTCGTAGTCGCCGAGCCCGTAGTGGTGGTGGTAGAGGCCGTCGACGTCGCCCAGGCGCAGGTTGACCGGGTCCTTCTCGTTGTTCCAGTACTCCGCGACGGCCTTCTGGTAGGCGGTGCGCAGGACGCCGGTGGGCGCGGGCGTGGTCGTCATGGGGTGCTCCTTGGACGTGCAGAAAAATGCGTGGGGTGACAAAGAAGGGCGTGGGCTCAGGCGCCGTTGTAGCGGGGGCTGCCGCTGTGCCATTCGCGGTTGCCGCCGAGCCAGGCCCACACGCCCGCCAGGAACCGGCGCAGCTGGGGCGAGCCGGTGAGGGCGAGGGCAGCGGCCTCCGTCTCGAAGGCGTGGACCAGCTCGTCGTGGATGTCGGCGCTGCGCTCGATCGCCTCGCGCGGTGAGCACCGCTCCTCCTCGGCGATCACGGTGGGCAGGTTGAACTCCACGCCCGAGGAGTCGTGTTCCTTCGTCATCGAGTAGAGGTCGTTGACGAGCGTGGCGGCCGTGGCGGCCGTCGTGACGGCGCGGCGCACGCGCGGGTCGGCGTACTCGGTGGCGGGCAGGGCGTAGCCGCCCACCACGTCGGTCAGGGCGATGCAGGGGAGGAAACTGTTGATCTGACGGTGGGCCAGGTATTCGTGGACGCTGGGCATGTGGCCCCGGGACCGCCAGGAGCCTTCCTGGCCGTAGCCCACGAAGAGGACGGAGACCTCGTGCCGCAGCCGGCCCACCTGGGACGGCTCCGCGTAGCGGTCCAGGTGGTCGAGGGCCGAGCGCAGGGCGACCCGTACGGGGTCGTCGCGCAGGTCCCTCTCCCAGGCGGCCGCGTACCGGGACGGGAGGTGGGCGGGGTCGAGGGCGGCGTAGGCGAGTCCGAGGTGCGAGCCGAGGAGTTCGGGGCGGGAGCCCACGGTCTCGTCGTCGCAGTAGTAGTCGTCCGTGGCCCATTCCGCGAGCGCGCACTTGCCCGCCGCGAGCAGCCGATCCGGGTCGTCGGTGTCAGGGTGCGCCAGCATCATCAGGCGTCCGAAGTCGGCCGCGCGGACGCGGTCGAGCCGTCCGGCGTAGATGCCGGCCCCGTCGGCCCACTCCACCAGCCGGTCGTTGACCTCCCGGCCCAGTGCCGGGTCGTCCCGGAGCGCGGGCGGGCAGTACAGCTCGGGGACGGCCGCACCGCGCCCGTCCGGGGTGGCGGCGCTCTCACGGGCCGGCCCGCGGGACGCGATGCGGGCGGCGGAGGTGCCCAGCCCCGTCGGCCCGGCGGGCAGGACGGGGCCCGCCGGGCGGGCGGCGGTGCCGGGCAGCGTGCCCGGCGCGGAACGGCGGACGCCCTGGTGGTGGGTGAGCAGCGTGGCCACGAGCCGCGCCACGTCGTGGCGGGCCGTGGGCGCGGTGACCCTGGACAGCAGTGACACAGGTTCTTCTCTCCGTCGGGGGTGGTGCCCGTCAGGACGGGGTGTGGAAGACCTCGACGTTCTCGAGGACGCCGAGCGCGTCGGGGACGAGAACGGCCGCCGAGTAGTAGGTGCTGACCAGGTAGGAGATGAGGGCCTGGTCGTTGATGCCCATGAACCGTACGTTCAGGCCGGGCTCGTACTCGTCGGGGATCCCGGTCTGGCGCAGTCCGATCACGCCCTGCTCGGCCTCGCCCAGGCGCATGGCGAGGATGGAGGAGGTGCCCTCGTCGGAGACGGGGATCTTGCCGCAGGGGAGGATCGGCACGCCGCGCCAGGCGGGCACGGGGTGGCCGCCCACGTCGGCGCTGTCGAAGGCCAGGCCCCGCTTGTTGCACTCGCGGGCGAGGGCGGAGATGGCGCGGGGGTGGGCGAAGAAGGCCCTGGTCCCCCGCCGCATGCTCAGCAGCTCGTCCATGTCGTCGGGGGTGGGCGGGCCGGAGTGGGTGGAGATGCGCTGGCTGTAGTCGGCGTTGTGCAGCAGGCCGAACTCGGGGTTGTTGACGAGCTCGGACTCCTGGCGCTCGCGCAGCGCCTCGATGGTCAGCCGCAGCTGCTGCTCGACCTGGTCCATCGGCTCGTTGTAGAGGTCGGCGACCCGGCTGTGCACCCGCAGGATCGTCTGGGCCACGCTCAGTTCGTACTCGCGGGGCGCGAGCTCGTAGTCGACGAAGGTGCCCGGCAGGACCGGTTCGCCGGTGTGGCCGGAGGCGAGGGCGATGTTCGCCTCGCCCTTCTTGTTCTGCGGCCGCGCCTTCTCGGCCTCGCGGCGCCGGACGTGGGCCCGCAGCCGCTCGTTGCGGCCCGCCACCTCCTCGTAGGCGTACCGGGGCAGGGCCAGTACGGTGCACGCCGTCATCGCGCGCGCCGTGAACTCCCACTCCCCCGGCTCCTCGGCCACCACCTGCGCGCCGAAGAACCCTCCGTCGGCCAGCACGCCGCGCCGGGTCTCCTCGCCGTACTTCCCGGCGCCGACCTTCTCCACCTTGCCGTGGGCGATCAGATAGACGTGGTCGACGGCCCGGCCGCGTTCGGCGATCACCTGGCCGGGTTCGAACTCCTGCCGCCGGCACCGCTCGGCCAGGGCCCGCAGCACCTCGTCCTCGTGGAACCCGCGCAGCAGCGGCAGTTCCCCCAGTTCGGCGGGGACGACCCTGACCGCGGATCCGTCCTGGACGAAGGTGACCCGGCCGTCGCCGACCTCGTACACCAGACGCCGGTTGACCCGGTACGCGCCGCCCTTCACCTCCACCCAGGGCAGCATGCGCAGCAGCCACCGCGAGCTGGTGCCCTGCATCTGCGGGACGCTCTTGGTGGTGGTCGCGAGGTTGCGCGCGGCGGCGATCCCCAGGCCGAGCTGTGCCCGGCCTGCCTGCTGTTCGGGCTGGTGAGGCTGCTGCCGGTGCGCGGCGGTCGACATCCCGGGTACCTTCCATCTGGGCGCGTGCGTCAAGAGGGAGCCCCCCTGACTAGCCCGATCGGGCTACGAGGAGCTCCCGCCGCGCAAGTGAAGCAGCGCCTGATGATGTTGGTCGAGACGACCGGAGCGGCACCGTCGCAATCACGCCACCGACACGCCACCGAACGGACGGCGATCACGTCTGCCATGTCGCGAATGCCCCTGTTTCGATCGTGCGGGTACCGAGGCGCGGGCGACGATGCCGTCGCATCGCGCCAGATGGCCGAGGTGGCTGATAACGCACCATCAGGTCGGCCAAGGGGGGCAGGTCGACGGCTCACAGCGCCAGGTCGGCGAAGAGGGCGGCGTGGTCGGAGGCCTGGTCGCCCTTCGAGGTGACGGTGTCGAAACACTTGCCGGGGGTGAAGATCCCGCGCCGCTCCACGTCCACCGCCTGCACCGTGTCCCACAGCTCGGGCGAGAACATGAGGTAGTCGAGCTTGTCGCCCGGCGACTCGCCGTCGCCGTGGGTCCCCGGATCCCCCGTGTAGCTGGGGTGGGTCATCGCGTCCCGCAGCCCGGCGGTCAGCAGGAACGCGAGCGGCTCACTGTCGAGCGTGTCGTTGAGGTCTCCGGCGACCACCACGCGCGCGCAGCGGTCGAGGGCCGCCCGGTACATCGCCGCGACCCGCTCGGCCTGCCGCTTGCGCTGGCGGAGGGTGTCGGCCGGGTTGCCTATCTTGCTCTTGAAGTGGTTCCCCAGCAGCCACAGGCGGACCCCGTGGCCGAAGTCGACCTCGAATTCCGGGCAGTCCCGGCTGAAGACCGGGTCCCCTTCCTTGGTGTCGAAGATGTGCGACCGCACCGAGGTGATGGGGTGACGGCTGAGCACGCCGACGTCGATGCCGCGGCTGTCGTTGCCGTCGATCAGCAGATTGAACGGATACGGCCGCGCGCCCAACTGTCCCGCGAGCACCTGCTCGTTGAAGCGGTGCAGGGTGAGCCGGTCCTCGACCTCGACCGTCAGCAGCAGGTCGGCGTCCACCTCGGCGATCACCCGGGCGGTGTTCTTGACGCCCTCCAGACTGAGGTCGCCACGGACGAGCTCGACCCAGCCGACCCAGTGCGGCCGCCCCTTGGCCCTGACCTCGACGACGCCGCCCTGGATCCTGAGCAGCCTCGCGCCGCCGCGGGGTTCGTTCAGGGCGATGGCCCGCGTGGAGGTCTCCTGGGCACTGTCGACGCCGTGCGCCGCGAGTATGCCGAGGATCTCCGTCTTGTCGTCGCGCGTGTATTCGGAATGGTCGAGAAGCTCGATGAGCCTGTTGAAGGCGTCGAGTACGCCCCGCCGTTTCGCGGCGTCCTCGATGCCGAAGACGACGGGCCGCCGGAAGAGGTTCTCGGCGTTGAAGGTGGCGATGCGGATGGTCATGGCGCCTCCTTACGCGGTGTGGTCGACGCGGTCGAAGGCGAGCATCGCCACGTCGTCCGTCAGGCAGCCCTCGGTGTGCCGGACGAGTTCCTGGTGCAGTCCTTCCAGGAACTCCTGCGGGGTGCGGGCGTGCACCGCCTCCATGGCCTCGGGCAGGGGGAAGAAGTCGCTGTCGTGGTTGCGGGCCTCGATCACGCCGTCGGTGTACAGCAGCAGACGGTCACCGGGCAGGAACGGGTAGCTCTCCGCCTTGTCGGGGAGGTCGTTGACGAATTCCTCGAGTTCCAGGGGCGGCAGCGTGGAGGCGGCCATCAGGGTCCGGACCTTGCCGTCGCGCAGCACCAGGGGAGGCGGGTGGCCGCGATTGACCACCTCGACCACGGCCTCGTCCGGCACCTGGGCCACGAGAGCGGTGACGAACCCCTCCATCAGGGCTTCCTGATCGAACGCGCCCGGTACGGCGCACTCCCGTTGCAGCGCGGCCACGCAGTGGTGCACGACCTCCACCAGGTCGTCCTCGTAGTGCACGGCCTCCCGGAACGCGCCCAGCACGGCGGCGGCCGCGCGCACGGCGGGCAGCCCCTTGCCCCGGACGTCCCCTACGATCATCCGGACCCCGTAGCGGGTCTGTACGGCGTCGTACAGGTCACCGCCGATCTGCGCCCCCGCCTCGGCCGCGAGGTACATGCTGGCGGGCCGCACCGGGCCCAGCCGAGGGGGCACGGGTCTCAGGATGACCTCCTGCGCCGCCGCGGCGATGCGGCGGACCTGGTCGAGCTCGTTCCGCCTGCGCGTCTGTACGGCGCTGCTGGTCGTGATGCTGGCCACGGACACCAGGAAGAGCGCCAGGAAATTGGTGTAGACCTGTTGGCTGCCCCATGCGTCGTTGTACGTGGCGGTCATCACGCTGACGGCCACGGCGACGGCCGCGGCCAGGAGGGTGCCTTTGGGGCCCATCGTCACCGCGGCCAGGGCCGGCGTCGCGGTCAGCAGAGGGCCCGTATACAGAAAGTGCGCGGGTGAGAGCTCGATCGCGATCACGAGCAGGGCGATCGCGAACGGCACGCACTGCCCGAACGCGAAGAGGACCCGGCCAGGGGTACCCGTTCGCGGTCGCGGAGCTGAGCCGAGGAGCGACCGCATGATTCAAGCCTGCGCCCTGGACCTCCGATGTTCCAGTCGTCGCTCCCACCCTCCCTCCCAAACACGGCGCATCGCCCACACCCGACCAAAAGGGCATCCCAAACTGGGACATTCTCCCCTGGGCCGCACCATGTGAAGGGTCGAACTGGCGTGGGGTTAGCATATGAGCGCCGCCTAGCTCGAAAGATGGACCACCTGTGATAGTCAACGAAGACTCGTTCACAAGCTGGAAGAACCGCGAGGAGATCGCGGAGTCGATGATCCCGATCATCGGGAAGCTGCACCGGGAGCGCGACGTCACCGTCCTGCTCCACAGCCGCTCCCTGGTGAACAAGTCGGTGGTCAGCATCCTCAAGACCCACCGGTTCGCCCGCCAGATCGCCGGCGAGGAGCTCTCGGTCACCGAGACCCTGCCGTTCCTGCAGGCTCTCACCACGCTCGATCTCGGCCCCTCCCAGATCGACATCGGCATGCTCGCCGCGACGTACAAGACCGACGACCGCGGCCTGTCGGTGGAGGAGTTCACCGCCGGCGCCGTCGCCGGCGCCACGGGCGAGAACAAGGCCGAGCGCTCCGAGGGCCGCGACGTCGTCCTCTACGGCTTCGGCCGCATCGGCCGCCTCGTCGCGCGCCTGCTCATCGAGAAGGCCGGCTCCGGCAACGGTCTGCGGCTGCGGGCCATCGTCGTCCGCCAGGGCGGCGAGCAGGACATCGTCAAGCGCGCCTCGCTGCTGCGCCGCGACTCCATCCACGGCCAGTTCCAGGGCACGATCACCGTCGACGAGGCGAACAGCACGATCATCGCCAACGGCAACGAGATCAAGGTGATCTACGCCGGGGACCCGTCGGAGGTCGACTACACGGCGTACGGCATCAAGGACGCCATCCTCATCGACAACACCGGCAAGTGGCGCGACCGCGAGGGTCTGTCGAAGCACCTGCGCCCCGGCATCGACAAGGTCGTCCTGACCGCGCCCGGCAAGGGTGACGTGCCCAACATCGTGCACGGCGTCAACCACGACATGATCAAGCCGGACGAGCGGGTCCTGTCCTGCGCGTCCTGCACGACCAACGCGATCGTCCCGCCGCTGAAGGCGATGGAGGACGAGTACGGCGTGCTGCGCGGCCACGTGGAGACCGTCCACTCGTTCACCAACGACCAGAACCTGCTGGACAACTACCACAGCGCCGACCGTCGCGGCCGCTCCGCGCCGCTCAACATGGTCATCACCGAGACCGGTGCCGCCTCGGCCGTCGCCAAGGCGCTGCCCGACCTCAAGGCGCCGATCACCGGCAGCTCGATCCGCGTCCCCGTGCCGGACGTCTCGATCGCGATCCTCAGCCTGCGGCTCGGGCGCGAGACCACCCGCGAGGAGGTCCTCGACTACCTGCGCAACGTGTCGCTGACCTCGCCGCTCAAGCGCCAGATCGACTTCACCACCGCCCCCGACGCGGTCTCGAGCGACTTCATCGGCTCGCGCCACGCGTCGATCGTCGACGCCGGCGCCACCAAGGTCGACGGCGACAACGCGATCCTCTACCTCTGGTACGACAACGAGTTCGGCTACTCGTGCCAGGTCATCCGCGTCGTCCAGCACGTCTCCGGGGTGGAGTACCCGACCTTCCCGGTTCCGGTGGTCTGACCTCCGCGCATGCCCGATCCGGAGCGGCCCGGCCCTATCGAGGGCCGGGCCGCTCCGTTTTCTCCCGCACGTACCGGCCCTGGTCTGCGAGGAATCCGGCGGCGAACAGGGACCTGGGGGCCAGCACCGCGGTGAGCGTGAGCCGCGCCCCGGAGCGTTCGACGGCGTGCCGGACCAGGGAGTGCGCGGCATCCGGGCGACGCACCGCGTCGCAGCAGTCGCAAGGTCGTCTCCCGCCGGCGCAACGCGGCCCGGACCTCCTGTTCGGAGGCGCCGTCCTCGCGTGATCGGGCGAGGAGGTGGAAGCGGCCCTGACGCAACCAGTTGACGGCCGGCGAGACGGCGATGACGAACCGCAGGCTCCGGTCCCGGGCGGCGACCTTCGGCAGCACCCACCCGGCCTGGCTCGCGCCCCACAGACCGATCCGCCGGCCGTCGACGTCCGGCCGGGCACGGGCCCACGCCACCGCGGCCAGGGTCTCCTCGGCCCGGTCCGCCATGCTCTGATCGAGCCAGTCGCCCTCCGAGCCGCCGACACCGGGTTTGCTGAAGGACAGCGAGGCGTAGCCCGCCCGGGCGAAGGACTCCCACAGGGGCCGGTAGAACGTCTCATGGGTCGCGTCGACCGGCCCGTCGCCATGGACGAAGACGACCAGACCGAACGGACCGGCTCCCGACGCCGGCCTGGCGAGCACGCCGTCGAGCCGGCGCCCGTCGGCCCCGTCCCGTCTGCCGAGCCTCACAACCCACCCCAAAATCTATCGTTTGAAAAACGCTCGTTCTGAGCATGAACGTAATAGAGTCAAACGCGCAAGGGGCAGTCGATCGAGGGAGGCGGGGCGACGATGAACACGACAGTCGGACGGGGCGGAACCGCGGCACGCGAAGGACTGGTGGTGCGCCGGGGGGTGCCCACAGGAGCCGAGAGCCGGGTCGCCGACCTGTACTGGGAGGCGTTCGGCCGCAAGCTCGGCCCCGCGCTCAACCCGCCCGAGAAGGCACGGGCCTTCATCGCCGCCCACCTCCACCACGACCGCGGCGTCACCGCGCTCGCCGACGGACACGTGGTCGGCGTGGCCGGGTACCAACTGGGCGACCGCGCCCTGACGGGCGGAGACGTCAAGGACGTACTGTCCGCCTACGGCCCCGTCCGCGGCCTGCCGCGGCTGGCCGTCCTCGCCCTGTTCGAGCGGAGACCCGCCGCCGGCGAACTCGTGATGGACGGCATAGCCGTCGACGCCGCGCACCGGGGCTCCGGCATCGGCACCCTGCTGCTCCGCGAGGTCGCCGCCGTGGCCGCCGAGGCCGGCTGCCACCGGATCCGGCTGGACGTCATCGACGTCAACCCCCGGGCCCGCGCCCTGTACGAGCGCCGCGGCTTCACCGCCGTGCGCACGGAGCGGACGCCGTACCTGCGCGGCCTGATGGGCTTCGGTGCCGTCACCACCATGCACCGCCCGGTCACGGCCGCGGACACGGCGGACAGCGAGGAGGGCCGATGACCGCGCGTCAGACCGCCGACACATCCCCCGACGGGGCCGCCGGCCGGGCCGGGAGACCGGAGATTCCCACGCGCCTGCTGGTCCACGCCCTCGTCCGCGAGGACGGCACCGTCGACGCCGGCGAGCTGTACACCGTCGCCGGGATCCTCGGCATGACCGACCAGCAGGTCCGGCTGTGCGTCAAACGGCTGGCCGCCGAGGGCCGGTTCACCCACGAGGGCCGGGGGCGCAAGGCCGTACTGCGCGCGGTCGCCGACGTGACCGGCTCCCTCGCGCCCGATGCCGCCTACGTACGCCACGCCTACCGCCAGGACCACGGGCTCGCCCCGTGGGACGGCACATGGCACCTGTTCGCCTTCGCCATCCCCGAATCCAGCAGAGGCGCCCGCGACGCGCTCCGCGACACCCTCCTCCATCTCGGCGCCGCTCCCGTCCAGGGCGGCCTGTACGTCAGCGCCAACCCCATCGGAGAGCTCGTCGAGGCCCAGGCGCGCCACCTCGGCGTGGGCGACTCGCTCACCCGCCTCACCAGCACGGACCTGCGCATCGGCGACCTCGTCGACCCGCCGGGCCTGGCCGCCGCCCTCTGGCCGCTGGAGGAGATCGCCGAACGGCACCGGCGGCTCGCCGCCTTCGCCGAGAGCTGCCTGGCACACCTTTCGGGGGGTACGCCGCTGTCGGAGGCCGAGCAACTGACCATGGCCGTCGAACTCGCGGCCGAGTTCACCCGGGCGATGGAACCGGATCCCCTCCTACCGCCCGAGCTCCTCCCGGAGTCCTGGCCCGGCAGCCGGGCCCGCCGCCTGACCGCCTCCTGCTGGAACGCTCTCCTCAAGGCCCGGGCCCGGGAGGACGCGCGTGGCCGACCTCTGCCCCGCGTCTTCCGGCTCTACCAGGACGCGCTGCGCGCGGCGCCCGACCAGTGACCTCCGTCGATCAGCCTGCCGCGTCATCCACTCAGGGGAGCCGGCCGCCACACCCCGCCCGTACTCCGCCGGACAGCGCGTCGACGGCGTTACGCTCCGATCCCCGGCCGGTGTTCGCGGCCGGGCCGGCGCCCGGCGCGCGCCACGGGCGGTCGGAGGAGAGACGTGAGCGGGAGCGGCGGGTGGGCTGTGGCCGCGGTGGCCGCCGTCAGCGGCGGGTACGCGCTGGTCTCCCGGCGTCTGGCCGCCACCGTCGTGTCGGCGCCGATGGTGTTCACCGCCGCCGGCGTGCTGATCGGCCCGGTCGGCCTCGGCCTCCTGAATCTGGAGCGCGACGCCGGTCCGGTGCTGACCCTCGCCGAGGTGGCCCTGGCACTGGTCCTGTTCACCGACGCCGCCACCGTCCGTTCGGAGGAGTTCCGCAGCGGCTGGTTCCTGCCGGCCCGGCTGCTCGTCGTCGGGCTGCCGCTGACGATCGTGGGCGGCGGGCTGCTGGCGTGGGGGCTGGTGCCGGGGCTGACGGGCTGGGAGCCGGCGCTCGTCGGGGTGATCCTCGCGCCCACCGACGCGTCCGTGGGGAAGGCCGCTGTGTTCTCGCCGCGCATCCCGGCGGTCGTGCGGCACGGACTGAACGCCGAGTGCGGTCTCAACGAGTGCCTGGTCCTGCCGGTCTTCGCCCTCTTGCTCGCCGGCCTGCCCGGGACGGCGGCGTCCCATCAGGGGCCGACGGGGGTGCTCCTGCACGTCCTGCTGCTCAGCACCGCGCTGGGCCTGGCGGCCGGAGGTCTCGGCGGGCGGCTGCTGTGCCGGGCGCGGGCCTCGGGCCGCATCACCCACGAGTGGCGCCGCATCCTGCCGCTCGCCCTCGTCACGCTGGCGGGGGCGCTCGCGGCCGCCACCGGGGGCAGCGCGTTCGTCGCCGCCTGGGTGGCGGGCTTCGCGTTCGCGTTCGCCGTGCGCGTGGGGCCGCGGCCGGGCCTCGCTCCGGAGGACGAGGACGACACCCTCGATTCGGTGGAGCATCTGGCCGCGCTCGCGGCCGCCCTGAGCTTCCTGGTCTTCGGCGCGGTGCTGCTCGGCCCCGCTCTGACGCACCTGGACTGGCGCGTCGTCACCTACGCGGTGCTGAGCCTGACGGTGGTGCGCATGCTGCCCACCGCCCTCGCCCTCGCGGGCACCCGGCTGGGCGCGCCCACCGCGGCCTACACCGCCTGGTTCGGCCCCCGCGGCCTGCCCTCCCTCGTCCTCGGGCTCCTCGTGGCGACCGAGGAGGCCCCCGGAACCCGGCTCATGGGCACCGTGATCGCGGTCACCGTCGGGCTCAGCGTCCTCCTGCACGGCCTCTCGTCCGTCCCTCTCGCGGACCGGTACGGCCGGTGGTACGAGGATGCCCGGGCCCGCCGGCCGTCCCTGCGGGAGAGCGTGGCCGACGGGCTGCCTGGCGAACCCGGCCCGCCCGAGTGGAAGGAGCGGTGACCGAGGCCCGGCGGGCCCGCGTCCGTCAGACCCGCCGGGCCGCGACACGGCCGTCGCGCACGGCGTCGGCGAGTGCCCGGAAGTCGTGCTCGTTCCGGTCGGCGTACGCCTCGGCGAAGTCGGCCAGGGCCCGGTCGAAGGCTTCCCCGCTCCCCAGGTAGGCGGCGATCGCGATGCGGTCGCCGGAACGGGCATGGGCGCGGGCCAGGGTGGCGCCGCACAGCTCGCCGTAGGCCCGCAGCTGCCCGGGCGACATCCTCTCGGGCCGGGCGCCGCCCTTCCAGTCGTGCAACTGCCGTACGTAGAAGTCGCGCTCCCTGCCGTCGATCCCGGCGGCGCGCTCCCAGCCGAGGAGGATGTCGCTGGCGGCCTGCATCAGGCGCTGCCCGCAGACCACGCGTTGCCCCTCGTTGGCGTAGCCGCTCGGGCGCGTGTACGGCGCGAGGACCGACGGGCCGGCCTCCTTGGCCTGCAGGAACAGGGGATCGTCGGCGTCCCTGCCGAGCATCAGCACGATCCAGCAGCGGGTGCCCACGCTGCCGACGCCCACGACCTTGCGCGCGGCGTCGGCCATCCGGAACCGGCTCAGGAGGTGCCGCCGGTCGGAGGCGAGGCTGTTGCCGTACTGCTCGACGAGGAGGCGGAGGCGGCCTTCGAGTTCGGTCCTCCGGTCGTCGGCCATCAGGTCGCTCAGGGGGACGAGCAGCGGCGGATCGGCGGCGATCCGCCGGGTGCCGTCGACGACCACGGTGAGCCGCTGGAAGGCCTTCAGATGGTCGCGGCTCCGGGCGGTCTCCAGCGCCCGGGACATCCGGCGGCGTCCTTGTTTGTCGAGCCGGTCGGAGAACAGCTCGCGCAGGCGCTCGGCATCGACGTGCGCGTACCACACGTCGAGGTCACGCATCCCCGCGAAGACGCGCATCGCCCGCCGGTACGAGCGCACGGTGCCGCGGACGACGTCCTCGCGCCGCTTCCGCGGGAAACCGTTCTCCCGTCCCGCGATCGCCAGGCTGGCGGCCAGCCGTTTCACGTCCCACTCCCACGGCCCGGGCAGGGTCTCGTCGAAGTCGTTGAGGTCGAAGACCAGACGGCGTTCGGGTGAGGCGAAGAGCCCGAAGTTCAGCAGGTGGGCGTCTCCGCACAGCTGCGCCTCGATGCCGGTACGGGGCTGGGTGCCCAGGTCCGCGGCCATGACCGCGGCGGCGCCGCGGTAGAAGGAGAACGGCGACTCCAGCATGCGCCCGTAGCGGACCGGCACGAGTTCCGGGAGGCGGTCGGCGCTTTGCCGTTCGAGGATCCGCACCGGGTCGACGCGGTCGGGCCGGGGGTCGAGTCCGGCATGGGCCGAGCGCGGCACCCGGCCGCGTGCCGCCTTGCCGCGCGCCGCGCGCTCGCGGGGCGCCGGATGGAGGTCCTCCGTGTTCACGGCCGTCTCCTTCCTTCCTCTTCCGTCCTCATCGCCGGCGTCTTCCGTCCTCATCGCCGGCGTGACCTGCGGTGGTGTACGAACCAGGCGCCCGCGGCGAGCAGGGACAGCACGACGAGGACGATCAGGGCGGTGCCCCAGAACCCGCCGGCCAGCCGGATCCCCGCCAGAACCACCGCGGCGGCGGCCACGAAGGGCACCACGGCGAGACAGAGGACCCGCAGAATGGCGGCGATCCCCGCCGCCCTGGGCACATGGACGAACCGTTTCCGCTTACTGATGCGGTCCCCCGCGGCTCCCGGGGTGTAGTACTGCACGGCCTTCGCTCCGAGCCGCAAGGTGTTCTGCCGGTAGATCGCGGCAAGGGCGGGCACCCATATCAGCGGCAGCACCATGCCCACGAGGAACAGGGCCACGATCAGGGCCGTCGACACCACCTGCTGGAGCCTGCCGCGCTTCTCGCCCCCGCCCATGATCCCGAGGATCTCCGCCATCCTGACGACCAGCGACCATCGTGTCCGCCGGGGAAGCCGGCCGCGGCCCCCCGGCGGATGACGCTTCACCTCGTTCAGGGCCCCGGTGGCCGCCTCGGTCGACGGATACACGTCCTGAAGGACCAGCAGGTCCGCCACCCGTCGTTCGCTGCGGGCGTCGTGCCCGGCGAGAACGGCCAGTTCGAGGACCATCCGGGCCTGGGAGAGCAGGGCCGCCACGAAACTCACCGGCATGAGGACCATGAACGGCCCGCCCAGCGCGGCGCCGTCGGCGATCGTCATGCGCGTTCCGTGGGCGATGGCGTCCCGTCTGAGCTCGTCGTCGCCGGCCAGTGGCTTGCGCTGCTTCCGGCGGGCCACGGAGGCGACGGCCCGGGGGCCGAACCGCCGCACCGCGAAGAAGGCCAGCTGCTCGGGCATGTGCTGCGGGTCGGCCCAGATCATCGGCAGCAGCGCCTGGGCCTGCACGGTTGCCGACTCGTCCGGGTGGGCCGGGCCCGGCCCACCGTCGTTAAGTCCGTCGCCGTTCATCCGGGTCCGCTTTCCTCCGCTGTCGCCGTGGGCGGGGACCACAGGGGGCGCTCACCGGTCAACCCGGCCCTGTGGCAGTCCCACTGTGGGCCCCCGCCGACCGGGCCTGCCTCACCCGTCGCGGGTGACGGTGGTGGCCCCGTCGGGCGGCCACCATGGGCGAAGGAGGGCACACGCCGCGAGCCCTGGAGGCGCCATGGGACACGTCGCCGCACACCGGGGGGCCGGGCAGCGCTGGTGCGCGCGTCTGGCGGTCGCGGCGGCCGTGGGCGCGGGGGTGCTCCTGCTGTGCGTGGCGGGGCTCAAGAGCGTGGCACTGGTGGCCGTAGGGCTGGCGGGCCTGGCCGTCGCGGCGGCGGCGGGGTGGTGGGCGCTGACCCGCCGGGGCGTGGTGAGGGGCGTCGCCGCGGCGCTGGCGGCCGCGGCGCCGGTGGCCGTGCTCGTGTCGTACGTCGCGGCGCGACTGCTCTGGGTCGTCCTCGTCTGTCTGGCGCTGTGGGCGCTGGCCGCGGCCGCGGGCTGGGCCGCCCTCAGGGCGGACGCGACGCCGGGCACGGCCCCCGGCCGTCCCGTTCCACCCCCCGGGCATGCCTGTCTGCTGATGAATCCGCGCTCGGGCGGCGGAAAGGTGGGGCGCTTCCGGCTGAAGGAGAAGGCGGAAGCCATGGGCGCGGACGTGCTGCTCCTCGACACCGCCCGCCACAGGGACGTCGCCCAGCTCGCCCGCGACGCCCTCGACCGGGGCGCGGACCTGCTCGGGGTGGCGGGTGGCGACGGGACGCAGGCGCTGGTGGCGGACGTGGCGGCGGAGCGCGGGGTGCCGTTCATGGTGCTGCCGGCCGGGACACGCAACCACTTCGCCCTGGACCTCGGGCTCGACCGGGACGACCCGTCGCGGAGCCTGGAGGCCCTCACCGACGGGGTGGAGTTCCGGGTGGACCTCGGACGGGTCGGCGGGCGCGTCTTCGTCAACAACGCCTCCTTCGGCGCGTACGCGGAGGTCGTGCAGAGCCCGGCGTACCGCGACGACAAGGTCGGCACCGTCCTGCAGTTGCTCCCCGGCGTGCTGACCCGTCAGCACGGCCCGCGGCTGTCGGTCCGCGCGGATGCCGTCACCGTCGACGGCCCGCAGGCCGTTCTGGTCAGCAACAACCCCTACCGGGTCGGTGACCGTGCGGGGCTGGGCCGACGCGACCGGCTCGACGGCGGAGTGCTGGGCGTGCTGAGCATCACGGTGGACAGTGCGGTCGAGGCGGCCGACCTGCTCCGCGGCCGGCACGCGCCGGGCCTTCGCTCCCTGACCGCCGGCGAGCTGGTGATCGACGCCGATCAGCCGGAGGTCCAGGTCGGCGTCGACGGCGAGGCGCTGGCTCTGCCCACGCCCGTGCGCTGCGCGTCGGAGCCCGGTGCGCTGCTCGTACGGGTTCCCCGGAACCGTCCGGGTGTTCCGCCGGCGCGACCACGCCTGGACTGGCGGCGCCTGTGGACGCTCGCCTTCACCGCGGGCCGCGCCCTACCGCCGGCCGGCGTCCCCGGAGTCCGGGGGCCCTCCCGTGGCAGTGGGCGGTCCGTCGGCTGATCCGCGGGCGAGAGCGGACTGGACCGCGCCGACGACGACGTGGGCGGCGAGGCCCACGAGCAGGACGTCGCCCAGCATTTGCACCATGGTGACGATCCGGGCCTGTTCCTCGTGGGGAGTGATGTCGCCGAAGCCGACGGTGCTGAACACCGTGAGCGCGAAGTACAGGGCGTCGGTCCTGCTCAGCGGCTCGGTGAAGCTCCCCGGCTCGGCCTGCTCCATGAGGTAGTAGGTGGCCGCGAAGAGCAGCAGGAACAACGGCACCGTGGTGGCCAGCGCCTCGACGGCGCGCAGCCGGGGCCTGGTGGACCGCAGGATCGAGCGGATCTGCCAGGTGAAGAGGGCCGCCACGACGGCAAGGCCGAGGACGAGGCCGACGGCGGTGCTGCCCTCGAACCTCTTGTCCAGGGGCAGGAGGTAGTAGGCGACGACGAGGCCGGTCGCGGTCCCGAGGGGGCGCAGGACCGCGCTCATGGGGCGGCCTTCCCGGTCGTCCGCCCGGCCGGCAGATGGCGGGTGAACGGGAAGGCGGCGAGGGGGATGGCCGCGGCGGCCAGGACGGCGGCCTTGAGGGCGTTGAGCTGCGCGGTGGCGTAGGAGTCGACGATCGCGTCGACTTCGGACGACGGGAGCGCGGCCCGCTGGGCGGCGGTGCGCACCTGGTCCGTGCTGACGAAGCTCACCCCCGCCTCCATGGCGATGCCCGCCTGCTGCCGGGCCGCGTCCGAGACCTTCGGGTTGCTGTCGATCTGTGTGGTGAAGGCGTGGACCAGGGCTCCGATCAGCAGGGAGCCGATGAGTGCGGTGCCCAGGGACGAACCGAGGTTCTGCGCGGTGTACTGCAGGCCGCCGACCTCGCTCCGGTCGGCCTCCCCGACGCTGGACTGCACGACATTGCCCAGCTGGGAGGCCAGGAGCCCCATGCCCAGGCCGAGGACGGCCATCGCGAGGCCGAAGGAGAGGTTGTCGATCTCGGGCTCGATCGTGGCCAGGAGCCACACGGCCGCCACGACGAGCACGAGCAGTCCGCAGCGGACCACTGTCCGGGGTGCGGCGATCCGGCCGAGCAGCGGGCCGGCCATGGCGGACAGGAGCATCGTCACCGACACGGGCAGCAGGCGCAGTCCGGTCTGGAAGGCGTCGAGGCCCTGGACGACCTGGAGGTAGAGCGGGATGACGAAGAACAGGCCGAGCAGGACGAGGTTCTGGCAGAGCAGCATGGTCAGCCCGGACCGCAGCGGCGGGATCCCGAACAGGGGCAGGCGCACCAGGGGTTCCCTCCCCCGCGTCCGCTGCCGGCGTTCCCAGCAGCAGAACAGCCACAGCAGGACGGCCCCCGCCGCGATGACGAACACGGTCGGGGAGAAACCGAGGAGGGTGAAGGGCGGGTTGCGGGGCTTGAGCCATCCCCAGGAGCTGCTCTGCAGCACGCCCAGGACGACCAGGGCCAGCCCGGCCGCGGACAGCACGACGCCTCCCTTGTCCAGCGCGGTGCGCGGCCCCCGCGGGGCGTCCGGGATCCACCGCACGACGCACAGCATGGCGATGACCAGCACGACCTCGCCGGCGAACACCAGCCGCCAGGTCAGATACGTCGTCACCCAGCCGCCGAGCAGCGGCCCCACCGCGATGCCGGCACCGGCCAGCCCGCCGATGACGCCGTAGGCGACCGACCGTTCCCGGCCGCGGTACGCGCCGGCGACGAGCGCCGCGAGCGCCGGGAGGACGAGGGTGGCGCCCAGGCCCTCGATCACCGACCACCCCAGCGCCAGCACCCACAGCGACGGTGCCAGCGAGGTGAGGGCGGAGCCGACTCCGTACACGACCAGTCCGACGGCGAAGGCCCGGCGGCGGCCGAACGCGTCGCCGAGCTTCCCGCCGGTGATCATGAAGGCGGCCATGACCAGCGTGTAGAGGGTGATGACCGCCTGGATCGCCGTGACCTCGGTGTCGAAGTCCTTGACCAGTGTGCTGATCGAGACGTTCATCACCGACGTGTCCAGCACCATCAGGAACTGGGCCGTCCCTAGCACGATCAGGGCCCGCCATCGTTTCATGCCTGTGCCCTCTTCACTTTCCGGTGCGCCACGGTGACGGGCGAGCGAGCGGCCGCTTGTCCGCACCCTAGAACCGCTGGGCGACCGGTCGGCGCTTTTGGGCGGGGGTGTGTCGCCCGCCGGTCGGCGAGGGGTCCGTGTGCGATCACCGGCCGTCCGTGGTGAAGATGGACTGAGCGGTCCGCTGCGACGGCCCGGCCGCATGGTGCGGGTGTGCGCAGCCGGTGCCGCGCTTTCGGGGCCGCGCTTTCCCCATGGCACGGCGGTGATCGGATGCCTGCGACCGAACTCCCGCTCTCCGACGACGGGCGCGGGGCGAGACTGGCCTGGTCCGGCGATCCCCTGCTCGACGCGAAGCTCTCCGTACCCCCTGTTCCCCATGCCCACGTCTGCCGGCACCGGCTGCTCGACAGGCTCGGTGACGGTACGAACGGGCCGCTGACGCTGGTCACCGGCCCGGCCGGCGCGGGGAAGACCGCGCTCGCGGCCGTCTGGGCGCGCGATATCGGGCCGGCCGGGCACGTGGCGTGGCTGACCCTCGACGCGCACGACGGCGCACCGGGCGTCTTCTGGAGCTACGTCGTGGAAGCCCTGCGGCGCGCCCTCCCCCATCTGCCCGCCGGAATCACCGTGCCCGCTTGCCCCGGCAGCGTCGGCTCTTCGCTGTTGACGCGGCTCGCCGCCGCGACGGAACAGCTGGCCGAACCCGTGGTCCTGGTGCTCGACGGGTTCGAGAAGGTGGCGGGCCGGCGGGTGCCGGCCGGTCTGGAGTTCCTCCTCGACCACGCCGGACCCCCGCTGCGGCTGGTCGTGACCAGCCGGGTGGACCCCCTGCTGCCGCTGCACCGCTACCGGGCCGAGGACCGGCTGACGGAGCTCCGCGGTGCCGACCTGGCCTTCACCCCGCACGAGGCGGCCGCGCTGCTGCGCGGACACGGCCTGCGGCCGGGGGACGAGGACGTCCGCACCCTCACCCGGCGCACCGAGGGGTGGGCCGCCGGTCTCAAGCTGTGTGCCCTGGCCATGGGGCAGTCCGGCGACCCGGCCGGCTTCGCCCGCTCGTTCACCTGCTCCGAGCAGGCCGTTTCCGACTACCTGCGCGCCGAGGTGCTCGGCGCCCAGCCTGCCGCCACCAGAGAACTGCTGCTGCGGACCAGCGTCCTCGACCGCCTCCACCCGGACCTGGCGAACACCCTGACCGGAGGCGGGGACGCGGAGGCGGTCCTGGCGCGGCTGACCCACGAGAACGCCTTCGTCGAGCCCGTCGCCGGCACGGCCTGGTGCCGGGTCCACCCGCTGTTCGCCGAGGTGCTCCGCGCCCAGCTGCGGATCCGCCATCCCGGCCTCGCTCCACGGCTGCACGCCCGGGCCGCCCGGTGGCTGGCCGAGGCGGGCCACGTCACCGAGGCGCTGGAGCACGCCGCACAGGCCGGTGACTGGCAGTACGGCGCCTCCGAGGCCGTGCACCGGCTGCTGGTCGGCACCCTGCTGGCCACGGCGGAAGCCGAACGCGTGGAGCGGGCCTTCGCCCGTATGCCGCCCTCCGTACCGGGAGCCGAACCGGCCCTGGTGGCCGCCGCGTGCCGGCTGGCGCGAGGCGACCGCGCCGGCTGCCGCGAACGCCTCGCCGTGGCCGGGCGGCACCTGCACCGCGACGGCGAGGAGCCGGATCCGGAGGTCGAGCTCGCCTACGCCCTGCTGCGCCTGCTGTGCGAGCCGCAGGAAACGAAGCCGGCGGACGAGTGTGACGGCCGCGGCGGGGACGGCGACGCGGGGCGGCCCGGGGCGGCCGAGGACGCGGCACGTGCCGTCTCGGACCTGATGCGGCGTGTGGGGTTCGAGCGGGTCCGGGCGCACCCGGAGCTCGAAGCACTGCGGCTCCACGGGCTCGCCCGCGCCTTCCTGGGCTCCGGCCGTCTCCTCGACGCCCGCCGCCTGTGCGCCGAGGCCGTCGACGCCTGCACGAGCGAACGGCTCCTTCCCCTGCGCCACGCGGCCCTGGGCCTGCTCGCGCTGGCCGAAAGCGTCGAGGGCGCCCTGACCTCGGCGGAGGACCACGCGTTGCGGTCCCTGATGAGCGCCGACGAGCACGGTCTCCCGCCGGACCACCGGTCCGGGTCCGGCTACCTCGCGCTGGCCGTGGTGGCGTGCGAACGCGACGACCAGGAAGTCGCCCGCCGTCGCCTCGAACAGGCCCTCGCCTGTCCTGACGTCCACGAGGACCCGGCCCTGGCGGCCGAGGCGACGGTGCTGCGGTCCCGCCTGGAACTGGCCCGGGGACGCTGGGAGGCGGCCCTCACCGCGCTCCCCCTCGCCGGTGCCGGAGACGAGCGGTGGCCCGCCCAGCGGCTCGCCCTCACGCGCTCGGTCGTGGCGCTGGTCCGGGGTGACCACCAGGCAGCCGTCGCCGCCGTGCACAGCGCCCACGCCGACGGACCGGCCCCGCTCATCGCCCTCGCCCGGGCCCACCTCGTCGCCGGCCGCGCCGACCGCGCGCTGCGGCTGCTGGCTCGTGCCGACGGCCTTCCCGACGCGGGCCTGTCGGACCGGGTGAGCATTCGGCTGCTGCGAGCCCACGCCGCGCTCCTGGCCGACGACCGGGCGGCCGCCCAGCGGCTGCTGGGCCAGGCACTGGACGCCGCCCGGCCCGAGCGGCTGCGCCGGCCCTTCACCGAAGCCGGCCCCTGGCTGCGGCATCTGCTGAACGGGGCCGACGGCACCGGCCCCACGCAAGGCCGGGGCGCCTGGCTCACCGCGCACGAGGGCGCGGAGCTGCCGGGCGCGATGCAGCCCCTCAGCAGCCGTGAACGCGATGTGCTGGTGTGCGTGCAGAGGATGATGTCCGCCGACGAGATCGCCGCCGAGCTCACCCTCTCCGTCAACACCGTGAAGACCCATCTGCGCAGCGTCTACCGCAAGTTGTGCGTCTCCCGGCGCCGTGAGGCCGTGGAGCGGGGCAGGGAACTGCACATCCTCTGACTCCGCATATCCTCTGTCTCCGCGCTTCTCCGGCTCCGCTCCGCAGGGTCGATTCCACCTGTTCCGGGTGGTGGCACAGGTCCCCGGCCGGCGCAACCTGCCTCTGAGGACGTTCCCTAAGCGGCGGGAGCAGCACGACCATGCGCTACGAATTCCGCGTGACCGGCAGCGTCTCCCCTCTCATGGCCGAGGCGTTCCCGGAACTGCGAGCAGAACCGGTGCCGCGGCAGACGCTGTTCTCCGGCCCGGTCATGGACGAGGCCCATCTGTACGGGCTCCTCGCCCGCTTCCAGGACCTCGGGCTACGGGTCGAGGAGATGCGGCGCCTGCCGGAATGAGGCCGCCCTTCTGCTGCCGGCTCACCCGGTGCGGGTGATGCGGCGCGTAGGGGGGCCCGGTCACGCTGCCAATGACGTCGTCCCGCAAGCGCCGGGACATACCCGTCCAGGAGGGAACAGGCCATGGACCCGCCTCGCGTTCCCGGCCCCCAGGGCCCCGGTCCCGCGCCCGGTGACCGTCCGCTGACGCCCGCCGAGCGCGACGACTACGCGCGCCTACGAGCCCGCGAGGCCGTTCACCACCGGCGTCTGCGGTATGCGGCGACATCCGTCCTCCTGATCCTCGCCTTCGTCCTCTCGCCGCTCGCGGTGGTGGCGGCCTGGGCCGACAGCCAGGTCTCGGACACCGACCGCTACGTCCAGACCGTCGCGCCACTGGCCAAGGACCCGGCCGTACAGAACGCCGTCACCGACCGGCTGACCACGCGCGTGGTCGACAACGTCGACGTCAAAGGCATCACGGACGCCCTGAGCAACGCGCTCGCCAAGGCCGATGCCCCGCCGGCGATCGTGGACAAGTCGCACCTCCTCGAGGGTCCGCTGAAGAGCGCTATGACCTCCGCCGTCCACAACGTGGTCAACAAGGTCGTCACGAGCGACCAGTTCGCCCAGCTGTGGAACGAAGCGAACCAGCGGGCCCACGCGGCCGTCGTCAAGACCCTCACGGGCGAGGGAGGCAGCGCCGTCCAGGCCAAGGGCGACGCCGTCGTCCTGGATCTGGGCACGGTCGTGGACAAGGTCAAGCAGAAGCTGGTCGACGAGGGCTACGAGAAGGCCGCGAGCATCCCCGACGTCGACAAATCCATCACCCTGTTCCAGACCGACAAGCTCGACGATGCCCAGAGCGGCATGCGCCTGCTCAACGTCGTCGGAACGTGGTTGCCCGTCACCGCGATCATCCTGGCCGCACTCGCCGTGTGGACGGCGCCCGCGCACAGGGTGACACTCATGGTGGCGGCCGTCGGCATCGGCGTGATGATGGTCCTGCTCCTCGTGGGCCTCGTCGTCGCACGACGTATCTACCTGGACTCCGTCCCGCCCACCACCCTGCCCCCGGACGCCGCCGCCGCGATCTACGACACCTTCGTCCGCTTCCTGCGCGACAGCACCCGCACGGTCCTCGTCGCGGCGGTCATCACGGCAGTGGCCGCATACCTCTACGGTCCCGGACGCGGCGCCCGGTTCGTCCGCTCGATGAGCTCCCGGGCCACCGGTGCGACCGGCCGGGCCATGGCCCACTCCGGTCTGCGCACCGGCGCGACCGGCCACTGGCTGCGGACGCACCGACGCTGGACCACCGGCATCGTCATCGCGGCGGCGGCACTGGTCCTGTTCCTCTGGAATTACCCCACCGCGGCCGCGGTGGCCCTGGTCCTCCTCATCACCGTCCTCGTCCTGGTGATCCTCGAGATCCTGGGCGCCGCCTCCACCACGAACGGCGGGAAATCCGGGGCGTGACAGCCGAACCGACAAGGGGTCCGCATCATGAGCGCATACGTTGAACTGGCCTACGACTACCCGCTTCTGGGAGCTTTCTGGACCGTTCTGTGGATAGTGCTGTGGGTTGCGTGGGTCATCCTGCTGTTCCGTGTCATCGCCGACATCTTCCGTGACGACACGCTGAGCGGATGGGCCAAGGCCGGCTGGCTCGTTCTCACCATCGTGCTGCCCTTCCTGGGCGTCTTCGTCTACATCCTGGCCCGGGGCCGGAGCATGGGCACCCGTGAGCGGCGCCACCTCCAGGCACAGCAGGAGGCGTTCGACCAGTACGTCCGCGAGACGGCCGGCGGCACGGGCCAAAGGAGCCAGGCGGACGAACTCCTGAAACTCTCGGAGATCCGCTCCAGAGGAGACATCACCGACGAGGAATTCCGCAGGGCGAAGGAGAAGATCCTGCACTGAAAAGTGCACTGAAAAGGAGAAGGACATGACCTCCTCGTTCCATCAGCACAGCGAACGGTCCCTGGCGGCAGCAGCCGGACTGACGGTCTTCGCGGCCGTGATGCTGCTGCTCGTGGGATTCCTGGACATATTCCGGGGAATCTCGGCGATAGTCCATGACGCGGTGTACGTCAGCACACCCGACTACATCTACAAGTTCAGCGTGGCGGGCTGGGGTTGGGTGCACTTCTTCCTCGGCATCGCGGCGGTCATGGTGGGCGTCGGCCTGTTCAAGGTCTCCACCTGGGCCAGAGTGCTGGGCGTAGGCATCGCCGCGCTGCTCCTGATCGCCAACTTCCTCTTCATCCCCTACTACCCGCTGTGGTCGATCGTCGTCATCGCCCTGTGCGCGTTCGTGATCTGGGCCCTCTGTGTCGTCCGTCATGACGAGTGACGCGGCATAGACATCCCCCGAAAGAGTGAAAGACACCCTCAGGTTGACGGCGGGAACTGCGGTTCACTCCGCAGGGAAACATGCAGCCAGGCAGGTCCTGACCGTAGGCCGGTCAGGGCCGGCCCTTCCGGTCTCCCTCCGCGGACGGCCCCATGGGCCCGTCCGCGGCTTCCGATTCCGACCCGCTTCGCGGTTCAGTGCTGCCCGGACCCCCGCTGCTCGCACGCCGGAGGCCGCTGCCGTTGCCCGCCGCTCCGGAGAGGAAGCACCGGCCTCGACCCCCGCTAGACTTGAAGAGTTCTTCAATTCACCAGTTTCCGCATTGGTCAAAAATGCGATCCGGACGTGGAGGTCGGGCCGTGACAGGGATGCCGGTTCCGCTGTATCAGGCAAAAGCCGAGTTCTTCCGCATGCTGGGGCATCCGGTGCGCATCCGGGTACTTGAGCTGCTGCAGGACGGCCCGACGCCGGTGCGCGATCTGCTGACCGCCATCGAGATCGAACCCTCCAGCCTGTCACAGCAGTTGGCCGTGCTGCGCCGGTCGGGCATCGTCACCTCCACCCGCACCGGCTCGACCGTCGTCTACGCACTGGCCGGCGGCGACGTGGCCGAGCTCCTGCGCGCCGCACGCCGCATCCTCACCGAGATGCTGGCCGGGCAGAACGAACGCCTCGAAGGCCTCCTCGACGCGGAGCCGGAGGCAGTGCGATGAAGCGGCACCACAGGCGAATCCCCACGGCAGCATGCGAACACGACCCTTCGCCGGCCAGGCGCCGCGTCCTGACCGTTCCCCTGGTCCCCGAGGCCGTGCGCCACGCACGGCGCGATACCGCGATGGCCCTCTCGGAGTACGCGATCCCCACGAACAGCGCCTTCGCCGGCGCCGTCCTGCTGGTGGTGAGCGAACTGGTCGCCAACGCCGTCCGCCACGCCGCCGACCGCTCCCCCACGGCGGACGTGACCATCGCGGTGGGGGGCGGCCGGCTCGTCGTCGGCGTGGCGGACCAGGACCCCCGTCTCCCCGACGTGTCCCCGGACACGACGGGGGACGGCCTGCGGACGGTCGCCGGCCTGGCCGCCGCCTACGACGGCACGCTCAGCGTGGAGCCCGCCACGCACGGCTGCGGCAAGGTGGTACTGGCCGGCTTCCGCATCCCCGACGACTTCGGCCCGTTCACCGAAAGGCGCGTCGGCGTCCGCGCGCTGTGAGACGACGGTCCGGGGTGGTGGCGCAGCACGCACCGTGTGGCTCACTCCCGCCGCGCTCGGCGTGCAGGTTCCGGGCGGTGTGGTCACGCTGAAAGGGCAACCCGACCGGCACGGTCGGCCCCACGGCGCGGGAGGACGGCTCGCCATGGCCAGGACCGGCCTCTTCTCCACCATTCCCGAGGACCACCGCGACCGGCTGATGGCGCTCGCCAAGGAGGTCTCGTTCCCGGCCGGGGCCCGCATCTTCGAGGAGGGCACCAAGGCCGACCGCTTCTGGGTCGTCGACACCGGCGGTGTCGCCCTCGACGTGCACGTCCCCGGCCGGCAGGCCGCCGTCGTCGAGACCATCGGGGCGGGGGAACTGCTGGGCTGGTCCTGGGTGTGCCCGCCACGGCAGTGGCACCTGGGCGCCGGGACCACCAGCCCGGTGCACGCCTGGGAGTTCGACGCCGAAGCGGTCCTGGAGCTGTGCGCCCGGGATCCGGTCATCGACCACGCGCTGCTCACCTACGTCGTGGGAGTCATCGGCCACCGGCTGAGGTCCGCCCGCACCCGGCTGCTCGACCTGTACGGCCCGTACGGGAGCGGCGGGCAGCGGTGAGAGGGCTTCCTCTGGTCGTGGGGGTCGACGGCTCCGACGGCAGCATCGCGGCGCTCGACTGGGCGGTGGAGGAGGCGGCGCGCTTCGGTCTGGCACTGCGCGTCGTCTACGCATCGCTGTGGGAGCGCTACGAGGGCTCCGAGCAGTCGTTCAGCGGCGAACGCCCCGCGGACGAGGTCATGGCGGAGCGGGTCCTCGCCTCCGCCGGGCAGCGCGCGGGACAGCTGTCCCCGGGCGTGACCGTGCGGGCCGTGACGGTGCCGGACGACGCGGTGGACGCGCTCGTGGAAGAGTCACGGAAGGCGGCCGCGCTGGTCACCGGCTCCTCGGGGCGGGGAGTCGTCAAAGGAATGCTGCTGGGGTCGGTGAGCCTGGCCGTGGCAGGCCGCGCTCACTGCCCGGTCACGGTCGTGCGCGGCAGGGAACGCAACATACGCGGCATGAGCCACAAGGTCGTCGTCGGGGTCGGCGAGGCCCACGAGGCGGCGACCGCCGTGCGGTTCGCCCTGCGTGCGGCCGAGGCGCGGGGATGCGGGGTCGAGGCCGTACGGGCGTGGCGCGCACCGCAGCAGCCCACGGACCCCCTCATCGTCCTGGACGAGACCGTACGCGCCTACGAGGAACAGGCCACCGGCATCCTGGACGAGGTGCTCAGCGAAGCGCGGAGCGAGTACCCCCACGTCACGGTCCAGCGCACGGTCATCGAAGGCCCCGTCCACAAGGCACTGCTCAAGCCGTCGGCCGACGCCGACCTCCTGGTACTGGGCGCCGCCCGGCGGCAGGACCACCGGGGCCTGCACCTCGGCCGGGTCAGCCACACGGCGCTGCACCACGCCGCCTGTCCCGTCTCCGTCGTCCCGCACGCGTGAGGGAGAGGGCCGCCCGCCCCCGACGCGGTGCGCGGTCCAGGTGGACGAGGGCGTCGTCACCCTTTCCGGGCAACTGCCGGCCACCGCACCGGACCGGCGCCGGCGCGTGGCCACTCCGTCTGATCCCCTGGCCGGACAGGGGATCGAGCGAGCGGAGGTGGGCGGTCCATGCGGGGCGAAGAGCCACAGCCCGACAGACCGGACGCCCCCTCTGCCCAAGGGGACGGTTTCGCCACGCGCAGCGCGCTGAGGCGCGAGCAGCTGGGAATGACCCAGGAGGAGGTGGCGGCCCGCGCGGGCATGTCCCTCGCCTACCTGCGCCGGCTGGAGAAGTTCAGCGGCACCTTCGATCCCGCCGCCATGATGCGCCTCGCCGCCGCCCTGGAGATGCCGTACGAGGAGCTGCTGAACGGCCGCAGCGACGCCCCGCCCGGGCAGCCGGGGCCGGGCGCCCATCCCGTGCTCATGCGGCTGTCGGAAGGCGAGTGCTGGGAGAGACTCGGCACGCACGGCATCGGCCGCCTGGGATTCTCCTCCGGCGCGGAACTGGTGCTGCTCCCGGTCAACTTCCTCGTCGACGCGCACGCGATCGTCTACCGGACCGAGGCCGGAAGCACCGCAGCCGTCGCCGACGGGTCGGAGCTGGCCTTCGAGACCGACCGCCTCGACGAACACCTGAGCACCGGCTGGAGCGTCCTCGTGACGGGAACGGCCGCACACATCACCGACCCCGACGCCGTACGCGCCCTCGCCCGGCGTCCGGGGGCCCGGCCCTGGGCGGGCGGAACCCGCGACCTCTGGATCCGCATCGTCCCGGGCCGGGTGAGCGGCCGCGTGATCCGTGGCGTGTGACGTCACGTCCTCCCTCGCACCCGCCGCCCACCCGGTGTCTCCCGGGCCGCCCGTCAGCGGAAGTCGTCGGCGTGGTCGCGCGCCCACTCCTCGAAAGTGCGGGCCGGCCGCCCGGTGATGCGCTGGACCTCGTCGGTGATCAGCGGTTCGGTACCGACCGAGGCACCGAAGTAGCCGATGAGCTGACGGGCGGCTTCCACCGGGAGGCCCGAGGAGGCCCACTGTTCGGCGGCCGTCTCCGGGGAGATCGTCTCGAAGCGGATCTCGCGACCGATGGCCCGCCCGATCGCGGCCACCTGCCCCGCCAAGGTCACCGCCTGCGGGCCGGTGAGGCCGGGGGCCTTGCCGAGGAGCTCACCGCTGCCGTCCAGCAGGGCGCGGGCGGCCACGGCCGCCAGGTCGTCCTCGTGGACGGGCGCGGCGACCGCCTCCGGGTACGGGCCGCGGACGACACCGGCGGCCTTGATCCCCTCGGCCCACTGGAGTGCGTTGGTGTCGTACATCCCACCGCGCACGAAGGTCCACTCCAGGCCACTGGCACGGACCGCCTCCTCGGCTGCGGCGTGCATGCGCGCGATGAAGTTCCCGCCGTCGACGGCCACCGACAACGAGGAGTTGAGCACGATGCGACGCACGCCCGCCTTGACGGCGGCGTCGACGGCCTGGCCCACCGCCCGGTCGCCACCCGCCGCGAGGTTGAGGTAGAGCGATTCGGCTCCTCCGAGGGCTTGTTCGAGGGACCCGTCCTCGGTGAGGTCGGCCCGCACGACCTCGGCCCCGGCCGGCAGCCCGGCACGCTCGGGGTTCCGGCTCAGGGCACGTACGGACGCGCCCTCCGCGAGGAGCTGACGGGTGAGGCTACGTCCGATGTTGCCGGTCGCACCGGTTACTACGATCACAGGAACGCCTTCCTGATCAGGAACAGTAGTTGGTCGTACATGCGTACAACGATCAGGCGCAGCACGGTTGTTCCAGCGGCCGGGTCCTGAATCCCCCGGTCATCGGTGAGCGACCGGCGAAGGCGGGTCTCAGCCGACGTTGAGGGTCCGCGTGAAGAGGGTCAGCAGGCGGCCCCAATGCCGGTCGAGCCCGGCCTGGTTGAAGGCCGACGTGTCGGCCATGGTGAAGCCGTGCACGGTGTCCGGGTACACCTCGCAGCTGTTGCGCACTCCGGCCTCGTCCAGGGCCGCGCTCAGCCGGGCGACCGCCTCGGGCGGCATCGCTTCGTCGTGTTCGGCGATCCCGAAGTGGACCTCCGCGCTCACCTTGGGGGCGAGCAGGTGCGGGCTGTCGGGCGCGTCCGTGGCCAGGGGGCCGGGGTGGAAGCCGGCGACGGCGGCCACCTGCCCGGGGTGGGCCGCCGCGGTCCGCAGGGCCAGCGCCGCCCCCATGCAGTACCCGACGGCACCGATCGGACCGGGGCGGACCTCGGGCCGCGCCGCCAGGAAGTCCAGGTAGGCCTGGGCGTCGGAGAGGGCGCGCTGCGGGGTGTGCTCGTGCAGCAGCGGCATGATGCGGGCGATGAAGGCCTTGCGGTTCTCCGGGTCCGTCAGGTCCGGGAGCTCGACCACGGGCGCGCGTCCGGTGCGGTAGAAGACGTTGGGGACGAGGACGCAGTAGCCGTGCGCCGACAGCTGCTCCGCCATCTCGCGCAGCATGGGCCGCAGCCCTATGGCGTCCATGTAGAGGAGGACGCCGGGGTGGCTGCCGCCGCCGTCGGGGACGGCGAGGAAGGCGTCGGCCGTACCGTCCGGGGTGGGAACGTCAAGCGTCATGCTGGGCATTGGGCACCGCTCTCTCTTGATCCGTTCTGTTGACGTTCGCCACGCTAGCGCGAGGCGGTGGAGCCCGGCTTCCCTCCCCGGCGCAGTTGCACTCGGCGTACTCGCGCACGGCGATTTCCCGCACGGCGGTCTACCGTCGGACACATGATGAAGATCGTCGTGGTGTACGAGCTCGACAGGGCGCCGGCCGCGGTCGGCAGAGCGTCCGGCGGCGATGCGGCCCCGGTCGTCCGCCGGGTGCATGCGGCACCCACCGCCCCGGGCTCCTCGGCGCTGGGTCCACGGACGTACTGCGGCAAGGACACCTTCGCCATGGAGACGGCCCCGTGGAAACCGGCGGAGCACCCCGGCTCCTCGTGGTACGCCCCGGAATACGCCGACCGGGTCTGCAGCACCTGCGACGCCGCGATGGAGGACGAGACCTGACGGCCTGCCCATATCGCGGCAGCCCCGATGCGTGCGGCCCGTGCCCCGGCCAGGCGGTCACGGCGTTCCCGCCAGGGCGCGGGCCAGGTCGACGATGTCGTCGGCGATGAGGTCGACGTCGACGGGCGGTTCGACCGGGGCGGCGTCCGGACCCCACTCCCGCGGGCGCGGGACGTAGGCGGTGCGGAGCCCGGCCTTGGCCGCCGCCTCGAGGTCATCGGGGTGGCAGGCCACCATGAGGAGCCGTCGCGGCTCGACCTCCAGCAGCTCGGCGGCCATGAGGTAGACGCGCGGGTCGGGCTTGTAGGACGTGGCCAGCTCGGCCGACAGGACGCAGTCGAAGCGGAGCCCGGCCTGTTTGGTGAGGCGGGTGAGCAGGCCGACTCCCCCGTTGGAGAGGGTCGCGGTGACGATGCGTGAACCGTGGAGAATCTCCAGGCCGGGGGCGGCGTCCGGCCAGGGGCGCAGGCGGTGCCAGGCCCGCACCAGCTCGTCCCGATCGGCCTCGCCGAGGGCGCCGAGTCCGTGTTCGGTCAGCACGTCGTCGAGCGCGAGCCGGTGCAGCTCGTCCAGCGGCCGCCAGGGCAGGTCCCCGGCCAGGACCTTGTGCAGGAACGGGCGGTAACGGTGCCGCCAGGCGTCCGTGACGGCGGGCCAGTCGGCGCGTAACCCGGCCCGGCCGGCTATGTCGGCCAGCTCCTCGCTCACGCTGGAGCGCCAGTCGGTCATCGTCCCGAAGACATCGAACACAGCGGCGTCGACATCCATGCGCCACACCTCATCCTTCAGCTCTTCCGTTCGCGTCGCGATCCGACGCTTTCGTCCGTCACGATCATGCCGTAACGGGCCGTAGCGCCGCGGCGCGGTGGCGACAGCCGCTACGTGAGTTCCCTTGAGGCGAGGCACCGTTGAAGGGAGCGTGGGGGGCGGCATGAGACGATCGCCCGATGAAACGGACGGGTGTGAAGGGGTCCACGACGCGCCGCCCCATCGGCCTGGCGCTCGCGGTCTGCGGCGTCGCGCTCACCGGATGCGGTGCGCCGTCCGACGCGGGCCCCACCGCCAGGGCGGCACCCGCGCCCGCGTCTCCCGTACCGGATCACGTCGTCAGGCCCGACCGGCTGTCTCCCGAATCGTTCCGCCCCTACTCGCCCAGTCCGCCGACCAGGCCCAGCACCGGCTCTCACGCTCCCTCCGCGCCGACCTCGGTTCCGTCCGACTGCGCCGAGGAGGGCCTGCGGGTGACGGCCGGGGCCGTGGACGGCGCCATGGGCCTGCGTTCGTTCGAGGTGCGGTTGGTGAACTGCGGCAGCACTTCCCGCACGGTCAACGGCTACCCGGACGTCCGCGTCCTGGACGAGCGGGGACAGGCACTCGACGTAGCCGTCCACCACGGCCTCGCGGCCGTCGCCAGCAGCGGCGTCGACGACTCCGTACCGCGCCCGGTGACACTGCGGCCGGGCCAGGCGGCCGAAGCGGTGGTGTTGTGGCGCAACACCTACGACGACACCAGCCGGCCCCCGCTGCACGGTACGCACCTGAACGTGGCCCCCGCCCCCGGCGGTACGTGGCAGCGGCTCACGCCGGACGGCGGTGTGGACCTCGGCAGCACGGGGAAGCTGGCGGTCGGCCCCTGGCGCCCGGCCGCCTGAGGGCTCAGCTGGTGCAGCTCAGCTGGTGTAGAAGCGCTTCACCGCCTTAAGGAACTCCTTGGGGCTGATGCGTCCGCTGCCGTCGGTGTCGAGTTCGTCGAAGTACGCCCCGGCGTCGGCGGCCGACATGCCCAGGAAGTCGCCGGCCCGGAGGAACTCGTCACGGTCGAGTGAGCCGTCGTCGTCGCGGTCGAGCACGTCGAACAGGGTCCGGCACACCTCCCCCTTGCCGGGGCGGTCCGCCGAACGGAATCCGGGCGACGTACGGGCGGCCACGTACTCACCGACCGTAAGGATCCCGTCACCGTCGGCGTCGCCGAGGGACAGCAGGAACGTCCACTGGGTCCTGTTGGCGTCGAGGAGCGCCCGCCCCTTGTCCGACTCCTCCGGGATGCCGAGCTCGGCCAGGAGCCGGTGCGGCGCCCGCAGGAAGTCGGTCAGGTCGACGGCTCCGTCGCCGTCCGCGTCCATGCGCTGGAATTCCTGGGCGGGCACGAGCTCGGCGTTCTTGATGATGTCGGTCATGTTCCGAGAGGGTGCCACCCCCGGGCCCACGGTCCGGCGAGCCCCGGCGGTGTTCGCCCTGACGGGTGAACACCGCCGCCGAGGGGTCGACCGACCGCTTACGTCCGCGCACACTGCGTGACGATCCGGGGTGCCCGCTGTGAGGCCGGCCATGGGGCGCGGATCACATACGAAATCGCTTAGTGATATCCGGCCCCCCTATTGCATGGATTACCCGTTGATCGAGCACGCCGGAATGCAAACGGATAGTAGGTCACACAATTGCCAGCGGTTTTCCCCGCCGCTAACAATTACGGGGTCGCACGGCGCCGTCGTTCGAGACGCGGCGCTTCTCTTATGCGCCGCACGGGCCACTGCGACGTCCCCTACTGGAAGAGGTTCAGCTCAGTTATGCGCTCCACCATCTCCGGCTATACCCGTCTGACCAAGGTCCACAAGTTCTCCGCCGCCGGCATCGTCGCCACCGCCTCCGCCGCCGTGGCGCTCGCGGTCGTCCCGAACGCCCACGCCGCCGAGACGACGACGGTCAAGCCCGTGGCCTGGAGCGCCGAGTCCTTCGGTGAGACGCAGAGCGCCGAGCTGACCCAGTACGCGGACGCCGCGGCCGCGCAGGCCAAGGCCGCTGCCGCGGACGCTGTCGCGAAGGCCGAGGTCAAGGCCGAGGCGAAGGCCGACCAGGAGCGCGCGAGCCGTTCCGAGGCCCGTAAGCCGATGAAGCCCGCTGCGAAGCCGGCCGCTCCGGCGCCGAAGAAGTACGCCGACAACCTGGACGGCTGGATCACGGAGTCCCTGGACGTCCTGCGTTCCAAGGGCATCCCGGCCTCGTACGAGGGCATCAAGCGCAACGTCATGCGTGAGTCCACGGGCAACCCGCGTGCGATCAACGACTGGGACGTCAACGCCGTGAACGGTGTGCCGTCGAAGGGTCTGCTGCAGATCATCGACCCGACGTTCAAGGCCTACCACGTCGAGGGCACGTCCTGGGACATCTGGGACCCGGTCGCCAACATCACCGCGTCCTGCAACTATGCCGCCGACAAGTACGGCTCCATGGACAACGTCAACTCCGCGTACTGACACAAGCTGTAGCTGCTATATCGCCAAGGGCGCCCTCGGATGAGGGCGCCCTTGGCGTTCTCAGGCCTGGCCCGCCTCGTCCTGCCCGTGGGGAAGCAAGGGGAACAGCCTGGTGATGAGGGCGACCGGTCGGGCGTCGTCGGGCCGGGCCAGGGGGCGTTGTTCGCGGTCCTGGTAGGGGGCGAGCGCCCGTCGGACGGCGTCCGCGACCCGGGTCATCTCTTCGGGTGTCAGGTAGGCGACAGCGCTGAAGGCCTCGTCATGGCGCCATTCGCCCGGCGCCTGATCGCGTCGGGCGAGCCACCGCTGCCAGCTCTCGTCCTCCAGCCCTCGGGCCAAGTCACCGAACTCGTCCTCCCCGGGTGCACCGGCGGTGGGGTTGTGCTGCCGCAGGCGCCAGGGGCGTGCGCGGCCCCCGCGGTGAGGGGCTTCCTCGATGTGCCCGTGGCGCGCGAGCTGCCGAAGGTGGAACGAGCAGAGCCCGGAGCTGTAGCCCAGCCGGGCGGCGGCTTCGGTCGCCGTGGCGGTGCCGACCTCGGCCAACAGGCTCAGCAGGGCCGTGCGGACCTCATGCTCTCGCAGTTCGTCGCCGGTGTGCCGGTTCCGGTCGGGCTGGGACCTGAGATCATCTTCAGTCACTTTGCAAAGTCTGCTACTTTGCAAAGGCCTTGGCAAGACGATCTTGCTCAGCCACGGCGTACGCGGCGTACGCAGAAGGGGAGACAGCGATGCCTGTTCGTCACGAGCCGTCCCGTCCCATGGACCGGCGGGTCCGTGTGCAAGGCCAACCCGTCGACTCGTATCCCGCTCTGCCACCGGAGGTGGCACGGGGTTCGGTGCGGCGGGTCACGGTGGTCGGCGAGGAGGTCCTGAGCCGTCCGTGCCAGGAGGTGACCGAATTCGGCTCTCCCGAGTTGTCGGCGTTGATCGACGACATGTTCCTGACGATGCACGTGGCGGACGGCGCCGGCCTGGCGGCCAACCAGGTAGGCGTCGACCTACGGCTGTTCGTATACGACTGCCCGAACGACGACGGGATCCGGCACGTCGGTCATGTCATCAACCCTGTCCTGGACCTGCCCGATCCGGGAAGCCGCCGGCTCATCGACGAATTCGAGGGCTGCCTCTCCGTGCCCGGTGCCACCATGACGGTCCCCCGTACTGATCGTGCCGTCGTCCGCGGGCTCGACAAGGACGGCAACTCCGTTGTCATCGAAGGAACGGGTTACTTCGCGCGGTGCCTGCAGCACGAAACCGACCATCTCTTCGGTCACACCTATCTCGACCGGCTGTCCAAGCGGGACCGCAAGGACGCGCTGCGGCAGATGGCGGACCGTCGTGAGGACGTCTTCGCGCGACGCGAGGTCAAGGCCGCCCGCCTGGGCCGGTGAGCCGCTCGGCGGCACCGGCCGCAGAGCCGTGGTGAACCCCGGGCGAACAGGACCCGCTCATCCAGCAGGACGGTGCCCCGTGGCGGCCTGCGCGAGGAGGCGCTGGAGCCAGCGGGTACGGGCGTCGCGGGCGTCCTGGCTGAGGGCCGCCCGCGGTGCCATGCTGTCGAAGCCGTGGTAGGCGCCGGGCCACACATGCAATTCGGCCTGGCCGCCTGCCTGCCAGATCGCGTTCGCGTAGGCCACGTCCTCGTCCCGCAACATGTCGGCCGACCCGACGTCGACATAGGCCGGGGGAAGTCCGGAAAGGTCCGTGGCGCGGGCGGGGGCCGCGTATGGCGGTAGGTCCGCGGCACCGTAGCGGTCACCCAGCAGCGCCTTCCACGCCGTCGCGCTGGAGGTGACGTCCCACACGTCGAGGCCCGACATCTGATCACCGGAAAATGTGGCGCGGTCGTCGAGCATCGGGCAGAGCAGCAGTTGTCCCAGTGCCCCGGGACCGCCGCGGTCACGGGCCAGCAGGGCGAGGGCCGCGGCGAGCCCGCCGCCGGCGCTTTTGCCTCCGATGATGATGCGGTCCGCGTCGATGTCCAGTTCGGCCGCGTGCTCGGCCGCCCAGACGAGCCCGGCGTAGCAGTCCTCCAGCGGCTCGGGGAACTGCACCCGCGGTGCCAATCGGTACTCGACCGAGATGACGGCCAGCCCCAGCGGGAGGGCCCACTCGCGAAGAATCCGCGGAAGCACGGACCACGCGTTGCCCATGATCATTGCGCCGCCGTGCATGTAATACAGCAGGGGCAGCGGTCCGGTGAGCCCGGACGGCCGCGCGCTCACGAGTGTGACGTCCGGTCCGCCGGGCGGTCCCGGCACACAGATCTCCGTCACCTCGAAACGGCCGTCGGCGCGAAGATCCTCGGCAGTCGGCCTGGGCCGGGCCGCGGCATCCCGCTCCTGCCGGGCCTCGAGATTGTCCGGGGTGATCGGCTCCCTCGACCCCTTGCCCAAGCCCGCGAGCACGGCGCCCAGTTCGGGGTCGAAGGGGGGCGCGGCCTTCGGCGTCGGGACGCGGCCGGACTCCGACGGCGCGCGGCGGACACTCATGCCCCACCCCCCGGCCGGACGACGGGATACCGCCCGGCGTCCTCACCGGAACGGCTCGGCTGCAGGTCACTGCGCAGAAGGCTGTAGCCGACGAGGTCCCGGCGGAGTCCATCGCGCAGTTGGGCGCCGCGGATGACGCCTTCCCGGTGGAAGCCGGCGCGTTGCGCCGCCTGCTGCGCGGCCACGTTCGTGACGTCGGTGGAGAGTTCCACCCGGAACACCTCGGTCGTGGCGAAGAGGTGCTCGGCGAGCAGACGGGCGGCCGTGCCGCCGATGCCGCGCCCGCGGGCGGACGGCAGCAACCCGAGACCGATGTTCCACGCCAGGCATGACACGGCGGGACCGTAACTGACCGCGTGCCAGCTGGCACTGCCGAGCAGTTCTCCCGTCGCACCGTCGAGTATGCAGGCGCGCTCGATCGGGGTGCTGATGGGCAGCGGCCCGGCATCGGTGTCCCTGTCGACGTCGAACGCGCCGTCTCCTCGGGAAGCGAGGATCTCTTCGTCCGCGGCCAGCGGCTCAGCGAGCACGAGACCCTCCCGTGAGGCGAGGACGGTCCGGGACGTGAGCCCGTCTTCTTCACGCAAGGGCTTGTCGGGCATGAGACTTGTCCTTCCAAGAGATGCGGCTCAGCGTACAAGGGGGCCTGATCCACCTTGGACTCGCTCACGAGGGCAAATCGGTGGCTGATCATCCGTTTCGTCGACGAGGCGGGCCCTGCTCTGCACGGTGACGGTGATCACGGCTCAGCTCCCCTGACCGCGACCGCCGGCACGTCTCACGTAAGGCAAGATGGCGCCCCGTGATCCAACAGCAGCCCCATCAGCCACCTCCGCACCAGCCGTACGCTCCCCAGCCCCCGCATCCGTACGCACAGCCCTATGCACACCCACAGGCACAGCCACACCCGTACGCACACCCGTACGCGCAGCAGCACCCGCAGCAGTACCCGCATCCGCACCCGCAGCAGCCTCCGTCGCCCCCCGCCGTCCCGGAGGAGGTCGGCGACGTCCGCCGCATGCTCTTCGCCACGGTCGACGGTGCGATCACGCTCTTCGGCGGCTGCGGCCTGGCGCTCCAGCTTGCGGACAAGACCGCCGACAACTACTGGATCTACGTCGTGGCGTGCGTCTTCGGGGTGTCCTTCGTCCACCACGTGCTGGGGGCGGTGATCTTCCGGACCACCGTGGGCAAGTTCCTCCTGGCGACACGGGTGGTCCGCGAAGCGGACGCGGGACGGCCGCGCTTCTGGCAGGCCGTGGGCCGCTGGCTCCTCGGCCTGACCTGGCTCCCGATGCAGCCGATATGGGGATGGCTCGGCTCTGACGGCGACCCGTACGAGGACGGGTGCGGCCTGCGGTACGTCTACAGCAAGGATCTGCGCAACCGCACACATTAGGTCGCACGTTCGATTCTGTGGGCATCGGCGTGCGCGCGGGGCGGTGACGCCCGACCCTGGAACCGGGTCCCGCTGAGCGGACCGAGTCGGAAGGCGGACGTCATCATGAAGACACCCCCGATCGTTTCGCCGCAGGAGTGGGAGGCCGCCCACCGGCAACTGCTGGTGGAGGAGAAGCAGCTGACCCGCGCCCGTGACGCGCTGGCCGCCAAGCGCCGGCGGATGCCGTGGACGGCGGTGGAGAAGGAGTACGAGTTCGACGGGCCCGAGGGCAGAGCGAGTCTGCTCGACCTGTTCGGCGGGCGCCGTCAGCTGATCGTCTACCGTGCCTTCTTCGAGCCCGGCGTGTCCGGCTGGCCCGACCACGCCTGCAGCGGCTGCTCCATGGTGGCCGATCACGTCGGGCACCTCGCCCATCTCAACGCCCGCGACACCACGCTCGTCTTCGCCTCGCGCGCGCCGCAGCCGGAGATCGGGCGCGTGAAGGCGCGGATGGGCTGGACGATGCCCTGGTACACGATCACCGACGACTTCGACGCCGACTTCGGTGTGGACGAGTGGCACGGCACAAACGCCTTCATCCGCGACGGCGACCGCGTGTTCCGCACCTACTTCATCAACGCCCGCGGCGACGAGGCGCTGGGGAGCACCTGGAGCTACCTCGACATGACGGCACTCGGGCGGCAGGAGACCTGGGAGGACTCGCCCGAGGGCTACCCCAAGACGCCGCCCTACGAATGGTGGAACTGGCACGACGAATACGGCGACGCCGAACCTGCGCACGAGTGAGTGGACCGGACCCGCCGAGGCCCCCGACGCCGGAGTTGAGCGAACCAGCAGGACGGAGCCGTCTCTCTCAGCCGACGGGTGCCGCGGGAAGGCGGTACTCGCTGCCGGCCGCCGGAATCCGGACGCCGGTGGCCCGCAGGTGGCCGGCCCGCGTCTGGTAGGCGGCGCCGCGCATCAGGTGCCCCGCCACCACCGCGACCCCGCGGCCGGCGGGTGCCGCCAGGGCCGTGCCGGCGGTCCAGAGGTTGAACGCCCCCATCGCCGGGCCGCACCAGATCTGCCAGTCCCCCGCGCGGTCCGGTGCTCCTGTGACGGCCCACCGGGAGGTCATGCCGAGGTACCAGCGGAACACCATGGCCATACGGTGTTTCGGATCGCGCTCGGCCCGGGCCAGCCAGTCCGGATGGTGCTCCTTCAGGTAGGCGGCCGTCTCCTCCCACGTCCGGTCCAGCGACCGGCGCAGCACGCGCTCCTCCAGGCGCCGCCGCTCGGCGTCCGGCAACTCGTCGAGGCCGCCGTGCTCGTGGTAGAGGCGGTACAGAAGGCCGGCTCGGGCGGGAAACATCGTGCCTCGCCCCAACACCTGCACCTGGATGCCCTGTTCGAACATGTCGGCGGCCGGCGCCATGACACAGTCGGCGATCCCCGCCTCCGCCAGCAGCCGCTTGACCGCCGCCGAGGTGTCCGCCTCCACCGTGGCCTGGTTCACCGAGCCGGTGACCACATAGTCGGCGCCCAGCGCGAAGGCCCCCGCCACCGCGTGCGGCGAGCCGATGCCGCCGGCCGCCCCCAGGTGCACCGGCGGCAGCCCGTCGCCGTACTCCCGCGCGACCCGCGCCCGCACCCGGGCCAGCGCGGGCAGCAGCACGGCCAGCGGCCTGCGGTCCGTGTGGCCGCCCGAGTCGGACTCGACCGTGACGGCGTCGGCCATCGGCACCCCGCGGGCCAGCTCCGCCTGCTCGGCGGTCACCCGCCCCTGCTCCCGGAGCGCGCGGACCAGCGCCTGCGGCGCCGGCCGCAGGAACATCTCCGCCGTCTCCTCCCGGGACACCTTGCCGATGACGCGGTGCTCCGCGCGCACCCCGCCCGTCCCCTCGCGCCGCAGCCCGGTGAGGCGGTAGCGCACCAGCTCCGGCGTGAGCTGGACGAACGCCGACGCCTCCACGCACCGCACCCGGTGCCGCAGGCACAGGTCCACCACGATCCGTTCGAGGTGCGGCGCGACGGGGCTGTGGATAAGGTTGCACGCGTACGGCCCGTCGCCCAGCTCCCGCGCCAGCTCGCCCAGCGCCGTGTCGATCCGTGTCTCCGGCAGTCCCGCCGCGCCGAACGCCGCGAGGGCGCCGGCCCGGGACAGGGCGGCCACCAGGCGCGTACCGGCGATGCCGCCGGCCATGGCCCCCGCCATGTACGGCAGCCGCACGCCGTGCCGGCGCGGGAAGTCTGGAGAGCCGAGCCGCTCGGGCGGCATCGCCCCCGCGGTGGCCAGCACCTCGGCTCCCCGCGGCGGCACATGGCACATGCCCACCGCTCCCCCGCTGTGCACCAGGTGGCAGGGCACCTCCAGCGACGACAGCACCCGGTACACGCCCTCCGGATCGCTGTGCACGGCGGTCGCGCGGTCCATCAGTCACCGCCCTCGCGGTCCGTCGGCCGGTTTCCGAGGACGATGTTCCGCACGTGGTAGATCCGCAGGTCGTCGCGCCATACGCTGCCGTCCGCGCGGATCAGCAGCCGGTCCCGCTTCCGGGTCACCTTGCGGATGTGCACCTCGCCGCGGACCTGCTGGTGCTCGCGCAGGATCTGCGCGCCGTAGTTCCAGCTCAGCCGCTCCCCGGTGACCAGCCCGAGCTCAGGGTCCGGCAGGTCGTCGACGAGCCCGGTGTGCAGCGCGAACGCGTGCACCGCCTGGAACAGCATCTGTACGCCGGCCGAGCCCGGCATCACCGGGTCACGGAAGAAGTGGTGGTCGAAGTACCAGTCGTCCGGGCGCACCGGTTTGGTGCACAGCACGTACCCCGCCTTGTGTTCGCCGCCGCCGGGCACCAGCACCAGGTCCTCCAGCAGTGCCAGCCGTCCGGTGCCCAGCCGGGCGTCGCCCTGTGCGTCCAGCCGGCGCAGCCCGGCCGGCGGCGGTCCCTGCCGGTCCAGCCACGGCGGGACGCACCGGCCGTTGTCCATGCCTTGCTGGAGGTCCAGCACCCCCTGGGTGAGGTAGCCGTGCAGCGCCTCGCCCCCGTAGAACACCTCGCCGCCGGTGCTCAGTTCGAAGCGGTAGCGGTGCAGTGTCGCGCCGGGCAGGTCGGTGACCGACAGGACGGTGATGCGCTGGGTGACGGTCGTGCCGCGGGGGTCGGCGTCGCGCAGCAGCGTCGCCGTGCCGTTGAGGTTGCGGCAGACGTAGGGCTCGTCGGGGTGCTGGAGCGCCACCCCCAGGGCAAGGGCGCTCAGCAGGCCCGCCGGCTGCAGCGAGATCTCCATCAGCGCCAGCGCCGGTACGGACCGCGTCCCGTTCTCCCGGCAGTACCACGGGGCGGGGGGCATGTCGTACTCGGTGATCCCGCACGCGCCGGTCCGGTCCGCTGCCGTCCCCTGCGCCACCTCCACTCCACGGTCGATCATCAGGAAGTCGCCCCGGGGCAGGCGGGGGCGTACCGGGCACAGTGAGGCGTCGTACGTCCCGCTCGCGGCGGCCAGCTGCGCCACGTCCCCCTCGGACGCGTGCGCCATGTGCAGTTCGCTGGAGTACGCCGGGCCGCCGCCGGAGGTCAGTCGGATGCCCGCGTCGTCGATGTGGAGCCGGGGGTCGAGCTCGGGCCTGCCGTAGAGCGCCACGCCCACGTCCCGCAGCCGGGCCACCACCTCTCCGTCCGCGGACGTGACCTCCGCGTCGGCGGTGACGAAGGGGCGCGGGATCCAGCCCGTGCCGCTGATCTCCGCCCGCAGTCCCAGCGGCCCGCCGAACGGGCCGAGCAGCTCCACGTGGGCCGTGCCGCCCGGCAGGGGGACCGCGTGCGCTCCCGGCAGGCACAGATGGACGCCCCGGTGGAAGAGGTACACCCGCAGCGCCTCGGTCACGGCCCCCAGCAGGAAGGGCCAGGCGTCCCCGTCGCCGGCCGGCAGGGTGGTGGCGGTCAGCAGTCCTTGCCCCCAGTGCCCGCCGCGCGGCGCGATCCCGCCCACCTCCTCCAGCAGCCGCTCGGGCCACGGTTCGGGCCGGAGCTCCGGCGCCACGTGCTGCTGGCCGAAGGCACTGCCGAGGACCGCCGCCACCTCGCCGCGGGCCAGCGCGTCGAGGTCGTGGGCCGACAGCCGGCCGACGGACGTACGGGCCGGCGGCTTGAACTCCCGCGGGTGGCGCGGTACGGCGGGCCGGGCGGGCCCGCCGCCCGTCGTACCGGCGGACACGGTCAGGAGCGTGCGGCCGTCCCCGTCGCGCACGTCGCAGTGGTCCGGGCCGCCGGTTCCGGTGGCGGAGTACGACGTGCGCAGGGGCACCGGCCCGGAGGGCGGCAGGCCGTGCCATGTGACCTCCATGTGCCCGGGCGTCAGGGGCCCGGCCTCGCGAAGCCGTACCGCCGCCGCGCGCATGACGACGCCCGGTCCGCCGAGGCGGGACCAGTCGGAGGGCGACGGGGCGAGGAGGGCGGTGCGGTCGGGGTGCGCGTGTTCCCGGCTCGGGGCGGTGACCGCCGCGTGGGCCGACCACTGCGCCTTCAGGCTGCTCAGGGCGTGGCTGGCTGCCGCGCTGCCGGGGACCCGTGGCGGCGGCGCGGAGCGCTGGGGTACGGCCGGGGGCGGTGCCGCCTCCGGTGGCGCGGCGTACGGCGCGGGAGAGACCAGGCGCCGCACCTGCCAGGCGCTGATCGCACGGTGGGCCTCCACGACGGCAGCGTGCGCCCGCTGCACCTGCTGAGCCATGCGTACGGCCAGGGCGTCCGGGTCCGTGACATGGCCGCGGTCCCGCGCGGCCGGTCCGGACACCGGCGCGCCGGTGTCCGGGGGTGCGGCCGGTCCGGCGGCGGTGGGACCGGGCACGTGGCCCACGGGCGTGCCCTCGAAGCGGAGTTCGTCCATGGCGGCCGCCCTCACCCGGTGCCGGTACGGCCGGACGCCGCGTGGGAGGAGACGTAGGTCGTGAGCAGGCGGATCGCCTGGACGTCGTTCACGTCCAGCATCCGCAGCCCGGTCCACTTCTGCAGGACCCGGCCGCCGGGCTCGCACGCGGTGACGGTGCAGTACGTGTCCAGCACGGACGTCCTGTCAGCCTCGGCGACGACCACGAACGGTTCGTCGTCGGGCAGGGGCGCGTAAAGGTCGACGCGCTCGGCGCTCACGGGGATGCCGCCGCTGCCCTTGAGCCGGTGGGTGACCAGTGCGGCTCCCTGCAGCAGGAGGTCGGAGAGCGCGGGGCTGAACAGCTGTCCGGCGTACGCCCCGGAGGCGAACGCAGGGTCGCGCAGCCGCGCGGACAGCACGAGCCGCTCCGCGTCCTCCTCGAGTACGTCCCACAGCCCGGCCAGGGACGGTCCGTGGAAGATGGTCCGCTCCGTGTAGCAGGGGTGCGGGGTGCCGGTGGGCTCGTACCGGGGAAGGGTGAGGCGCGGTGCTTCGCCGGGCTCGTCGGCGCACACCACGAGCGCCTCGAAGTGCGTCTGGCCGCCGGTTCCGTCCGCGTTGTGCATCCGCGCCCGGACGGCGTCGGCCTGCTCGTCCGGCACGAGGCGGAAGCACACGGCCCGCGGGTGGTGGCCGTCGAGGTACAGGCCCCGGACGATGCGGAGGTCCAGGCACCGTACGGCCGGAGGGCCGCCGCCCCGGGCACGCTCCAGGGTGTGCAGGACTCCTCCGAGGAGGGCGGTCATCGGCACCAGGGGATGGCCGGCCACGCTGTGGTCGCGCAGCATCGGCTCGTCCTCCAGGCCGGTGAGCGAGCGCACGGCGGTCAGCCCCTCGGGGGGCAGGTCGTCCTTCCGGCACAGCCACGGCGCCACGGGACCCACCACGGTGACCTCGCCCGACGGGTGTTCCGGCCCCATCAGGCCACGGAAATAGGCCGTGCCGGCCGCGCGCGAGAGCACGGGTACGCCAGCCTCGGTGAACAGCCGGTGCACGCCCTCGGCCATGCCGCCCTCCCACGGCCCCCAGACGACGGGGGTCGCCCGCAGGGCCGGGTACGCCGCCTGCGCCGCGCAGGCGTGGCGGACCATGGCCTCGTTGGCGAGGGCGTAGTCGGCCTGCCGTACGTTGCCCCACAGCCCCGCCACGGAGGCGAACACCACCAGATGCCGCAGCCGTTCGGGGCCGACGGCGTCGAGCACGTGCTGCAGGCCGGAGAGCTTCGCCCCGATCACGGGGGCCGCGGACTCGGCCGTCATCTCGGCGAGCGGCCGGTCGCCGAGCACACCGGCCGCGTGCAGCACCCCCGTGATGCGCCCCGTGTGCGGCTCCAGCGCCGCCCGTACGGCGGCCGCGTCCCGGACGTCGGCGCTGACGTAGTCGGCCCGGACGCCGCGCGAGCGCAGCGTCTCCAGCGTCTGCCGGACGCCGTCGTCCGTGCCCGGCCGCCGGCCCATGAGCACGTACCCGCACCGGTGGTCCTCCGTCAGGGCCTCCAGGCACCACGCCGTGATGCCGCTCGCGCCGCCCGTGACGAGAAGGGTGTCGTCCTCGGTGAGGCCGGGCGGGCCGCCGGGGGCGTGCGGCAGGAGCCGCTGCGGGCCGTCCGACAGGGCCGGAGTGCGCCGGTGCCTCCCGTCCCGGCCCACCTCCAGCACATCGGTGGCCACGTCCGCGATCTCCTCCAGCAGCGCCTCGCCCACCGCGTCCGGTGCCATGTCCGGGGCGAGGTCGAGCGCACGGCAGAAGACCGGGGACGACTCCAGCGCGACGGACTTGACCAGGCCCGCCATACCTCCGGCGAGTGCGGCCACGGGCTCTGCGCCGGAGCCCGCGTACCCCAGGGCCCCGTCGAGCTGCGTCACCGTGACGAACGCCGCCCTGCGGCCCGTCCGGGCGGCCTCCAGCAGCACCGCCCTCGCGCGCTTGGCGAACAGCAGCCCGTGCGTCAGCCGGTTGACCGCCTCGTCGGCGTTGGTGATGCGCGACCGGCTCAGCGGCAGCAGGCACAGGTCGATGCGGGAGACCTCGCCGAGGGCCTCGGCGACACGGTCGCGCAGCTCGCCGTCCGACCAGCCGTCCAGCGGATGGGCGTCCCGGCCGTCGGCGGGCACGCCGGGCGTGGTCAGACGCCGCACGCTCCAGCCGCGGCCGGCCAGCGCCCGCCCGAGGGCGGCGCACAGCTCGCCGCCGTCGTCGAGCATCAGGGCGCACGGCTGCTCGTCATGGACACCGGTGAGGACGTCCACGGGCGGCAGGGTCCGCAACGAGACGTACGCCTGGCCGAGGGGCACACCGCCGGTGTGCCGCAGGCCGGACCGCGGGGAGGTGAACAACTCCTTGAGCATCGTGCTCAGGTCGCCGACCGTACGGGCCTCGCTGAAGCGGAAGAGCTCTTCGCGTTTGATCACCGGGTACCGGCGCCACACCTCGGCACCGATCTCCACCTGCTTGAGGGAGTCGATGCCCAGGTCCTCCTGGATGTACATGTCCGGTTCCAGCATGCCGACGTCGTAGCCGGTCTTGTCCGCGACGATCTGGCGGAGGACCTGCTCCACCTCCACCGGATCGATGTCCGAGATGTCCCGGACGGGCCCGTGGAGCGTCCTGTCATCGGCCATCAACGCGGCCAGGGCCGACCGGTCGTCCTCCTGCGGGCCGGTACCGGGCGTCCCGTCGACGGCGGGCGCCCGCTCCATGGCGTCCGCGGCGGGGGGCGGTACGGCACCGGAGCCGGGCGGGGGAACGGCCCTGCCGCCCGTCACCGGCGGTGCGGGGGATGCCGTCGGCGCCGCGCCCGGTCCGCCCAGCAGCTCGGCGACCACCTCGCCCGCCCGGGTATGGGCCTCGCCCACGGCCAGGCTGTGCTCGGTGATCGCGCCCACCGTCGCGGCCAGGGCCGCGTCGGGGCCCTGGCCGCCGCTCGTCCGGGAGCGCAGCAGCTCCACCAGCTCCCGCTGGGTCGCCAACTGCCCGTCGAGGTAGCGGACGTGGGCGGCGAGATGGTCGGCGGCGGCCCGGGCCAGCGGGTCCGGGGCGGCCCCTGCGGGGGCCGGCACGCCGTCGGCGATGGGCAGGAGCGGCCCGCTCGCGGGCCCGCCGAGCCGGCCCTCCCGCTGCCGGAACCGCTCCTCGCGGGCCCGGAGCGCGAAGTTCGGCCCCTCCAGCACCCGGGCCACCGCCGACGGGGCCGGCCGCTCGTCCGGCGCCGGGGCGTCGTACCGGTTGATGCCGGCCACCGGCAGTCCCAGCACCGCCAGGCGCAGGGCCGCCTCCTTCAGCACGGCGGCGCCGTCGGGACCGCCTTCGCCCCGGTCGCAGGGGACCGCCACCACCGCGTCGGCGTCGAGCGTGCGCTCCACCAGGCGGGTCAGCGTGCTGCCCGGGCCGAACTCGACGAAGACGCCGAAGCCGTCGGCCCGCATCCGCCGCAGAGCCTCCGCGAAGTCCACCGGCCTCAGCAGCTGTTCCACCAGGGTGCGCCGGTCGGCGTCCGCTCCGCGCCCATAGGCCGCGCCAGCCGCACCGGCGTGGACGGGCACCTGGGGAGCCGCGAAGTCCACCCGCGCGCAGGCCTCGGCGAACGGACGGGCCGCGTGCCCGACGAGCGGGGTGTGGAACGCGGCGGCGACCGGCAGCCGCTTCGCCGGTACGCCCTCCCGCAGGCAGTGGGTCACGAAGCGCTCGACGGCATCGGTGCGACCGCCCACGACCTGCTCGTCGGGGGCGTTCCGATTGCACACCGACAACTCCGGGTGGGCTGCCAGAAGGTCGGCGACCGTCCCGTCCGCGGCCCGGACGACGGCCATCGCCCCGGGGTCCGATCCCACCTCCGGCCGTTCCTCCATCGCCCGCCCCCGGGCCCGTGCCAGGGACAGGAACGCGTCGTCGCCCAGCACTCCGGCCGCCCACAGTGCCGTCAGCTCACCGAAGCTGTGCCCCAGAACGCCGTCCGGGGCGAACCCCAGCTCCCGCAGGAACCGGTACTGCCCGGCCGCCAGGGCCCCGATGGCCGGCTGGGCATAGGAGGTACGGTTCAGCCGCTCGCGGGCCGCGCGGGCGGTGTCCTTGTCGCCCGGGGGCGGGAACACCGTCCGGGCCATCGTGTCCCCGGGCGGGGACAGGGCATTGGCCTCGTCGAAGGCCGCCCGCAGGGGCGGAACGGCCAGCAGCGCCCGCAGCCCCATCTCCGGGTACTGGTTGCCCTGCCCCGTGAACAGCGCCGCCACCTTCGTACCGGCCGGCAGCGCCGTACGGCGGTAGTGCACGCCCTCGGGAAGCCGCCACGACTCCTCCTCCGCTCCGCACGTGCGGAGCCTGTCGATCGCGGCGGCCAGCAGGCACGCCCGGTGCTCCTCGTCCGCCGCGACGAACCCCAGCCGGGCGTGCTCCGGGGGCACGTGGCCGCCCTCGGCAGGCTCCGCGCCGGCTTCGAGGAGCGAGCGCAGCTCCCCGGGGTCCGGGGCGTGCCACAGACAGGCCCGGGGCACGAGGTGCGCCGCCCGCTCCTGCGCCATGCCAGCGTGGTGTTCCTCCAGCACGGCGTGGTAGTTCACCCCGCCGAACCCGAAGGCGGACACGCCCGCGCGCCGCACCGGGCGGCCTGGGTCGCGCACCCACGGCCGGGCAGTGGTGTTGACGTAGACGGCGCCGTCCGCGGTGACGGCCGGCGCGGGTGACGACACATTGACGGTGGGCGGCAGCACCTTGTGGTGCAGGGCCAGCGCCGCCTTGATCAGCCCTGCCGCACCCGCCGCCGCCTTCGTGTGGCCCACCTGCGATTTGATGCTGCCCACGGCCACGTGCCGGCTGTCGCCGGGCACGCCCATGAGCTCGTTGAGCGCTGTGACCTCCACCTCGTCGCCGGTGGGGGTGCCCGTGCCGTGCGCCTCCACCAGCTCCACCGAGTCCGGCGGGCACCCGGCGTCGTCGTACGCACGCCGGAGCGCCGTCAACTGGCCTTCCTTGCTGGGCGCGTAGATGCTCTTGGCCACGCCGTCGCTCGAACTTCCGAGTCCGCGCAGCACCGCGTAGACGCGGTCCCCGTCGCGCTCGGCGTCGGCCAGCCTCTTGAGCGCCAGCATCCCGATGCCCTCGCCGATCAGCGTGCCGTCGGCCTCGGCGTCGAAGGGACGCACCCGACCGCTGAAGGACAACGCCGGCGTCTTGCTGAAGCACATGAACGACACGATGGAGTTGTCCGCGTCGCACCCGCCGGTGATCACCAGGTCGGCGCGGCGGCAGATCAGCTCGTCGACCGCGGCCCGCACGGCCGCCAGCGAACTGGCGCACGCCGCGTCCACGGTGTGGTTGGCCGCCCGCAGGTCCAGGCGGTTGGCGACCCGCCCGGAGACGACGTTCCCCAGGATCCCGGGGAACGAGTCCTCCGTCCACGGCGGAAGCTCCCGCAGGTAGTCGCGCGCGGCCTGCCGCGCCTCCTCCTCGGCGCTGCCGCGGGCCCGCATCGCCTTGACCAGGAGGGGTGCGAGCAGCCGGGCCGCGAGCGGCATGAGGGTGGTGTTGGTGCCGCACACGCCCAGCACCACGCCCGTACGGTGCGGGTCGTACCAGCCGTCACGGCCGTGCGCGCCGTCGCGCAGCACCTCGCGCGCCACGACGAGACTCAGCAACTGGACGAGCCCGGTGGAATCGAGGGTCTTCGGCGGCATGCCGAACTCCATCGGGTCGAACCTCACCGGAGTGAGGAAGCCACCGCGCCGACCGTAGGTCTTGTCCGGGGCGAAGGGGTCGGGGTCGTAGTAGTCCTCCAGCTCCCACCAGGCGGGGGGAACCTCCTCGGTGCAATCGCGACCCGCCACGATGTTGTCCCAGAACGCGCGGACGTCACGGGCCTTGGGAAACATCCCGGCCAGCCCCACGATGGCCACCGGGTCCCGGGAAAGGCGACGGTCGAGTTCCTGCGGCATCACACGAGCCCCCCTCTGCCCCCCGGCAGACCGTCCCGTACTACCGTCATAAGACTTCCCGACGGTCGGCACGAAGACGCCATCATCACCCCTATGAGTGAAGGCCGGACCTGCGTTCCCCGCTGTGGCATGCGGCGAGCCCCACGGCCGCGTCCGCCGGGGCGGGCGGCCTCCATCGCCCGGTGGTTCAGCGCCATGCCGCGGCTGTAATAGCGGGTGGTCTCGGGTGCCTTCATGCCGTAGCAGGCCATCTCGGCGGCGCCGGGCAGCGCGGCGGGATGGCCGGAGCCACCGCCCGGGAAGGGGGGCTCGTACGAGAGCCGGCCGTACTCGTTTCGCAAAGGCGGCGACCTCAGGTGATCGTCAGCGTCGTCACGCCCGTCGCCCCCGTGAACCCGGTGGTGAGGCACTGCAGGGCTCCCGGCTGGGGAAGCGTGATGATCTGCAGTGCGGTCCGGCCCTGGAAGCGGCCTTGTGTGACGGTGCCGGTGATGGTGGTGACGACTTGGCCGGCCACGGCGGTGCTGTTGCCGGTGGCCTGGATGACGCTGGTGTCGCCGGTGCTCCACTTGATGGTCCGCCGGTCCTCGAACGGGCCGAGGAGGTCGTTGCAGCCGGCGGAGATCGTGAACCGTTCGCCGTACGACCCGCTCGTGACCTTGCCCGCGCTGTCGGTGCAGGAGCCGAACCGTCCCTTGGTCGTGACCTCGATGTTCCGCGGCGCGAGGGTGACTCCCGGGCGGTAGGTGACGGACTCGGTTCCCTGGCACTGCACTTGTGCGGGCGAGTCTGCGTGGGCTGCATGGGCTGCATGGGCGGGGCCCGTGACCGGTACGGCCGTACCGAGCACGGTGAGGGCTGCCAGGGCTGCGGAACGCGTCCACGATCTGATGACGGCCATGATGGGTCTCCTTCGCGGTGGGCGGCGTGAGGTGTGCGATGCCCTGCTCGTCCGCCTGCGAGACCCGCTCGCGGGAGTGGCGGGAAGGCACGTGCGGTCGCGGTGAGGCGCGCGTAGGCATGAGCACGCCTCGCCCTGCGACGGGAAGCGCCCCACGGGGCGGCTCCCGAAGGAAGAGGAGTGGTTCTCGGGACGCCTTGCCGTAAGTAGTGTGGGCGGGACGCTACGACGCCACCCGGCTGCTGGCCCTGGAGGGTGATGGACGCCTTGGAGACCGGCACTCTGGCGGTACCAGGTGCAAGCCTCTACTTCGAAGTACGCGGTTCCGGGCCGCTGTTGTTGCTCATCCCCGGTGGCAATTCCGATGCGGCCGTCTTCGAGCGCTTGGCCGCCGCTCTCGCCGCGTGCCATCGCGTCGTCTCCTACGATCCGCGGGGCTACTCACGCAGTCCGCTCGACGGCCCGCCGACGGATCAGCGGATCGAGGTGCACGCCGACGACGCGTGTCGCCTCCTGGACCACGTGGCCGTCGCGGACGAGCCTGCGCAGGTGTTCGGCAGTTGCTCGGGCGGGCTCGTCGCCCTCGAACTCGCGATGCGTCATCAGGGCCGGGTGCGGTCGGTGGTCACGCACGAGCCGCCCGCGATGGGGCTCCTTCCGGACGCCGCGCATCACCGGGCGTTCTTCGACGACGTGCACGAGGTGTTCCGGCGCGAGGGCGTCGCGCCGGCGCTTCGCATGCTCGAGCCCCTCTTCGGCGGCCGGCCCGCGCCGGTGCTGCCGGAGGCGTACGACAACAGCGCGTTCTTCCTGGCCCACATGGTACGGCCGTCCACGCGCTTCGTTCCCGACCTCGCCGCGCTCGCTGCAGCGGCGGACCTCATCGTCGTGGCAGGGGGGCGTGAATCGCGCACGCACCTCATCCACCAGCCGGCGCTCGTCCTCGCGGAACGGCTCGGCCAAGAACTGGCGGAGTTCCCCGGCGGCCACGTCGGCTACGCGAAATACCCGGTCGAATTCGCCGGGCGTCTCGTCGACGTCCTGGCCGGCACGCCCGCGACGAATGCGTACGCGCAACGACACAGGGGCTCCGGGCCGTGCGCATCGTGATGGGAGCCCAGAACTGCGGCTTCGGGCCGGCAGCCGAGCTCGTCGCCGTATCCCGGCTGCTCTCCGGTCACGAGCGGATATTCGTGGGCGACGACGTGGCGGCGGCGTTCGCCCGTCGCAACGCGGACGCCTTCGACGAAATCCGCGAGACCTCCGAGACCTCCGGGACCGCGTCCACGGTGCTCGACGGCCTGCTGGAGAGATGCGATCAGGTCGTCTCGGTGATGGACGCCGATCTGGTCGTGCGGGCCGTCGTGGCGGGCCGGCCGGTGGTCATGGTGGACAGTCTGCTGAGCTTCTGGCAGGTCGGACGTCCACTCACCGAGATCCGCGACCTCTGCGAACGCATGCCGCGCGACTCCTTCGCCGCCGCCGACCGGCACCTGGGCGCTCTCTCGCCGCACGAGCGCGTCATCGCGGCCCACCTGCTCGCCACACACAGCGTGGTGCAGAACTTTCCCGGTGTCCCGCAGCGCATGGCCGAACTCATCGATCCCGGTGGGGGCATGGGCCCGGCGATGCATGTGACGGGTTCGGTCATCGACGTCGAGGGCCTGCGGACCCTGCCGCGTGACGCGGAACCGGAGTACGACCTACTCATCAACGTCGGCGGATTCAAGAACTTCCTCCTGGACTTCGACGTCAACAACGACTACCTGCGGCTGCTCCACCGATGGGTGGTGGACCTCCTGCGCGACTGGCGCCGGTTCGCGCGCGTCCTGGTCTGCGGCGGCCCCTTCGGTGCGCACCGGGAGCAGACCGTCACCGCCGCGAACCGACGGGCCGAATGCCGTTTCGTGCCGCAGCGCGAACTGCTGAGGCACGTGGCGAGCACGCCTCATCACCTGCTCGCGCCCGGGCTCACCGCGCTTCACGAGTCGATCGCACTCGCACAGCTTCCCCTGGCAATCCACGAGCAGCATTACGCACACGTCTTCACCGTGCGACAGCTCGACGGCACGCTCTTCGGCCGGATGGCCGGCCGGTTCGCGGACGTCCTACCGCATCACCACCTTTCCGAGGACGACTTCGCCGGCACCGCGGACCTCGTCCGTATCGCCGGCCGAATCCGCGAGGACGACGAGCTCTACGCCAGATTCCGACAGACGTTCAACGAACGGATCGAACGCTACGTCTCCCTCACCCCGGCGCAGCGGGAGCAAGGCGTCAAGGAACTGCGGGACGTCCTCGGCGGTGATCCGATCTCCTCGGTGATGGCCAGGGTCATCCCCATCCCGCACACCCCCGCAGCGACTCCCCACGAATAGCCTGGGCGCCGTCAGACGCCCAGCTCGCGGGAGGCCAGGGCGGTGCCCTCGATCCGGGCGCGGATCTTGGCGAAGGCGGTGTCGCGGGAGGTGGAGGTGTCGTCGGCGAAGGGTGCGAAGCCGCAGTCGTCACATGTGCCCAGGCGGTCGACGGGCAGGTGGCGGGCGGCGGCCAGGACACGGTCGCGGACCTGTTCGGGGGTCTCGACGCGCGGGTCGATGGGGTCGGTGACACCGATGAACGCCCGGCCGTGGCCGGGCAGATGGTCGGCCAGGACGCTGAGGACCTTGTCCGGGTCCGGCTCGCTGGCCAGCTGGATATAGAAGTTTCCGGCCTTGAGCTGCAGCAGCCTGGGCAGCAGAGCCGCATAGTCCACATCGAGGCTGTGGGTGGAGTCCTGGTCGCCGCCGGGGCAGGTGTGCACGCCGATCCTGGCCTGTTCGGCGATGGAGAAGCGGTCCAGTACGCGGTTGTTGAGCAGGATGAACTGCTCCAGCAGGCCACCGCCAGGGTCCAGTTTCAGTGCGAGGCGGGCCTCGGTGAAGTCGAGCTGGACGATGTGGGCGCCGCCGTCCAGGCAGCCGCGGATGTCGGCCTCGGCTTCAGCGGTGAGATCGTCGAGGAAGGCTTCGCGGGGGTAGCCGTCGATGCCGTCCGCCGGATAGAGCAGGCTGAGCGCCGAGGGGGCGATGACGGCCTGTTTGACGGGGACGGTCGCGTGCCGGCGTGCGGCCCGCAGATAGCGGTCGGCGTGCACGGCGTAGCGCAGCGGTCCGGTCGTCAGGCGGGGCAGCTGTCGCTGGTGCCCGTCGGCGAAGGGGATGACGACGCCGTCGGGTGCCAACCGGTCCAGCCCGTCGAGGGGGTAGGTGGCGAAGCTGGGCTTGGACTGTTCGCCGTCGGTGACGACCGGCGAGCCGATCTCCTCCAGGCGGCGGACGGTGTCGCGGACCGCGCGGTCCTGGGCGGCGGCGAGTTCGTCGTCGCTGATCCGGCCGGCGGCACGGTCCGTCATGGCCGCGAGCAGCTCAGGGGGCCGGGGAATGCTGCCGATGGGTTCGGTGGGAAGCCCCACGGAGGCCGGGGTCACGGCTTGACCTCCAACTGTGCGTGGCCGCTGTTCCCCTGCAGGCCGGAAGAAAGGCACTCCGTGGGCAGCTGGCGGGGCAGCGCGAGGAGTACGTTCCGCTGTGCCGACTGGCCCTTGCCACGGCCCTCGGTGACCCGGCCGGACAGGCTGACGTCGAGAGCGCCGGCGACACGGGTGGTGGTGCCGCTGTCGTAGACGATCAATGACCTCTTGCCGTCGCCGTACCGCACGGTTTCCGTGATACGGGGGTTGCTCAAACCGTTGCAGGACGCTGTCGGCGACGCCCCGTCCAGAGAGCCGGTGGCCGGTACGGTCCGGCCGGGTGCGATGGTGCACGTGTACTGGGCCTCGGTGCGGACGCGGGTCTCGCGTGGAACCAGGCCCAGGGGCGGGTCGTACGTACTGTTACTGGCGCCCGTGCACAGGACGACGCCTCTGTGTCTGCCCTCGTCGGCCTGACCGGCCGGTGCCCCCACCCACATCGAGCCCACCAAGGCCAGAGAACTCAACGCCACCGCCGCACCACGCCTGCCGACCACGCATCCTCCAGCAAGTCCGGATCCACTACCGGCCCACTGACTACCCCCGGGCGACTCCGCCACCCAGGCTCCTGGCAGCACGCACCAGCGCATGTCCGCCCCGTGCGCGGGATATGCGCCACGCACACCGCGGACCGGTGGCGCGGGGGCTGCACCCAAAGCGTGAACACCGGGGTGCGGGGTAGGGACAGCCGAACCCAGCGCCCCATGACGCAACAAACCCGAATGAACCCAGCGGAAGGGTCTTCCATGGACGACATCACCGCGAAGCGACTCGTCTTCGCCATGCTCGACGCCGACGGAGACGGGGTCATCTCGAAGGACGAATACTCCGCCCGGGCCGAGCGGGTGGCACTGGCCTCGGGACGCGCCGAGGACGATCCTCTGGTCACCGCCGCGCGCACAGCCGGTGAGCGGGCGTGGGCGTCGATGGACGCGAACGGCGACGGAGGAGTGACCTTCGACGAGTACGCAGCGTGGGCCGGCCCCGAGGCGTTCGACACCGTCTGCAAGCCCGTGCTCAGTGCGCTGTTCGACCTCGTCGACACCGACGAGGACGGCGTTCTGGCCCTCCCGGAGTTCACGAAGCTGCGCACGGCACTGGGGAACCCGGTCGGCAACATCGAAACGGCCTTCGCCGCACTCGACACCAACGGCGACGGGCGCGTCAGCCGTGACGACTACCTCGCCTCGGTCCGTGCCCACGTCGCCGGAGAGCACTCCCCCATGGGTGAAGCGCTGTACAGCCTAGGTGTCCAGGGGGCCGTCCTTCCGATCGTCCCGAAGCGCCGCGAATACGGCGAGGGTGCCCAGGAGCATCACGCCGGCCGCCGCCAGTGACGTGAGGCGCATCGCCGATATGAAGGCGTCCACGGCGTGGGCGGTCAGGCGGGCGCCGGCCGGGCCGAGGTGGTCGGCGACGCTGAGGGCGCCGGCGACGGACTCCTGGGCGAGTGGGCGCAGCTCGGCGGGCAGGGGCTGGACGTGGGGTTGGAGGTGGTCGTGGTAGCGGGAGGCGAGGAGGGAGCCGAGGACGGCGACGCCGAGGGCTCCACCGACCTGGCGCAGGGAGTTGAGCATGGCGGCGGCCGTGCCGGCCCGGTGCCGGGGCATGGTGGCCATGGCGGAGGAGGTGGCGGCGGGCATGACGAGTCCCATGGCGCCGCCCATGACGAAGAAGAGGACCTCGCATTGCCAGAGCGGTGAGTTCTGGTCGAGGAAGCTCACGCCGAGGAAGGTCAGGGCGGTCAGTGCCAGGCCCGCCGTGCAGACGGGGCGTGGGCCGAGGGTGCGGGCCGTGACCGTGCTGAGCGGGGAGAAGGCGATCTGGGCGAGGGCGAGGGGAAGGAGGCAGCAGCCGGCCTGGAGGGCGGTGTAGCCGCGTACGCTCTGGAGGTAGAAGATCATGTAGAAGGAAGAGCCCAGCAGCCCGAAGAAGACCACGCTGATGGCTCCCACCGCGGCCGAGAAGCGGGCGTCGCGGAAGCAGCGGAGGTCCAGGGCGGGGTGGGCGGTGCGGCGTTCCCACAGGACGAAGCAGGCCAGGAGGATGGCACCGGCGAGTATGGTCGCCCAGACGGCCGGGGTGGTCCAGTCGCCGTTCTCGCCGCCTTTGATGATGCCGAGGACGAGGGTGCCCAGGCCCGCCATGCAGAGCAGTACCCCGACGGGGTCGAAGGGCCGGCGGACGGGGTCGGCCGATTCCGGGACGGTCAGGGCGATGGCGGCGGTGCCCACGAGTACGAGGGGTACGTTGATGAGGAAGAGGGAGCCCCACCAGAAGTGCTCGAGCAGCAGGCCGCCGGTGACGGGGCCTATGGCCACGGCGAGCCCGGCGGAGGCGGCCCACAGGCCGATGGCCTTGGCCTGTTCCCGGGGCGGGAAGACGTTGGTGATGACGGCCAGGGTGGCGGGGACGACGAGCGCCGCGCCGATGCCCATCGCCGCGCGTGCGGCGATGAGTTCGCCGGCGGTGTCGGAGTAGGCGGACGCCGCGGAGAACGCGCCGAAGATCAGCAGTCCCGCCAGGAGGGTGCGTTTGCGTCCGAACCGGTCGGCGAAGAGCCCGGCGGAGACCAGCAGGGTGGCGAAGACGAGGGTGTAGGAGTCGACGGCCCACTGCAGTTCGCCGGAGGTGGCGCCGAGGCCTTCGGGCGCGGGCAGGGCGAGGGTGCGCAGGGCGACGCTGACTATGGACGTGTCGAGCACGACCAGGACGAGGCTGACGACCAGACAGGCGAGCACCCGCCAGCGGCGGTGGAAGACCGGCGGCTCGGCCGTCTCTTCGCCGACGATCCGTCCCGCGGGGCTGGTCTTCTCTCCCGTGGGCACGACACCTTCGCTCTTTTGGCGTTCCAAGGAAACTCCACATCGCGTAGGTGAGCGGGATTCCGGATATCGTCCTGAGCACTCGCAGAGTGCAGACCTCCCCAAGCAGGTGATCGGTAAACCCGACCCCAATAAATATGAGCAGTACGACTATCCGATGACCCTCTCATCTCACTTACGCATCAACCCGGAATTCACTTGACGCTGCCCAGCAGGTCCCGGGACCGTTGTGCGCAGTCGGGAGGCGTCAGCCCACGTCTCCCGCTCGGCTTTCCCTGGCACCCACAGGCCGATGGGAGATTTCTCTGAGTTCCCAGCCGTTACCCTCCGCCCCGCAGACCCTTCCGTCGCTGGAAGAGATCCGGGCGTACGTCAATGAACTGGTTCCGTTTCAGAAATTCGTCGGTGTGGAAGTGGTCGAGCTCGGCGCCGATCGCGCCGTGGCCCTGCTTCCGGACTCCGGTGACACCGGTAATCACGTGGGCACCAGGCACGCCGGGGCTCTCTTCCTGCTCGCCGAAGCGGCGGCCGGGGCGGCTCTCGCCGGAATGCTGCGGGAGAGGATCGCCACCAGCGTCTTCGTCCTCCGGGAATCGCGGATCGACTACCGCAAGAAGGCCCGTGGGGACATCCGGGCCGTCGCGGACGTGCCGGCCGGCGCACTGCCCCAGGGGTATCCGGTTCTCGCCGACGGCGAGCGGTTCGAGGTGGTCGTGGTCTCGCGCCTCCACGACACCGACGACACGTGCGTGGCCGAGGCCGAGTTCACGTACCACTGCAAGGCCCTGCCCGGATGAGCCGGGCGCGGCCGGGGCCCGGGCCGCGTGATGGCGACGTGCGAGACGACGAAGGGAAGTACGGCACCGTGCATGCTCTGGAGCGTCACGATCTTCCGCTCCCGAAGATCCCGAAGCGCTGGTACAACGTGCTGCCCGATCTGCCACGTGTGCCGGACGACTACCTCGATCCGGCGACGAGGGAGCCGGTCGGCCAGGGCTTCATGGAACGACTGCTGCCGAAGGCACTGATCGCTCAGGAGATGTCCCCGGAGCGGTGGATCACCATCCCCGAGGAGGTCCGCTCGGCGTACGGCCTGTGGCGGCCGACGCCGCTGTTCCGGGCGCACGCCCTGGAGCGCCACCTGGACACCCCGGCGGAGATCTACTTCAAGTACGAGGGCGCCAGCCCGTCGGGGTCGCACAAGCTCAACTCGGCGCTGGCGCAGGCCTACTACGCCCGGCTGGAGGGCGTCGACCGGCTCGTCACGGACACCGGCGCGGGCCAGTGGGGCAGCGCCCTGTCGCTGGCGTGCAGCCTGTTCGGCGTGAAGGCCCTCGTCTATATGGTCCGGGCCAGTTTCGAGACCAAGCCCTACCGGCGGCACTTCATGGAGACCTTCGGCCAGCAGGTGCTGCCCAGCCCGGGACCCCACACCGCCTACGGCCGCTCCCTGCTGGAGAAGGTCCCCGACCATCCCGGTTCCGAGGCCACCGCCGTGAGCGAGGCGCTGGAGACCGTACGGCAGAACCCGGGCGACCGGTTCTCGATGGGCGCCTTCGCCAACCACGTCCTGCTCCACCAGACGGTCGTCGGCCTGGAGACCCGCGAGCAGCTGGAGGACATCGGCAAGCAGCCGGACTTCCTGGTCGCCTCCGTGGGCTGCGGCAGCAACATGGGAGGGTTCGCCTTCCCCTTCGTCGGCGACAAGCTGGCCGGCGCGGACCTCCACATCCTCGCCGCCGAACCGGCCGCCTGCCCCACGCTGACCTCGGGCGAGTACCGTTACGACTTCGCGGACGCCAGCGGCCTGGGCCCGCTGGCCCGCACCTACACCCTCGGGCACGATTTCGTCCCGCCGCCCATCCACGCCGGCGGGCTGCGCTACCACGGTGCCGCCCCGCTCGTCGGCCTCGCCCGCCACGAAGGGATCCTGGACTCCCGGGCGTACGCGCAGAAGGAGGTCTTCGAGGCGGGTTCGCTCTTCGCGCGCCTGCACGGCCTGCTGCCCGCGCCCGAGACCGCGCACGCCATCCGGGCCACCATGGACGTCGCCGAGGAGTGCCGCCGCACACGGCGCCGCGCCGTGATCGTCTTCTGCTACAGCGGCCACGGCCTGCTCGACCTGGGCGCCTACGGATCGTTCACCGCCGGGGAGATGGCGGATACGGAACCGTACGAGTGCGCTCTCGCCGCGGGCGACCCCGTGCTCGCGGGCCGGGGCGGGCGGTGACCGGATGTACTCCTACGCTCAGTACATCGCGGGGCAGGACCGGCCCGGCACCCGCTGGACGTACTGCCCGGACGCCGGCGCCTTCCTGACCGACCCCCGGGGCACCTTCACCCGCAAACGACGCCTGGAGCGGGCCGGCGGCGATCCCGACGGCGACACCGCCGGGATCGTGGGCCGCGTCGGGCTCAGCAGCGCCGACGACGTGACGGACGCCCTGCTGGCCGCGCACCGGGCCCAGCCGGAGTGGTCCTCCTTCGACCTGGACACCCGGATGCAGCTCGGGCCACGGCTGCACGCGGCCCTCAAGAAGCACTACGACGAGCTGCTGTCGATCCTCATCTCCGAGGGCCACCCGCGCCGCCTGGCCGAATGGGAGATCGCCGGCCTGCTCACGGGCAGCAGCGAGGAGACCGTCTCCTTCTACCGCAGCCAGCTGGAGCAGCGCTTCGACGACCCCCACCGCACCCTGGCCCTGCTGCGCAAGCCCGACGGGGTGGTGTGCCTCAACCCACCGCAGAACGCCGCCGCCTCCAACTCCTTCCTGGGCACGGCCAGTCTCGGCGCGGGCAACACCCTCGTGGTCAAGGCCCCCCGCACCGCACCCCTGGGCGTGGCCTTCATCTACCGGGAGCTGGTCGTACCCGTCCTCGACGAGCTCGGGGCACCGCCCGGCACCGTGAACCTGGTCTCCGGCGCCACCCGCCCCATGCTCCGCCAGTGGCTGGCCAGCCCGTACGTGAACGACATCATGTTCTTCGGCGACAGCGACGTCGGCCTGGAGTTCGGCAACGAGTGCGTGGCGCACGGCAAGAAGCCGGTGCTGGAGCTGTCCGGCAACGACACCCTGGTGGTGTGGAACGACGCCGACCTCGACGGGGCCGCCGAGGCGCTGGCCGAGTGCTTCTACGGCTCCGGGCAGATCTGCATGGTGCCCAAGTGCGCCGTCGTCCACCCGGACGTCGCCGACGCCCTGCTGGAGCGCCTCGTCACCCGCTGCCACGGGCTGCGCCCCGGCTACCCCGGCGACCCGGACGTGCTCCTCAGCCCGGTATGGAAGATGGACCGCTTCCATGAGGTCCTCGCCGACGCCCGCGGGCACGGCGGCCGGGTCCTGTGCGGCGGCCAGCGCGTCGACGTCGCGGGGGAGGCGTCGCTGACCGGACCGTTCCTCGAGCCCACCGTCGTACGCATCGCCGGTCTGCGCGACGCGCGGCGCGTCCGGGCCGTGCGCGAGGAGACGTTCTTCCCGCTGCTGGCGGTCGTGGTCCCCGACGAGCGGGACGGGATCGGTGAACTGATGGATGAGGTCATCGCGTTCGTCAACGACAACGAGTACGGGCTGCGCAACTCGCTGTGGTCCGGTGACGACAAGGTCATCGACGCCTTCGTCCGCCGGGTGAGCAACGCCGGGCTGCTGAAGGTCAACGAATCCCACATCGGCTTCGCCCCCTACCTCGGCACGCACGGCGGCACCGGCCGTACCGGCGGACCGTTCGGCGAGCTGAACTACCCGATCCTGCGGACCTCGCACCTGCAGGGCGTCTCGGTGGCCAAGGGCAGCCGGCGGGGCGCTCCCGAGTGACCCGGCAGAAGGGCCGCGGGAGCCGGCTGACCCGCTGGCTGGCCGCGCGGGTCGGCGGCCGCCGGGTGGTGGTCACCGGTGCCTCCGGGGCCATCGGCCGGCAGCTCGCGATCCTGCTGGGCGCCTCCGGGGCCGAGCTGATCCTGCTGGGACGCGACCTGGAGGCCCTGTACGAGACGGCACGGCAGGCCCGGGAGGGCGCCGGCAAGGTCAGCGTCTTCCCGGTCGATCTGACCGCTCACGAGGAGGTGACGGCGTTCACGGACAAACTGACCGCCGACGGTGGAGGGGCCGACGTCCTGGTCAACAACGCCGGCCGGTCCATCCGGCGCGGCACCGTGCACGCCGCGAACAGGCCGCACGACTACCGCAGGACCATGGCGGTCAACTACTTCGGGGCGGTGGACCTGACGTTGGGCCTGCTCCCCGGCATGCGGGAGCGCGGTCACGGCCACATCGTCAACATCACCACCATCGGGCTGCAGCTGGGCATGTCCCGCTTCACCGCCTACAACCCCTCCAAGGCGGCCCTCGAAGCCTTCGGCCAGTCCCTGGCCCCCGAGCTCAGGCGCGAGGGCATCGCCGTCAGCACGGTCCACCTGCCGCTGGTGCGCACCCGGATGAGCGCGCCCACCACGGCCTTCGCCCGCCTGCCCGCCCTCGACCCCCGGCAGGCGGCACGCATGGTGGCCACCGCGCTGGTCACCGGACGCCCCCGGGTCTCCACGCGGCTCGGCACCCTCGGGGAACTGCTCGGCGTCGCCGCTCCCCGGCTGCGGCTCGCCCTGGGCGCCCTGGAGTACCGCCACCTGCCCGAATCCCCCAGCGCCGCGCGTACCGCCGCCGGCACCCCGCCGGCCGCTGAGGGAGAAGAGCTGACCTGATGGGTGAGATGACGTACGCCACCGGAACCGGCATCCCCGCGGACCACCTTCGGCACGCGCTCGACGCCCCCTCCCTCCCCGACGCGTTCGACCTGACCGCCCGGGCCTTCGCCGACCGCCCCGCCCTGCGCGCCCCCGGCCGGGAGCCGTACACATGGGGGCGCTACCGGGCCGAGGCGCGGCGCTGCGCCGCCGGTCTGGCCCGGCTGGGCATGCGGCCGGGCGACACGCTGGGGCTGCTGCTCGGCAATCGGCCCGAGTTCCACATCGCGGACGCCGCCGCGATGACGCTCGGGGTGACCACCTGCTCGCTCTACCCCTCCGCTGCCGACGAGGAACTGCGCTTCCTGGTGGACGACTCGCGGATGAGCGTCCTGGTGTGCGACGAGCCGGGCCGGGAGCGGGCCACCGCTCTGCTGTCGGCCTGTACGGGGTTGCGGCACCTGGTCGTCGTCGACGGTGCGGCAGGCCCGGACGCCGGGGTGCGCCCGCTCGCCGAACTGCTGGACGCCACGGCCCCGGAAGCGGACACGGGCCCCCGCGCCGCCCGGCCGGACGACGTCCTCACCCTCGTCTACACCGCGGGCACCACCGGGCGGCCCAAAGGCGTCGAGCTCACCCACGCCGCGATCCGCGCCACCGGGCGGGCCTTCCTGGACCGTGTGCCGCTGGAGGCGGGCAGCCGGCTGGTGTCGTACCTGCCCATGGCGCACATCGCCGAGCGCTGCTGCTCCCACTACCTGCCCATGGTTCTGGGCGCCGACGTCACCTGCTGCCCGGAGGCGGAGCGGATCTTCGCCGTCCTGCCGGCCGTCCGGCCGCACTGGCTGTTCTCGGTGCCCCGCATCTGGGAGAAGCTGCGCGCCCGGCTGCTCGACGAACTCGGCCGGGCCCCCGAGGACTTCCGGCGGGGCGCCCTGCGGGCCCTGGAACTGGGCGGCACCCTGACCGACGGCGACGACGGCCCCGGCACGCGGGCGGCGCGCGCCGAGTACGACCGGCTGGACCGCACCCACCTCGCCCCCGTCCGTGCCCTGCTCGGGCTGGACGAGGCCCGGTTCGTCCACGTCGGAGCCGCGCCCGTACGCGCGGAGACCATGCGCTTCCTGCACGCGCTGGGGCTGCCGGCGGGCGAGATCTGGGGCATGACCGAGCTGTGCGCCGCCGCGTGCGTGACCGTGCCGGGGCAGTACCGGCCGGGCCGGATCGGGCCGCCACTGCCCGGCGTGGAAGTGCGCACCGAGGCCGACGGCGAGATCCTCGTCCGCGGGCCCCTGACGATGCGCGGCTACCGCAACAGGCCGCGGCAGACCGCCGCCGTCCTCGACGACCAGGGCTGGCTGCGCACCGGAGACCTCGGCGCGATCGACGCCGACGGCTGGCTGCGCATCACCGGACGCAAGAAGGACCTGATCGTCAGCGCGTACGGCAAGAACATGGCACCCACCAGGATCGAGGAGCACATCGGCGACGGCGAACCGCTGATCGACCAGGTCTGTGTGATCGGCGACGGCCGCCCGTACAACGTCGCCCTCATCACCGTGAGCGGCGACGCCGGTCCCGAGGGCACCGCGTGCGTCCGGGAAGCCGTCGCCCGCGCGAACCGGCGGCTGTCCCGGCCGGAGCGGGTCCGGCGGTTCGCCGTCCTCGACCACACCTGGACACCACGGACAGGGCTGGTGACCCCCACGCTGAAAATGCGGCGCCGGCGCATCGAGCACCACTACCGGGAGCTCATCGACTCCCTCTACGCCGACGGCGGCCCGACTCACCTCGAGGACTGACCCATGACAGCAGCAACGCGCCGCCCGGGGCCCGCACCGGCCCTGTCCTCCACCACGGGGCGGCTGGCCGCGACGCTGGCCGGAACCGGCCCCGTCCTCGCTCCCCGGGCGCCGTTCACCCTCGACGTCATCGCCCGTCTGCCCTCCTCCACGCGCGCCGACGTGTCCTTCGCCCACGACCGGGCCCGCGCGGCGCAGCACGCCTGGGCCGCACGGGAGCCCCGCGTCCGGGCCCGGATCCTGGGCCGGCTGCACGACCTGCTGCTCGACCGGCAGCGCGAGGCCCTCGACCTCATCCAGTGGGAGACCGGCAAGGCCCGCGCCCACGCCTTCGAGGAGGTGGCCGACGCGGCCGGGGTCTGCCACTACTGCGCGCGACGCGCCCCCGCCCTGCTCGCCCCGCGCCGCCGGGCCGGTGCGCTGCCGCTGGTGACCGCGGTCCGCGTGCTGCGCCACCCCAAGGGCGTCGTGGCCGTCATCACCCCCTGGAACTATCCGCTCAGTCTGGTCGTGGCCGACGTCGTTCCCGCCCTGCTCGCGGGCAACGCCGTGGTGCACAAGGCGGACACGCAGGCCGCGTGCACCGCGCTGTGGGCGCGGGAGCTGTGCGTGGAGGCGGGCCTTCCCCGGGACGTGTGGCAGGTCGTCGTGGGCGACCCCGCGGACATCGGTCCGGCCCTGCTGGAGCAGGCCGATCACCTGGCCTTCACCGGCTCCACCGCGTCCGGGCGCACGCTGGGCCGCATGGCGGGCGGCCGGCTCATCGGCAGCATGCTGGAACTCGGCGGCAAGAACCCGATGCTGGTGCTCGCCGACGCCGACGTCGAACGGGCGGCCGCCGGAGCGGTACGGGCCTGCTTCACCAGCGCCGGACAACTGTGCATGTCCGTCGAGCGGATCCTCGTCCACGAGGCGCTGCACGACCGGTTCGTCGAACGCTTCGTCGCGCACACCACCGCGCTGCGCCTCTCCCCCGCCTTCGACTTCAGCGCCGGCATGGGCTCGCTCACCACCCGGGCCCAGCTCGAACGGGTCACCGCACACATCGACCAGGCCGTGGCCAAGGGCGCTCGGGTGCTGTGCGGCGGGCGCCCGCGCCCGGACATCGGGCCACTGTTCCACGAGCCGACCGTACTGGCGGACGTGAGCACCGGGATGACCGTGCACGAAGAGGAGACCTTCGGCCCCGTGGTGTCGGTCGGCCCGTTCCACGACGACGAGGAAGCGGTCGCCCTCGCCGACGAAGGGCAGTACGGGCTGACCGCCAGCGTGTGGAGCCGCGACGCCGCCCACGCCACGAGGGTCGCCGCCCGCCTCCATGCCGGCGCCGTCAGCGTCAACGAGGGCTTCCGCACGGCCCATGCCTGCTATGACGCGCCCATCGGCGGCCGGAGGGACTCCGGGACGGGCTACCGGCACGGCGCCGAGGGCCTGCTGCAGTACACGGACCTCCAAGTCGTCGCCCACACCCGGGCGAACCTCTTCGATCCCCGGCCGGGGACGAGCGCCGAACGCCACGCCGCACGGCTGACCGCCCTGCGCAGGGCGATGGCCAGGCTGGGGCTGTGATGACCGGCGAACGACGCTTCGGCTGCCACCTGGTCGGCGAGAACTCCATGGTGGTCTCCTGCGCGGAGCTGCTGCTGGAGCGGGGGCACCGCGTGCTCGGCGTGGTCTCGCCCGACACCGACATCCGCGCCTGGGCACAGAGCGCCGGCCTGCCGGCCACCGGATTCGGGCCGGACCTGGTGGCGTTCCTTTCGGCCGAGCCGTTCGACTACCTCTTCAGCGTCGCCAACCTGCGCATGCTGCCCGCGCAGGTGCTCGACCTGCCGCGGGAACTGCCCGTCAATTTCCACGACGGGCCGCTGCCGCGCCACGCCGGACTGTACGCCACCACATGGGCGGTGCTCGCCCGCGAGCGCACGCACGGCGTCACCTGGCATGTGATGACCGAACAGGCCGACGCCGGGGACGTGTTGGCGAGCCGGTCCGTCCCGGTGGAGCGGGGGGAGACCAGCGAGACCCTCAACGTCAAGTGCCTCCAGGCGGGCGTCGACTCCTTCGCCGAACTGCTCGACGCCCTGGAAGGGGGCCGGATCCGCCGGCAGCCCCAGGACCTGGCCCGACGTAGCTCCCACGGCCGCTTCGAGCGCCCGCCGGGAGGAGGTTTCCTGCGCTGGGACCGCCCTGCCGAGGAGCTGGCGGCCGCCGTGCGGGCCACCGACTTCGGCCCGCACGCCAACGCCTTCGGCACCGCCAAGGCGGTCGTCGGCGACCGGCCCGCGATCGTAGGCCGGCTGGACGTGCTGCCCGGCAGCGCGGCACGGCCTCCGGGCACCGTGCTGGCCGTCGGGGAGGACGGCTCCGTCGTGGTCGCCACGGCAGGGCAGGACGTACGCCTCTCCCGTCTCGCGACACCCCACGGCACACCGCTCGGCGCCCGGGAACTCGCAGAGCGCGGAGTACGGCCGCGGACCCGGATCGCCGTGCCCGGGCCGGAGTTGCTGGACGCCGCGCAGCGCGCCGAGGCCGAGGCCCTGCGGAGCGAAGCGTTCTGGATCCGGCGGCTGGCGGATCCGACGCCGGGGGACCTGCCGTACCGGTCGGAGACCGGGCCCGCCCCGGAGCCCGCCCGCATCCCGGTGCCGGACGGGGCGGAGGGGGCGGAGTGGCTGCTGGCGGCGTTCCTGGCCTTTCTGGTGCGTGTGGGAGTGGCGCCGGGCACGGACGTACGGCTGCGTCTGCCGGTGCCGGAGGGCGGCCATCCGGTGGTCGACGCGCTCTACGCGGACTGGGTGCCGCTGCGCGTACCCCGCCTGGGCGGGCGGGGCTTCGCGCGGCTGCGCGCCGAGGTGGCCCGGGGGCTGCGGGAGGCGACCGGGCGCGGCCGCTTCGCCCGGGACGTGTGGACGCGCTACCCGCGGCTTCGGGGCCGGGGTGCCGACGGCGCTCTGCCCGTCACCGTGGAGTTCACCGACGGCGACGAGTCGGCGCCGCCGCCTCCCGGCACCGCGCTGTGGATCGGGATTCCCCGCGGGAAGGGGGACTGCCGGTGGGCAACCACCGCGGACGGGCCGCCCGCCGGATACGCGGCGGCGTACCTGCGCGCCCTCGCCCAGGCGCCGGACGCCGACCCGGCCCGCGTGCCGCTGGGCACCGAGGAGGACCGGCGTGCCATGGCCGCCTGGAACGACACCGCCGCCGACTTCCCGCTCGCCACCCCCGTCCACCGGCTCGTCGCCCGTCGCGCCCGGCTGAGCCCCGACGCCCCCGCGGTGGTGGACGAGCGGGGGACGACGCACCACGGCGAACTGGACCGGCGCTCCTCGGCCCTGGCCGGGCACCTGCGCGACCGGGGCGTGGGACCGGGGCGCAGGGTGGGGGTCTGTCTGGAGCGTTCGGCCGACCTGGTGGTGGCTCTCCTCGGCATCATGAAGTCCGGGGCCGCCTACGTGCCGTTAGATCCCCTCTACCCGCCGCAGCGCGTCGCCGACGTGATCAGCGATGCCGCCCTGACGCTGGTGGTCACCTCCTCCGGCCTCGCCGGCGCACTGCCGCGCACCGGCACGGTGCTGGTGGACCGCGACCGGGCCGCGATCGAGGCGGCCGAGCCCGTGCACGGTACGGACGTACCGGACGACGCCGACGTCTACGTCGTCTACACCTCGGGCTCCACCGGCCGGCCCAAGGGCGTCCGGATCAGCCACCGCGCTTTGACCAACTTCGTGTGCGCGATGGCTCTCGACCCCGGGTTCACCGACCGGGACCGGCTGCTGGCCGTCACCACCGTCTGCTTCGACATCGCCGGCCTGGAGCTGTACGTTCCGCTGGCCGTCGGCGGGCAGGTCGAACTCGCCCCGGCCGAGGTCGCGGCCGACGGCTTCCGCCTGCGCCGGCTGCTGGAGAGCCGCCGCCCGACCGTCATGCAGGCCACCCCGGCAACGTGGCGGATGCTGCTCGAGGCGGGCTGGCAGGGACAGCCCGAGGATGCCCCGCTGCGGATGCTGTGCGGAGGCGAGGCACTGCCGCCCGACCTCGCGGCCGACTTGCTGCGTCGCGGTGGCCGGCTGTGGAACATGTACGGGCCCACCGAGACCACCATCTGGTCGGCGGTCGCCGAAGTGCTGCCGGACCGGCCTCCCGTGATCGGCCGGCCCATCGCCAACACCCGCTTCCACGTACTGGACGCGCGCGGGCGGCCGCTGCCGCCCGGCATCCCGGGCGAGCTCCACATCAGCGGAGAAGGGCTCGCCTCCGGCTATCTGAACAGGCCGGAGACCACGGCCGAGCGGTTCGTGACCACTGCCGACGCGGCTGAACGCCTCTACCGCACCGGAGACGTGGTCCGTCAACTGCCGGGCGGGCACCTGGAGTACCTGGGACGGACCGACAGCCAGATCAAGCTGCACGGCCACCGCATCGAGCCGGGCGAGGTCGAGACGGCGCTGCGCACCCATCCGTCGGTCGCCGACGCGGTGGTCGCCGTGCGCGAGGACCGGCTCGTGGGGTACGTGGTGCCGTGCGGGGCCCCCGCCGCACCGGCCCGGCTGCGCGAGCACCTGGGTGCCGTACTGCCCGGCTACATGATCCCCTCCCTCTTCGTGACGCTCGAGCGCATCCCGCGCACCGCCAACGGCAAGACCGCCCGGAGCGCCCTCCCCTCCCCCCGGGCGGTGAGGACCGACGACGTGGCTGCGGCGGCCGGCCGCACCGAGCAGGCCATCGCCGAGATCTGGCGCGAGGTGCTCCGGCTCGACCAGGTGGGCGTGGAGGACAACTTCTTCGAGGTGGGAGGTAATTCGCTGCTGCTGATGCGCGTCATGGCCCGGCTGCGCACCCGGGCCCGGCTCCCGCTGACCCGGGTGGAGATGTTCACGCACCCGACGATCCGCTCCATGGCCCGCTCATTGACCCTTCGCCCGGAACCCCCGGCCCCGACACCGACACCGACACCGACACCGACACCGACCCCGGTCGCGTCCCGCAGAGCGGTGCCGGCCCGGGGCGCACTGAGCGAGCTCCGCAGACGGCGCCGCGGCTGAGCCGCACCGACCGGCCGTGCAGGAAAGGAACAGGAAACGGAAGAGGAGAAGCGCATGCCCATATGCACCGTCTGCGCTCTGAAGGACAGCCATCCCGGGGTCACTCTCGGCGATGACGGAGTGTGCAGCCTGTGCAAACTCGACGTCGCCGGGGACCTGATGGAGAACTTCGCCTACACCCGGCGGATCTTCGAGGAATTCACCCGCAGCAGTCCCGATCCGCGCGCGGACCACGACTGCCTGTTCATGTACAGCGGCGGCAAGGACAGCACCTACATGCTGGACAAGTTCGTCAACGAATACGGCAAACGCGTGCTCGCCTACACCTTCGACGTGCCTTTCGAGAGCGCGCACGCCGCCGAGAACATCCGGCTTGCCAGGGAGCGGATCCCCGCCACGTTCGTCCTGGACTCCGACGACGACAACATCAAGGCGATGATGCGGGAGGTCTTCAACCGCACCCCCGCCAAGCCCGGCACCTATCTGGACGAGAAGCTGCCGTGCGTCTCCTGCCGCTCCTTCTTCGTCATCCGGGCCATTCTCCACGCCTTCCGGCACCGCATCCCCTACATCGTGCTGTGCGCCGACCCGCAGCAGATCCTGACCATGGAGTCGGACACCCGCGAGGTGGTGCGGGGCTTCTACCGGACCTTCGGGCGGCGGCTGACCGGTGAGTTGTTCCGCGGCGAGCTGGAGGAGGTGCTCTTCGCCGACGAGGAGGAGCTGCCGCGGATCGTCTTTCCGTTCATCGCCATGCGCTACGCGTACGACCCGGACCGCATCGTCGCCGAGCTCAAGGCGAAGGGGCTGTACACCTCGTCGCCGATGGAGACGCACTGCACCCTCTTCCCGCTGCTGAATTACTACTCGTTCGTGAATTGGGACTGCATGTTCTACAAGCTCAACGCGGCCAGTCACCGGCGTTCGGTGCGTAGGGACGCGAATCACCGCCGTTCCACCTTCAGCATCGCCTTCCCGCGCGCCGCCGATCTCCCGTCGATCGAGGAGCGGCTGAAGTGGGTCGTGCTCGACATCGCGGGCAACCGCGGTGACCCGGCGGCGCAGGAACGCGAACTCATCGATGTCTTCCGGAGGTTGGACGCCTCGGAGGAAGCGGCGCGCTTCGTGGCCCAGGGGTTCCTCGCCATGCGCGAGACGGCGGCGGAGCTGGGCATCACCTTGCGGAGCAACGGGACGCGGAGCAACGGGACGGGGACATGACGGACTGCGACGTCGCGATCATCGGAATGGCCTGCCGGTTCCCGGGGGCCTCCACCGTGGAGGCGTTCTGGGAGCTGCTGCGGGAGGGCCGGGAGGCGGTGCGCTTCCCCGCCGAGGAGGAGCTGCTGAGCGCCGGGGCCGATCCGGCCGAGCTCGCGCGCCCCGGCTTCGTCCGGGCGGTGCAGGGCATCGAGGGCATCGAGCTGTTCGACGCCGCCCACTTCGGGATCCCGGAGGACGAGGCGGAGATGCTCGACCCGCAGCACCGGCACTTCCTGCAGTGCGCGCTGGCCGCCCTGGAGGACGCCGGGTACGACCCGGGCACCCACCCCGGCGAGATCGGCGTCTTCGCCGGTGCCGGCATGAACACCTACCTGCCGGGCAACCTCTCCGACCGTTACACCGCCGGTTCCTCGCTCGGCCGCTACCGGCTCATGCTCGCCAACGACAAGGACTATCTGGCCACCCGTGTCTGCTACAAGCTCGACCTGCGCGGGCCGGGCGTCAGCGTCGGCACGGCCTGTTCCACTTCCCTGGTCGCCGTGCACCTGGCCTGCCTGAGCCTGCTGTCCGGTGAATGCGGGACGGCCCTGGCCGGTGCCGTGCATCTGCGGATGCCGCAGGACGAGGGGCACCTCCACCAGGAAGGGATGATCTTCTCGCCGGACGGGCACTGCCGCGCCTTCGACGCCGACGCCCGCGGCACGGTGCTCGGCAGCGGGGTCGGTGTCGTCGTCCTCAAGCCGCTGGCCGACGCCCTGGCGGACGGCGACACCGTGCATGCCGTGATCAAGGGGACGGCGGTGACCAACGACGGCTCGGCCAAGGCGGGGTTCACCGCCCCGAGCGTCGAGCGGCAGGCCGCGACCGTCCGCGAGGCCCAGCGCGTCGCCGGCTGCCCGCCGGAGACCATCGGCTACGTCGAGGCGCACGGCACCGGCACCCCCCTGGGCGACCCCATCGAAGTGAGCGCCCTCAACCGGGCGTTCGGCCCGACCGGAGCCGGCCGTACCGTGCTGGGCTCGGTCAAGACCAACGTGGGCCACCTCGACGCGGCCGCCGGCATGGCGGGCCTGATCAAGGCGGTGCTGATGCTGCGGCACCGCACCTTCGTGCCCAGCCTTCACTTCCGTACCCCCAACCCGGACATCGACTTCGCCGCGGGCCCCTTCCGCGTCGGCGCCGCCACCGTGCCCTGGCCGGACGGGGACGGGCCACGGCGGGCGGGCGTCAGCTCGTTCGGCGTCGGCGGCACCAACGCCCATGTCGTCCTTGAGGAGCCGCCCGCCCCCGGGCCCGGTCCCGCGGCACGGGCGGCCGAGCCGCTGCTGCTCTCCGCACGCACCCCCGAGGCACTGGCCCGCGCCACCGGTGACCTGGCCCGTCACCTGCGCCGTCGCCCGGGTCTGGACCTCGACGCGGTCGCGCACACCCTGGCCGCGGGCCGCCGGCACCACGCGCACCGACGGGCCGTGGTCTGCACCGACACCGGTGACGCGGCCCTCGGCCTGGCCATCCTGGACCCCGAACGGGTACGGACCGGGCAGGCCGACGAACCCCCGGCAGGGTTCGCCTTCGTGCTGCCCGACGTCGCGGACGTCGCGGACATGCCGGGCGCCGCCGAGTCGTACGAGGAGCTGGCGGCGTTCCGCGACGTGGTCGACGCCTGCGCGGAGGAGCTGCGGACGGACGCCGCCGCCCTGCTCGCGGACCGCGACTCGGCGGCCTTCGTCGTGCCGTACGCGCTGGCCCGGGTGTGCCAGGAGTGGGGTGTGCGCCCGCACGCGGTCGTGGGCCGAGGGAGCGGGCGCATCGTCGCCGGGTGCCTGGCCGGGGTGTTCGGGCCGGGCGACGCCCTGTCGCTGGTCACCGGGAGGGCCACCGTCGTGCCGTGCGGCGGCACGCCGGGTCTGCCGGTGAGCCTCGGGGAGGGCTGGCTGCCGTCGCACCGGGCGACCGACCCGGGCACCTGGACGCGGCCGGACGCGGCGCGGGGTGACCAGCAGGGGGATCAGCAGGCGACGGAGGCTCTGCTGAAGGACGCCGGGATGGTCCCTCTGCCGTTCGGGGTGTCCGAAGGTGCCTGCCGGACGGTCACCGAAGTCCTGCTCGACGCCCTGGCCCGTGCCTGGACGCACGGCGCCGACGTCCGCTGGGAGCAGTGGTTCGGGCCCGGGCGACGGCGCCGGGTGCCCCTGCCCACGTACCCCTACGAGCGGCGACGCCACTGGGTCGAGCCGGCCTCCCGGCGCACCGGGCCCGCCGCCCGCCCCGACGACCTGCGCCGCCGCGTCGAGGAGGCGGACCCGGACGAACGCGGTGCGATCCTGCAGGAGTTCCTGCGCCACCAGGCCGCCCGCCTGCTCGAACCGGAGGACGGCCGGCTGCCCGGCGTGGACGACGACCTCTTCCGGCTCGGCGCCGACTCCCTCATCCTCATCGACATCGTCGCCACCCTGGGCACGGCGCTCGGCTGCTCCCTGACCTCCTCGTTCGGCGACCCGCCCACCCTCCGCGAGCTGGCCGACCAGGTGGCCGCATCCTGGCGGACGCGATGAGGGAGACCGTGACGCAGACCGCAACGGGCTGGCCGATCACCGGAACCGGATTGGTGACCAGCGTCGGCGCCGGCACCGCCGAGGTCTTCGAGGCCCTGTGCGCGGGCCGCGGCGCACCGGCCGGGGTGCGGGCCTTCGACACCACCCGGCTGCGCACCCGGCACGCCTTCGAGGTCAGCGACCCTCCGCAGCAGCCCGCGGCCTGGCTGTGCCGGGCCGTCGCGGAGGCCCTCGCACAGGCCTCGCTGCCGGAGGACCTCTCCGGGGTCCCGGTCCTGGTCGGCAGCGGACTGCGCAACCTGCGTGCGGTGGAACGCGACTGGCTGGCCGGCAGCCCGAGCCCGCCCGATCCGCACTTCGGCCGTGCGCTGCGTGACCGGTTCGGGGCCTGTGACACCCACACCTTCGCCGGCGCCTGCTCCGCCTCCCTGTACGCGCTGGCCCTGGCCACCGACCTGCTCGCCGCCGACCGTGCGGAGACGGTGGTGGTGGCGGGCGCCGACACCATCACGGCCGGTATGTACGCCCTCCTCGACCGGGTCCAGCCCGGCGCTCCCCGCGAGGTCCGCCCCTTCGACCGCCGCAGTGCCGGCCAGTTGCTCGGCGACGGCGCCGCCGCCGTCGTCCTGCGCCGCCCCGGCGCCGGCCCGGCCCGGGCGGTGCTGCGCTCCGTCGGCCTGCACTGCGACGCGGGCCACGTCACCACACCGGACCCGGACGGGCTCGTCAGCGCCCAGCGGCAGGCCCACGAGCGCGCCGGCGTCACGCCCGGCGAGATCGGCCTCGTCCATGCCCAGGGCACGGGCGCGCCCCTCAACGACCGGGCCGAGGCGCAGGCCCTGGCCCGGGTGTTCGGGCGGAGCGGCGGCCCGCTGATCTGCGCCGTCGAGGGGATGACCGGCCACGCCTCCGGCTGTTCCGGGCTGCTGTCCACCGTGCTCGCCACCGAGTGCCTGCGCACCGCGCGCGTGCCACCCGTGGTGGGCCTGCGCGAGCCGATCGAGGAGGCGGCGGGGCTGCGGTTCAGCACCGGATGCCGGGTGGAGGGAGAAGAAGCGCGGCTCGGGCAGGTCGGGCAGGTCGCGCAGGTGAACTCCTTCGGCTTCGGCGGGGTTCACGCCGTGGCGATCGTGGGGAGGGCGGCATGACCCGCCCGGCCGACCCGGTCGTGACCGGGACCGGCGTCGCGCTCCGCGGCGCACGGTGCGCCGCGGACCTGTTCGGGCCCGCTCCTGGTCCCCCGTCGAAAGCGGGGCCGTGGCCGCCCTACGAGCGGGAGTCACGCTTCAAGGACCGTGCGACCCGGCTCGCCCTGCTGGCGGGCGAGGCCGCGCTGACCGACGCCGGACTGCTCGACGACGGCGCTCTCACGGTGCCCGGGATGACGGTGGGCACCGTCATCAGCTCCAACCTGGGGACCCTGGAGACGGTCTGCCGGGTGGCCGGGACACTCGACCACGAGGGCCCCGCCGGCCTGCGCACCATGGACCTGCCCAACGCCTGCAGCAACGCCACCGCCTCCAGCGTGGCCATCCGCTTCGGGCTGCGCGGCGCCAACCTCATGCTGTGCAACGGCGCCACCTCGGGGCTCGACGCGGTCGGCTGGGCCGCCCTCGCCCTGGCCGCCGGGCGGGCCCGGCATGTCCTCGTCATCGGCGTGGAACCCGCCGACCCCGTGGTACGGCGGCCGGCGCGGGGGCCGGTGCCGCTGGACGGCGCGGCGGCGCTCGTCCTGGAGACCCGGGCGGCCGCGGCCGCACGCGGCCGCCGCGCCCGTACGGCGGTCACGGGGTACGCGCGGCGGCGGGACGTGGCCGCGGCCGTCGCGGCGGCCACGGCCTCCGGGGCGGCCCGCGACGGCAAGGTGGGGCTGTGGCTGCCGCCGGAAGCCGGCGGTCCCGGCACTCGACGTGACGCCGGGCCACCGGGCCTGCCCGCGACCGCCGTCCTCGACCTCGGCCGCACGCTGCCGTCGGCCTCCGGCGCATTCGGAGTGTTCCAGTGCGTAGCGGCGACCGCCTGGCTCGATGCCGCGGCCGCTCCCCCGGGCCCCGCCCTCGCCGCGGCCGGCGGCGGGCCCGCGGACGACGCCGCGGCCGCCGTCCTGCTCACCACCGCACCGTTCGACGACGCAGCACAAGGAGACGGATGACGCAGGTCCTGATCACCGGGGCGGGAGCGGTCTCCTGCCTCGGTGCGGGGGTGACGGCCATGTGGCGCGCGCTGTGCGCCGCCCCGGACAGCCTCCCGGCGCGCGCCGACGACCCCGGCGCCCGGATGCCGCTTCCGCTGATCCACATGGCCCCCGCCGAACCCGGGCCCGACGGCAGGGCCACCCGCCTGGCCCTGGCCGCGGCCCGGGAGGCGGTCGCCGACGCCCGGCTGAACTCCCGGCAGCTCGCGCGCGCTCACGTGGTCATCGGCACCGGCGGCGGCAACGCCGACGAGTGGGAACGGCCGCTGGACCCCGCCCGCCCCTGCACGCCCCCCTTCACCGTGGCCGCCGCGGTCAGCGCCGACCTCGGCGCGAGCGGCGGCGCGACGAGCGTCAGCAACGCGTGCGCGGCCGGCGGCTTCGCCCTCGGCATCGCCGCGGACACGATCCGGTCCGGGGAGGCCGACGTCGTGGTGGCCGGCGGCGCCGAGGCGTACAGCCGGGTCGCGCTCGGCTGTTTCAACCGCATGGGCGCCGTCGACCCGCACGCCTGCCGTCCCTTCCACCGCGAGCGCGGCGGCACGGTCTTCGGCGAGGGCGCCGCCGTCCTCGTCCTGGAATCGGCCGAACACGCCCGTGCCCGCGGTGCGGTACGCCGCTACGCCACGCTGGCCGGCTCCGGCTGGAGCTGCGACGCGCACCACCTCACGGCGCCCGATCCGCAGGGTGCCCAGATCCGGCGGGCCATGACCGACGCGCTCCACGACGCCGGCGCCGCCGCGTCATCGGTGGGCTGCGTCGTACCGCACGGCACCGGAACCCGCCTCAACGACGTGGTGGAGAGCGAGGCGCTGGGAGCCATCTTCGGTGACGGCCCGGCGCCGCCCCTCTACAGCCTCAAGGCTCTCATCGGCCACACCGCTGGGGCCGCCGGAGCGCTGGGCGCCCTCACCGGTGCGCTCATCCTCGACCACCGCACCGTACCGCCCAACCTGCCGCTCGGCGCCGACCAGGATCCGCAGTGCCCCGTCAGGCTGCCGCAGGGCGGGCCCATACCGCTGACCGGCCGACATGTCATGGTCAACGCGTTCGCGTTCGGGGGCAACAACGTGTCACTGGTCCTTGAAGGGCCCGCGGATGGACACGTGGAAGGACACGGGGCATGAGCGCCGACGCGCTGGTCGTAACGGGCATCGGCATCGTCAGCCCCTGGGGGAACGACCCGTCCCGGCTCGCTCTGGACGACGACGGACGGCCCGACCCCACCGACTCGTGGTTCGACGTCGCGGCCGAACTCGGGCCCCGCGGCTACAAGTACGTCCCGCCCTCGTGCCGCTACCTTCTCGCCGCCACCCGCAGGGCCCTCTCCGACGCCGGGGACCTCTGGCAGGGCGTGCCCGAGACACGGCGCGGCATGGCCGTCGGCACCAACAACGGGATCGCCACCCTCATCGACGCCATGGACGAGACGATCAGCGGCCCCGGCGCCGCCCGGCTCGGCCCGGCGACCGCCCCGTACTTCTCCATCAACACCCTCGCCGGCCGGGTCGCGATGGACCACGGGGTCAAGGGCTGGAACCTCACCCTGACCTCTCCCCGCACAGCCGCCCTGGAAGCGCTGGGCGCCGGGGCCCGCGCGGTCGTCGCCGGCCGCTCCGACGTGTTCCTGGCCGCTTCCACCGAGGCCCCGCCGCCCCGGCACGCCCCCGGCCGCGGCGTGCTCGAGGCGGGCGCGGCCGTGCTGGTGCTCGAGCCCTCCGCCCAGGCCGCCGCACGCGGCGCCACCGCATACGGCACCTGTCGCACCGTCGTCTTCTTCCTCCCCGCCGACGCGTCACGGACCGTCGCCCGGCGCACCGTCGACGATGCCCTCACCCGCCTCCTCGCCCCCCAGGGCCATGACGGCCCCCCACCCGTCCACCTGGTCACCGACACCTGCCCGGTGGGCACCGCCCTCGCCGCGCACCTGCGTGACGTGGGCGCCCGCACCCGCGCCGTACCGGCAGCCGCCGGCACGCTCCTGCCCTTCCTGCACGTCATCCACGCACTCACCGGCCAGGGCCCGCCCCGCCTCGTGGCCACCACCAGCCCGGAGGGCACCTGCGCCCTGACGCTGGTGCGCCCTCACCCCACCACCCACCACACCCGGGAGGACCGATGAACCCCGACAGCGTCGTCATCGACCTGGAGAAGCTGCGCCTGACCATCGCCGAGACCCTCGAACTCGATCCGGAGGAGGTCACCGACGACGCCCACTTCGTCAATGACCTGGGCGCCGACTCCCTCCTCGCCCTGGAGATGCAGATCGCCCTCGAGGAGCAGTACGGCGTCCACGTCACCGAAGAGGACCTGCGCGCCGCCACGACCTTGCGCGCCGCGCACACGATGCTGACCGAGAAGGCCGCTTCGGGGAACGGGGGCAGCGGCTCGGCCTCCGGCTGAACGAGGGCGGGAAACATCCCGGGCGTTCCGGCAGGCGGACGGTTCCGCCCAACAGATGACGCCCAGGGGATGGGGGTCGGTCGCCTCTTGGTGGAGCAGATGATCGGCCAGGCCGGGAAGGCCGGGGCGAGCGACGTGCGTGTGGTCTCTCATCCCCCGGCCGAGAAGTTCTACCGCCGCCTGGGCGCCGAGCGGGTGGGGACGGTTGCTCCGTCGCCGCCCAAAGGTCGCATGGGAGCGGCCGGAACTGCGGTTCGCCATTAAAAGGAGATCCACGCATGATTCTGGTCGCCGGTGCCACCGGCAACGTCGGCAGCGAACTCGTCGCACGGCTCGCCGCCGATGGCGTACCCGTGCGGGCCACGACCCGTACACCCGAGAAGTCCGGCCTCCCCTCCGGTGTCGACGTCGTCGCCGGCGACTTCGACAAGCCCGAGACGCTCCCCGCCGCGCTGGACGGCATCGACCGCGTCTTCGTCGTCCCGCCGGGTTACGGACCCGAGGGCCCGGTCCAGGAGCGCACCCTCGTCGCCGCCGCCCGCGCAGCCGGCGTCCAGCACCTGGTCAAGCTCTCCACCAGCGGCGTCACCCACGGCGCCACCGACCCGCTGAGCTCCGGCCACCGCCACGGCGAGCAGGTCGTCCAGGACTCCGGCCTCGCGTGGACGATCCTGCGCCCCGGAACTCAGCGAACCAGGACCTGTTCTACCGGCGTCGATGGACGGTCGGAGCGGGGCCGGCCGCTCCGGACCAGGCGGTATCGATTCGGAACCGGGGGCTTTTCAGGCTCCGTGCGGTGAGTTCGATGAGCGTTGTTTCTCTTGCAGGGGAGCCTCCCAGGCGACGGTGATGTCGCGGGCGACATCGCGTAGGAGGTCGATGAGCATGTGTGCGAGTGGTGTGAGGCTGGCGTCTGTTTTGGTCACGGCGTAGAGCTGGCGGTAGGGCCTGGGGTGGGCCAGTTCGCGGTGGGTGGTGCCAGGCGCATGGGCCAGGGCCAGGCGCGAGACCAGGGCCACTGCGATGCCCGTGCCGACGAGGGCCTGGGCGACATCGTAGGACTCGGTCTCGAACCGCACGGTGGGAGTGAAGCCGGCCTCGCGGGCAGCGTCGTGGAATTGTTCACGGGCGGCATGGCCGGCCAGGATGGAGACCCACGATTCGTCGCGCAGTTGTTCCAGGTGAAGTTCGTTGTCCGCGGGCTGCCCGGTGGCCAGTGGATGGTCGTCGGGGAGAACCACGACCATCGGGTCCAACAGGAGCGAGTGGGCCCGTATGTGTGGGGGCGGCGCGAGCGGCGTGCCCCAGGACGCGACGATGGCCACGTCGAGGCGCCCGGCGCTGATCTCGTCCGCTCCGCGTCCGGACACCACGTCCACGACCGAGACGTCGGCGTCCGGATGACGGTGCCGCAGGGCCGTCAGGGCGGGTGGCAGCAGGTGCAGGGCAGCCGCCTGGAACGTTCCGATCCGCAGCCGTAGGGAGAGGTGGCCGAGCAGTGCGGCCAGTTGCGCCTCGGCCTTGTCCGACGCCTCCTCCACGGTTCGACCGTGGGAGGCGAGCAGCGCACCGGCCGCGGTGAGCGTTGCCCCGCGAGGACCACGGATGACCAGGGGCACCTGCCAGTCGCGCTCGGCCTTGACCACCTGCTGTGTGACCGCCGCGGGCGTGAGTCGTAGGGCGTGAGCCGCCGCCGTCAAGGAGCCGTGCCGCTCGATCAACGCGAGAAGCCGGAGCTGTCCCGGGTCCACCACCATTCACTAATCCTAACGCTGCACCCTTCTCTTTTAACTTCTCTTATGAGTACGGGAGAGGAAGCCTGGTGGTGCACCCATCGGCCGCAATCCCCGGGAGGGGTTCTTTCCCATGCCCACGCATGTACCCGTTTTCATCGCCACCACCTTGCTGCTGGCGATGCTGCCAGGCGCGAGTGCAGCCCTGATGATCCGGCAGGTTCTGGAAGGCGGCCAACGTACGCTCCAAGGCACGCTCGCGGGCAATGCCACCGGCTTCCTGCTGTGGTCCACGGCCGCCGCAGCCGGTCTGTCCGCCGTCCTGCTGGCCAGCCCCACCGCGTACACGGCGCTCCGGATCGCAGGCGGCATCGTGCTGATGTACCTCGGGGTGAAGACGCTTCGGACCACGATCAACACCACCGTCTCCACCACCCCGACCGACAAGGGCGAGCGCGGCACCGGCTTCGCTAGCGGATATCTCATCGGCCTGAGCACCAACCTCGGCAACCCCAAGGCGGGCGTGTTCGCCATCTCGGTGCTGCCCCAGTTCGTGACCGCGAAGGGACCGGTGTTCCTGTCGACCGTCGCCCTGGGAGTCGTGTGGGCGCTCGTCAGCGCCTCCTGGTACATGTTGCTCACCTGGGCCGTCAGCCGAGGGCGCGACCTGGTGTCGAAGCCGACCGTCCTGCGGGGACTCGGCGTGACCACCGGCGTCGTCCTGCTGGGACTGGGCGCTGCGGTGGCAGCCGGTGTCTGAGGGCCGGGCCGGTACTTCTTCCAGCGCCCGACCGCGCGGGCCATCCGCCGCCCTTGTGTACCGGCAGCCATGAGGTTGCCCTGCATGACCGGTGGCGACGAAGCACCCGAAATGATCGCCCCGGCTTCGCCGTCCGCTCAGGCCCGGGGCCACGCGGGTACTCTGCCCGACGGCACGGGAGCGAGGAAGCCGATGACGTACGCTATGACACCGGACGGAACCCGCATCGCCTACCAGCTCCAGGGCCAGGGGGCGCCGTTGGTCCTGCTGGCGGGCCAGGCCAGCAACCACCACTGGTGGGATGTGGTTCGTGCCGACTTCCATCCCGCGCGCAGCACCCTCACGCTCGACTACCGCGGCACCGGCGACAGCGACAAGCCCGACACCCCTTACAGCACCGAACTGTTCGCCCAGGACGTCATCGCCGTCCTCGACGAACTCGGCATCGACCGGGCCGACGTCTACGGCACGTCCATGGGCGGACGGGTGGCCCAGCAACTCGCGGGCCGCCACCCCCACCGGGTGGGCGCCCTGGTTCTCGGCTGCACCTCACCCGGCGGACCGCACAGCGTCGAACGCGGCAACGACGTCCGCCAAGCCCTGGCGCAACCTCAGCCCGGAGCCGCGCGACAGGCCCTGCTGGAGCTGATGTACACCCCTCGATGGCTCGCCTCCCATCCCGGCCCACACCACACCCTCGGCGATCCCGGCATGCCCGCCCACGCTCGACGCCGGCACCTCACGGCCAGTAACCGGCACAACGCTTGGGACCTCCTGCCGGACATCAGCGCACCCACCCTGGTCGTCCACGGGAGCGACGACCTGCTCAACCCCACCGCCAACGCACCCCTGCTCGCCGACCGCATCCCCGACGCCCGACTGCACCTGATTCCCGGAGCCCGGCACGCCTACTTCGAGGAGTTCCGCACCCACGCCAGCCCCCTCGTCCTGGACTTCCTCACCACCGCGCGCTCGCCGAACACGAGAAGGCCGAGGCATATCCGGAAGCCGTCAAGATGAGGAGCTCGTCTTGTACGGCCGTGCCGAGACTGCATTGATCATCTCGGGTGCCCACGAATCCGAGGCCCGAAGCGCTTCGCACTAACCTTTGCCCATGCCTGACGAGTCCCCCCTCATCAAAAGCCTGCGCGCGGCCGTGGACGCCGCCCCCGACGACGTGCCCCTGCGCCTGCACTTCGCCGAGCTCCTGCTCGGGCAGGAGCAGCGGAACGAGGGGATCGTCCAGGTCGCCGCGGCTCTTCAGCGCGAGCCGGGCAACGCCGAGGCGCAGGCGCTGATGGCCCGGGCCGTCGCGCCGCAGGCCGCCGTGCCGGCGGCCCCGCACGTACAGGAGCAGGACTGCGCACCCGCCCCCGGCCCCGATGCCGCTCCCGGCGGTTCCGGTGGCTACGACTGGCGGCGTGCTGAGGACGAGCTGTCGGGCGTCGTCCCGCCCCGCTTCGTCCAGTCGGCCCGGGACGAGGATCCCGCACCCGTACCGGCCCATGAAGGAGAGACCACCGGCCCGGACGACGACGGCATCTCCCCCTGGGACGTCGAGAGCGGCTCCCTCACCCTCGCCGACGTCGGAGGGATGGACCAGGTGAAGGAGCGCCTGGAGGCCGCCTTCCTCGCCCCGATGCGCAACCCCGAACTGCGCAAGCTCTACGGCAAGAACCTGCGCGGCGGACTGCTCATGTACGGTCCGCCCGGCTGCGGCAAGACCTACATCGCCCGTGCGGTCGCGGGCGAACTCGGGGCCCGCTTCATGTCCGTCAGCATCAGCGACGTCCTCGACATGTGGATGGGCAACTCCGAACGCAACCTCCGCCAGCTCTTCGAGACCGCGCGACGCAACGCCCCCTGCGTGCTCTTCCTCGACGAGATCGACGCCCTCGGCGCCAAGCGCAGCCAGGTACGCCACACCGGCATGCGCACCACCGTCAACCAGCTCCTCACCGAGCTCGACGGGGTGAGCGCTTCGGCCGACGACGGCGTGTTCGTCCTCGCCGCCACCAACCATCCCTGGGACGTGGACACCGCGCTGCGCCGCCCGGGCCGGCTGGACCGGATGCTGCTCGTGCTGCCGCCCGACCAGTCCGCCCGTGAGGCGATCCTGCGCCACCACCTCAAGGACCGGCCGGTCGCCGGCATCGACCTGGGCAAGCTGGCCAGGCGGACCGATGGCCTCTCGGGCGCGGACCTGCAGCACCTGTGCGAGTCGGCGGCCGAGCGCGCGCTGATGGACTCCGTACGGAGCGGCGAGGCCCGGATGATCGGGATGGCCGACTTCACGGCCGTCCTCGGCCAGATAAGGCCCTCCACCGGCCCGTGGTTCGCCTCGGCCCGCAACGTCGCCCAGTTCGCCAACGAAGGCGGGGCGTACGACGAACTCCTGGTCTACCTCAAGAAGCGGAAGATGCTGTGAACACGAACATGGGCACCGGAACGGAGCTCAAGGAACGCGCCGGCGCCCTCATGGACATCGGGCGCTTCGACCAGGCCGCCGAGCTCCTGGCCCGGTATCTGGTGGATGCGCCCGGGGACGCCTGGGCGTGGTCCCACCTGGCGCACTGCCGCTTCCGCGCCGGCGATCACGAGGGCGCCCTGAAGGCGGCGGACGAGGGCATAGCCGCCGACCCCGAGTGCTGGTACCCGTGGGAGCGGCGGGCCTTCCTGCTGCCGTTCTTCATGCGCGTCGACGAGGCGCTCGAGGCGGCCCGGGAGGCCGTCCGGGTAGGCCCCGAGGAGGCGTCCGCGCACAGCGTGCTCGCCAGGTGTCTGCTCTTCACCGGCGACCATCAGGGCTGCTACAAGGCCCACCGCAAGGTGGTCGAGCTCGACCCCGAGAACCCCACGGCGCACTTCAACCTGGCCCACCCCGCAGAGCTGATCGGCCGCCTCGACGTCCGGGAGCAGGCGCTCCGCAACGCCCTGCGCCTGGACCCCGACTACGCCGACGCCCGCGCCCAGCTCGCGGAGCTGCACAGCGACGCGCAGCGCATCAAGCTGCCCGAACTGGCCGGTGAGTACAGCGCCGCCCTCGGCGCCAAGCCGGACTCCCCTTACATCGAGCACAAGCTCAACGTGGTCGTTCTCCGGCTGCTGCGCCGCACCCGCTGGTTCGCCCTGATCTGCCTCGTGATCGCCGCCCTGACGTCACGGGCCTTCCCGACGGGCGACGCCCCGAGGGAACTGCCCGTGCCGCTCGACACCCGGTTGTGGTCCCTGGTGCTGATGAGCGTCACCTGGGGCCTCGGCGCCTGGTTCTTCGCGTACCGCAAGCTCCCCCGGGGCGCGCGCAACACCGTGTGGTCGCTGCTGCGACGCTACTGGCCCTCGCGACTGCCCCTCGCGCAGGCGGCGTGGGGCACGCTGTGCGCGCTCGTGCTGGTGCTCGTCCCGTGGACGGACCGGGGGTACGAGCAGACGATCGCCCTGGTGGGCGCGGTGCCGGTGGTGCTCGCCATGTGGTTCGGGAACGCCTGGCGGCGGCAGCAGAACGAGCGTCGTGAGAATCGTGAGAAGGGATAGCGGTCTGCCTCTCATCGAGGCAGGCGGTCGGAGGCAGGGCGCTCGTCCGACCGCCGCCCGCTCAGTCTTCCCAGGGCCAGCGGGCGTCCCGGCCGCTTTCGAGCAACGGCACCAGTCGGAACGCCGCGTCGGTGAGCCCGCCGAAGGTGTGCCGATGGGCGGACCCGGACGGGCCGTGGCCGGGACGGTAGCCGGCGAGGTTCCAGGTGTAGACCGGGATGTGGGCCGGGACCTGCTCGGTCGGGTCGCCCGCGCGGTGGTAGGACGCCTGCTCGTCGGTGACGATCAGGACCCGGTCGTGGCCGCGGTAGTGCCGGCGCACGGCCTCGGTGGTGTCGGTGCCGCCGAGGCTCCCGAACCGCTCCAGCGCCTTGAGGACCGACTCGCCCCTGCGGTACGCCACGGGCGCGCTGGTCGTGCCGAACTCCACCAGGTCGGCGTCGGCGGCGCGCATCGCCACGGCCGTGCCGAAGATCGCGGCGGCGTCCGCGCGGTTGAGCTCGGACCGGTCCGACAGCGGCGACCACATGGAACCCGAGCGGTCCACCAGGATCAGGGTGCGGCCGGGCAGTGCCGGCACGTTCGCCAGCGAGTGGCCGAGGGCCTGCTCCAACGGGTAGGCCCAGCGCAGCGAGGGCGCGTGCTGGTACGCGGCCAGGTATCGGAAGGGGAACTGCCCCGACCGGGCGACTTCTTCCGGATCGGCGATCCGGGCGGCCACCTGCCGGGCGACCTCGTCGCGGACGCCCGCCTCGTCGAAGTTCCGCAGGTTGCGGACCAGGGCCATGGTCCCCATGGAGGGAATGACGGCCTCCCAGGCCGCCGCGTCCATCGGGCCCTGCAGCCAGCCCGCCAGCGCCTCCCACGTCATGCCCGCTGCGGCGAGCCGCTCGGCGCCGCCCGGCCCCGTGACCAGGGCGCGGCGTTCGGCGACGGGGACGGCCATCAGCTCGCGGTGCGCGGTGAGGATGCGGTCCGCGGCGGGCGGGGTGGCGCTGTCCGGGTTGTGGCGGCGGTCCAGGGCGTACTGGAAGAGGTCGCCCTGCCACGGCTTGTCCGGGTCGGGCGTGGGGTGGACGAGGTTGAGGACGTCACCGAAGCGGTAGCCCTTGGAGGCGGTGTCGTACTTCAGGAGGTTGCGGCCGGTGTAGAGGCGGCGCACGGCATCGGCGATGCCCCGCTTGACCGGCTTCGGCACGTTACGGCCGTAGGCGGAGGTCCAGTAGGCCAGCATCTCGCCGGGCTCGTCGGCCCGGCGCAGTACGGAGTCGACGACCTGGCGGTTGGTGGGACCGTCGGTGGCGCCGGCTTCCAGCCGGGCCTTGACGTACTCGGCGGCGCCGACGAGGGAGGCGGTGCGCATCCGGCCGTCGCCGCGCAGCCATCGAAGGAGACCGGCGGTCCAGGCGGCGTCCTCAACGGCGAGCTTGCGTACGAGCGCGGCGAAGCGGTCGTCACGGCCGGCGCCGCTTTCGTGGTAGGTCTGCTGGGAGACGAAGTTGGCGACCGCGAGCAGGAACAGCTCGGAGCGGTCGTCCCGCACGTACCCCTTGCCGCCGAGGTGGGTGCGGGTGCGCCCGGTCGTGGTCACGGGCGAGGCGGGACGGGCCGCCTTGGGCGCGCGTACGTTGAAGCGTGCCATGTGAATTCCCCCGAATTCGTTCGGGGAAGCACGGCGTGGGGCGTCCGAGATCACGAGGTCGGCGACGGTACATACAGCTGCTCTGCCTGCTGAGCTACACCAGCCCATAGCTGGGACGGGATTCGAACCCGCGACCCGCTGTCCAATGAAGTAACCGTCACCTGCGCACCGGACGCCCCGATGCCGCGCCTCCCGAGTTCAAAGTGGCCACGGCATGGAATTCGATCACAACGAAGTAGCCGTGGCCCGCGCACCGGGAGGTGCGTGAAGCCGATGTCCAGAGATCAAGGCGGCGGAACCGACGAGGCGCTCTATCCCCTGAGCTACGCCGGCATGAGTACCGGCGGCGGGACTCGAACCCGCGACCTCCCGATGTGGAGTCGAAGTAGGTCCCGCCTTCGCACCTGGATATCGATCACTCTAGGGGGATGGGGGCCGAGGGCACCAAGGGTTTTTCACCGCGGGCGGTCGGTCGAGTTCCGGAAAGACGAGGACGTCGGCGTTCGGGAACTGTGGAACCGCGATCTCCACCGCCGGGATCTTCAGCCCCTCCCCCACCTCCTCCGGCTCGTCGAGGCGCGCGTACGCCACCTCGCCGTTCGCCGTCGCGACCTGCCAGATCCAGGGCAGGTGCACATCGCCGGAGAAGAGGAGAGGAACGCCCATGGTGCGGGCGAGGAGCACGGCGAGATCCTGCTCGGCCGGGCGGTAGGACACCTCTTTCGCGAGGCCGACGTCGAACGCCCAGTCCAGGTCCCCCTTGCGCCGCTGGTAGCCGCAGAGCACGGGGGCGTCCCAGCGGCAGTCCTGCATGCCGGTCACGTCGTCACCGTCGTACAGCTCGACGTCGTGGACCGGCACGGCGAAGATCTCCGCCAGCGCCGCGGCCATCCGCGTGCACGCGTCATGCCCCGCCACCAGGAAGATGTAGAAAACCGGTGCGCCTTCGCTCATGACGCGACCCTCCTCTTGTCCGGGCTTTCACATTTCAGTCGTCGACGCTCAGCATGAGCAGAGCGATGTGCGACCGCGTGACGAGCACGAAGCTCTTGCGCCAGGTCGCCGGACATCCATCGCCTTCGGCGACAACGACCTCTGCGGCCATGCGCACACTGCCCAGATGCCGCTCGACGGCCCCGGCCACGGCGAGCGCTCCGGGGCGGCCCGGTGCCGGCCGGCCGCCGAAGGCGACCGGCCCTGCCGTCCCGTCGATGGCCCGCCCCAGCTCATCGGCCCAGCGCGAGGGCGGCTTCAACGGCCGGACGCTCGTCACCGCCTCCGGACAAGCCACCGAGTTGGCCAGTTCCGTCAACGAGGACCGGGGCGGGAAGCCTTCCACAAGCGGCACGACCGCGACCAGCGACAGAGAGGCGGCGCGGTCGGTGCCAGTGATCTCCGCTTCCAGCGGGGCCGCGACGTCACGGACCGCCGTCCGGGCCGCGAAGGCCGCTCGCCCGGCGCCGGCGTCCGCAGCACCCCTTGACGAACACTGCGACCCATCGCCCGAAGTGAAATTCTTGCCCCGTTTCACAAGGTCACCCTCGACTCGACGTCGTGCAGGGACAGCACGTAGACCGTGGCGAAGAGCAGGGGGTGCCGCTGCTCGGCGACGGCCTGCGTCAGGTCGGGCAGGCGGTTCACGGCGTGCGTGGTCATATGAGGGTGCTTCCGGTGGTCAGGGAGCGACGGCGGACCGAGATCAGCCAGTTCTCCACGCAGGCGGTGTCGGGGTGTTCCGGGAGCGGGCTCGTGGCGAGCGCCCGGTCCAGGCGTGCGGTCAGCTCGTCGCGCCAGGTGCGGACCTCGTCCCAGGACAGTTCGCCACGGCGTACGGCCAGCAGGCGTTCGCGGTACGGGCCGGCGTCGATGTGCATCGTGCCGCTCTCCAGCAGCGAGCTACCGCTGATCATCAGGCGGAGCATGTGCATGATGTGCTTCCAGCGCGGCTCGCCCTCGCGTTCGCGGCGGTTCTCCGCCTTGGTGAACTGGGACATGGCGTACCGCGCGAACGTGCTGTGCACCCTGCGGGAGAGAAACGCCGGGGCGAGGTCCTGCAGTTCCGCGCCCAGCGCGGAGCGCTGTTCGACGAGCGGGCTGTGCAGAACTTCGAGAATGTTGGGATTGCCGGACAGCGCGAGTTCGCAGAACCGCTCCACTTCCCAGCTGAACTGCTCGGGCAGCGGACCTTCCATATGGGTCGGCGGTTTGGCCATACGCCAGAAGTCGGCGGTGGGGGCCACGTACACGCCACGGCGGTCGACGTCCGAGGCGGCCGTGGAAAGCCCGAACGCGCGCGATCCGACGACCACCGACAGAATCGTGTGCCGTTCCACCAAGTGCTGTGCTTCTGACATGCAGCTAGTTTCATCAAATCGCCGCCATTGACCAAATGGATTCCGAGGTGGCCGTATCTTGCGCCTGGCAGGCATTCCTGCCACTGTTCGCCGGCTCCGCCCCGCAGCAGACTGATCGACATGCACAGACCGAACCTTTGGGCACCCCAGTCGGCCGACGCGCCCCCCTCCCGGAGCCCAAAGTGACCAAATTCCTGCTGTCCATCCACGTGCTCGCGGCGATCCTGGTCCTCGGACCGGTCGCCGTGGCGGCCTCGTTGTTCCCGCGCTACGCGTGGCAGGCCGCGTCCGGCGACAAGGACGGGGGCGGACGCGCGGCCGAGGTCGCCGCCCTCCTGCACCGGATCTGCCGGGGCTACGCCGTCGTCGGAATCGCCGTGCCGGTGTTCGGGATCGCCACCGCGGTCCAACTCGGCGTCCTGGGCGACGCCTGGCTGATCGCCTCGCTCGTCCTGACCGCGATCGCTGCGGCCACCCTGGTGCTGGCCGTCCTGCCGGGCCAGCTGAGCCTCCTCGGGCTGCCCCAGGGCGCCGCGGCGGACACCGGGTCGCCGCCCGCCGCCGTGGCCCGTCTGGGCATGCTCACCGGCGTCTTCAACCTCTTGTGGGCCGTCGTGGTCGTCCTCATGATCGTCCGTCCCGGCTCCACGACGGGAGCGTGATCATTCGTGCGCACGCTACGGATCGCGGCCCTCATCGAAGCCGCATCCCTGACTGCCCTGCTCGTCAACCTGCTCACCTGGCACGTACGGGAGATCACCGCGCTGGGTGGACCGACGCATGGCATGGCCTACCTCGTCGTCATCGCGACGACTTGGCCGATGGCGAAGTCCTCTCCCCCGGGCGCCCGTTGGCGCGCCCTGGTCCCAGGACTGGGCGGGCTGCTCGTGCTCCGGCACATCGGCGACGACCGCTTCCCGGCACACCACCCCGATACCGAACCCGTCCGGAAAGGATGACCCCGATGGGCCTCGACCACGACGGACTGTCGTTGCCGCGTACCGACGTGGCGCTGGCCGCGCTGCGCTTCGCGGAGAGCATCGTGAACACCGCCGTCTTCCACCACAGCGTGCGCACCTATCTCTACGGTCGCCGGCTCGGCGAACAGCAGGGCCTGCGCCCCGGCCACGACTACGACGACCAGCTGCTGTTCCTCGGCTCCGTACTGCACGACGCCGGACTCAGCCCCCAGGGCAACGGTGACCAGCGCTTCGAGGTCGACGGCGCCGACCTGGCCGCCGAGTTCCTCACCCAGAAAGGACTTCCGGCCGCCGAGGTGGAGGTCGTCTGGGACGCCATCGCCCTGCACACCAGCGACGGCATCGCCACCCGCAAGCGCCCCGAGATCGCCCTGGTGTCCGCCGGCTCCAGATTCGACATCACCGGCGGCCCGGACCCCGTCCCGGCCGCGTACGTCGCCCGCGTCCACGCCGCGCTGCCGCGCCTGCACGTCGCACCGGTGCTGCGCGACGCGGTAGTCGCCCAAACACTCGCCAATCCGGGCAAGATCCCCCTGTTCAGTCTGCCCGGCGAGCTCCACCGCGAGCGGACCGGGTCCGCATGGCCGACCTGGGAGCAACTGACCAGGGCCGCCACCGACTGGGACGACTACGACGGTTACCGATCACAGGCGTCGGCGGCCGCCTCCACGATCGACGCGAAGCCGGGCGTCGGCAGCGTGCGGACGTAGCGCAGTCCGGAGCGGGCGAAGAGGGCGTCGAGCTCGGCGGGGCTGCGGGTGCTGCCGCCGAGGGCGGTCATCATCAGGATGTCGAGCTCCTTGCCCGGGTGCGGGGCGTTGCCCGGCGCCGGGACGGCATCGACGATCAGGACCCGGCCGCCCGGGGCGAGGGCCCGGCGGCAGGAGCGCAGGATGCGGACGCAGTCCTCGTCGCTCCAGTCGGGAAGGACATGCTTGAGGAGGAGGACGTCGCCGTCCGGGACGGTGGCGAAGAAGTCCCCGGGCTCGGCCCGCCGGCGTCCGGCCAACTCCTCTTCGTCCAGTAGGGGTTCGTGCAACGCCGCCGCCCGGTCGAAGAGGACGCCCGACAGGCCGGGGTGGCGCAACAGGACGGCCCGCAGCAGTCCGCCCCGTCCGCCGCCGACGTCCACGACCGTGCCCCGGTCCGGGAACGGGTACGCGGCCGCGATTGCGTCGTCGAGCGGACCGGAGAAGGCCGCCATCCCGGCGTCGAAGACCTCCCGGGCCGCGCCGTCGGCCTCGAGGTGTTGGAAGAAGGGGGTGCCGAAGACTCTGGGGAATGCGGATTCCCCGGTGCGTACGGTCTCGGCGAGGTCGGCTGCGGAGCGCACGAACATGTCGTCGGTGAGCAGGAGCACCGTGGAGTGCAACGAGCCGGGGACGTCGGTGCGCAGGGCGTACGCCGCGGGCGTCAGCCCGAATGCGCCCGTCCCGTCCTCCTGGAAGACGCCTCGCGATGCCAGGAGCCGCAGCAACCGGTGCAGTGTCGCGCCGTCGGTGCCGGTGTCCGCGGCGAGCTCGGCGGCGGTGCGCGGCCCGTCGACCAGCCGGTCGGCGATCCGCAGCGACGCGGCGGTCCGCAGGGCGGCGGAATGGAGGAACCCGAAGGTCTCCTCCATCAGCCGCAGGGCCCCTGACGGTTCGGGGGCGGCTGAGTGACGGCTGGGCGAGGTCTCCACGATGATCTCCCGGGGGGAGGGGCGGTTCCGGCGGGTTCCGGAGGATCACCACCCTTCCAGCCGCCGGCCGGGCCCCGGCACCGGCGCTGTACGGATCTCCCGCTAGGACTTCCGTCCTAGGGCGCGGCCGGTGAGTCGCTCCGGCTCGCTGAGACCCACGGCGGAGTTTCCGCCGCGGCCCGCTCCCGGGTCATCTGGCGAACGTTCAAGACCGCCGTTCGGACAGCGGCTCCTCCCGCATCGCGAACGCCAGCACGAAGGCGACCGCCATAAGCGGCACGGTCCAGCCGAAGACGGCGTGGAAGGCCGCGGTGCTCTCCGCCGCGCCCGGCCGTGGGGAGTGGAGTCCGGCGGCGAGGATCGCGCCGAAGAGGGCGGTACCGAAGGCGCCGCCGAGCGTGCGGCAGAAGTTCAGTACGGCCGTGGCGGCGCCCACGTCCTCGTGCCCGACCGTGTTCTGGCCGGCCAGCAGCGCGACCTGGACGAAGAAGCCGGTCCCCGCACCCGCGACCGCCAGCGGGACGATCAGCCACAGCGCCCCCGTGTGCGGTCCGGCGCGGCTGACGAGCGCCATCGCGCCACCGGCCAGCACCGCGCCCGTCACCGGATAGAACTTGTAGCGCCCCGTCCTTGCGATCACCGGCCCCGAGAGCGCCGCAGCGGCGACGAGGCCGAGCAGCAGCGGGATGACGAACAGCCCGGCCTCGAAAGCGGACTTGCGCTGCACGAGCTGCAGGAACATCGGTACGTAGAGCATTCCGGCGAACAGCACCATCCCTACGAGCAGGTACTGCGCCGACGCCAGAGCGAAGACCGGGCGGCGGAAGAGCCGCAGCGGCGTGATCGGATCGCCCGCCCGGCGCTCGACGAACAGGTACAGGACCAGGGAGGCGCCCCCGAGAGCGATCAGCGCCAGGATCACGGGCGAGCCCCACGCATAGCGGTCGCCACCCCACGTGGTGACCAGCACGACGGACGTGGTGAACACGGCGGCCACCAGCGCCCCGAGGACGTCCACCCGGCCGGCCGCCTCCGCCGGCCGCGGCAGATGGAGCCGCAGCGCGACGACCACGAAGGCGACGGCGCCGATCGGCAGGTTGACGTAGAAGATCCAGCGCCACGACAGCCCGTCGGCGAACGCGCCCCCGAGCAGCGGCCCGGCGACGAGCGCGAGCGCGGCGACCATGCCCAGAAGCGCCTGGTGCCGGGCCCGTTGCCGCGGTGCCGCCAGATCGCCGGTGACGGCCATCACGAGCGAGATGATGCTGCCGCCGCCGATGCCCTGCAGGGCGCGGCAGAGAGCGAGATACGGCACGCTGTCGGCGGTGGCGCACAGCAGGGAGCCGCACAGGAAGACCGACAGGGAGAACTGGAAGATCCTCTTGCGGCCGTACATGTCGCCGAGCTTGCCGAAGACCAGCGTGCTCACGGCGCTCGTCAGCAGATAGGCGGTCGCGATCCACGGAACGTCGGTGGCGGTGCCGTGCAGGTCCCGGGCGATCGGGGGCAGGGCGGTCGTGACGATCGTCTGGTCCAGACTCGCGACGAACAGCGCCAGCATCAGCGGAAGCATCACCACCACGGTGCTGCCGCGGGTCACGGACCGGCTCCGGGCACGTCTCCGCCCGACGGATGTTCCGGATGGGTGCGGTTGCGGCATATCCACCACAACCAGGCCGCATAGTCGGCGCAGGCCCGCGCCGAAGCGTGCCACCGGGCGTGGCCCTCGCGGGCGTGGAGGCGTTCACCCAAGGCGTGTGCGGCGACGCGCAGCACCGCACCGGCCAGCGCCGTCGTCCTGTGCTCCTCGGCGCACAGCACCCGCATCATGCGCTCGCGTTCGGCGGCGCTGTCCCGCAGGACCGCGTACAGGCTCGCGCGCAGCTCGGTGGTGGGCCGGCCGGGGTCGCAGAAGAGGCGGTGCAGGGCCGTGGCGAGGTGTTCGCCCGCGCGGCCGGCGGCCCGTCGGCGGCGGCCGTGCTCGGCCACGCCCCTGGTGTGCGCGAGGCATTCGGCGTCCCGGAGCGCGAAGCTCAGCCCGGACGCGGTGAGCGGGTGGCAGGTGCCGACCGCGTCGCCCACCAGGGCGTACGGGCCGCGCCCGTGGAAGCGGCGCGGGCGCAGCCGGTTGGCGGCCCACTGGACGCTGCCGCGCTCCAGCGCATCGCGCAGGGCCTCGGCCATGTCCTCCGGGAGGAGGGGGGCGTAGGACCGGCGCAGGTAGGCCGGCAACGGGTCGGAGCGGAGCGGCAGTACAGGGACGTCGAGGGTCAGGCGTACGGTGTCACGGTCCAGCCGGTAGGCCAGGACGGGTCCGGGGGCGCCGACGAAGACATGGCCGTAGCCCTCCTTCGGCAGCGGGACGCCGCGTATCAGCAGCCCGGCCGTGCGCGAGACCATGGTGGCGGGAGCGGGGGCGGGGCGCAGCACGCGCCGGAGGAGGGACGTCTGCCCCTCGGCGCCGACGACGCGCCGCACGCGGACGTGGCGTGTGGGGCCGGCGTCCATGTCGTACGTGACGGTGGTGTGCTCGACGGACCGGACCCGGGCGCCGAGGGCCAGGGTGACGCCCGGGTGGTCGGACGCCCTGGCGCGGAGGGTGGCGACGAGGTCGTCGTGCCGGATGGTGACGGCGCGTTCGCCGTCGGGGCAGGGAAGCGTGATGGGCGTACCGCCGTCCTCGGGGTGCAGTACGAAGCCGAGAGCGGAGGTCGTGCGGGCCGTCGGCAGGTCGACGCCCAGCCGGCGCAGGGCGTCGAGGCCGGTGGGGTGGATCCACTCACCGGCGAGCCGCGCCGGCGGCCGGCGAGCCGCTTCCAGCAGCAGCACGCCGAGGCCGCGCCGCGCGTGCGCGAGGGCGGCGGCGCAGCCCGCCGGTCCCGCGCCGATGACGGCGACGTCGTACGCGACCGGGTTCATGGCTTCCTGCGGCGGTAGCGCAGCAGGCAGGGGCGGCGGGGCGGAGCGATCAACACCAGGCGGGCCGGGCGGACGTCGGGGTCGACGAGTTCGAGGTCGAAGTCGCGGAGGAGGACACTCCAGAAGACTTTGATCGCCTGCAGGGCGAAGGTCATCCCCAGGCAGGGGTGGTTTCCTCCGCCGAAGCCGATCAGCGGGCTGGGAGTGGCGCGGTGTTCCGCGCGGGAGGCGTAGCGGTCGGGGTCGTAGTGGTCGGGGTCGCGGAAGACCTGGGGCAGACGGTGGGAGGCCGCCGGGCAGATCACCACCGTGTGACCGCGCGGCACCAGGTGGCCGCCGATGGTCACGTCACGGGTCGCGGTGCGCAGGATGCCGCGAGCGGACGGACGTAGGCGTTCCGCTTCCATCAGGCAGTGCCCCAACCAGTCCATCTCGTTCAGCAGTTGCAGGGTCGGGACCGATGTCGCACCGAAGAGCGCGTCCTGTTCGGCGCGTACGACATCCAGCCAGCGGGGGTGCCGCAGGAGGAGGACGCCCGTCCACGCGGTCTGCGCGACGGTGGTCTCGTAGCTGGCGAACAGCAGGCTCAGCATGACGGCGGCAGCGGCGTTCACGTCGGGTGTGGTGCCGTCCGGCCGGGGCGTGCCGGTGATCGTCTCGAACAGGCCGTGTTCGAGGCCGTGGGGACGGTCCCCGGGCGCGATGTCCTTGACCGCACGGGCGAGGGTGTTACGCGCCCGGTCCCTTCGGCGGTAGACCGGCAGCGGCGCCCTGGGGTCGATCACGAAGGACCAGTAGAAGGCGGACACCAGGTGTTGCAGCAGGGCGGGGAGGGACGGGCCCATCGCACGGCCGAACCGGGGCCCGATCAGGCAGTGGGCGGCGAAGAGCGCCGTCACCTCACGGACGGCGGTCACGAGGTCGGCCTCGCCGCTCGTGCCCCAGCCCACGGTGTACCGCTCGGCCTGTTCGTACATGGTCGTCACGTGCTGGGCCATGGCCTCACGCCGCAGCACCGGGCGCATGATCTTCTTCTGCCAGGTGACGAGTTCGAGAGCGTCGTCGAGCGCATGCCCCTCGCCGAACAAGGGGGTGAGGCGGCCGTTGCTGACGTCGCGGCTGAGTTCGCTGTCGTCGTGTCCCAGGACGGCGGCGTTGAGCTGCGGACTGCAGAGGGAGGCCACCTTCGTCCCCAGGAACCTGAAGGCGAGGGCTTCGCCCAGTGCGGCGTGGTGGCGCAGCAGGAATCCCCCGGGGTCACGGAAGAAGGGAACGGCGTGGCCGATCAGCGGCAGGCCCCCGGGCACGGTGGGCAGTTCCCGGGCCGTGTCCGGTCCGGAGCCCGGATGTTCCGCGTGGGCGGGGCAGTTCTGTGCGGGGTTCGGTGGGCGATCGCCGGTCATGGTCCTTCCTCCGCGCGGCGGGCGTGCCAGTGTCCGATGAAGAAGGCGCCACTGCGTGCACCCGTGCACAGCGCGCGGGCACCGTCGGTCATCATGCGCAGCAGGGGCGGCAGCTCGTCGCGGGGCGGCAGTTGCGCGACGAGTTCCTCCAGTTGGGCCCAGTTGGGTGACCAGTCGCCGACGTCCCGGCCGTCGCTGACGTGAACGTCCGTGAAGCCCGCAGCCGTCAGGTCCTGCCGGAGCTCGTCCACCGTCGCCAGCGCGGGCAGGCCGTGGGCCCGGCAGATGTCCTCGGCGATCCCGTCCGCCTCCGCTGCCGCCGCGCGCATCCAGTCGTACCCGGTCCACACCCCGCCCGGCCGCAGCACGCGGGCGACTTCGCGGTGGGCGCGGGGTTTGTCCGCCACGTGGCACAACGCCTGGATGCTGTAGGCGGCGGTGAAGACCGCGTCGTCGAAGGGCAGGGCGGTGGCGTCGGCGACGCGGAAGGAGACCTTGTCGTCCAGCTCCCGCTTCCGGGCGTTGTCCTCGGCTTCCCGGACCCGGGCGGCCACCAGGTCGGCCCCGACCACCCGCGCGCCGGTGTGGGCCGCGACGGTACAGGCGGGGCCGCCGACGCCGGAGCACAGGTCCAGCACGTACGAACCGGCCGTGAGCCCGGCCCGGTCGGCCAGGTCCCGCACATGGGCCTCGGTCGCCTCCTCGCGGCTCTGTCCGGGGAGATAGCAGGGGAAGTGCTGGTGGGGACCCCAGCTCTCCCGGTAGAGGTCCCCGGTCAGGGTGAAGTACTGCTCCACCATCGCGGTGGACTCGTCACGGCGGCGCCGGGGGTCGGCGGTAAGGGCCTGGAACCGTGCCGTCGCGTCGGTCTCAGTGGTCATGCCGCTCCTTGTGGTGTGAGCCGGGTGAGCCGACCGCCCGTAGATAGCGCCCCAGGGCCAGGGTCGGGAAGTAGGCCGAATAGAGGTGGTAGTTGAGCATCATGGTGGCGAAGAAGACCCCGTTGACCTGGTCGTCGCGCCAGGAACCGTCGGGCCGCCGGGCGGCGCACAGCCACCGGACGCCGCCGGTGACGGACGGGTGCCCGGGGCCCAGCGTGTCCAGCCCGGCCAGCACCGCCCAGCTGGTCATCTCGGGCAGGCCGTGGGCGAGCGCGATGTAGCGGCCCTCGGCACAGCTCCGCCAGTCCTCGCCCCATCCCCCGTCCGCCAGCTGCGTGGCGGCCAGCCACTGCCCCAGGGCGCCCAGGGCCGGATCTCCGGGCGAGGCGCCCGCCGCGCGGAGGCCACGGGCGGCGTGGAAGGCGGCGTAGGTGTAGTTGATGCCCCAGGAACCGGTGAAAGATCCGTCGGGGTTCTGGACCGAACGCAGGAAGGCGGCTCCCCGCCTGATCGCCGCGTCGGCCCGCCGTCGCCCCTCCGGGGGGAGGAGTGCGCGCATCCGGGCCAGCGCGGTGAGCGCGGAGCCGGTGCAGTCGACGGACGACGAATCGACCATGCAGTTGGCGAACATCTCCGTCGGGTTGAGTGCTTCCAGCCACCGGCCGACGCGTTGGCGGTCGAGTGTTCCGAAGCCGCCGTCACGGTTCTGCCGGTCGAGGATCACGTCCAGCGCACCGGGCAGGGACCACGGCGGGAGGTGCCGGGCGTCCGGAACGCTCAGCAGCGCGTTGACGGCCTCCGCCGTGCAGTCGCCGACCGGCCAGCGGCTGTCACCGTCGGAGAACGCCCAGCCTCCGATCACCGAGCGCAGGGGTGGCAACAGTCCGGGATAGGTGGTGATCTGGGCGTCACGCAGATAGGCGGACGCCCGGAGGACCGCCGGCCCCACCCGCTCCGAGCGGTCTTCCGCCCCCACTGCCAGGAGAGCGCTCACGGCGAAGGAGGTCTCCCACACGATGGCCCGGTCGCCGCAGACGCGCACCCCGTTCTTCTCGTCGGCCCAGCGCCAGTACTCCAGCCTGGCCACCGCCGCGTCGAGCAAGGGGTGACGCCGGTCGTGCGCGAACAGGACCAGGCACTCCACCAGCGCGTTCACCGAGGACAGGCCGTGCACCGGCGACGCGTGCTGCTCGTCGACGACCGCGCGGTGGCAGCGCTCCAGGGCGGCACGGCGCAGCCGACGGCTGTGCACGCGTTCCCAGCCGCGCATGACGTGCTGGAGGGTGCGCAGGAGGCGACCGCGTGGAAGGACGACATCGGGACGGCGCCCGTCCGCCGGGCCCGGTGCCGTGGCGGGGAACAGCTCGTCGCGGAGCTCGTCGGCCAGCGGGCCCAGGTCCGCGCGGAACCGTGCCCCGTAGAGGTAGCTCATGGCTTGGTAGAGCATCCGGGTCCAGCCGAGCAGCCGTTCCGGATGGAGCGGGACCCACCGGGGAAGGAGCATCGCCTCCGGCGGGAACGGGGCCACCTCGCGATAGGGCACCAGGCCGAGCACCGCCAGCCAGAACATCCCCCACTGCGGTACGGCCCGCGCACCGCCCGGCTGCGCGCCGAGCCACTTCCCGGCCTCGGCGGCCGGCGGTTCGTCCGGCCCCACGCCGAGCAGGCGCAGAGCCACGTAGGCCAGCAGCGTGGCGTACGGCGAAGCAGGGCCCGCGGGGTGCATGCCCCAACCGCCCTCCGGGGTACGCGTGTTACGGAGGTGCGTGATCATCCCCTGCCGGGTCGTCTCGTCCGGTGGGCGGCCCAGCACCCGCGTGACGATGACGTACTGGGAGAGGATGGTGGTGTTCCACTCCATCTCGCTCTCCCAGGACCCGTCGTCGGACTGAAGCCCGAGGAGTCGCGCGCAGGCGGCGTCGTACGCGGCGTGTACGTCCGGAACGGGATCACCGGCGTGCATTGGGAGGCGCTCCTTCCACTTGCGTGTCGGTCAGCGATGGCGCGGTGGGGCGTTGGTGCGTTGCCGGGCGACGAGTGACAAGCGACGAGTGCGAGAAGGATGACGAGTGCGAGAAAGATGAGGTCAGACCGCTGGTTTGAGCCTCGCGCGGGAGTCGGGCCGGGTGTGCTGCGGCGTTGCGCACCGACGGCACGCCCTGGATCGCCCCCCAGTGCTATGCATGGCCGCTTTGCCGGGATGAGGAACCGCCGTTCATTCGGACAGGTGGTAAATACGCCTGGCCGTACGATGAGCGTGCGAGCGGTTCCGGCCATGCCGGAAGGCACGGAAGCGGGCCGAGCAATCCCGGTGCACAGGCGCAGGGTTGCGACCGGGCACCGGCACTCGGCCCGCACCGCTCCCCGGGTCAGCCCCGCTGCCGACGGGCCTGCTTGAGCTCGCGGTTGATGGCCCAGGCGTCGGCGACCGGCCCGATGTGCTCGAGCTTGTCGGGGTTGAGCACCGAGCGGATCGCCTGGATCTGTCCGTCGAGCACATCGAGGGCCATGGTGTGGATCACCTTGCCGTCCCGGTCGCGGAAGATCGCACCGGGCTGGCCGTTGACCTCGTGCAGTTCGAACGTCACCTCGATCCGGCTCATCCAGGGGTAGACCGTGCCCAGCAGCCGGGCCACGTTCTCCGCGCCGATGATGGCCCTGGCCAGCTGCGGCGCCTTGCCGCCGCCGTCACCGACCAGCTGCACGTCTGCGGCCAGCAGGTTCTGCAGCCCGCCCACATCGCCGTTCTTCAGCGCATCGAAGAATCGTTTCGCCAGTTCCTGTCGCTCCTGACGGTCGGCCTCGAAGCGCGGCCGCCCGGCCTCCATGTGCCGCCGCGCCCGCACCACCAGCTGCCGGCACGCCGCCTCCGAACGTCCCACCGCCGCGGCGACCTCGTCGAACCCGAAGCCGAACACCTCCCGCAACAGGAAGGCCGCCCGCTCCAGCGGGCTGAGCCGCTCCAGCAACAGCAGCGCCGCCATCGACACCGAGTCGGCCAGCTCCACCGACCGCGCCGGATCCTGATACGGGTCGCTCAGCAGCGGCTCGGGAAACCACGGCCCCACGTACTCCTCCCGCCGCACGCGCGCCGAGCGCAGCACGTCGATCGAGATCCGCGTCACCGCGGCCGACAGAAACGCCTTGGTCGACGTGGGCCGGGTCGACGAGCCGTCGAAGCGCAGCCATGTCTCCTGCACCGCGTCCTCGGCCTCACTCACACTGCCCAGAATCCGATAGGCGATCGAGAACAGCAGCGGCCGCAGCTCCTCGAACTCCTCAACCTTGCTCACGCCGTTTCCTCTCCCCCTGAAACCCTCTCACCTGGCCGTATTCACCGGCCCAGGCGTCTCGTGGTGATCATCCGCACCACCGGCGGGCCAGATTAACGCCCCGGACCCGAGGGCCCGGAGCCGCAGCCGGGCCCCGAGCCGGTCGCCGATGCCGATGTCGATGCCGCTCAGTGGAACTGCCCGGGCTCGTAGTCGCCGGCCGGCTGCCGGGTGATGACGTTCAGCCGGTTGGCCATGTTCATGAAGGAGATCAGGAGCACCAGGGCGGTGAGCTGCTCCTCGTCGTAGTGCTTGGCGGCGTGCGCCCACACCTCGTCACCGACCCCGCCGGCCGCGTCCCCGACCCGGGTCCCCTCCTCCGCCAGCTCCAGCGCGGCACGCTCGGCCTCGGTGAAGACCGTGGCCTCACGCCACGCCGCCACCAGGTTCAACCGCACCGAGGTCTCGCCGGCGGCAGCGGCCTCCTTGGTGTGCATGTCGATGCAGACGGCGCAGCCGTTGATCTGGCTCACGCGCAGCGAGACCAGTTCCTGCGTCGCGGCCGGCAGCGGCGAGTCCTTGAGAATCTTGCCCACCGCCATGAGGTGCTTGATGGCCTTGCCGGCCATCGGGGCGGTGAAGAAGTTCAGTCGCGCGTCCATGGTGTGCTCCTCAGTGGTCGTCAATGCCTACACCCCTGAGACGAGGCAGCCCTGCCCCCTGTGACACGGGCGAATGTGACCTGCGTCTCCCGACCCCGTCCGCCTGTCCGGTGGTTCGTGTAACCCGTCAAAGCCCTGATCGTTTAGGCCAGTGGCGGACGAATCGAAGAAGGTGGAGCAGATGAACCGCATCGCTGTACGAACTCGCTGGGCCCTGCGGGCAGTCGCCGCGACAGTCGGAGCCGCGGCCCTGTTCACCGCCACGGCGTCCCCGGCGTCCGCGAACTGGGGAGGGTGCGGGGGTCAGACCTGTCTGGAGGTCGAGGGCTCGGGGCTGTACGTAGCGCGCCTCACCGTCACCCCCGCGCCGGGCTCCCAGTTCTACGGCCACTTCCGCCTGTACGGCCCCGGCGTCAAGGGCCAGAGCGCGGTCGCGCACTGGCACAAGGGCTCGCGGTACGGCGTCGCGGTGGGCCACGGCGTGGGCAACCACACCAAGTTCTGCGCCGAGGGGGTGGAGCACGACGCCTCCGGTGCCGTGAAGCGGGCCGTCGGCCGGGCCTGCGTCGACGTCCACATGTGACGTGGGAGGGGGTGCGGGCGCCGCCCCTGCCCGGGGCGGGCCCCACCCCCCTCATCGGGCGGTCGTCCCTCCCGCCTACCTCCGTCAGCCCTGGGTGCCGTTCTGGTCGACGGGGTACAGGCCGAGCTTGCTCTCGGGATCGGCGGGGTTGGCGCCCTTGACGTCACCGACGTAGAGGTTGATGCGGGCCTTGTAGCGGTCGAGGGCGGCGCGGTCGCTCATGAAGTTGCCGAGGCCGAGGGGGTTCATGTTGTCGTAGTCGAAGATGCCCTTGCGGCCGGCCGGGGCGGCGACGTCGGTACGGGCGCTCCAGCCGTACGAGGTCTGCTGGTACTGCTTCGACAGGATCCAGCTCATGTACAGCTTGGCGGCGGCCTTGTGCGGGGCGTCCTTGAGGATGGCGCCGGTCTGCGGCCACGCGACCCAAGGCGACTTCTCGGGGATGCTCGTCTTCGACAGGCCGCTGGAGCTGCCCGAGCTGCCGAAGTTCGCCACGTAACCGTCCTTGCCGACCAGGGCGGAGGCGTCGGCGGTGCCGCGGACGAGCTTGGGGTTCTGGGCGCGCAGCTTCTTCAGGTAGTCGAAGCCGTACGTGTCGGTGAGCTGCTTGAAGTAGTACAGGACGGCGTCGTCGTCGTTGGGGTAGGTGAAGACGAGCTTGTCCTTGTACTCGGGCTTGAGGAAGTCCTGGGCCTCGACGGGGGCGTTGTCGCCGAGCGTGGTGGCGGTGACGTTGGCGAAGCCGATGAAGAACAGGCCGGTGTAGTAGCCGTCCTTGTCCTTGACCTTGTCGTAGACCTTGCTCCAGCCGACCGGCTTGTACTTCTCCAGGGCCCCTTCCTTCTTCCAGCGCGGGAAGTCGTCGAGGGTCTGGAGGTGGACGACGTCGGCCACGACCTTGTGCTCGGCGATCTGGTTGTCGAGGCGCGCGTCGTGGTTCTTGCTGAAGTCGACGACGGTGTCGACCTTCATCTTGGGGAACTTCTTGACGAACGCGTTCTTGAGGTAGTCGGCCTGGCCCGGCTTGTCGCCGCCGGCGTAGACGACCAGACGACCGCCCTCGGCGACGGCCTCCTCGTAAAGCTTCTGCAGCTGCTCGTCCTCACTCGCGTTCTGCGACGCCGGGCGGGCGGAGGGGGTGGCGGCAGCGACGGTGGCGCCGCTCGCGGCGAGTACGCCGACGGCGGTGGCTACTGCCCAGGCCTTGCGGGTGGACTTCACAGCAACTCCTTGGTGAGGGGATCTCTGGCTCTTGAAACTTCAAGCAGCCCGCTCGACGCACACCCTACGTCTTTGAATGTTCAATAAACATAAAGCGTCGACCGCTGGCGCCCGGATACCCCCTAGGGGTAATGGGCCCACATGCCCATCACGCCGGCCTCCGGGCCGGCACGAGCAAGCCGCCCCCCGCCAAGCCCCCCACCCTGACCAGCGGAAATCCGCGTCGACCGGGCATGACTCCACCCTCGCCCCCGGATACCCCCCGGGGGTTGCCATAGATACCCCCCGGGGGTATAAATCTCTATGGGTGCTCCGCGAGGCACCCACAGACGGATCAACGACCGGAGGCACCCATGTCCTGCTGCTCCCCCGAAAACAACTGCTCCGGCTCCGCCACCCCGCTCGGCGAGGCGGTCGCAGGCGTCACCACCGTCTACAAGGTCAAGGGCATGACCTGCGGCCACTGCGAGACCGCCGTCACCAAGGAGGTCTCCGCCGTACCGGGCGTGTCCGGTGTGACCGTCGACGTGGCCACCGGCCTGGTCACCGTCACGACCACCGACGAGCCCGACGACGCCCGGATCGCCGACGCCGTCGACGAGGCCGGCTACGAGCTGACCGGCCGGGCCGTGAACCTCTCCGCCCACTGATCCCCGGCCGGCGGCGCGGCGCTCACGCCGCCGTCGGCCCATCCGCCGGGGCCCGGTCCCGCCCGCCCCATCCGCGCACGAGGAGCATCATGAGCATCACCGCACCTGCCACTGCCCCAGCCGAAGTCGAGTTGGCGATCGGCGGCATGACCTGCGCCTCGTGCGCGGCCCGCATCGAGAAGAAGCTCAACCGCATGGACGGCGTGGAGGCCACGGTCAACTACGCGACGGAGAAGGCCAAGGTGGTCTTCGGCGCCGGCGTGGAGGTGGCCGACCTGATAGCCACGGTGGAGCAGACCGGCTACACCGCCGCCCTCCCCCGGCCCCCGGCCGTCCCCGCCACCGGCACCGGCACCGGCACCGGCACCGACGGCTCCGAGGCCGGGCAGCAGGCCGCACCCGACGCCCTCGCACCGCTGCGGCAGCGTCTGATCACCGCGATCGTCCTGTCCGTGCCCGTAATCGCCATGGCGATGGTGCCCGCCCTGCAGTTCACCAACTGGCAGTGGCTCTCCCTGACCCTGGCCGCCCCCGTCGTCACGTACGGCGCCTGGCCGTTCCACAAGACCGCGTTCACCAACCTGCGGCACGGCGCCGCCACCATGGACACCCTGGTCTCGGTCGGCACGTCGGCGGCGTTCCTCTGGTCCCTGTGGGCTCTGTTCTTCGGTACCGCCGGCATGGCGGGCATGACCCACCCCTTCGAGTTCTCCCTGTCCCGGAGCGACGGCAGCGGCAACATCTACCTCGAGGCCGCCGCCGGAGTGACCGCGTTCATCCTGGCCGGACGCTACTTCGAGGCCCGCTCCAAGCGCCGGGCCGGCGCCGCGCTCAAGGCGCTGATGGAGCTGGGCGCCAAGGACGTCACCGTGCTGCGCGACGGACGCGAGGTCCGCGTCCCCGTCGCCGAACTCGCCGTCGGTGACACCTTCGTGGTCCGCCCGGGCGAGAAGATCGCCACCGACGGCGTCGTCGAGAACGGCAGCTCGGCCGTGGACGCGAGCATGCTGACGGGCGAGTCGGTGCCGGTCGAGGTGTCCGCCGGTGACGCGGTCACCGGCGCGACCGTCAACGCCGGGGGGCGCCTGGTCGTCCGCGCCACCCGCGTCGGTGCCGACACCCAGCTCGCCCGCATGGCCCGCCTGGTGGAGGACGCCCAGAACGGCAAGGCCGCCGCCCAGCGCCTGGCCGACAAGATCTCCGCTGTCTTCGTCCCCGTCGTCATCGTCCTGGCCCTGGCCACCCTCGGCTTCTGGGTCGCCACCGGCGAAGGCTGGACCGCCGCTTTCACCGCGGCCGTCTCCGTCCTGATCATCGCCTGCCCCTGCGCCCTGGGCCTCGCCACCCCGACCGCCCTCATGGTCGGCACCGGGCGCGGCGCCCAGCTCGGCGTACTGATCAAGGGGCCGGAGGTCCTGGAGTCCACCCGCAAGGTCGACACGATCGTCCTCGACAAGACCGGCACCGTCACCACCGGCAAGATGACCCTGCTCGGCGTCCACCTCGCCGAGGGCGAGGCCGAGGACGAGGTGCTGCGCCTGGCCGGCGCCCTGGAGCACGCCTCCGAGCACCCCATCGCCCAGGCCGTCGCCGCGGGCGCCACCGAGAAGGTCGGCGCCCTCCCCGTACCGGAGGACTTCGCCAATGTCGCCGGCCTCGGCGTCCAGGGTGTCGTCGAGGGCCACGCCGTCCTCGTCGGCCGCGAGAAGCTCCTCGCCGCATGGGCACTGTCCCTGCCCACCGAGCTACGGCAGGCGAAGGCCGGCGCGGAGGCGGCGGGCCGTACGGCGATCGCCGTGGCGTGGGACGGTCGGGCCCGCGCGGTCCTCGAGGTCGCCGACGCGGTCAAGCCCACCAGCGCCGAGGCCCTCACCCGGCTCCGTTCCCTCGGCCTGACGCCGATCCTGCTCACCGGCGACAACAAGGCTGTGGCCGAGGCCGTGGCCGCCGAGGTCGGGATCGCCCCCTCCGACGTCATCGCGGAGGTCATGCCCGAGGACAAGGTCGACGTCGTCAAGCGCCTGCAGGCCGAAGGACGTTCGGTCGCCATGGTCGGTGACGGCGTGAACGACGCCGCGGCCCTGGCCCAGGCCGACCTCGGACTGGCCATGGGCACCGGCACGGACGCCGCCATCGAGGCCGGCGACCTGACCCTCGTACGAGGCGACCTCCTCGCCGCCGTCGACGCCATCCGCCTCGCCCGCAAGACTCTCGGCACCATCAAGTCCAACCTCTTCTGGGCCTTCGGCTACAACGTCGCGGCCCTCCCCCTCGCTGCCGCCGGCCTTCTCAACCCCATGATCGCCGGAGCCGCGATGGCCTTCTCCTCGGTCTTCGTCGTCGCCAACAGCCTCCGCCTGCGCCGCTTCCGCAGCGCACACTGATCGTCCACCGCCACCACCCGCGCCCGGCGCCGCACACGCGGCACCGGGCGCTCCGCTGTCCGGCTGGCGTCCCGTTCGCTATGCCCGATCGCGAGCGCTCGCAGCCCCGTCGATGCCGGCACCGACGAGGAGAACGATCAGGCGCCCCACTTGTTCGCGGGGGGCGGGAGCATCGGCCCAGGTGGTCATCAGGAGATGGTGGACGGTTCCGACGATCGCGAGCGCGATCGAGGAAGTGTCCGCCCCCTCCGCGAAGCGCCCGAGCCGCTGCTCCGCTTCCAGACAGCCGGTGATGGAATCCTGGATCGCAGTGAAACTCGGGGCGCCTGCCGCAAGCGCCTGACGGATCCGGAGAGAAGCGCCTGGGCGTGTCATCGCCAGGCCGACGACCGTCGGACTCAGGGAGTGCAGGAGCGCGAGCGCGACCGTCACGAGGTTGTCCGCCACGGTGGACTGCCCTGCCCGCGCGACCAGTTCCTCGGCCCGTCGCACCGTACGCGCGAACCGGTCGAGGACCAGTTCGGCGACGAGCTCGTCCAGGCCGTCGAAGTGGGCATGCAGCAGGCCCTTGGCGCAGCCCGCCTCTGTGGTGACCGCCCTGCTGGTCAGCGCGGACGCGCCTTCACGGGCCAGAACCCGCTCCGCGGCGTCGAAGAGCCGCTCGCGCACGTCGGGGATCGCTACTCCGCGCGGAGCCGCATGTCGGCCCATGCGTCGCCCGCGCGGGCATGCGGGCTATAGGAGCCGGTGGTGGTGAAGAAGTCGTACTCGGCGCACCATGCAGACCCCGATCCGGTGGCCAGGCCGTGTCGTCCAGGGCTCGGATACGGTTCTCGACGGGGATGGCGCTCAACCGCTCCAGTCCGCCATGAACAGCGTGAGATCCAGAGCCATAGCGGCAGCGTAAGGCGAGGCGGGCCGGCGCTCCCGCCGCAGATCAGCGGCGTGCCGGGGGTGCCCTGCATGCCAGCTGTGGCACTCGCAGCGCCAACTGATGGAATCTCCACCGGTGTCCACGGCAGGTGCGCGGACACGGCGCGACGGGGCACCGGACAGGGAAACGGGGACACCATGACGAGCGGACACGACGCCCACGTAGCAGCCTCGGGCGCTTGCCCGCTGTTGACGCGCGCCCTCGACCGTGAGTCATGGCGAGCCCGGCGACTCCTGGCCGCCGGGGAGTGGCGTCCCACCCCGGCGGACACCGAGGCGGCGGCAGCCGTCCTAGCCGGCCTCACCGCTCCCCTCCCGCCCCAGCAGATCGCGACGGCACGGAAACGGGCCACGGACCGGGACCGGCGGCTCCAACGCATCCTGCGCACCGCCCTGCACCACCTGGACGCGGGCGACGTCAGCCCGCCGACCGCTGCCCTCCTGGCCGCCGTCGCCCGCGCCCTCCTGCCCTGGCACGCCTACCCGAACCCGCCGGCCGCGGCCGCAGCCCCGAGATACGGGGCCGCGCCGACGACAACGGACGGCGTGGTGGTGCCGCCGACCGAAGCGGGCGAGGGCCTGCTCCCCCACCTGATCGCACTGTTCACCACCTTGGCTGCGACGTGCCCGCCCGGGACCGTGCCACTCACGCCCCCCGCCGTGGCCTGGCAGGTCACGTACGGGGGCCGGTTCCGTCGTCACGACCGGCCCGCCCCAGGGGTGTGGACGGCCCGGACCGTCGGCTGCCCAGGGTGCGGTGGTACGAGTGGCCCGTGGACGGTGGCCTGCGACTGGCGTCTGATCACGCTGGGCTGCCGGTGCGGCGTGGTGACCCACGAGCACGGCCTCGCCTTCTCCGAAGTCTGGCTCGTCCTGCCGGATGCGTGACTGAGACCGAACGGCATCTGGCGCACAGCCGGCGCCACGACCCCGTATGCGGGAGGGCGAGCGGCAGCCCTTCCGGGACATGCCTATCCTGGCCCGCGCCGGGAATGCGAGCCGCCGCCGGAGGCAGGCCCAGGAAGCCGGTAGCCAGGTGCAAGGGCCGCCGCGATGCCGCTCATGACCGGCAGTCATGCCCGCGCTGTCTCCACGGACCCTCGGTAAGCTCCCGGATCGTGATCAACTTCAGTGACGCGTTCTTGTGCGAGGCGGAGCGGCACGCGGCGTGGGGCGCCGCGCAGCTGCAGGCCCTGGCCGACTTCCTGCCCCAGGGCCCGTGGACCGCGGACCTGCCCGCGTGCTTGTACCGGCAAGGCGAGGTGGAGCTGAGCGTCGCCGTGCTCGGCACGTACGACTCGGAAGACAGCTCGTGGATGTGGGGCTGGGCCAACCCCGGGCTGCGCGGCACCCCGGTCGTCTCCCTCACCGAGGAGATCGAGGGCTTCGGACGGTCCCATGACATAGCCGAGTTCACCGCCGAGACCCTCGATCTGTCCGGCTTCGCCGATCCGCGGCGTGCGGCCGAGACCCTGGCCTTCGCCGGAATGGGCGTCACCGGCGCCCCCGGCTACATCGGCGTGCCCGCCGGCCCCACCACTCAGGTGTACTTCCTGCCCGACGACCCGCAGGTCCCCCGCGTCGGCCTGAACCCCGTCGCGCTGCCGAGGACGCTGATGACGGGCGTCTCCCTCATCGGGCACTCGGCCCGCCAGGTGGTGACCGGATACTTCGAGCACCACGATGTCCTGTGGCGGGGGGAGGACCACCGGATCGTCGCCGAGCTCCCCGGCAACACCACCGCAGAGATCGACTTCGACACGGCCGGCCGCATCACCGCCATCCGCCTTCCCGCCCTCCGCTGAACGTGCCCACACGTCCCGGACCTGCTGCCGGGTGAGGACCGCACACTCGGCAGCGGGCTGTTCGTCGACCTGGTGCCCAGCAGTTGCTGGTTCACCAACGTCCGCTCCTGCGTCGCCCCGCGGGACTGGGAACGGCTCCGCCGAATGATCACCCGCCGGGCCGGAAGGCGCTGCGAAGCGTGCGGAGCGGGAGAGGACCGGCAGGTCGAGCGGTGGCTGAGGCGCACGAGCGGTGGGTGTACGACGAGGCGCGCCGTGTGCAGACGCTCAAGCGGCTGATCTGCCTGTTCACCGACTCCCACACCGTCACGCACTTCGGATACGCCCCGGTCCGCGGCCTGGAGGCCCAGGCCTTCGCCCACTTGGTCGAGGTCACCGGGATGAGCCCGGACCAGGCAGGTGCCTCCCTCCACCGTTTGACTCGATTCCCATAGGAGGGTGCACAGTGGGACTAAGGCAGCTTTGTGGGCGCATGGAACCGTCAGCTGCCCCTCGCGCTTGCTCAAGAAGGTGATTCCATGAACGCGACGAAGATCGTGATCACCAATTACTCCGCCATGCGGAACAAAGGGTACGGAGAATCCGACCTCGAATCAGTGCGGAACGCGCTCGCCGGCCTGATCTCGGCCGATGGGGACCGTGGCATCGATACCACCGTGGTGGATCTCAGCGATGAGGGCGACATGGCCCCGTTCGGCACCCCGGCGGTCACGAGCGAAACCGATGAAAGGGAGAACAAAGACGCCATAGACGCGGTGTTCCACTCGGCCCAGCCCGACTACATGATGCTCCTGGGAAGCCGCGACGTCGTCCCGCACCAGGATCTGAAGAACGAGGCGGTCGACGACGGCGATCCTTCGGTTCCGAGCGACCTGCCGTACGCGTGCGAGACCACCTACGAAACCGGCGGTCACGAGTCGAGCCGATTCACCAATCCCAGTCGCGTCGTCGGCCGCCTCCCCGATGTGACGGGAGAGCACGACCCGGAGTACCTCGTACGCCTCCTCGGGTATGCCGCTGCCGCCGCACCGGCAGAGCGTGACGTGTACCAGGGGTACTTCGGGCTTTCCGCCGCGGTATGGCAGAAGTCGACACAGGAGAACCTGTCGACTCTCTTCGGCGACGCCACCGTCCTTCACCTGATACCGCCCGACGGCTCACCGTGGCAGCCGGACCCCCTCGCGACCAAGAGCCACTTCGTCAACTGTCATGGAGCCAGTGGGAATCCCCAGTGGTACGGGCAGCAGGGCGACTCGTATCCCGTGGCCCTCAAGGTCGACGACGTCGACCAGCGCCTCACCGAGGGGACGCTCCTGGCGGCGGAGTGCTGCTACGGCGCCGAGCTGTACCAGCCGGGCGCCGCCCCACAGATGCCCCTGTGCAATACCTACCTCCAGAGCGGCGCGCTGGTCTTCTTCGGCAGTACGACCATCGCGTACGGGCCGTCGGACAGCTGTGACCAGGCAGACCTGATCACCCAGTACCTCGTACGGGAACTCCTTCAGGGGCAGTCCAGCGGCTACGCCGCGCTCAAGGCAAGACTGGATTATGTGAGGCAGAAGTCCCGCCTCGGCCCGATGGACCTCAAGACGCTCTCTCAGTTCGTGCTCCTCGGTGACCCCTCGGTCAAGGTGGTGCAGCCCGCGAGAGTCACGGCCGAGACGGACACGAACGCCGCCAGGGCCGAGCGCCGCCGGGAGGCGAAGCTCGTCGCCCGCGTGCTGGACCAGTCCGTGTCGGTGCCCGAACCGATTCCCGGCAGCGAACGGGACCCCGGTCTCGAAGAACGCCTCCGTGAGATCGGCGCTCGGCACGACCTGCCGGCGTCGGCGACCGTTTCCTCGTTTGCGGAAGTGTGGAAACACACCGGCGCGGCACAGAAGTCCTTCGGTCCGCCGCCGCGTCAACACCTCCTGCACGCCGAGCGCCGACCCGACGCACCCGTGCACACTGATGTCATCGTGGTCGTCCGCGAACAGGACGGCAACGTCTTGTCCGTCGACGAGTACGAAGCGAGGTGACCGTGACGCGCCTGCGCGGTCTGGTCTCCGTCCAACGCGTCGACGTGGGCTCCAAGAGCGAACGGGACGCCTTGGTCCTGCACAGCGGGGAGCGCGACTACGTGGTGCGGCTGCCCGGCGAGAACCCTTTCCAGCCGAGCGGCCAGAACCACCTTGCGGGCCATGTGGTGGAGGCCCAGGGCGAGGTCGACCGGCAGTATTTCTTCGTCACCGAATGGTCCGTCGTGGAGGGCGAATGACGGGCCGCCCGCGCCCACTGCCCCGCACCTCGTAGCCCGTAGCCCGTAGCCCCGGTCATCCCGCCGGGGTGACGGCGGTCTTCCTGCGGGCGCGGTACGCGGCGGCCTTGATCTTGTTGCCGCAGGACTCCATGCCGCACCACTGGCGCCGCCTGCCGCGCGAGCGGTCGATGTAGACGCGGGTGCACTCGGGGTTGTCGCATTCCTTGAGCAGGGGTACGTCCGGGCCGCTCAGCAGTTCCACCGCGTACCGGGCGACGGTGGACAGTGCTTCTCGCTGCGTCGCCGCCGTCCAGCGGCCGGAGTGGGTCAGCCGGGGTGCCGCGGGAGCCCTGCGGGCCGCGTCGTTGAGCACGGCCAGCGCCTCGTCGTCGAAGTCCGCGCCGAGGCGCCGGGCCGTGATCAACTGGTAGACGGCCTCCCGTACGGTCGTCGCCCGCTCCACGTCGGCCTGCCGGGCGGGTGAGACGGAGTCGACGATGCCGGATTCCACGTACCAGGCGTCCAGGCGATCCGGTGCCGTGAACATCTCGAATCGCGCCGTGCGGCGTGCCCGGAGCGTGACGACGAAGTCCAGGGCCGGATTGCCGCACACGAAGACGTGATCCAGATTCACGTCACCATCTTGACGGGTGACCAGGGCGCTCGCAAGGATCGTCGGCCGCCGCAGCGGGGCCCGTGCCCGCCGCGGACTCCGGCTCTCCCCACAGGCGTGGGCGCACGTTCAGAGCACCAGGTCCCACGCCAGGCAGGGGAGAAGAGTCCTCGCTCCTTCGGGGTTGTCCCGTGCCGGGTCCCGCGGCGAGGCCGCCTTCACCTCGACCATGTCCTCGTAGGCGATCCGCTGGGGCAGCGCGCCGAAGCGCGCGTGGCGCATCGCCGAGCCGCTGTCCTGCGTGTTGCCGTCGTCCTGCGTGTTGAGGTCTTTCATCGTCAGCTTCCCTCTCCCTCGGCGTCGAGGACGGCCCGGGCGAACGCTCCGGGTGCCTCCTGCGGCACGTTGTGGCCGATGCCCTTCAGGGTGCGGTGGTCGTACGGGCCCGTGAATCTGTCCCGGTACGCGGTCCCGTCGCCCGGAACCGTGAACGGGTCGCGCTCGGCGTCGAGCGTCACCGTCGGCACGGCGATGACCGGCCGGGCGGCGAGCCGCTTCTCGTACGGCTCGTAACGTCGTTCGCCCTCGGCGAGGCTCAGCCGCCATCGGTAGTTGTGGATCACGATGGCGGCGTAGTCCGGGTTGTCGAAGGCGGCAGCCGTGCGCTCGAAGGTGGCGTCGTCGAAGTCCCATGTCGGGGACACGGTGTCCCAGACCAGTCGGGTCAGGTCGTGCCGCTTGGTCTTGTCCTCCATGGCGATCCGGCCCCGCTCCGTGGAGAAGTAGTACTGGTACCACCAGGCGCGCTCGGTCGCCGGCGCCAGCGGCTGGAGGTTCGCCTCGAGATTGATGACGAGGTAGCCGCCCACCGATACCAGGGCCTTGCAGCGCTCGGGCCACAGTGCCGCGATGATGCCGGCGGTCCGCGCTCCCCAGTCGAATCCGGCAAGCACCGCCTTCTCCAGCCCCAACGCGTCCATCAGGGCGATGACGTCGAGGGCGAGGGCCGACTGCTGCGCGTTGCGGAACGTCCGGGGAGAGACGAAACGCGTCGTGCCGTGGCCGCGCAGATAGGGAACGATCACTCGGTGACCCTCCGCCGCCAGCAGGGGCGCGACATCGACGAAGCTGTGGATGTCGTACGGCCAGCCGTGCAGGCAGATGACCGGCGCCCCGTGAGCCGGCCCCAGCTCGGCGTAGCCGATCTCGAGCAGACCGGCCCTGACCTTCTTGAGCGGGGGGAACGCGGTGCTCCTGCGGGGACCGGCCGCGGGCGCGGCGGCCGTGCCGGCCGCCTGCCCTGCCGGAGCCGAGGCATGTGCCGGTCCCGACGGCCCCGCCAGTGTCGCGGCGACCGCGCCACCGGCACCCAGGCCGAGAGCCTGGCCGAACGTACGCCTGTTGATCATATGAAGCCCTCCGTGCGTCTCGAAGTGCCGGCCTGCGAGCGATCCGCGCCTCGCAGGAGATCCCACGCACACAGGGGTCCGATGGCCGCCGTGGGCGTACCGGACGACTGTGGCACAGCACGCGTCACTGGTCAAACAGGTGACGCACGCCAAGTCCCCGCACATCAGGGGTGCTTGGACTTCGAGGACGGCCGGAACTGGCGCCCCCTCCCCCTTGCGCTCCCCCGTGCCGGGACGGCAGGCTGCCGAAGAAGAAAGAACGATCGTTCTTCCTGGAAGACCCCATCACTGGAACGGAACCCGATCATGATCGACCAGGACCCGACCTCCGGAGTCACCCGGACCCTGCTCCAACGCCACCCCTCCCCGGCCAAGGGCTGGGACACCGTCCAGACCCTGGTGGAGATCCCCCGGGGCAGGGAGTCCGGCCGGCACAGTCACCCCGGGGTGGAGGTCGGCTACATCGTCCGCGGCGACGTGCTGATGGTGTTCGACGACGGCCACGTCTTACGGCTGCGTACCGGCGACCCCTTCTTCATCCCTTCCGGCGCCGTCCACAACGCCCGCAACGTCGGCACGGTGACCACGATGATGCTGTCCACGTACGTCGTCGACGAGACCAAACCCCTGGTCACCACGTACGAGCGGCTGCCCGCGTAGTGCCCGCGAAATCACGCCCCTGACCGCACGGGACCGGCCGTCCCTTCCCTACGCTGTGCCCATGACCACGGAAGCCACCGAGCCAGCCCACCCCAGAGAGCGCCTGCTGGACACTGCGGGACGTCTGTTCTACAAGCAGGGCATCCAGGCCGTGGGCGTGGATCGGCTGGTCAAGGAGGCAGGGGTCACCAGGGCGACGTTCTACCGCCACTTCTCCAGCAAGGACGGGCTGGTCGTCGCTTATCTGGAGGCCCGCGGAGCGAGGGTGGAGAACGCCGTGGCGGCCGTTCTCGCCGCCCATCGGGGCCGTGACGCCCTGCTCGCCATCATGGACATGATCGGCGACAACCTCTGCCGGCCGGGGTTCCACGGCTGCGGTTTCCTCAACGCCGCCGCGGAGTACCCCGACCCCACGCATCGGGTACGCGTCCTCATCGCCGAGCACCGCCGCTGGTTCCACGGCGTGCTGTGCGCGGTGGTCCGCGACGCCGGTCATCCCGATCCCGAGCGCGTGGCCCGGACCCTGGTCATCCTGCGGGACGGAGCCATGGTGGGCGGCTACCTCGACGACCCCCGCGCCGTCAGGGCGACACTGCGCGAGACCGCGGAATCCCTTCTGACGTCATAAGGCGGAACCCCACGCGCGCCCGGGAGGGACAACCCCCGCTCGGGGTGCGCGTCGGCGGCATCGAGCGTCTACTCGAAGTAGGCATGCTTTTCGCCTCTTCGACCGCATGTGTGACGTAGACGGACGAGCCGCTCGCCACACGGCGCAGCCTGCGCCCGGGAGGTGTATCCCGCCCTCCACTGCGCGCGGGAGATGTCCGTTCGCCACCGATCCTCTTGTACATGAGGTATCCCATGACCAGGACCTGCCGCCTCAATTGCATCATCCCCCCTCACCTTCTCGACAAGCTCCTGAGAAGCGAAGACAGCGACGTGCACCAGGCCGCCCTGGACACCCTGCTGACCACCGCTCGGTTGCGGGGTGAGCGCACGGTCCGTGCGTCCTTCGCCGGCGCCGCCACCCCGGGCAACGGCCGGCGGACCCTCTTCGACTGCCGGAACGGTCGGCTTCTCCCCTCCGCAGCTCTGGCCCGGCCGGAAGACGGACCGGCGTCCGCGGACGGGTCCGTCAACCGGGCGTTCGACGGACTCGGCACGACGCGCGATTTCTACCGCGAGGTGTTCAATCGCAATTCGATAGACGGCCGGGGCATGCGCCTGGATGGGTACGTCCACTTCGGCGCGAAGTACAACAACGCGTTCTGGGACAGTCAGCAAATGGTCTTCGGCGACGGGGACGGAATGATTTTCACCGACTTCACCGGATCCCTCGATGTCATCGCCCACGAGCTGACGCACGGCGTCACCGAGCACACCGCGGGGCTCGAGTACCACAATCAGTCCGGGGCCCTGAACGAGTCCATCTCGGACGTCTTCGGTGCGCTGGTCACACAGTGGTCGCGGAAGCAGTCGGCCGAGGAGGCGAGCTGGCTGATCGGGGCCGAGGTCTTCACCCCGGACATCGACGCCGACGCCTTGCGATCGCTGGCGGCCCCGGGCCAGGCATACGACAACGCCCTGTTCGGCAAGGACCCCCAGCCCGACCACATGAACAAGTTCGTCAACCTCCCGGACACCGAGATGGGCGACTACGGCGGGGTGCACATCAACTCCGGAATTCCGAACAAGGCGTTCTATCTGACGGCGATGAACATCGGCGGATTCGCTTGGGGGGCTCCCGGACTCATCTGGTACGAATCACTCAAGGCCTCCACCGTCGACACTCAGTTCCAGAGTTTCGCAGACACCACCTACCAGAAGGCCGGGGAGCTGTACGGGGACGGCAGCGCTGAACAGCTGGCCGTACTGGCGGCGTGGCAGGAGGTGGGCCTCCAGATCAGCGGTGTCCCGGTCGGGGTCGCCCGGGCGCGGAGCCTCGCGGCCGGCCGGGACGGTGGCGTGGGCCGGGAGGACGGCCTGGCAGCCTTGGCCAAGCAGCTCGGAGCACTGAGCAGCCAGGTGGCAGGGCTGGCCAAGCAAGCGGCACGCTGACGATGAAGGTGTCTTTGACGACACACGGTGGGCAGGCGGCCGCGATCCGCCTCCGCCTCCCGCCCAAGGTGCTGGACACCGACGCCTTGCCCGAGAACGCCGCGGTGGAGCTGGCCCAGCTGGTGGCGGCGGCCGTTCCGGCGGCCGAGGAGGAACGGCCCGGCCGCGCCAGGGACGCGATGAGCTACACGATCACGGTGGAGAACGGCGGCCGTTCGACCGTTCTCACCCAGTCGGACACCACCATGTCCCCGGCGTTCGCGACCTTGCTCAGCTGGCTCGAGAAACACTTCGCACAGCAGTGACGCGCGATGAGGGCCTCGCGCGACCCGTTCCGGCCACCTGAATCTGCATGGCGATGTGGCGTTTCCGACCGTCTCTTCGCGCACCGTGCGGCCGACGTCATGCTCGGCGAGGGCAATGGCGCGCTGATACGGCACGTCCGCGACCGTCGCAGGGTGCTGATGGACAGCGGCGCACTCAGCGCACGGATGCCCGTGGAGACCGGCTTCTTCCTGTTCGCCCGGACGGCCATCCCGGTACATCCGCATCAACCTGCTCAAGTCCCGGCCGACTTCGGCGAGGCAGAGGTTGGTGGCCAGGTTCGAGGAGTGCGTGACCATCCGCCCGGCGAGCCGGCGCAGCGACGCGGTCGAGCCGAGTCGTTCCCACGGCGCCGGATCGCTGTCGTGCGCACGCGAGTTGACGTAGGTGGCCGAACCGGTCACAGAGGTGAAGCGATTGACCACAGGGATATGTGCGTCCAGGTCGATCCCGCTGCGGTGGAGCGCGGCCGGCACCGCCACCTTCATCGTGCTCGCCGCGTCGTGCGGCACGTCCGGGTTGCGTACGACGACGGGAGCGCGGACGCGCGGCGCCCGTTGTCGATCGAGGAAACGTCAGGGCGACCGGGCCACGACGGCTACCGGTCGCCCCGCCTCCTTGCTCCTACTGCTCCTCGTCCGAGATCGGGCCCAGGTACTCAAGGGTCCAGGTCTCCTGGAACTCGGGCTTGGGCGGCACGAGCGTGATCTGCGCACCCCGATGCCCGGCGCGCAGGGCAAGGCCCTTGTCGGACAGGATCTTGATTCCGCCGATGACCCGCTCGAACGTGAACTTCGCCCATTCAGCGCGCGGAACGCTGTTCACGAAGAGCTTGTCCTCGGGGACCACGAGACCCGCCTCCGGGTGGTGGGCGAGGTGGATCACGTAAGGCGCCCCCGGGACACTCTGCTCTGTGGTGTCGATGATCCACTCCTGCTCGATCGGCAGGGGGTTGAAGCGGTCGGTGATGACGGGAGCACCGTGCTTGACGGCGTACTCGGTGGCCGTCAGGAGCGAGGTCGGTCCGATGATGTGCGCGTGGATCTTGTACCTACCGGGCTTGACCGGGATCGGGGCCATGCGTGGCACGTCCTCTCACGCTTCCGCTACCGGCGGCGGGCCCGCCGGCACACGCCCTCCACCTTCACGGCGGGCTGATCCGCCGCCAAGGGCGGTATGTCGCCAAGCCCATTACGGCGAGGATCGATCGATCGCAGTTGCGAAAACGGCACCTGAGGGTGGGATGCAGGGCCGGGCGACGGAAGTCCTCCGGACCGTCCGGCCATCAAGGCATCTGCAACGCAAAGGCATCGTACGCCCGCTCGTCGAACAGCACGAAGCGGACCTCCTCCACCGATGTCTTCGCCTCCCGCACCGTCTCGATCGCGATGCGCGCAGCGTCCTCCAGCGGCCAGCGGAAGATGCCGGTCGAGATGGCCGGGAACGCGACCGTCTTCGCGCCCAGTTCGTCCGCGACCCGCAGCGACTCGCGGTGGCAGGACGCCAGCAGCGCCGAGCGGTCCTCGTCCGCGCTGTACACCGGCCCCACCGTGTGGATCACCCAGCGGGCCGGGAGGCGGCCCGCCGTGGTGGCGACCGCCTGGCCCGTCGGCAGGCCCTTGCCGTAGTGGGAGGCGCGCAGGTCGCGGCAGGCGGCGAGGATTTCGGGGCCACCGGCGCGGTGGATGGCGCCGTCGACGCCGCCTCCGCCGAGGAGGGAGGAGTTCGCCGCGTTGACGACGGCGTCGACGTGCTGCTCGGTGATGTTGCCCTGGACCAGGGCGATCGTGACCATGGGGCCATCCTCGGCCATCGACGGGCCGTACGGCGAGCCGATTTGGCGGGCGCGCCGGTCCCCTGTCACGGTCGGGCGGCGAGGGCCTGTTCGGTGGCTTTCAGCAGGTCCGTCAGGTACTGGTCCGCGTGCGGTGCGCCGGCCAGTGCGGCCGCCTGGCCGGCCCAGAGGTTGACGTAGTCGGCCTTGCCCTGTTCGGCGGCGGCTTGGCGGATCGGCCGCATCAGGGTGTTCTGGAGGGGGTAGGGCGGCACGTCGTTCTCGTGGGCGGACATGTCGCGGACGAAGCGGTTGGGTATGCCGCGTGCGGTGCGGCCGGAGAAGAGCCGGGTGAGTACGGTCGTACGGGCCTGCGGTGTGCGCAGGGTCTGTCGGTGGATTTCGCTCGCGCCGGACTCATGGGTCGCGAGGAAGCCCGTGCCGATCTGGACGGCGTCCGCGCCGAGCGTCAGGGCCGCGGCGATGCCGCGGCCGTCGGCGATGCCGCCTGCCGCCACGACGGGCACCGACACCGCGTCCGCCACCTGCGGGACCAGGGAGAAAGTGCCGACCAGCGACTCGTGCACCGGTCGCAGAAACGCCCCGCGGTGCCCGCCCGCGTCGCTCCCGGAGGCCACGACGACGTCGAAATCGGCCTCTTCGAGGGCTACGGCCTCGTCCACCGTGGTCGCCGTGCCGATCAGGACGATGCCGCGCCGCCGGGCCTCGTCGAACACCCGCCGCGGCGGGATGCCCATGACGAAGCTGATGGCCGGGGGCTGCGCCGCCAGCAGGGCGTCGACCTGGTCGTCGAAGTCCGGCGTGCCGGCCGCGGGGGCTTCCGGCGGCCATGGGAGTCCCAGTTCCTCGTAGTACGGGCGGAGCCGGTCCGCGTGCCGGGCCCACTCCGCGCGGTCGGGGTGCGGCCCGGGTTCACCGGGCTGCGGGACCCAGAGGTTGACCGCGAACGCCCGGCCGGTGCCCGCCTTCAGTTCCCCGACGGTCTCGGTGATCCGGTCGGGCTCCAGGATGTGCGCCCCGTACGAGCCCAGGCCGCCGCCCTCGGACACGGCGACGGCCAGCGCCACCGAGGACAGGCCGCCGCCGAAGGGCCCCTGGACGATGGGGTGCGCGAGCCCCAGCAGTGCGCCGAGCCGGCCGGGCTTCATGCCGTCGCCTCCGTGCGGGCTTGGCGGGCAGGAGCCTGGAGTGAGGGGCAGGGGCGGTACGGACATGGGCGTCGTCCTCCTGAGTCGGTGCCGGCGTGCCGTGCGGCGCTGCCGTCACCGGCACACTAGACGACCGGTCAACTAAATGGCCAGAGCAGTACCCGCCTGATAGTTGACCGACCGTATACTCGCCCCCATGGGACGGACCAGCAGCGCGCGCGAGCGCCTCCTCGACGCCACCTGCGAGCTGATGCGGACGCGCGGCTACACCGCCCTCGGCGTCGCCGAGATCTGCGCCCACGCCGATGTGCGCAAGGGCAGCTTCTACCACTTCTTCGCCTCCAAGCAGGCCCTGACGCTCGAGGTGATCGACGCCCACTGGAGCCGCCAGCGCTCCGACTGGATCGCCACGCTGGGCGCCGCCGCCCCCGCCCTGGACCGGCTCCGGAACCTCTTCGACGACATGACGCGGGCGCAGCGCCAGGTGCGCCAGGACACCGGCGCGGTCAGCGGCTGCCTGCTGGGCAATCTCGCCCTCGAACTCAGCAACCAGGAGCCGGCCGTCCAGGCCCGTCTCCAGGAGATCTTCGACGAGCAGATCGCACTGGTGCGGGTGACCCTCGAGCAGGCCGCCGCCGAGGGCTCCGTCCCCGTGACGAGCGCCGGCGAGGAGACCGCGCGTGCCGTCGTGGCCCAGCTGGAGGGCATGGTGATGTTCGCCAAGCTCGCCAACTCCCCCGAGCTCCTCGACAGCCTCTGGCCCCACACCCTGCTCCTGCTGCGCGCCTCCGGTCAGGCAGCGCGCTGAGTCAGTCGGTGGCCCCGGCCTCACCCTCACGCGATCCATTGTCACGCCCCTGACAATCAAGGGCTCGCGCTGGCACGCTCGACTGCGGCACGTTCCCCGCACCGCCGATGCCGGAAGGAACCGACATGCCCCTCCCTCTCCCCCGTTCCCGCCGCCGCGCCATGACCGCCGGCGCCTTCGTCGCGGCCGTCGTCCTCGTCTCCGGCTTGCAGAGCGCTCCCGCGAGCGCCGGCGCCCGGCCCACAGCCGCGCCGACGCGGCACGCCGTCGGCGTCGGCTGCGGGACCACGGTAGGAAAGGTCACGCTCGACACCACCTACAACCCCGGCACGGGACGGTACGAGCTCAGCGACCCCACGCGGGGCGGCCACAAGACCTACGACATGCACCAGAGCACCTCGGGAACCGGCAGCCTGGTCACCGACGACGACAACGTCTGGTGCGACGGCGGCCGGCAGTCGGACGCCGTGGCCGCCCATTACATCCACTCCGTGTTCTGGGACTACTTCCTCTCCGTCCACGGCCGCAAAGGCGTCTTCGGCGACGGCCGGGCGGGCTGCAGCCGCGTCCATCACGGCGTCGACGTCGTCAACGCCTTCTACGGGGTCTGCATGACGTACGGCGATTCCAAGGCCCCCTACGGCCCGCTCACCAGAATCGACGTCGGCGTGCACGAGACAAGCCACGGCGTCACCGCGGCCACCGCCAATCTGGGCTTCAGCGGGGAATCCGCGGCCCTCAACGAGGCCACGAGCGACATGTTCGCGGCTGCGGCCGAATTCCACGCCGCGAATCCGGCGGACCCGGGCGACTACCTCATCGCCGAGGGCACCGGGCTCAACGGCGGCGACGGCCCCCTGCGCCGCATGGACCGGCCGTCGAGGGACGGCCACTCCAAGGACTACTGGTCCTCCGACATCGGCCAGACGGACCCCCGGTACGCCGCCGGCCCCGCCAATCACTTCTTCTATCTGCTGGCCGAGGGCAGCGGCCCCAAGGTGATCAACGGCGTGTCGTACGACAGCCCGACCTACGACGGCACGCCCGTCACCGGCATCGGACGGACCGCCGCCGAGAAGATCTGGTTCAAGGCGCTCACGCAGCGCATGACCTCGAACACCAACTATCACGCCGCCCGCTCGGCGACCCTGTGGGCCGCCGGCGAACTCTACGGAACGGCCAGCCCCCAGTACCACGCGACCGGCCGCGCGTGGGCGGCGGTCAACGTCACCTGACCGACCGCTGCCGCAGCGGACACGCGAAAGGGCGGCGGCACCCGGTGGGGGTGCCGCCGCCCTTTCGACGCATATGGATGTCCGACCGGCGATCAGTAGGCGGAGTTGACGTTGTCCATCGAGCCGTACTTGCCGGCAGCGTAGTTACAGGAAGCAACGATGTTCGCGACCGGGTCGAACGGGTCCCACGCGGTGCCCTCGACATGGAACGCCTTGAACGTCGGGTCGATGATCTGCAGCAGACCCTTCGACGGAATACCCGCCGCCGCGTTCGAGTCCCAGTTGTTCATCGCCCGCGGGTTACCCGTCGACTCACGCATCACATTCTTCTTGATGCCCGCATAGGTACCCGGAATGCCCTTGGCCTTCATGATGTCCAGGGCCTCATTGATCCAGCCGTCCAGATTGTCGGCATAAGCCTTCTTCGCCGGAGCGGCGGGCTTGGCGGCCGGAGCGGCGGGCTTAGCGGGCTTGGCGGGGGCGGCGGCCTTGACCGGCTTGCGCTCGGTCGAACGGCTCGCAGCCTCCTTGGCAGCACGCTCCTTCTCAGCATCGGCCTTCGCCTTCGCCGCAGCGTCCGCACCGGCCTTCACAGCGGCCTTCGCCTCCGCCTTGGCCAGCGTGGCCGCCTCGGCCTCCAGCTGCGCCAAAACAGCGTCCTGCGTCTCACCGAACGACTGCGCACTCCACGCCACCGGCTTCACCGAAGCCGACCCCGCGTCCGCGGCGACGGCCGGGACCGCCGTGAACGCCGCAGCAGCCACACCAACGGCCGCGATACCAGCGACAGAGAACTTATGGACCTTGGCCAGACGGGTATAACCGGAAACCGTGGTGGAGCGCATACGAACCGAACCTCTTCCAATCGCGTACGTCGCAGTGGCCGTCATTGGCGCAAAAAGAGCGCCGCGTCTCGATCGACGGCGCCGTGCGACTCCGCAATTGTTAGCGGCAGCCAAAACCCCTGGCAATCATGTGACCTACTACCCCACCCCGTAAAACACCCACACAGAACCCCGACCAGCCCACCACACACACCCCGCCCATTACTAAACAAAGGGGACAGTGATCCGGGCCCTATGGGCGGCCTCACACACCACACCCCTCGATCTCACCCTGAGTGCGCATGCGCATGCGCGACGTCCACCCCGATCCGACCCGCTAGGTGCGTGTCGTGCGGCGATGAGCGTCGTTGTCCGTATTCGGGGCGGTTCCCCTGTTCGCGCCCCCTGTCTAGCCGTCGAGATCAAGGAGCTGTGATGCGCCTGTTCCGCACCGTAGTGGCCACCCTTGGAGGACTCGTCCTCTCCGTATCGCTGACCACCGGTTCGGCAGTGGCCGCGGAAGGCCAGTTCGTCTGGGCCGGCCCCAAGGGAAAGCCCTACTCGGTCCAGAACCCGCCGGACCACAAGTGCCTGGACATGGGGCAGGAGGCGAGCGCCCCCGAGAACTTCACGAAGAAGCCGCTCACCGTCTACTCGGGCAAGAAGTGCAAGGGCACGGCGACGCGCCTGGAGCCGGGGAAGAAGGCGAAGGGCGTGAAGTTCGCAAGCGTGATCTTCAACCCGTAGCACCGGCAGTACCCCTAGTAGCGGTGGGAGCAGCGGACCCCTACGGCCGGAAGAGCACCTTCAGCGCCCCGTCCGCCTTCTTCTGGAAGAGCTCGTAGGCGCTCGGCGCCTCGTCCAGCGGCAGGCGGTGGGTCGCGAAGGAGTCGACTCCGAGCGGGTCGTCGTCCGTGAGCAGCGGGAGGATGTCGTCCACCCAGCGGCGGACGTTGGCCTGGCCCATGCGGAGCTGCAGCTGCTTGTCGAAGAGGGTGAGCATCGGCATGGGGTCGGTCATTCCGCCGTAGACGCCGCTGATGGAGAGGGTTCCGCCCCTGCGCACCAGGGCGATGCCCAGGTGGAGGGCGCTCATGCGGTCCACGCCGGCCCGGTGCATGAGCTTCTCCGCCCAGCGCGGCGGCATCAGCCCGGCGGCCTGCTGGGCCAGGCGCCCGGCGGGGCTGCCGTGGGCCTCGGTGCCCACCGCGTCGATGACGGCGTCGGGGCCGCGGCCGTCGGTGATGTCACCGACGGCCGCCAGCAGCTCTTTCTCGTTGTCGAAGGTGTCGAGGTCGAAGATCTCGACACCTTCGCCGTGTACGCGTCCCAGCCGGTCGGGCACGTGGTCGATGCCGATCACCTGGGCCGCTCCCAGATGGCGGGCGATCCTGCAGGCCATGGTCCCGATGGGGCCGAGGCCGAGGACGGCCACGCTGCTGCCGGGCTGGACCCCGGCGTACCGCACGGCCTGCCAGGCCGTGGGCAGGACGTCGGAGAGGTAGACGAACCGGTCGTCGGCCGGCCCCTGCGGCACCTTGATCGGACCGTAGTGGGCCTGCGGCACCCGCAGGTACTCGGCCTGGGCGCCGGGCACGGACCCGTAGAGCTTGGTGTAGCCGAACAGCTGCGCGCCCATGCCGTGCTCGCGCACCTGGGTGGTCTCGCACTGGGTCTGCAGGCCCTGGCCGCACATGAAGCAGCCGCCGCAGGCGATCTGGAAGGGGACCACGACGCGGTCCCCGGGCGAGAGGCCGGGCACCTCGGAGCCGGTCTCCTCGACGATGCCCATGGGTTCGTGGCCGAGGATGTCGCCGGGCGTCATGAACGGGGTGAGCACCTCGTACAGGTGCAGGTCCGAGCCGCACAGCCCGCTGGAGGTGATGCGGATGATCGCGTCGGTGGGTTCCTGGATCACGGGGTCGGGGACGGTCTCGACCCGGACGTCGCGCTTGCCGTGCCAGACGGTGGCTCGCATGGCCGTTCGCCTCCCTGTGGCGGGGTCCGGGGCAGCCCGAACCTCAAATCTGGCATACCGGTTCTCGTGCGGCAATGTGGGCATTGAGCTGCGGGAGCCGGGAGAGTTCCTCGCAGCGCGCCGCCGTGTCACCGGCCGGTTGTTTGTGGACGAACGCCGAGCGCAGCGCGTGGTACGGGGCGTCGGGCGCGAAGAACGCGGCGCGCATCCGCCGCAGCTCGTGCGCGCGGTAGGCCTCCAGGGGCCTGGCCGACTCGTCCCGCTCCCGTGCGGCCTTCTTCGCCCCGATCCGTACGCGCAGGTCCCCCTCGTCGGCGAGCTCGACCGCCATCCGGGTGACGGCGTGGGCGAACTCCTGGGGGGAGGCGGCGACGACCCGGTCCACCAGGCCCAGTTCGCGGGCCCGTACGGCGCCCACCGGGGCGGCTTCCGCCATCAGCGAGTTGGCGGCGTCGGCGCCCACGCGCCGGGGCAGGGTGTACGTCCAGTACTCGGAGCCGTACAGCCCCATCAGCCGGTAGTGCGGGTTGAGCACGGCCCCGGAGCGGCACCACACCTCGTCGGCGGCCAGCGCCAGCATCACGCCGCCCGCGGCCGCGTTTCCGGGCACCGCCGCGACCACGAGCCGGTCAGTGGTGGCCAGGACGGCGGCGACCAGGTCGTTCATGGCGTTGACGGTGGTCCAGGACTCCTCGGCGGGGTCGGCCGCGGCCTCGATGACGTTGAGGTGGATGCCGTGGGAGAAGATGTCGCGCTCGCTGCCCAGCACGATCACGGACGTCGGCCGGGACCGGGCGTAGCGCCAGGCGGAGAGCAGCCGGCGGCACTGGACCGTGCTCATCGCCCCGCCGGGGAAGCGGAACCGTACGAAGCCCACGTCCCCCTCCTCCGCGTAGCGGATGTCGCTCCAGGTCCGCCGGTGTTCCGGCAGCTCCAGCGGGGCGGGGAGGTGGGGGACGTCGGGCAGCCGGTCGCCCAGGGCCAGCGTGGCCGGCAGCTTGACGGCGGCGTGGCCGTCCGGGGTCCGCCGGCGGCGGAGTTCGGGGATCCATACGGCCCCGTCCGCGGTCGCCCGGCAGATCCCACCCGCCCTGGTCGCCAGGATCCGGCCCGGTGTGCCGCGCAGCCGGTCCTCCGCGTACCCGCCGTACAGAAACCATTCTTCACCCAGCAGTTCGTCGCACACCCCCGGCTGTGAGTCGGCGGCCCGCAGCGTCCGCAGGACGGACTCGGTGCCTTGCGCCTCCCAGTCGATGCGGCGTTCGCTCTGCGTCAGGTACGGGCGCGCCGGCACCGGCGGGGCGGGGTGCGGGAGGGGAGGGCGGGCGCCGGAGGCGAAGCGGTCCACGGCGGTCAGCACCGCCTTCACGGCGGCGTCCGCGACCTCGCCGCGGTACAGGTCGCTCTTGCCGACGCCGGGCGGTACGGCGAACCCCTCGGCGGCCCAGACGGCCCCGGCGCCCGCCTCCTCCTCCACCTGAAAAACCGTCACTCCCCAGTGCTGCTCCCCCTCCTGCAGGGCGCGGTCGAGGGAGGACGGGCTCCGGTCGCCGGGCGGGCCGGGGTGGACGGCCAGGCAGGTGTGGCGCGTGTGGACGTCCCGCGGAATGACGGCGCGGGGCTCCGTCGCGACGAGCAGCCGGGGTTCGTGCCGGTCCACCGCGTCGCGCAGGGCCTCGGCGTCGTCCGCCGGGGCGACGGCGACGGTGTGCCCGTGGGCGCGCAGTTCGGTGAAGGCGCGCTGGGTGAGGCTGGTGAACGTGCTGGCGATGAGCAGGATGCGCACGGCGACCTCCGGGTGGGGACAACGGGGCGCGGCCCGCTCCGGGCCGTCCTGACCGATCGTCACCCGGCCGGGCCGCCCTGCCGTGCGACACCGCCCGAAGTCCCCTCGCGATTGGGCTGCGCGGGCGAATCCCGCGGCCCGGCCGGCCCTGTGGCCCGTGGCGTACGGGTGGGTGCGCCGGGGCCGGCGGCGCACGCACGGTACGGGTCCGTGGGCGGTCGCCGCCGCGACGGGCAGGGGTGCCAAAGGGTCAGCCGGGTCCGCGGAGGGCGTTCTCCATGCGGCCGAACGGGCTGTCGTCGAGGTCGGCGAGCAGGGCGGCGGGGTCGCGGTAGACGGCGACCGCGCCCGCCTGTTCCAGTTCGGCCCGGCCGATCCCGCCGGACAGCAGCGCGACGCAGTCGACGCCGGCCTCGCGGGCCGCCTCGACGTCCCAGACCGTGTCCCCGACGAAGAGCGCCCGCCCGGGCGGGACGCCGGCCTGCTCCAGCGCCTGGTGCACGGGGTCGGGCGCGGGCTTGCTGGAGGCGACGTCGTCGGCGCTGGTGGCGTCGTGGATGGCGTCGTCCGCATCGATCGCCTTGCGCAAGGCCGCGAGCTCCGCGCCCTGTGCGGAGGTCGCCAGGACGACGGTCCAGCCGCGGCCGGCGAGGGTGCGCAGCAGGCCGGCCGCGCCGTCCAGGACCGCCAGCCGGTCGAACCACGTGGCGTAGAGCGCCGTGTGGGTCGCGCTGATGGACTCGTCCTGGTCCCGGTCGCGGTCGTCGGCGAGCAGCCGGTCCATCAGCCGGTGCGATCCCATGCCGACCGTGTGGTGGATGTCGGTCATGGCCACCTGGTGGCCGGCCTGGTGGAACGCCTCCCACCAGGTGACGGCGTGCAGGTAGTTGGTGTCGACGAGGGTGCCGTCCACGTCGAAGACGGCCGCGAGCCGGGCCGGGGCGCGCGGCGCCCCGCCGGGGGCGTTCTGCGGTGTCATCGCCGCCCTCAGAGCTCGCGCAGTGCCGGCAGGAGTTCGGCGGCGGCCCACTCGCAGTAGGGCTCCTGCTGGTCGCCGCCGATCTGGACCAGGGCGACCTCGGTGAAGCCCGCGTCGGTGTACGCCCGTACGGCGTCGACGAAGTCGTCCACTTTGGCGCCGCACGGGATGGCCTCGGCGACCTCGTCCTTGGTGACGGAGCCGGTGGCGGAGGCGAAGGCGCCGTCGTGGGGCAGTTCGGAGTTGACCGGCCAGCCCAGGCCGAACCAGCGGAACTGGTCGTGGGCCCGCTCGATCGCCGCGTCGCGGTCGGGGTCGTAGCAGACGGGCAGCTGTCCGATGCGGGGTTTGCCCGCTCCGCCGTGGCGGTCGAAGCTCTCCAGGAGCTTCGGGTCGGGTTCGGTGGCGATGACGATGTCGGCCAGGTGGCCGGCGAGCCGGCAGGACAGTTCGCCGGAGACGGCGATGCCGATGGGCGGGGGCGGGTCGGGCAGGTCCCACAGCTTGGCGTGCTCGACGTCGTAGTGGGCACCGTGATGGGTGAGGGTGCGCCCCTCGAAGAGGGCCCGGATGATCCCCACCGCCTCCTCGAGCTTTTCGAGCCGCACGTCGACGGAGGGCCAGCCGCCGCCGACGACGTGCTCGTTGAGGTTCTCGCCCGAGCCGAGCCCGAGGCGGAAGCGCCCCTCGGACAACAACTGCACGGTGGCGGCCTGCTGGGCCACGACGGCCGGGTGGTAGCGCGTGGTCGGGCAGGTCACGTAGGTCATGAGCGGGATCCGGGCGGTGGCCTGCGCGGCGGCGCCGAGGAGGGCCCAGGCGTTGGGCGAGTGCCCTTGCGAGGCGAGCCACGGGAAGTAGTGGTCGGAGGTGACGGAGAAGTCGAAGCCCGCCTTCTCGGCCTGGACCACGTGCCCGACGAGGTCGCGGGGGCTCGCTTGCTCGGTCATCATCGTATAGCCGATTTGTACCATATCGTCCGGGTTCCCCGCTGTCCGGCGGAGAAACCCTTCACGCCGTGGACCCCTCACATGCATGACCGGCCGTCACTCCGGAGAGGGGAGTGACGGCCGGCCGGGGAGCAGCAGGGACCGTTCAGCGGCTCACGTGGTGCGAGCGCTGCGCGGCACCCGGGAGGACCCGGATGGTTACGGGACGACCTTCAGCAGCTTGTTGGGGGTTCCGGCGCTGGGGTTGGTGACCTTGTCCGCCGTGGCGCCCTGTGTCAGCGCCTTCTCGACCTGGTCCGGGGTGGCGTCCTTGTGGGCGCCGAGGTAGAGCGCCGCGGCACCCACGACGTGCGGGGTGGCCATGGACGTACCGGAGATGGTCTTGGTGCCGGAGTCGCTGTCGTTCCAGTCGGAGGTGATGTCCGAACCCGGGGCGTAGAGGTCGACGACGCTGCCGTAGTTCGAGAAGTCCGACTGCTGGTCGGTCTTGGTGGTGGACGCGACGGTGATCGCCTCCTTCACCCGGGCCGGGGAGCCCTTGCCGGCGTCGGTGGACTCGTTGCCCGCCGCGACGGCGAAGGTGACGCCCGAGGCGATGGCTTTCTGCACGGCCGCGTCGAGCGCCTCGTCCGCGCCGCCGCCGAGGCTCATGTTGGCGACCGAGGGGCCCTTGTGGTTCTTGGTGACCCAGTCGATCCCGGCGACCACCTGCTCGGTGGAGCCGCTGCCCTCGTTGTCGAGCACGCGGACGGCCACGATCTTGGCCTTCTTGGCCACGCCGTGGGCCGTGCCGGCGATGGTGCCCGCCACGTGCGTGCCGTGGCCGTTGCCGTCCTCGGCCTTGTCGTTGTTGTCGACCGCGTTGAAGCCGTATGCCGCGCGACCGCCGAAGTCCTTGTGGCTGATGCGCACTCCGGTGTCGATGACGTAGGCGGTGACGCCCTCACCCGCGCCGTCCGGGTAGGTGTACTTGCCGTCGCCCTTGGCCTCGGCCTGGTCGATCCGGTCCAGCCCCCAGGAGGGTGGGGCCTCCTGGCTGGCGTTGATGGTGAAGCGGTGGTTCTGTACGACCTTGTCGACGGCCGGGTCGGCGGCCAGGCGCTTGGCCTCGTTCTTGTCGAGGCCGCTGGCGGAGAAGCCGTGGACGGCGGAGGTGTACGTGCGGTTCACCTTGCCGCCGTACCGCTCGGCCAGGTCCTTGCCCTGGTCGGCGGCGGAGCGGACGCCCGCGCCGCTCTTGCCGTCCTTCAGCATGACGATGTAGCTGCCGTCGATAGCGTCCTTGGCGTCGGCGCCGTAGACGGTGCCTTCGGCGGGAGAGGCGCCGGCGGGCAGGGCGAACAGGGTGGCTCCGGCGGTGACGGCGGTCGCGGCGGATATCGCAAGTACGAGCCGTCGCTTGCCGGTGCGCTTGTGGGTTGCCATGACGAGGGTTCCTCCTCGGGCGGTTGTGGGGGGGTATCGCGCGCTGTCGCGACAGCGCACCCGGAGCGGAGGAAGATCCGCTTCCGGGTGTTCGAAACCCTGTCAGTTTTGACGCGATCAGATCAACCCCCGCTCGAAGGTGTGACATACGCAACGCCCTTACGTAAATGCAAACCCCGCTGAACGACGGCAAATTGGACGCCCCGACTGACAACCACTGTCACGTTTCACCTCGTCGTCACGTCAATTCCCTTGGCGCCATGGCGAGTTACCAACCGACTACGCCTGGCCGGAATCTGACGTCCAGTTGGCGACGGGGAGTTGCTTCGAGCCTTCCCTTCAGCACACGTCGATGCGGGGCACGCCTGGCGGCGACCCGTTCGACGGCCCTGCCGACGGCAGCCGCGCAGGCCGGATTTCCCCCGGAAAATCGAAAAGGACCGGCCAATCGGGGGGCGTCGACCCCATCGGTGAGCATCGACCGATCGCGGTGGTACGTTGACCCACGAGATAACTGGGGACCAATCCCCGTTTCTATTGGGCCCGCCTTCGCGTCGGCGGGGCGTGGGCCCGCAGGCGTCAGGTGAGGGGTGGGGCGGCATGGTGAGGACGACGGCGCTGGTGCTGGGGGGAGGCGGCTACACCGCCGCCGCGTGGGAGATCGGCATGCTGGCCGGGCTCGCCGACGCCGGCGTCGACCTCGCCGCGGCCGACACGGTGATCGGCACGTCCGCGGGCGCGATCACCGGAGCGCGGCTGACGGCCGGGCCGACGGTGCACGAGCTCTACGAACGGGAGCTGTCCGGGCAGCGGGACGAGACCGAGTTCACCATCGGCCTCGGTACGACCGTCAGATTCCTGTGGGCGGTGCTCGGTTCCCGCGACCCGCGGACGTCGAGGCAGCGCATCGGGCGGATGGCGCTGACCGCCCGCACCGTCACCGAGGCCGAGGCCCTCGACGCCGTCGACGCCCTGCTGCCGACGCAGACGCGGGACTGGCCCGGTGAGCGGCTGCACGTGGCCGCCGTCGACGCGCACTCGGGCGACCGTTGCCTGTTCGGTGCCGGCAGCGGTGCCGGCCTGCACCGCGCGGTCGCCGCGAGCTGTGCGGTGCCGGGCATGTGGCCGCCGGTCGCCATCGGCGGGCGGCGCTGGGTCGACGGCGGCATCTGGTCGCCCGTCAACGTCGACCTGGCCCACGGCCATCAGAAGGTCGTCGCACTCGCGCCCCTGCCCAAGGCCCCCGGGCCCGGCCCCGGCGCGGCCGAGGAGGCGGCGATGCTCAGGCGCGAGGGAGCCGAGGTGGCCCTGCTGACACCGGACGTCGCAGCACGCCGGGCGTTCGGCCGCAACCCCCTCGATCAGGCCCGGCGACCGGCTGTCGCCCGCGCCGGCCACGCCCAGGCCGCCGCGCACGCGGAGAGCGTCGCCCGCATCTGGAACGCGCTCGACCGCGCCTGACGCCGCCGGGAGCCCGGCCGTCCGGCATCCGCGCCACCGTCACACCACCGTCAGGCCTGGATCCTCGCCGAGAAGGCGGCGCGGTAGTCGCGGGGGCTGGTGGCGAGGCGGGCGGCGAAGTGCTGGCGCATGGTGACCTCGCTGCCGAAGCCCGTGCGACGGGCGACCTCGGGCATGGGCAGATCGGTGCGCTCGAGGTACTTCTGCGCGGCCGCCAGCCGCTGGTCGAGCAGCCAGCGGGCGGGGGTCGTGCCGGTGGTCGCGGTGAAGTGGCGGGCGAACGAGCGCGCCGACATCCCGGCCCGCGCCGCGAGAGCGGTGACCGGCAGGGGCTCGTGGAGGTGGCGCAGCGCGTACTCGCGTACGGAGGCGAGGGCGTCGGCGCCACGGTCCTCCGCAGGCGTGGGCCGCTCGATGAACTGCGCCTGGGTGCCCGTGCGGAAGGGCGCGGTGACCATCGAGCGGGCGATGGTGGCGGCCGTCTCGGCGCCGTGCTGCCGGCGGACGAGGTGAAGGCAGAGGTCGATGCCGGCCGCGGTACCGGCCGACGTCCACAGGGCGCCGCGCCCGAGGCCGCTCCCGGCACCCGCGCCGGGGGCGGGCGGGGGCCCGTCCGGGGCGTCGGCGGTCGCCTCGATGAAGAGGGCGTCCGGAACGACCGTGACGCACGGGTGCTGCCGCTGGAGGAGATCGGTGAGGCTCCAGTGGGTGATGGCGCGGCGTCCGTCGAGCAGCCCGGCCTCGGCGAGGACGAACGCCCCGGCGCACAGCGCCGCGACGGGGACGCCGCGCGCATGGGCGCGCCGCAGGGCGTCGAGCACCGCGGGCGGGGTCGGCTGCCGGGGGTCCACGATGCCCGGGACGACGACGAGGTCGGCGCGGTCGAGCCAGGAGAGCGTACGGTCGGGGGCCAGGCTGAGCCCGCCGGGCATCGCGACGGGGCTCCGGTCGGCGGCACAGCGGCGGAGCTCGAAGGCGGGTACGCCGCGGTCCGTGCGGTCCGCGCCCCACACCTCAGTGATGACGCTGACGTCGAAGGACCGGATGTTGGGGAAGGCGAGCAGCGCCACGCGGTAGGCAGGCATGGGCCGAGTATGGCAGAAAGCCATCGATCCCCGTCAGAACTGCCACTGTCCGGGGTCCGGCGCCGACGGCAGGATCATGGTCATGAACAAGCGAGAGCTGCACGACAACACGGCACTGGTCCTCATCGACGTACAGAAGGCCTTCGACGACACGGAGTACTGGGGACCGCGCGACAACCCCGACGCGGAGGAGAACATCGCGGCACTGATCGACGCATGGCAGACGAGCGGACGCCCCGTGGTGTTCGTGCGGCACGACTCGCCGAAGCCCGGGTCGCCCCTGCGCCCGGGGCACTCGGGCAACGACTTCAAGGACTTCGTCGAGGAGAGGCGGGGCAAGGGCACGGGCCCGGAGCTGTTCGTCACCAAGACGGTGAACTCCGCGTTCTACGGCACGCCGGACCTGCGCGAGTGGTTCGAGGCCCAGGGCATCCGGCAGTTCGTCGTGACCGGCATCCAGACCAACATGTGCGCGGAGACCACGGCCCGCATGGGCGGCAACCTCGGCTACGAGGTGCTGTTCGCACTGGACGCCACGCACACGTTCGACCTGACCGGACCCCAGGGGCTGCGGTTGACCGCACAGGAGCTGGCCCGCGCGACGGCGGTCAATCTGCAGGGCGGCGGCTTCGCCGAGGTGGTGACCACGGCGGAGCTGGTCGCCGCCGCGAAGGGCTGAGCTCGGCTCGTGACGTCGCTGGTGGACGCCTCCGGGACCTCATCGGTCTGGATGCGGATCGTCGATCCGGAGAGTTGTGATCACGACGCGCAACTGCGCGGCGAGGCCCGGCATCAGGGCCCGGGCCGCGGCCGGTTCCCCGAGTTCGCGCACCAGTGGTCTGCCCGGATCGTCCGGGGAGCGCCGAGGATTGGCTGGCGCGGCCGGGACGGTGACCAGCAAGGCGGAAGTCCCCGATCGCGCGGATCGGGGACTTCACCAAGCGAGCCCGGCGAGAGGGATCGGGGCGGGTCCTGTTGCGGCCCGGGCGCCGGGTGCCTGTTTACGCGGCCGGGGTGAGTTCGGCGCGGCCGAACAGCAGCGCGTAGCCGGTGGGGAGCTGGTGGAGGATGCGGGTGATGAGGTCGGGGCCGGCGTGGGCGGCGACGGCGGAGAAGACGGATCCGGTGTCCCAGCGGGTGGTGGCCAGGGAGGCGCCGGTGCGGGCGGCGAGGGCCTTGACGAAGGCCCATCCGGTCAGCGGCTGGGTGTCGGGGATCTGTGCGGTCAGGACACGTGCGGCCTCGAAGGGCAGGCAGGCGGCCAGGTCGACGCGTTCGTCGCCGGTCAGCTGGCGTCCCAGTCCCGACAGGACCAGGCGGATGGCTTCGTCGGCTCTCTCGCGGGTGGGGTAGGCGCCTTCGTAGCGGACCTTCTCCAGCATCTGCTCATACGCCGTCCCGTACGGCTGCTGGCGCTCGAGCGGTACGCGCACGTCGGTGATCACTGCGGTGCATGCCTTTCGTGGAGCCAGGGGTGCCGGTGTGCGGCACCGAGGTATGGGTCAGGTGGGCTGGGGGCGGCCGAAGAGGAGGTCGTAGCCGGCGGGGAGCTGGAGCAGGATCTGCCCCAGCAGGTCGTCGCCGGCCGTGTCGGCGACCGTGGACAGCACGGCGCTGACGTCCCAGGTCGCGGTCTGCTCGGTGGCGCCCTCGATCCAGGCCGCGGTCGCCCGCACGAATCGCTCCGGGGGCAGCGGCTCGGCGCTCTGCAGCGGGTTGAGCAGGATCAGGGCGAAGCCCTCCGGCAGGCGTGCTGCGAGCTGGGCGCGGACCTCGCCGACCAGGTGCGCGCCGAGCAGGGCGAGCACCACACGGGCCGCGCGCTCGGCTTCCTCCGCAGTGCCGTACTCGCCGCGTTCCTTCACATGGTCGAGGAACGCTTCGCGTCGCAGAGTCATCTCGGCCGCCACCCCTTTCTTGTTCTTCGGAACTGCCCACGGGGTGCGGAGGGCGGGTCAGGGGGAGATCAGGTGCCCGTCCTCCGCACCTGTCCGGCCGGTGTCAGCCGGAGATCTCCTTGTGGCCGGTCCCGACGCCGATGGAGATCTTGCGGGGCTTGGCACGCTCGGCGATCGGGATGCGCAGCGTGAGCACGCCCGTGTCGTAGTCGGCCTTGATGTGCTCGGTGTCGAGGGTGTCGGCGAGCACGATCTGGCGGGAGAAGACGCCCAGCGGCCGCTCGGACAGCTCCATCTGCACCTCGTCGGCCTTCGCCACCGGCCGGCGCTCGGCCTTGACCGTCAGCATGTTCCGCTCGACGTCGATGTCGATCGCGTCCGCGGTGACACCGGGAAGGTCGAAGGCCACCACGTACTCGTCACCCTCGCGGTAGGCGTCCATCGGCATCACCGACGGCCTCGACCAGGTGCCCGGGCCCATCATCTGCTGCGCCAGCCGGTCCAGCTCACGGAAGGGGTCAGTGCGCATCAACATCGTGAAAACACCTCCAGCAGGTTCAGGCAGTTGCTGCCAATGCGCCTCACTGAAACCGTTGTAACATGTCATCTAATGGATGACAAACATCGATGTCGTCCACGTGATGACAACCCGAGGGAGGTGCCCGTGACCCCGGCCGACCAGTCGTCCTCGTCCAGCGCCGACGCCCCCAGCCCGGTGTCGTTCCTGGCCGCCGCGGCGGCCCTCAACGCCATAGACAACGCACTGCGCACCGCCCAGCACGAGGCCCCCGACACCCCCGGCGCCGGGCCGGCGCCGGAGCAGGCCCTGGCCTCCTTGTCGCTGCTGCGGCAGGTCCGCGAGCAGCTCGCCGGGTGGGAGACAGGCCTGATCGAAACGGCCCGTGACGCGGGCGCCAGCTGGGCCGACCTCGCCCACCCCCTCGGTGTCGCCAGCCGTCAGGCCGCCGAGCGCCGCTACCTGCGCGGCCGCCCCGGCCCCGCGGGGACCACCGGCGAACAGCGCGTCCAGGCCACCCGTCAGGCCCGGGCCGCCGACCGCACCACCGCTACCTGGGCCCGCCACAACGCCGCCGACCTACGTCGCCTGGCCGGCCAGATCACCGCACTCACCGACCTCCCGCCCGCCGCCCGCCGTCCGCTCAGCGAGCTCCACGCGGCCCTCGCCCACGACGACCCCGCCACTCTCATCGCGCCCCTGGCCGCCGCCCGCCCCCACCTGGCCGCCGCCCACCCCGACCTCGCCGCCCGGCTCGACACCCTCGCACCCCCCTGACCCGGCCCGGCGCACCGCGACAGCAGCCCTGTCGGCCTCCGCCCCCGGGTGAACGAGCGGAGACCTGGAGACCGACACGGCCGGCCTGCGGGCCCACCTGGCCCGCTCCCTCGTCGACCTGCACTTCACGCCGTACGCCCCAGCCCTGGCGCATTCGCCGCTCCCCCGATCCGTCCGGCCGGAGCCCCTTCCGGTGTGCCTGAGCCGGTCGGTGCTGCACCAGAGGGCCTGCTCGGGTTGCGCGAGGTCCAGGCGCTGCGGCCCGTGCCGGTCCTGGCGCAAGCGGCGCGAGCGGGGACAGTGCGCCCGCTGCCGCCGCGACGAGTTGCCGCTGCGTGCCGGTCACTGCCGCACCTGCCATCCCCACCGCGACACCGACCGGCCGTGGCCTCCAGCCGGTCCAGCCACGCACCTGGTGATCGACCTGCCCGCCGCCGCGCGGACCGAATCTGCCACCCCCGGCCGACCGGCCCCTACCGGTGCCCGCGGACATGACGCCCGCGATGACGGTCTGCCCCGGACAAGAGACCCTGTTCACCATGCGCCGCGACTGGTCGCCGGTCCTGGCTCGGCTCCGGAGCCGGCCGCCGGGTGAACTGCCGCTGACCAGCGCGGCCACCGCCCCGGTGGAGAACTTCGCTGAGCTTCGCCGGGACCAGCAGGGGTCGGGCTTGCGCGAGAACATCCGCACCCTCACGATCCTGGGCTACTGGCTCGGAGTCGAGAACGCCTTCCATGAAGCGGCGCGCAGCGGGTCCGCACGTAACGGTCTGCTCCAGTGCCTGGAACGCTCGGACCTCGTCCTGGACGAGCCGGACGGTTGTCTCCACGCTCTCCTGCAGAGTGAGTCCGCTTGCCGCTTGAGTCAGCACCAGGTTCCAGAACTGGCCGGGCTGGCGTGCCTCAACGAAGAGGCTGAGCACGTCGTTGGAGCAGTCGACCACATTGGCGGCGTGCTGGTACATCCGGTACAGCCGGGGATCGGTGTAGTCGACTTCGTCGACCGCTGCCTGGAAGCCGACGCAGGTCCTCGAGCTCGACCACTTCAGGGCCCTGGTGAGCGACGACTTCTCTGTCAAATTCAGCGTGTTGAAAGGCTTCGCCCCTCGGGCGAGGCGACGGAGGTCTGGGCGCCTGAGTGGTCCAGCGGCCAGTTAGTCCTTGCATCCTGTCGTTCATGAGGACAGCGACGGTGTGAACACCGTCGCTGTCTTGCGTCAGCTGGGGCGGATCGGTGTGGGGAGCAGGGGAGTCAGCGCCCACATGGCGACCAGCGTGCCGGTGCCTGTACCAGAGGCTGTTGGTGAGGCGAAGGTAAGGAGAGCCGGGGCCCGCCCGGCGAGGGGCGGGGCCCCGGCGGTGGATCAGGTGGCGGCCTTGACCGGCTTGGGGAGCCGGAACATCAGCGCCCACATCACCGCGAGGGCGGCGATGGCGTACCAGACGCTGCCCGCGAAGGCGTGCGTCACGGTGGCGCCGTGGCTGCCCGCGGGGGCGTGGTTGAAGAACACCACCGACGCCGTCGCGATACCGAGTGCGGTGCCGAGCTGCATGGCGGTGTTGAACAGTCCCGCCGCAGACCCGGCGTCCTCGTGGCCGACCTGGCCGAGGGTGAGACCGGCAAGACCTGCGCCGACGATGCCGAACCCGGCGCCGACGAGGATCATCGGAGCGACAGCGGCCACGAACGGCGTCTCGGTCTGCTGGGCGGAGACCAGCAGCTGGTAGCCCGCCAGCGTGAGAGCGATCAGCGCGGCCCCGGCCTGCGGCACACGCCGCATGTGGCGTCCCGCCCACTTGGAGGCCAGCATGGCGCCGGCCATGCCACCGATGGAGATGGCGACGGACGCCGGAGCGAACTGCCCTGGCGTAAGGCCGAGTCCGGACTGCATGAACAGCACCCACGTCAGCAGGAAGACACCGGAGACCAGACCGAACACCATCTGGGCGGCGAGGCCGCCGGCGAACGCCTTGCTCCTGAAGAGAGACAGCGCCACCAGCGCGGAGCCGTCCTTGGCGGTCTTGGCGCGCTGCTGGGCCACGAACACGGCCAGCACGACCACGCCTGCGGCGATCATGAGGAAGCTCCAGGCGGGCCAGTGCCGCTCGCCGCCCACGGTGAGCGGGTAGGCGATCAGCAGCAGGCCCGCGGCGGAGAGCAGCATGCCCAGGGGGTCCAGTCGTCTCGCCTGCTGCTCGCGGGACTCCGGAATGAACTGGAGGGCGAAGAGCACGGTGGCCAGGCCGATCGGCAGGTTGATCAGGAAGATCGCCCGCCAGCCCAGGCCGGCGATGTCGGCGGCTGTCAGGACCGCGCCCAGGACGGGGCCGAGGACGCCGCCGAGCGACATGACCATGCCGTACATGCCGAACGCCTTGGCTTGGGACTCGCCCTGAAAGGTGACTGCGATGGTGGCCATGACCTGCGGCACCATGACCGCCGCTCCGGCGCCCTGCAGGGCCCGGGCGGCGACCAGGAAGTCCGGACCGGTCGCGATCCCGCACAGCAGTGACGCCACGGTGAACAGGGCGGTACCGGTGAGGAAGACCCGCTTGCGGCCGAAGAGGTCACCCAGGCGCCCGCCCGTGATCAGGGCGAGGGCGAAGGTGAGGGTGTAGGCGGCGGGGATCCACTGCACCGCGGCGCTGGAGGCGCCGGTGCCCGCCTGGATGGAGGGCAGTGCGGTGTGGACGATGGAACCGTCGAGCGCGTTCATCAGCTCGGCGATCAGCACCACGATCAGGGTGATCGTGGCAGCACGGCCGGCCCCGGTGGGGCATGGGCGGCCGGTGGTGTGGGTGTCGGTTGACACGAGGAAATTCCTGTTCGCGTACAGAAGGAATGGGGGACGGGGGCAGGCCCGGGCATGCCCCCGCTCGCCGTTTAGCGCGACAGGGGGAAGCAGGGGGCGACGAAACGAACCCAGGCCATCAGTGAGCACCGCCGTCGAGGCATGCGTCAGCGTCCGCCATGGCGGACAACCGGAAAAGCGCCTCGGAACGAGCGGCTGCTTACTTGGCCTGGGAGATACGTCATCACCTCGAAACACGGCGTCGGGCCCCGGAACGGGCACCGACGGAACTACAACCACAACAGGCTAAAAGGGCCACGGGCGCCCATGCAAGGGAATAATTCCGCTCGGGCCGGAGGCGGCCGGTGGATATCAGTCCTCGGCCGCCTCGGGCCGCAGACGGCTGAGCAAGCGCTGACTGTGGTGGCCGTAGTGCGGGTCATTGAGGGCTGCCGTGATGAAATCGGTGGGTACCAGACGGCGGTTCAGGCGGACTTCGAGGCAACCGATGCACAGGATGTTGTCCTCGGCGGCACCAGCGCATTGCCATACACCGTCGAGTACGGTGTACCACTCGTCAGGGCCGTCAAGGGGCGCGGTCGGCATTCCGCAATCGTCACAAGGGAACTCGTTCCTTGTCGGCCGGCGCCGGGCGCCAGGCACCGCAGCGCGGAAACGGCTGAAGAGCCTGGGCGCCGGTTTCTCCCGCACGCTTACGCGGAGACGCGACGGTCCACCTTGCCCGCCTTGATGCACGAGGTGCACACGTTCATGCGGAGAGGCGTTCCATCCTTGACGGCCCTGACCGACTGAATGTTCGGGTTGAAACGGCGGCTTGACCGTCCCCGGACGTGCCGGCTCTGGGCGCGGGATCCGGAACGGGCCACGCGTTTCCCGAAGCTGGGCTGCTTGCTGCATACATCACACCGACTGGACACAATGTCTCCTTCTCGCTCGGATCATGGAGGGCGACGGCTCATGTGAAGAGCCGCGCCGAATTCGGATTCTTCCAAGATCACGAGGACCTCCCGAACCCGTTCTGGATCCGAGATTTCTCGCTGCCAACGCGCTGACCAGCGGATATAGAGGATTTGGGGAGAGGCCGTAGTGGGGTCACGAAGGTGAAGCGCACGGCTTCTCGTGCAGATTGCACTCGGGGGCGCGGCGGGGTGGCGAAGGCCGGTCAGGTCCAGCCGCGGGCAGAGGCGGTGCGTATCGCCTCGATACGGTTCCGTGCCCCGACCTTGCGGTTGATGGCGGCCAGGTTGTTGCGGACCGTTCCGGGTGAGAGATGCAGGACCTCGGCGATCTCCTGGGGCGTGTGGCCGTGCGCGGCCAGGCGCAGAAGTTCCCTGTCGCGCTCGCTGAGCGGGTTGTCGGGGGCGTGCAGAGCGTCCGTGACGAGCCGTGGGTCCAAAACGCGCTCACCCCGTGCGACCTTGCGGACGGAGTCGGTCAGTTCTTTGACCGACACGCCTTTGCTCACGAACCCTTCAACCCCCACCTCCAGCGCAGCTCTCAACGCGCTGGCGCGTTCCAGGGCGGCCAGGATGACGATGCGGCAGGGGGGCAGTGCGGCTTTGAGCTGCTCCGCGGCCGAGATCCCGTCCAGGCCGGGGAGGTCAGCGTCGAGCAGCGCCACCGTCGGGCGGGTGCGCAGGGCCTGAGGCACGATCTCATCGCCTCGTGGTACCTGCGCGACCACGTGCATTCCGGGTTCGGACGCAAGCACGACAGACAGCGCTTCGCGCGTCAGGCGCAGGCCATCGGCGATCAACACTCGGATCATGGGGGCGGTTGTTCCTTGTTGACAGGCTTGTCGGCAGGGGAGAGCAGCGGTCCGGACCAGTTGTCACAGACCCTGCCGTCCAGGCGGCTGCCCTGGGGGCACGCTCGGGGCACGCCGGGGCCCGGATGCTGCCGTCCGGGCCCCGGCAGGGGCTGGTTCTAGTCCGTGGCGTGGCGCTTGGGCAGCAGGAGCATGAGGACCCACATCGCCAGCAGGGCGGCGACGACGTACCAGAGGGTTCCGGTGAACGCGGCGGTGACGGTGGTGCCGTGGCTGCCGGCCGGGGAGTGGGCGAAGAACACCACGGCGGTCAAGGCCGTGCCCAGAGCGATGCCGAGCTGGGTCGAGGTGTTGAAGAGCCCGGACGCGGAGCCGGCGTGATCGTGGCCGACCTGGCGCAGCGTCATGTCGGCCAGCGCAGCTCCGATCATGCCGAGTCCGAGTCCGACCGGCAGCATCGGCACCACCGCCGACACCAGGGACAGACCGGTGCTCTGCTCTGCGATCAGCCACGCGTAACCACCCAGTGCGACAACGGCCAGCAGTGCGCCGGCCTGGGGAGCGCGCCTGCCGTGCCGCCCGGCCAGGCTCATCGCCAGCCAGGCGCCGGCCATCTCGCCCACCGACGCCGCCGCAAAGCCTGTCGCCGCCTGGCGGGGGGAGAGCCCGAGCCCGTCCTGCATGAACACGGTCCACGCCAGGAAGAACACCCCGGACAGCAGGCCGAAGACGAGCTGCGCGGACAGACCCGCGGCGAACGCCCTGCTCTTGAACAACTCCAGGACGACCAGGGGATCGCGGCCCCGTGCGGCCCTGGCCCTCTGCTGGACCACGAAGACCGCCAAGGTCGACAAACCTCCGGCCATCATGAGGAAACTCCAGGCGGGCCACTGGTGTGCACCGCCGACAGTGAGCGGGTAGGCGATCAGCAGCAGGCCCGAGCCGGCCAGGACCATGCCCGCCAGGTCCAGGCGCCGGGCGGCGAGGTCGCGGGATTCGGGCAGGTACCGCAAGCCGAGGAGCACGGCCGCCAGGCCGAGGGGCACATTGATCAGGAAGATCGGCCGCCATCCGAGCCCGAAGACATCGGCGCTGGTGAGCACGCCGCCCAGGACCGGTCCGGCGACGCTGCCCAGCGACATGATGGTGCCGTAGAGGCTGAACGCCTTGGCACGGGAGCCTTCGTCGAAGGTGACGTGCAAGGTGGCCAGGACCTGAGGAATCATGACCGCCGCGGCGCTGCCCTGGACGAAGCGGGCAGCGATCAGCAGGGTGGGGGCATCGGCCAGGCCGCAGAGCAGCGAAGCCGCGGTGAAGACGCCGATTCCCAGGAGGAAGAGCCGCTTGCGGCCGTAGAGATCGCCGAGCCGGCCGCCGGTCATCAGTCCCAGAGCGAAGGTCAGCGCGTAGGCGGCGTGGATCCACTGCACCGCGGCGCCCGAGGCGCCGGTGTCGTGCTGAATGGAGGGCAGCGCCGTGTAGACGACGGAGCCGTCGAGGGCGTTCATCAGCTCAGCGACCAGGACGACGACCAGCATGACGGTGCGACCACTGCCGGGACGGTTGCCGGCGGGGGCAGAGCGGGAGGGGAGGATCTTGGTGTCAGCGGACACGGCACAGTTCCTGTTCTGGCGGACAGAAAGGGGAAAAGGGGCAGGCCAGGCATGCCCGTCCCGCTTACTGCGCGACAGGAAGATTCGGGTGCGGCAACGCCCAGGCCGAAGGGCAGACAGCTGCTGAGAGACGACCGCGCGCTGCTGCACAGAGCAGGGGGTCAAGCCTCATGGCAAGCGGTTCTCAGGCCTGGGAGATAGGTCATCACCTCGTGACATATACGAACGGAGCGGACAGCTCCACGAGCGGCCTCAGGCTACGTCCCTGATCGCAGGGCCGGCAATCGAATTTCGTCCCCTCAGGCTCCCGCCCCGGGCCGCATCACGGCCCCCCTGTAGTGCGGTGGAGCTCTCGCCACGAGGCCTCCCACCAGGGAATTACGCATATACACAGCGGATTTCGAGGGCCATGTACGGCCCGGACCACGCTACGGCTATGGGGACGCCACCTGAGTCCAGTCGTGCTGTCTGCACGCCCACGTCGTGCAGACAGCACGAGCACTGCTTATCGCTTGACACCGCTGGGCCAATGCGTGCCTCGGGCCCAGTCATGGCCTCCTCGCTCGCACCCTTGGAGGGCTCTCGCTACCAAGGCGGCGTCGTCCGTTTGCGAGAGGTTCGGTGGTGCGCGACACCGTCGTCCCTCATCAAGTCACCGGTGTGGCACGACTCGGGGATGAAGCGCCTACACACGATCAGGGGGCCTGGGGCGACCTGATACATGGGCGTAAGGCGGGATCACGTGGCAACCAGCAGGCTTCGCCGAGGCTGGCTGCGTTTACTCCCAGGGCTTCCCACCCGACTGACCCTCATGAACCGGACACCATCCGACTACGCCGAAGCCCTGGCCTTCAGGTGGCGGTGTGCGGCAAGCACGAAGTCTCCCGGGGACCGACGATCTTCGCCGAAGTCATCCGAGCGCGACCAGCATGGGCATCCCGGACGTCACGCACACCAGCCTCGTGACCTGCAACTTCACAATGCACAGCGCTCGATGACCCAAACGACAGTCCCTGGGCTACTTGCCATTCAGGTGTGCGGTCAGGCGCGATAGCAGAGGCAGCGCCGCCTCAAGCGTCTTTCGTTCATTGGAACTGAGGACATCGTTGATCGCGGTGCCGAGCCAGTCCGCACGCCTTCGGCGCTCCTCGGCCAGACGGCCACTTCCCATCGGCGTGAGGTAGAGCAACAGCTTGCGCCCGTCGCTGGGGTGTGCCTCGGCATGCACAAGGCCCTGAGCCAGGAGTTCTTTGACCGCCTTGGCAGCCGACTGGTGACTGACTCCCCGCTGTTGTGCGATATCGGCGGTGGTCAGCGGGCCGCTGCGGTCCAGGTAGCCCAGGACAGCGGCCTCGCCGGGCGGCATCTTGTCGGCAGTGCGCACAGTGCGTACGAGCCGTCCGATGGTCAGGCGAAGTTCTTCAGCCAGCTGATTTTCGTCCATGATGCCAGCTTATCCACACCCATCAACCGAACTGTACACCTTGGCTCCATTGTTTACTTTGGTGCCACAGGGGCGCCCGCCGACGCTCACGGCGCAATATCTACAACCATACTGTACAGTCTGGTTGTAGATATTCGGCCGGCTCGGAAAGGACCCGCTGTGAAGCTCACCAAGCACGCCCATGCCTGCGTCACGCTCGAGAAGGACGGCACCCGCCTGGTCATCGACCCCGGCACCTTCACCCCGGACGCGGCAGAGGCCGTCACCCAGGCTCACGCCGTCCTGATCACCCATGAACACTTCGACCACTTCGACGAAAAGCTCGTCGCCGCCGCTCTCGAAGTCCAGCCCGGGCTGCAGGTCTACGGCACAGCCACGGTCGCAGCCACCCTCGGCAGCCACGATGGCCGCGTCCACGCCGTCGCCGCGGGCGACACCTTCAGCGTCGGTCCCATCACCGCCACCGTCCACGGCCACCGCCACGCGCTGATCCACGCCGACATCCCGTGCCCCGACAACGTCGGCTACCTCCTCGACGACGGAGCCGTCTACCACCCCGGCGACGCCTACTTCGCGCCCGACGCTCCCGTACGCACCCTCCTGCTGCCGACCAGCGGCCCATGGACAAAGCTCGGCGAAGCCGCCGACTACGTCCGCACCGTCAAGCCCGAGCGCATCATCCAGATCCACGAACTCATGCTCAGCGACCTCGGCCAGCACTCCACCGCCAATCTCCTCGGCGAGAAGGGCCTGACCGGCACCCCGATCGACCGCCTCGAGCCCGGCACCACCGTCCAGCTGTAAGAGGGCGGTACGCGACCTGATGTCGGTTTCGTCGCCGCCTGAACGTGTGGCTGTGCGGACCTGTGGCGTGCCGCGAGGCCCGGCCGTGGAGGACACGACGGGACTGGACGCAGCAAAAAAGCGCCAGGCTGCAAGCGTGGTCTGGCCGTTGATGTATTGGGCCTGGTGATCGCGGTGGTGGTGCCGGCCGCCTCCGCCCACGACAACGCCGCCGGCACCGCCCTGCTGGACAAGGTCGCCGCCGGGACCGACACGGTCAAGAAGGCCCTGGTGGACCAGGGGTTCAAGAACACCGTCGTGGCCCACGGCCGGCAGGTGGGCATCGAGATCGAAATCGTCGAGCGCAACCCGGCGGAGGTCGGCTTCGTGCCCCAGCCCAAGCGGTGGGTGGTCGAGCAGACCTACGGGATCTTGAGCACACCCTCGGCGCGCTGCTGGCCCGCCTGGAAGCCTGCGAACAGCAGATCGCCGAGCAAGCGGGGGGCCGCCCACGAGAAGATCGCGGAACTGACCGCGCTGCTGAGCGAACTCGACCAGGCCACCGAATACATCAAGATCACACGGAAGACGCTCCCGGAACTGCCCGACGAGGCGTCCCCGCCGACACCCGCGCCGACCACCACCGTGCCGGACGACGCGGCCTACCGGCAGATTCTGGCGGTGTTCGCCGAGGCCGACGGTCCGCTGCGGGCACGGCACGTCTGCGAGGCGATGGACCTGGAGATCGTGCCGAACAACGTCAACAACGTCCGCACCAAGCTCAAGCGCCTGGTCCGCCGCGGCGTCCTGACCGAGACCGAGCCGGGACTGTTCACCCAACCACGACCGTAACCCCTCGACGAGTCCCCCGATCAGTGCGCTTGCCTCAATCGCAACGACGAACCAGACACCCCGCCCTCTGACAGCGCCGCTCGGCGAACATGAAGCGCAGCAGCATCACGGCTTCTGCCGCGTAGGAGCCCAGCAACTGCCCTGCCCCGACGGCTGGTTCGAGGCGGCCGTCGGGTGCCCGGCGCCCTGTCTACGCCCCTGATCCACACGCGGCCCATGCCAAACCCCCCCATATCCTCGGTACCGCCTTACCCGCCACCCCGGAGGTATCCGATGACCAGCTCAGACACACCGGACCAGCCCGTCCCGCAGGCCGACACGGCCGCAGTCCTGATGGAACGCCTGGCCGAACAGCTCGGTAGCCGGGCCTCGGTGACAGCCGTCTTCGGCGAACCCGTCACCAGCGGCGGAATCACCGTCATTCCAGTCGCCGAAATCGCCTTCGGATTCGCCGGGGGCACGGGCTCCGAAGCCGGAGCCGCCAACACCGGCGAAGGAGGGGGCGGAGCCGGCGCCCGCCCCCGGGGCTACATCGAGATCAAAGACGGCACCGCCACCTACAAACCCCTCCGAGCCCCCTGGGTAAATGTCGCCGTACCACTCGCCGCCCTCCTGGCAGGAACCGTCGTCCCCCTGCTCGTTCGCCGCCTCGCCAAGCGCCGCCCTCGCTGAACAACTGAGGTTCTCGGTTGCCTCAACCGCAACTACGAACCAGACATCAACTCACGAACCGCCCTCCAAGAGCTCGTTCCCAACGGATGCGGGGCCGGCGGAAGTCGTGGAGCCAGGCGATTGTCCGTTCCACAACCCACCGGTGGACGCCGAGGCCGGAGCCGTTCGGGTTGCCGCAGCGGGCGATCGCAGGTTTGACGCCGGTCGCCCGGACCAGGCGGCGGTACTTGTCGTGGCCGCGGTTGGCCAGGAGCGTGTCCGGCCGGCTGCGGGGACGTCCGACCAGGCCGCAGCCGCCGGGATCTTCCGCAGCCCAGCTCCTGCGGCAGGTACTCCCACTGGATCCCGGTATGCAGGACGAACAGGATCCCTCACAGAGCCTGCCGGTCTGGTACCCGCGGACGACCCTCCACCTGCTTCACCGCGTCCCAGGCAGCAACAGCTCGACAAGCAACCGCAGTTCATCCGACACGATCCACGGCTGCGACTGGCGTTTCCGAGATCGTCCTGCCGAACGGCGTCGAGCCATTGCGGTAGACGTTCGCCCTCGCGTTCGGTGAGCATCCGGGCGAAGGACCGGACGTGCTCGGTGAGGGCGTCCAGTTCCGGGCACTGGGCCAGCACGGCCTTGAGTCGGAGCTGTTCGCTCTCTGCGAGGCTGTCGGGGTGCCGCAGAATCCACCCGGAGACCGTCCGCGGGGTCGGCGGCCGGGCGGAAACCGGTCCAGGCGAGAGGCGTTTCTCCCGCAGGTAGGCGCGAACTCGCTGGTAACTGCCCTTGTAGCCGAACGGCACGATCTCCTCCCACAGTGCCCAGGCATTGGTGCAGCCCTGGTTCCAGCGGTCGTCCAGGTAGGGCTTGTAGTCGTCGAGGACCGTAGGGTGGTTGCGCCACTGCCCCTGGAAGAGGTCTTCGGGAGCGGCGGCGTCGGCCAAGCGTTTGACGGTGCGGTGGGTCATGTGGAGCTGGCGGCCGATCGAGCGTCGGCTGTGGCCGGCCTCCAGCAGCATGTGGACGATGGCATGTTTGTCCCGAATGCGGTCGGCGAACCGGTGCCCTGTTGGCCATGGCGAGCCGGGCATCTGCTCGGGCGGTGGAGCCACAACCGCAGACTCGGCCGACTCACCGGCCAAGGCCCCAAGGCAGCCGCGGTGCTGGGCGACGCATCGCTCGGCAGCCTTGCTCAGGTTGTGCCACAAGTGCCACCTGTCTGCGACTTGAATCGCCTGAGGCGCGCCGATGGTGGCTCCCTCCGCGAAGAATGGAGCGCGGTCGCGGCCTGCTGCGGCTGACAGCAACCCCGAAGACACCGGCCATGCGGGCGTCCGCCCGACCAGCGAGCGCAAGGCCGACCGCAGCCGGCGTCGACCGCAAGCGCTCGGTCCACCGGCCGTACCGCCGAGTCAGCCCGGCTATCTGTTCGACGAAGGTCCGCCGTTCGCACAACGTGTTCCCGCAGATGAACCAGCGGACCCATAGACACAACCGAACCCGCTTCCCCGCACTGCTCTTCCAGCCGGAGCACCATCTCTTCCACGGAACCGAACTGTCAGTCCATCCAGCGTCGCCACTGGTGGTTTTCAGGCAACTATCGGACGGCAGGAGCAGACTCCAACCCGTCGCTCACGGTGCACGCTTCACGGAAAGTGAGCCAGAACCCGAGAACGGGAGTCAGCTGCCGCAGGCCTTTCCCCGGAGGTATCCGTCACTGCCCGGTCCGGTTGGTGAGGGGCTGTTGAGAGGCGGTCGGTGGTGTGAACAGTGCCTGGACGGTTTCGGTGGCCAGGTCTCGCAGCCAGGTGTGGGCGCGGTCGTTGTCGTAGCGCTGGTGCCACAGCAGGTGCAGGGGGACGTCGGGTAGCGGGAGTGGTGGCGGCAGCGTGGCGAGGCCGAGTTGTTTCCGAGCCGTGCGGGTGACCGCGTCGGGGAGGGTGACGACCAGGTCGGTGTCGAGGGCGAGTTGCAGGGCGAAGGCGGCGGTGGGCCCGGCGGCGACGACGCGTCGTTCGAGGCCGCGTGTGGTCAGGGCGTCGTCGATCGGGTCGCGCAGGCTTCCGCGCCGCGAGACGGTGAGGTGTTCGGCGGCTGCGTAGCGCTCGAGGCTCAGCGGGCCTTCGGTGAGCGGGTGGCCTGGGCGGACGGCAATGATCAGCCGGTCTGTGCCGACGAGGCGGTGGCGGATGTCGGGGAGCGTCGGAGCGCTGGAGCTTGATTCGAGGTCGACCTCACCCCGGCGCAGCTCGGCGTCGTCCGTCCCGGGTTCGGCGGACAGGCGGAGCCGGACGCCGGGGGCCTGATGGTGGACGGCCGTGGTCAAGGCGGTGCCGCAGGCGGCGGTCAGGGCGTCGTGCCAGCGCACGGTGAACACCCGGTCCAGAGTCGCCAGGTCGAGTTCCTGCTGCGCGGAGAGAAGTTGGTGGGCCTGCTGCACGAGCGCGTGGACCTGGGCGCGCATGGCCAGCGCGCGGGTGGTGGGGACCATGCTGCGGCCGGTGCGGACCAGGATCTGGTCACCGGTGGCCTTGCGGATGCGGCCCAGGGAGCGGCTCATCGCCGGTGCGGTGACGTGGAGGCGTGCTGCCGCGCCGGCGACGCTGCCCTCCTCCAGCAGGGCGTCCAGGGCGGTGAGCAGGTTCAAATCCAGTTGCATGAGAGTAACTCTACAAGTGACAAGCATGCACTTGTTGTTAATGGTTAGGGGTCCTACCTTCGAAGTGCGGGGGCGAGACACCCGCCCCGCTTCTATCGATCCCCCAGGGAGCCCACCATGAGCACAGCCATGCCTTTCGACGCCGGTACGACGCTCCTGTCCGACGTGACCGCTGCGGTGAAGGCCGCCGGCGTCACGCTGCGCGACCGCTACACCTCGCACGCCCGGGGCGTGAGTCTGGACGAGGTCGTCGGCGAGATCCACGCCAACGACGACGCGGTGCTGGACATGCTGCGGGAACCGCTGCTGCGGGCCCGGCAAGGGGCGCAGTGGGCCGAGGACGAGCTGGCCGGCGGCGCGCTACCGCCCGGAGAGTGGTGGGTCGTCGACCCCGCCGAGGGCAACATCAACCACGTCCACGGCATGGAGGACTGGGCCGTCACCGCCACCCTGGTCCGCGACAACCAGCCGGTACTCACCGTCGTCCACCTGCCGCTGACCGGCGACACCTACACCGCCGTCGCCGGCGGCGGTGCACGCCTCAACGACCGACCCCTGAAGGTGTCCGCCAAGACCGACCTGGCCGCCGCGCTCATCGGCACCGGCCAGGCCAAGCCCGGCGAGGACGAGCGCACCTTCCGGCGGATCGGTGACTCCGTCACCGCCATGCTCATCAACGGCCTGGTCGTGCGCGTGTCCGTTCCCGCCACGATGCAACTCATCCACGTCGCCGCCGGACGTATGGACGCGTTCTGGCAGTTCTCCGACGTCCGCTCCGGCCTGGTCGCCGGCGCCCTGCTGGTCTCCGAAGCCGGAGGCACCGTCACCGATCTGACGGGCGAACCCTGGAACACCGGCAGCCGCGACTTCCTGGCCGCCGCCCCCGGCATCCACGCCACCGCCCTGAAGGTCCTCTCGCCGATCGCCTGACCGGACGTCTCCACTCTTTCCCACCCCGATACCGCAAGGAGCATCACCTCATGACCAGCATCGGCATCCTGGGCGCCGGCCGCGTCGGCACCAACCTCGCCGGCAAGCTCTCCGCAGCCGGACACCACGTCACCATGGGGGGCCGGAGCCCCGAGGACACCGCCGCCCGCACCATTGGGCTCGCCCCGCGGATCGCCTTCGCCGACCAGCGCACCACCGCCCGCACCACGGACATCGTGATCAACGCGACGCCCGGCGACAGCTCCCTGGAGCGCCTCACCGACCTGCGCACCGAGCTCTCCGGAAAGATCCTCATCGACGTCTCCAACGCCACCCGCGACGCCGGTGACGGCCTGCCCGGAGATCTGTGCTATCCCGGCAGCAGCCTTGCCGAGAAGCTCCAGGCCGCGCTCCCCGACACCCGTGTGGTCAAGACCCTCAACACCATGCTGTTCATGGTCATGACCGCTCCCGAGACCCTGGCCACCCCACCGACCGTCTACGTCTCGGGCAACAGCGAACACGCGAAGAGGACCGTCACCGGCCTGCTCGGCGACCTGGGCTGGCAGCCCGAACGGATCGAGGACCTCGGCGACATCACCACAGCCCGCGCCACCGAGGCCATGATCCTGGTCGTGCCCCACGTCCTGCGCCGACACGGCTTCAAGCCCTTCGCTGTCTCCCTCGCCCGCTGACTCACCAAGACCGGGTTCAGAACAAAACCAGGTAACGGGCGCGTGCGAGGGCAGCTGGACGCCGGCACGGACAACGCCAGCTGGGCGGCAAGTGACGCCCGAACTCATCGACATTGATCATGCCTGCTACACGGGAGGCGACTCCCGAAGTCGTCGACAAACGACTCCCACTCTCGTGGGTGGATCCTTACGGCAACACGCAGTTCAACGAGCAGGAGGCGCAAGCCGCGCTCGGCGAAATCGCCGACCTGCTGGAGCGGTGTGCCGACGTGGCGCAGGCAGCTGCTGTGACCGATCTTGCGGTGCTGCTGAAGTCCTGTGCGGGGACGTCTGGGCCGGCTGACCACGGCCGCCCTGCTCCGCCCCTTCGCGGGCACCCCGGGGCGCCCGCGGCGCCCACAGTGCGCTCGGCGTAGCGCCGGCGGCGTTCGCCCGTGCGCGTGGTCGGCCTTCTCTACGCGGACAAGCGGAAGTTGAGGTTGCCGAAGGCGACGTGGTCGCCGGGGCGGACGCTCACCGTGCCGGCGATGCGCAGGCCGTTGACGTAGGTGCCGTTGCGTGAACCCAGGTCGGACAGGCGCCAGTCCTGTCCCGTGTGGCGCAGTTCGGCGTGCCGGCGAGAGACCGTGCCGTCGTCGAAGCGCAGGTCGGACAGTGGGGAGCGGCCGATGCTCAGCGTCCCCGTACCGGGTTCGGGGAGGCGGAGCCCGGGGAGCCGGGCGGTGTGCCAGGCGGTGCGCAGCCGGATGGGCACGGCCGACAGGCGGCCCACCGTGCGCAGCACGAACCCCGAGAGACGTCCGTGAGTGGGAAGGTCGGCCACGGCGACGTCGATCTCGGCGCGGCTGCGGGCCGTGAGGACGATGTGCATGCGCCGCATGAACGTGTCGTGGGAGATCCGGCCGTCACCGGTGCCGTTCCGCAGCACCTCGATGGCCCGGTCCCGCTCGGCCTCCGACGGCCGGGTCACGTGGGTGCGGAACTGAAGAGACGTCATGAGGGAATTGTCGGGCTGCCGGATCCGCCGTGTCCACACTTCACCTGCCTCAACAGGCAATTCGGCCCCACGGCTGACGGACCCGGCGGGCCCCTGGCGCTCGTACGCCGAAAGGGCGGCGGCACCCGGTGGGGTGCCGCCGCCCTTTCGCGTCGGTGTGCGCCTGGATCGGCTGGATCGGCTCGATCAGTAGGCGGAGTTGACGTTGTCCATCGAGCCGTACTTGCCGGCAGCGTAGTTACAGGAAGCAACGATGTTCGCGACCGGGTCGAACGGGTCCCACGAGGTGCCCTCGACATGGAACGCCTTGAACGTCGGGTCGATGATCTGCAACAGACCCTTCGACGGAATACCCGCCGCCGCGTTCGAGTCCCAGTTGTTCATCGCCCGCGGGTTACCCGTCGACTCACGCATCACGTTCTTCTTGATGCCCGCATAGGTACCCGGAATGCCCTTGGCCTTCATGATGTCCAGGGCCTCATTGATCCAGCCGTCCAGATTGTCGGCATAAGCCTTCTTCGCCGGAGCGGCGGGCTTGGCGGCCGGAGCGGCGGGCTTAGCGGGCTTGGCGGGGGCGGGCGCGGCCTTGACCGGCTTGCGGTCGGTCGAACGGCTCGCAGCCTCCTTGGCAGCACGCTCCTTCTCCGCGTCGGCCTTCGCCTTCGCCGCAGCGTCCGCACCGGCCTTCACAGCGGCCTTCGCCTCCGCCTTGGCCAGCGTGGCAGCCTCGGCCTCCAGCTGCGCCAGAACAGCGTCCTGCGTCTCACCGAACGACTGCGCACTCCACGCCACCGGCTTCACCGAAGCCGACCCCGCGTCCGCGGCGACGGCCGGGACCGCCGTGAACGCCGCAGCAGCCACACCAACGGCCGCGATACCAGCGACAGAGAACTTATGGACCTTGGCCAGACGGGTATAACCGGAAACCGTGGTGGAGCGCATACGAACCGAACCTCTTCCAATCGCGTACGTCGCAGTGGCCGTCATTGGCGCAAAAAGAGCGCCGCGTCTCGATCGACGGCGCCGTGCGACTCCGCAATTGTTAGCGGCAGCCAAAACCCCTGGCAATCATGTGACCTACTACCCCACCCCGTAAAACCCCCACACAAAACCCCGACCAGCCCACCACACACACCCCGCCCATTACTAAACAAAGAGGACAGTGATCCGGGCCCTATGGGCGGCCTCACACACCACACCCCTCGATCTCACCCGGTGTCGAGGCCCGGTCACGCGGCGCGGACCCCTCACTCCCCCGCCGGGCCGCCTTCGCGGAGGGTCTCCTTGTGCTCGCGCCAGCGGGCCAGGACCTGCTGGAACTCCTTCTGCAGGAACTCCAGGAACTCGGCGCTCTCCGCCACGCGCGCGCCCGCCGCAGTGCCGGGCCCCAGCGTCGCCGCGCCCTCGCGCAGGACGCCCTCCCAGCGGGTCAGCAGCTGGTCGCGGCGGGTGAGGGCCTCGTACCAGACGTTGCTGTAGAGGCGGTACCGGTCGCGTCTCGACCCGGGCTCGCGTTCGCGGCCGACCATGTCGACCTGGGTGAGGTAGCGGACGGCCCCGGAGACCGCCGCCGGGCTGATCCGCAGCTGCTCGGCGAGCTCGGCCGAGGTCATCGCGCCGGAGTCGGAGGCCAGGAGCGCGGCGAAGACGCGGGCCGCCATGCGCTGCATGCCGGCGTCGGTCAGCTCGCCGGCGAACCGCTCGACGAAACGGGAGACCGCCTCCCGGTCCCGCTCCCGATCCCCACCCATCACTCGTCATCTCCCTTGTCGCACACGTCGGTCCCGGTCGGAGCCTCCGAGGTCAATTTACAGGCTATCCAACCTTCACAAATTTCTGAAAACAGCGTACGTTCGAGGTATGACGAAGGCGATCTCCACGTCCGGCCTCCGCAAGTCCTTCGGCCGGACCTGTGCGTTGGACGGCCTCGACCTCACTGTCGGGACCGGTGAGGTCCACGGCTTCCTCGGCCCCAACGGCGCGGGCAAGTCCACCACCATCCGGATCCTCCTGGGACTGCTGCGCGCGGACGGCGGCGCCGCGCAGGTGCTCGGCAGGGACCCCTGGCAGGACGCCGTGGAGCTGCACCGCCGCGTGGCGTACGTGCCGGGCGACGTGACCCTGTGGCGCAACCTCTCGGGCGGCGAGGTCATCGACCTCCTCGTGCGGCTGCGCGGGGGCTCCGACCCGGCCCGGCGCGCGGAGCTGCTGGAACGCTTCGAGCTCGACCCGACGAAGAAGGGGCACACGTACTCCAAGGGCAACCGGCAGAAGGTCGCCCTGGTGGCGGCGTTCGCCTCCGACGTCGACGTGCTCGTCCTCGACGAGCCGACCTCCGGCCTCGACCCGCTGATGGAAGAGGTCTTCCAGCAGTGCGTGGCCGAGGAGCGCGAGCGCGGCCGCACGATCCTGCTGTCCAGCCACGTGCTCAGCGAGGTGGAGGCGCTGTGCGACCGGGTCAGCATCATCCGCAAGGGAGTGACCGTGGAGAGCGGCTCGCTCGCCGACCTGCGGCACCTGACCCGTACGTCGGTGACCGCCGAGCTGGCGAGCCCGCCGAACGGACTCGCCCGGCTGCCCGGCGTCCACGACCTCGCCGTGCGCCCCCTGCACGGGGGACAGGGCCGGCAGGTCAGGTTCCAGGTCGACACGGCGACCCTCGACGCCGCGCTGCGGCAGCTCGGCGAGTGCGGGGTACGCAGCCTGGTCAGCACCCCGCCCACGCTCGAGGAGCTCTTCCTGCGCCACTACCAGGGCGACGCCGCCCCGGTCGCACAGAGGACGGTGTCGCGATGAGCACCCTGACCGCCACGGCCGCCGCCCACCGGCGTGCGGGCCGCTCCTCACAGCTCGCGGGCACCGGCACGCTGCTGCGCCTCGCCCTGCGCCGCGACCGGGTGCTGCTGCCGGTCTGGGTCCTGGCCCTGGTCCTGACCGTCGTCGCCACCGCGAACACGTTCGCGACGCTCTACGACACGGCGGCCGACCGGGCCGGCGTGGCCCGGTCGACGAACGCCAGCGGCTCGCTCCGCGCCCTGTACGGGCCGGCCTTCGGGGACTCCCCCGGCGGTCTGGTCGCCTGGCGCATGGTGGCCTTCGGCGGCGTCCTCGCCGCGATCATGAGCTTGGTCGTCGTGGTCCGGCACACCCGCGAGGAGGAGGAGACCGGCCGCCAGGAACTGCTGTCCTCCTGTGTCGTCGGCCGCCGGGCGCCGCTGACGTCCGCGCTGCTCACGGCGGTGTGCGCCCACGCCGTGGCCGCCCTGCTGATCACAGCCGGGCTGGCCGGCGCGGGGCTGCCGACCGGCGGGGCGCTGGCGCTCGGGCTGGCCGTCGGCGGTACGGGCGTGTGCTTCGCGGGCGTCGCGGCCGTCGTGGCCCAGCTCACCGAGAGCGCCCGGTCGGCCAGGGGCATCACCGGTGCCGTGGTGGGGTTCGCGTTCGTGCTCCGGGCGGCGGGGGACGCCGCGGCCGCGGACGCGTCCTCGCCGCTGGTGTGGATCTCCCCCATCGGCTGGGGCGAACAGGTCCGGGCCTTCGCGGGCGACCGCTGGTGGGTGCTGCTGCTGCCGTACGCGGCGGCGGCGCTCACGGCGGCGGCCGCGTACGGGCTCGCCGGGAGGCGCGACATCGGCGCGGGCCTCCTGGCGACCCGGCCGGGTGCCGCGGCCGCCCCCCGTCACCTGGGCGGCGCGCTCGGGCTGGCGTGGCGGCTGCAGCGCGGCGCGCTGCTGGGCTGGGGACTCGGCTTCGCGGTGGCGGGCGGCGTCCTCGGCGCGGTCACGGACGGCGCCTCCGACCTCGTGGGCGGCAACGAGGGCACGCGGGAGATCATCGAGCGGATGGGCGGCCACCAGGGCATCACCGAGGCCTTCCTCTCCTCGATGACGGGCATGCTCGGCATGGTCGCCGCCCTCTACGCGGTGAGCTGCGTGCTGCGGCTGCGGGCCGAGGAGACCGCCGGGCGGGCGGAGCCGGTCCTCGCGGGTGCCGTGGGCCGGCTGCGGTGGGCGGCCGGACACCTGGCCTTCGCCTTCCTGGGTACGGCCGTCGTGCTGTGCGTCGGCGGCCTGGCGATGGGCCTGGGCTACGGTCTGGCGTCCGGGGACGTCGGCGGCCGGCTGCCGCAGGTGCTCGGCGCGGCCCTGGCGCAGGTGCCGGCCGCGTGGGTACTGGCCTCGGTGGCCGTGCTGATCCTCGGCGTCCGTCCGCAGGCGTCGGTGGCCGCGTGGGCGGCGGCGGGCCTGTGTCTGGCGATCGGCTGGCTGGGCCCGGCGCTGAAGCTGCCGCGGGCGGCCATGGACCTCTCGCCCTTCGGGCATCTGCCCCGGCTGCCCGGCGCGGAGCTCTCCGCCGCCCCGTTCCTGTGGCTGCTCGCCGTGACGGCCGTGCTCACCACCGTGGGACTGGCGGCCCTGCGGCGCCGGGACATGGGCTGAGCCGCCCGCCGGCCGCGCTCAGTGCCAGCGGATGTCGCCCAGCGTCTCCAGCGGCGCCCTCTCCCCCAGCGACTCCGGCACGCGCAGGGTGTCCGCCTTGCGCAGGACGGCGGGGAAGCGGAAATGCCCTCGCTCCTCGACCTCGCGCACGGAGATCTGGAAGACCCGGAATTCGTCCAGGTCCAGGGCCTCGAGCTGATTGAGGTTCTGGGTCAGCAGGAACGCCTTGCACTTGAGCTCTCCGCCTTCGGAGAACGCGATGACCTTCCAGAACTCGCGGGGCACCTGAATGCCCCGGTACAGGCGGTCGTCGTCCTGGAAGACCGGCCCGCCGAACACGCTCACCCTCAGGTCGTCGACGTCGACGTCGGCGAAGACGGCCTCCTCCAGATCGCCCCACAGCCCGTTCTTGCTGCTCTGGTTGAAGTCGTCCATCTGCGGCGTGATGTTGGTGTAGAAGAAGGAGTCCACGTTGGCCTTCTGGGCCTCGGTCGGCCCGCCCCACAGCAGGTCGGCCCGGCGCGCGATGTGGCCGCGGTCGAGCCGGTTGCCCTCGTAGACCTCGTTGCCCACCTGGAAGTCGGCCGGGATCCGCGGATCCTTGACGAATTCGATGCCCGTGCGGCTGAGCTTCTTGAGCGCGGCACCGTCGGTGTTCCACGCCACCCAGAACGCGAAGCCCCGCGTGGAACTCAGGGCCAGGGAGAAGTGCGTGTAGCGGATGACGTCGGAGCCGTCGAGGCGTGCCGCGTCACCGGCGACCGTCGGATTGAGCTTCGGCGTGTCTATCCGCTGCCCCAGGAAATCGGGGTCGTATCCGGTGAGGACCTCCGCCTCCTCGGGCACCGGCGGCTGCAGGCTGATCTCGAGCTTCTCGAAGACGGAGGACGGCAGGCAGGCCAGCGCGTGCTCGTCCGGGTCGCCGCCGCCCTCGCCGCCGAAGTGCAGGCCCGCCAGGATCTTGCCGGGCTTGCCGCGGGGCGTCTTGAACATCCAGGCCGCGCCCGAGTCGCCGCCCTGGCTGATCTCGCCGTCGGACGGCATGTTGTCGGGGTCGGGGCCGATCTCGAAGCAGCCGATGGCCGTCTCCCCCACCGACCCGCCGTAATCGAGCTTCGCGATGGTGTCGATGCGCCGTACGACGCCGTGGGTGACGCCGGTGGTACGGCCACTCTTGATCACCTTGTCGCCGAGATCCGGTTCGCCCAGCTCCTCCGGGACGACACCGAGCTCGAAGATCTCCGTGTCGAAGCGGCGGTCCTTGATCTTCGCCACGGCGCAGTCGCCGGCCACGCCGAGGTGGGAGCGGACCAGGGTGCCGAGGCGGTTGCGGGCGGTGCGGTTGTCGTCGTGCGGACCGGGCTGGACCACGTCCTCGCCCAGTTTGCCGTCGGGCCCGTGCAAAACGTGCCAGTTGCTCAGCACGTAGGGGGTGCCGTCCTTGCGGTCGAAGACGATGCAGCCGATGGTGCCCGCCGACACCTTGACGTGGGCGACACTCGCGCCCGGAACGATCGGGTCGAGGCGGGTCTTGCGGTCCGGGCTCTGCGCTTCGGGCACGACCCGCACGTGCGGCTGATAGCTGCGCTGTATGACGTCGGTCGGCACCTCGACGCCGTCGACCACCACGGACGACGGCAGGGCGGTGGTGCCCAGCGCGGTGAGCGCCTCCGGTTGCACCTTCTTGTCGACCGTGAACTGGAGCGTGAGCTCCTTGCCGCGCCTGCCGCCCTTCTCCCGGTAGCCGATGCCGACGGAGGAGACGTTCGGATCGTTCAGAAAGGCGGGGCCCTGGGTGCGGATGAACTGTCGCAGTGACGCGATCAGTTTGTCCCGCTCGGCGGCCGGTGCTTTGGGCGACGCCTTCTTCTTGGGGGCCATGATGAGGACTTCCTTTCGCCTGCGTCCCCCCAGGTGTGGCTACGGGCTCCGGTCCGGCGGCCTCCGTTTTCCAGCCTGTCACGTCCGGTAGGGAATGGCATTCCGGGCGCAGGGCGCCTCTTCCGTCAGGCGGGGTACGGCTCCATGACCCGCAGCCGGGTCGGCGCGCGGCCCTGGCCGGGCGGGGGAAGCCGCAGCGGCCCCGCCCCTGGGGTGAGCGAGCCGAGGACGCTCGCGTGCCGGGCGCCGGTGCACGCCGGGACCGTGCCGGCCAGGCCGTGGACGGTCAGGAACCCGAGCACGGCGAACGCGTACGCCTCCTTGGCCGTCTCCGGCAGGCCCCACTGGCCGGAGGTGCGGACCGGCACCCCGGGCAGTCGCTCCCGGAGCATCCGCATCAGCGTCGGGTTGCGGGTGCCTCCGCCCGAGGCGATGACCTCCGTGCCCGCGCGGGACCGTACGGCGTCCGCCACGGTGTGCGCGGTCAGCGCGGTGACGGTGGCCACGACGTCGTCGGCACCGGGCGGTTCGGGGCCCGTGCGGGCCAGGGCGGAGAGCAGGTAGGGCAGGTGGAAGTGTTCCTTGCCGGTGGTCTTGGGGGCGCTCCGCGCGTAGTAGGGGTCGGCGAGCAGCCGCTCCAGAAGGGGCTGGTGGACCGTGCCCCGGGCCGCCATGAGGCCGTCGGTGTCGGCGCTTCGGCGGCCGTCGGTGAAGTGGTGCACCGCCGCGTCGATCAGGGCGTTCGCGGGTCCGGTGTCGTACGCCAGGGGCGGGTGGTCGCCGCTGACGACCGTGATGTTGGCGATGCCGCCGAGGTTGAGCGCGACCGGGCGCCCCGGCCGGCCGCGCAGCCACATGACGTCCACCGTGCTGACGAGCGGGGCGCCCTGGCCGCCGGCGGCGATGTCGCGGGAGCGGAAGTCCGAGACCACCGGCAGTCCGGTGCGCTCGGCGATCCACGACGGCGCTCCGATCTGCAGGGAGCCGTGGACGCGTCCGTCGTCCACCCAGTGGAAGACGGTCTGTCCGTGCGAGGCGACGATGTCCGCCCGGCCCCCGCACAGTTCGCGGTCGGCCCGTGCGGCGGCTTCGGCGAAGGCCTGGCCGATCCGGGCGTCCAGCCGGCACACGGTCCCGAGGGTGGTGGGGTTCGGCGGCAGGGCGGCGGCCAGTTCGGCCCGTAGCACGTCGTCGTACGCGTGGCCGGTCAGGCCCAGCGGCGTCAGGTGGACGGTGTCCGCCTCGATCCGCAGGTCGGCCGCGGCGGCGTCGATGGCGTCGTACGACGTCCCCGACATCAGACCGATCACCCGCATGGTCCGGCCCTCCCTTCCCCGCAGGTGTAGCAGTCCGCGGGCGGGGAGGCTAAGCCACCGGGCCAATGGACTTACATTCCAAGGATATTGAGGGGTCTTGAGTATTGTTTTTCGCCCGGAATCGGCCCTTCACCCATGGATTCCGGACGTCGGGCCACTGGCCCGGCGTCCGTGGTCGAGGCGGCCCCTAGCATCGGTCGCGCCTCCCGGGATCCTCCCGGGAGCATGTGTCAGGGAGGCATTCCTGTGCGCACCATGAAGGTCATCGCCGCACTCGCCCCGCTCGCCCTGGGTGCGGTCCTCGCAGCTCCCGGCGCCGTGGCCGCCGGGAAGGATCACACGCCGGCCCCTGCCTCGCAGGCCGGTGCGGCGGCGTTCGGCAGCTTTCTTCTGCAGACCGGCACGGCACTGCACGAGACGGACGACACCTTCGCCACCGCGACCGCCGACTGGGACCGTGACGGGCGCCCGGACCTGGTGGCCGTGAAGAAGAGCCGGACCGGCACCAACAGCACCGAGGTCCACATCCTCTCCGGCGCCAGCAACTTCCAGAGATTCGTCCTGCAGACCGGCACGGCGTTGCACGAGACGGACGGCACGTTCAGTTTCACGCTCGCCGACTGGGACCGTGACGGGCGGCCGGATCTGGTGGCCGTGAAGAAGAGCCGCACGGGCACCAACAGCACCGAGGTGCACATTCTCTCCGGCGCCAGCAACTACAAGAGATTCATTCTCCAGACCGGCACCGCACTCCACGAAACAGACGACACCTTCGACTTCGCCGCCACCGACTGGGACCGCGACGGACGCCCCGACCTCGTCGCCGTCAAGAAAAGCCGGACCGGCACCAACAGCACCGAGGTCCACATTCTCTCCGGCGCCAGCAACTACAAGAGATTCATTCTCCAGACCGGCACCGCACTCCACGAAACAGACGACACCTTCGACTTCGCCGCCACC
>NZ_JBITZJ010000003.1:745158-828194 GCF_044546695.1 Streptomyces sp. NPDC053079
CCGACTGGGACCGCGACGGACGCCCCGACCTCGTCGCCGTCAAGAAAAGCCGGACCGGCACCAACAGCACCGAGGTCCACATCCTCTCCGGAGCCGCCAACTTCCAGAGGTTCACCCTCCAGACCGGCACCGCGCTGCACGAGACGGACGGCACCTTCGAGTTCTCCGTCGCCGACTGGAACCGGGACGGGCGCCCGGACCTGGTGGCGGTGAAGAAGAGCCGCACGGGCACCAACAGCACCGAGGTGCACATCCTGGGCTGAGGCCCCACAGACGGCTGCCCCTGACCGGAGACATCGAGCCCGGTCAGGGGCAGCGCTGGACGGCGACGTGGCCGCCGGGGTCCGTACCCGCCGGATCCGCTAGATCCGCGGGTCCTCCACGACCGGGAGGACGTTCGCGGTGCCGCCCGGGGTGAGCGAGCTGCGCGGCGCCTGAGCGGGCTTCTTGCCGCAGAAGGCGGGCTCGAGGACGTTCATCAGGCCCTGGGTGACGGAGCTGTTGTTCGAGGCGTTGGCGAAGGCGACGACGGTCCGCTTGCCGTTCGCGGTGGAGTAGGTCTGGGTCTGGAAGCCCTGGACGATTCCGCCGTGCCCGAAGACCTTGCCGCAGGAGAGGGTGACCTCGCGGACGCCGAGCCCGTAGCCGATCTTGGCCGTTCCGGTGGGCAGCGCGGTCGTCATCTGCCGCAGCGAGTCGTCGGAGACCAGCCCACCGGCGCTGCCGGCGAGGAGGGCGCTGATGAAGCGGTCGAGGTCGGCGGCGGAGGAGATCACCGCGCCGGCGCTCCAGACCCAGGAAGCGGTCTGCTCGGTGGAGTCCAGCAGCGGCTTGCTGCGGTCGTCGTTCGTCAGGTAACCGGTGATGTGCGGCCCGGCGATGCCCTTCTCGGGCACGACGAAGGAGGTCTTCTCGAGCTTCAGCGGCTCGAAGACCTGCTCGCGCAGCAGCTCGGCGTAGGGCCGGCCGGTGAGGTGCTCGACCGCGAGGGCCATCAGCACGGTATCGGTGTTCGAGTACGCGTAGTTGGTGCCCGGCGTGTACTGCAGGCCGTGCTTGACGGACATCGCCACGAGGTCCTTGGGCGCGTAGACGTTGTTGCGGATGCGCTTTTCGAAGGCGCTCGTCGTCTCCTCGCCGGCCTGCTCCAGGAGGTCGTTGGTGTGGTCGTACACACCCGCCCGGTGCTGGAGCACCTGACGTCCGGTGATGCGCCAGCTCTGCGGGAGCGTTCCCGCGGGCAGGTACTCGCGCAGCGGCTTGTCCAGGTCGAGGCGGCCCTGTTCGACCAGGCGCATCACCAGCACCGAGGCGAACATCTTGCTGTTGCTGCCGATCCTGAAGCGCAGGTCGGTGTTCATCGCGGTGCCGCCCAGGTCGGCCTTGCCGACGGTCAGCGTCTGGTCGAGGCCGGGGTTGTCGTGGTCCTTGACGACCGCGAAGGCGCCCGGAGCGCCCCATTCCATGGTGCGCTGCAGGGCCGTGCGCATCCCGGCCGCGTCCGGCGTGGGCGACGTCTGGTCGGCGGAGGCGTTCGCCGCGCCGCCCGTCACCATCACCGTGGTGGTCGCGATGGTGGCCACAGCCCGCAGAAGCCCGATTCTCGCCATGCCGAATTTCCCCTGTCCCCTGATGACTTGATGAGCACGCCGGTCCCCGTGGGACCCACGGCTACCAAGATCGTATATGGCGGAAGGAAGGGCTCCGGCCGCTCTTCGGCGGCCCACCGGCCGTTCTCCCACCGCCCGGTGGGCCACGTGCCCGGCCGCGCCCGGCCCGTCGTCCGCCGCGGTGAAAGCGCCGAATAACGTTGCGGCACACGGGTGATCAATCCTTTCGGTATTTGATCAGCCGTCCATATACCTGCAGAGTGCGACTAAGCGGAATCTCAAATGTTCCGCCGTTTTCCCAATCACGACAGTCAGGGGAGTGATCGTGAAGGGCGGATGGAAGCAGTACATGGAAAGGCGTCAGGGGAACGGGCGTCGCCGGCACCCTCTCGCCGATCAGGTATACGACGCGCTGACCGTCGTGATCGTGGTCATCGTCGTCGCCCTCTGCTCACCGGGGCTGAGCCCGGAAGCACTGGGGCTGATCGGCGTGGTGACGACCGTGGTCGGCTCACGGACCCGGGCACGGGCCGGCGGCTAGAAAGGCGGTGACTGGTTCGGCCGCACCCGGCCGGGCCCGACCGCGGACGCGGGGACCGGCCCGGCCGGCCATCGGTGCGGTGCTCCACCGGGCGCGCGGCGACGCCGCCCGGCCATGCCCGGCACGACGTCACCCGAACCCCAACGGCCCGCGCCGAACGCCCACTTGACAGCAGTTGCAGACTACTTGCGACTGTTCACGCCTCACACAAGTGGAGGTTCGACGGCATGAAGACCTGGGTATCCGGGAGACGCTCCCACCGCGGCCGCACCCTGGGGGCGGCCGCGCTGCTCGTCGCCGCCGTCGCGGTGCCTGCGGGCGCCGCGTCCGACGCGCCCGCGGCGGCTTCCCGTGCGGCCATGGGCGGCACCGCGCGCAACGTCATTCTGCTCATAGGCGACGGCATGGGTGATTCCGAGATCACTCTCGCCCGCAACTACACGGTGGGGGCCGCCGGACGGCTCCACATGGACCGGTTGCCGATGACCGGCGCCTACACCACGTACGCGGTGGACGAGCACGGGCGACCGGACTACGTCACGGACTCCGCGGCCAGCGCCACCGGCTGGGCCACGGGCCACAAGACCGTCAACGGCCGCCTCTCCAAGACCCCGGACACGGACAGGGCGGTGCCGACGATCCTGGAGCTCGCGCAGCGCAACGGGCTCGCGACCGGCAGCGTCACCACCTCCGAGCTCACCGACGCCACGCCCGCGGCAATCGCGTCGCACGTCAGGGACCGCAGCTGCCAGGGGCCGGGGGACATGCAGAAGTGTCCGGGCGACACCGTGGGCCGCGGCGGCCCGGGGTCCATCGCCGAACAGAGCGTCGCGCACCGCGTCGACGTCCTGCTCGGCGGCGGCAGGAGCCGCTTCGACCAGACCATCACCGAGGGTCCGGACCGCGGAAGGACCGTCACCCAGCTGGCGCGTCAGCGCGGTTACCAGGTGGTGACCGACTCCGAGGGGCTGCGCGCGGTACGGCCGGGGCGGCCGGTGCTGGGGCTGTTCGCAGCGGACGGTGTTCCCGTCGAGTGGACCGGCAAGCCCGCGGCCGCCGGCGGCACGGCGCCCCAGCGCTGTGTCACCTCCAACCCCGAGCGGCCCGCGGGCACGCCGACCCTGGAGGCGCAGACCCGCAAGGCGATCGAGCTCCTCGAGGGCAAGCGGGCCGGCGGACATGACCGGACGGACAAGGGGAAGGGCAAGGGGAAGGGCTTCTTCCTGCAGGTCGAGGGCGCCTCGATCGACAAGCAGGACCACGAGGCCGATCCCTGCGGGCAGATCGGCGAGACCGCCGCGTTCGACCGGGCCGTGAAGGTCGCCCGCGAGTACGCCGCGCAGCACCCGGACACGTTGGTCGTCACCACGGCCGACCACGGTCACAGCAGCCAGATCGTGCCGCTGGAGGCCGAGCCGCCCGGCCTGTCCGCCACCCTGGTCACCGACGAGGGCGGCCGGATGAAGGTCAGTTACGGCACGGCCCCGGCCGGCCGGGGCCAGAAGCACACCGGCGTCCAGGTCCGCATCGCGGCCCAGGGCCCGCAGGCCCACCGGGTGCTCGGAGTGACCGACCAGACCGAGCTGTTCACCACCTTGCGCACGGCCCTCGCCCTGCGCTGAGGCGGGCGTCGCCCGGGGCGCCGGACGGGTCGTCCGGCGCCCTTCGCGGGGCGGGTTCAGCCGGAGGGGGTGGGGCCCTCCATGTGCTTGCTGATCCATTCGATGGGGCCCATGCCCATGCTGGGCACGTACGTCCTGGCATTGTGCTCGCCGTCGGGGATCTCCCGCAGCATGGTGTGGACCGGGCCCTTGTTGCCGTAGGCGGACAGGAACTGCTTGGTCGCGGCCATGGACGTCTTCTCCTTGGTGCCGACCTGGAAGGCGAGGTAGACGTCCGGGCCCTTGATGTCGATCAGGTGCTTGGCCAGCACCTTGGGGTTGTTCTCCGCCTTCTCCTTCTCGTGGCCGGCCCACAGCGGGGAGTCCGGGACGATGTCGGGGCCGGAGGCGATGACGGCCTTGAACTTGTCCGGGTGCTTCAGGACCGCCTTCAGGCCGGCGAAGGCACCGGAGGAGGAGCCCATGAAGGCCCAGCCGTCACGGGACTTCAGGGTGCGGAAGTTCTGCTTCATCAGGTCGGGGACGTCCTCGGTCAGCCAGGTGCCCATCTTGGCCTGGCCGGGGATGTCGCTGCCGTCGTAGTAGTTCTTGTCGTCCGGGTTGAGGACCGGCATGGCGAGGAGGAAGGGCAGGCTCTTGCCCTGCTTCGACCACTCGGCGATGGAGGACTGCAGCTTGAGGTCGGTGCCCATCCAGTAGTTGTTCGGGTAGCCGTTGCCGCCCGGGAGCGCGATCATGACCGGGAAACCGCTCTTGGCGTACTTCGGGTCGTCGTACTGCTTGGGCGCCCAGACCCAGACCTTGCCCTTGAAGCCGGACTTCTTGCCGTCCAGCGTCACCACGCCGATCTTGGTGCCGTCCGCCAGGGTGTTGGCGACGCGGAAGTCGGCCTTGGGGCCGGTCGGCATCAGCGGTCCGGTCCCGCTCTCCCCCTGGCTGCCGCCCGCGGCGCCGTCCCGGCCGAAGCTGAGGGGGTCGCCCTTGTCGGAGAAGACCCCGAAGGAGTCCAGGACCGGCCAGGCGATGAGCCCCAGCGCGGCTATGGACGCCACGACGACCAGCCATCGCCGTACGCGGGGGTCGCGGCGGCGGCCGGCGGGACGGTGGTGTTCGGGTGCGTGCGTCATCGTCGTGCGGCTCCTGTTCAGACCTGGTAGCGGTCGGCGGCGAAGAGGTGGAGGTGGTCCCGGACCCAGTCCGAAGTGCGGGCCAGTCCTTCCTCCAGGCCGACCCGCGGGTGCCAGCCGGCCCACGCGCGGGCCCGGGAGTTGTCCGACAGCAGGCGCTCCACCTCGCTGCCGGCGGGGCGCAGCCTCGCCTGGTCGACGACGACGCGGGCGGGCCGGCCCGAGGCGGCGATCAGCGACCGGGCGAGGTCGCCGATGGAGATCTCGCGCCCGGTGCCGAGGTTGACGGCGTGCCCGACGGCCCGGTCGCAGTCCGCGAGGGCGAGGAACCCCTCGGCGGTGTCGGTGACGTAGGTGAAGTCGCGGGTCGGGGTGGTCGAGCCGAGGCGGATCTCCTCGGCACCGGAGTGCAGTTGGGCGAGGATGGTGGGGATGACGGCGCGCGCGGACTGCCGGGGACCGTAGGTGTTGAAGGGCCGCACGACGGTGACGGGCAGGTCGAAGGAGTGGGCGTAGGACAGGGCCAGCATGTCCGCGCCGATCTTCGAGGCGGAGTACGGCGACTGGGGCTGCAGCGGATGGTCCTCGCTGATGGGGGCGGTCAGGGCGGTTCCGTACACCTCACTGGTCGAGGTGTGGACCATGCGTCGTACGCCATGGCGGCGGCAGGCCGCGGCGACGTTCTCCGTGCCGGCCACGTTGGTCTGCACGTACGCCTCGGGCGAGGCGTAGCTGTACGGGATGCCGATCAGCGCCGCCAGGTGGAAGACGGTGTCGCACCCGGCGACGGCGTCCATCACCCGGCCCGCGTCGCGCACGTCGCCGGCGAGGAACTGCACCGGGGAGTGCGGCCCGAGGTAGCGGGCGAGGTGGCCGCGCTCGGCGTACGGCTTGTAGTGGACGAGCACGCGCACGCGCGCCCCGCGTGCGACGAGCAGGTCGACGAGCGTCGAGCCGATGAAGCCTTCCGCTCCGGTGACCAGGACGGTCCGGTCCTGCCAGCTGGGCGTCTCGCTCATGGGTGGGTCCTCTCGACTGCGTGGTGTGCGCCGGTGGCGCTGTTCGGAAGGGGGCCGGCGGGTGCGCGGCCGGCGAGGCGGAGCACCCAGGCGGCCATCAGGCCGGCCGCGATCGCGTGGGTGCCGGGGTCCGCCGCGGCGCTCATCGCCGTCAGCCGCGCGGGGTCCGCGAGCAGCGGTTCGATCAGCTCGGCGAGCCGGTCGCCGGTGGCCTGTTCGTCGGGCAGCAGCAGGCCGGCGCCGGCGTCGGACAGGACCCGGGCGTTGTGGGTCTGGTGGTCGTGCGGGGCGTGGGGGTAGGGCACCAGGACCGCCGGTGTCCGGGTGCCGGCCAGCTCCGCGACGGTCGCCGAGCCGGCCCGGCAGACCACGAGGTCGGCGGCGGCGTAGGCGAGGTCCATGCGGTCGAGGTAGCCGACCGCCGTGGTGATCCGCTCGCAGCCCTCGGCGGCGAGCCGGGTCCGCGTCTCCTCCAGCGTCTTGGGCCCCGTCTTGATCACGAGGTGGACGTCGGTCCGCCCGCGCCAGAGCCGGGCCAGCCCGAGCGCGGCCTGCGTCAGCCGCGTCGCGCCGAGGCTGCCGCCGTTGAACAGCACCGTCCGCGCCCCGGGCGGCACCCCGAAGGACTGCCGCGCCTGGGCCCGCAGCGCGATCCGGGCCGCCGGGTCCAGGCCCGCGACGGATCCGACCAGCGGCATGCCGACCGTTTCGGCGCGGGCCCCGGTGCGTGCCGCCAGGTGCTCGCGGCTGCGGTCGAAGGCGAGGGCCACGTGCGGGGTCAGGGCGGTGGCGAAGCGGTTGGCGCGCCCGGGCACGGCGTTGGACTCGTGGACCAGCGCGGGCCGCCCCGCCAGACGGGCGCCCAGCACCGCGGGGGCGCTGGGGTAACCGCCCATGCCGACGACCACCTGCGCGCCCTGCTCCTCGATCACGCGGCGCGCCTGCAGGCCCGAACGCAGCAGATCGGCGGGGAGCAGGAAGCGGCGGGAGCCCAGCGAACGGTCGAAGGGAATCATGTCGACCGTGTGCAGCCGGTACCCCGCGCCGGGCACCAGCCTTCTTTCCAGGCCGCGTTCGGTTCCGATGAAGCTGATGACCGCGTCCGGCACGGCCCGGCGCAGCGCGTCGGCGACCGCTATGCCGGGATAGATATGGCCGCCGGTACCGCCCGCTCCGACGACCACCGAAAGGGTGTCGTGTGCTGTAGCCATGACACCGCAGCGTGGCGGGGCGCTTTAAGAGGCTTTTAAGAGGTGGGGGCGGGGGGAGGCGGAATGCTCCTCAGTCCTCCAGCAGCCGCCACGCGGTGAGGGCCAGCCCGGCCCGTATCAGCCCCGCGGGCTCGGTGAGTTCGATGTCCAGGGTCCTGGCGATCTGGTCGAGGCGGCGGGCGACGCTGCTGTGGTGCAGGTGGAGGAGGTCGGCGGCTCGGCGGAGGGAGCCGGCGGTGCAGTAGGCGTCCAGGGTTTCCAGGTCTTCCGGGGTGGCGGCGAGGCGGGCGATCGCGGTCACGTCGGGGTTGTCGCGCGCGGCGTCCTGGGGGACCTGGGCGAGCAGTGCCAGCGCCCCCAGGGCGGTGTAGTGGACGACGGGCCGGCGGGGGGTGGTGAAGCGGAGGGCGGTGCGGGCTTGCCGCCAGGAGCGGTCGGGGCTTTCGGCGGCGCCGATGCCCGCGCGTACGTCTGCCGGGAAGCGGGCCCGGTCGACGGTGGTGGCCAGGATGACGCCCACGTCGGCGAGGAGTGCCGCCTTCACGGGGCGGGCCGGGCAGAGCAGGGCGCCGATCCGGTCGAGCGGGAGCTGCGACCGTACGGCGACGACGTGAACGGGCAGGCCGGCGGCGAATCCCAGGAGCCGCAGCGCCCGGGCCCGGGCCGCCTCGTCGCTGTCGGTGCTGATCGCCAGCTCGACGAGGGCGGGGTCGGCCATGGTGGTGCGGGCCGGGCCGTACCGCTCGACGACCGCAGCGGCGGCGATGGCGAGCCGCTCCAGCAGCAGTTCGTCGAGGTCGAGCGAGCCGGTCGCGGCGGGGCGTTCCAGCCACACCGTGCCGATCTCCTCCTCGTCGAGGGTGATCGGCCTCGCGGCGGACGCCGGGGGCGGTGGGTCGGACGCCTGTCTGCCGTCGGGCGAGAAGCGGATCGCCCGTCCCGTGCCGTGCAGCCGGATCCCGGCCCCGCACTCGGCCAGGCCCGCCGAAGCCCGGGCGAGCGCAGGGAGGTCCACCCGGCGGCGTATCAGGGTGTCGTAGAACATGATGACGCGGATCGCGCCGTCGACGTGCGAATCCAGTTGCGACAGCCTCTCGGCCAGTGCCTCCATGACAGGGAGCATAGGCGCCGATCGGCGCGTGATCCGGTGGGATGCACCCGGCGTCGTGCCCTGGCCGGGTGAGCCGACCGCCTTCCCCGCACCCGGGGCCCGACGGCGGGTCAGGGGGCGTCGTGCGCCGCGCGGGCCGCTGAGACGAATTCCGCGATCAGGGCGGTGTCCTTCACGCCCCGGGCGGACTCGACGCCGCTGGAGACGTCCACGCCCCAGGGGGAGAGCTCGCGCACGGCACGGCCGACGTTGCCGGCGTCCAGCCCTCCGGCCAGGAGCCACCGGCCCTGGGGCGGGACGAACCGTGGGTCGCTCCAGTCCCACGCGCGCCCCGATCCGGGTGCGGGGGCGTCCAGGAGCAGCATGTGCTCGCCCAGCGCACCGCACGTTTCCCGCCGCCCGGCGTCGGGGGCGGTGGCCCGCAGGAGCGTGTAGCCCTCGTCGCGCAGGGCCGTGTAGTACTCGGGGCCCTCGTCGCCGTGCAGCTGGACGGCGCGGAGTCCGGCGGCGGCCGCCAGGGAGGCGACCTCCTCGAGGGGCTGGTGCCGGAAGACCCCGACGGTCAGGACGTGCGGCGGTACGCGCCCGGCCAGCTCGCGCGCCTCGGCCGCCCCGACGAGGCGGGGGCTCGGCGCGAAGACGAACCCGATGGCGTCCGCTCCCGCGGCCACCGCGGCGTCCACGTCCCGGGCCGTACGCAGTCCGCAGATCTTGATGAACAGTTCACTCGCCTCCTGGTGCCGACGCTCCCGCGCAGCCTACGTCAGGGCCGTGGCGCCGGCCGGTGTGCTGCGCGCATCTGCCCGGCGCCCGAGCGGACCGCCCAGAAGAAGATGCCCAGCGAGACGGCCGCGACGGTGAGCGAGTCGTACGGGTCGGGCAGGTGCCCCGAGCCCTTGAAGGTGCCCAGCCAGGACAGCAGCGTGAGCACGGAGAGGTGGACGACCAGCCACAGGCCTTCGCGCAGTTCGCCGGCGAGCGGGCGGCCGTCGTGGCCGGAGCGCCGCATCAGCAGGAAGAGGAGCAGGCCGGCCAGGACGAGGGGCAGGGCCAGGCGCAGGTCGTGCCAGCCGGACCAGTACACGAACTCGCTGGAGATGACGAAGCTGGCGGGCGCGATCCAGCGCAGGCCCGGTACCCACCCGGCCATGGTGGTGCCCGCGTCCGCCCGGAAGACGGCGACGGCGACCGCCGAGGCGGCGTAGACCAGGAGGTACATGTCGCCCATGATGCTGACGATGCTCTGCCAGCCGCCGAACGGGAGCAGGAAGACCACGATCACGGCGAGGTTCAGCAGCAGGGCCCGGTGCGGGATGCCGTCGCGGCTGCTGACCTGTATGAAGGTCCGGGGCAGCGTGCGGTTCTTGGCGAGGGCGTAGGTGTGGCGGGCGTTGAGCGCCACGCCGACGTACGCCGATCCGCCGGGTGAGATCACCGCGTCCGCGTAGAGCAGGCTGGAAAGCCAGTGCAGATTGAGAACGATCGCCAATTGGCCGAATGGGGACTCGAAATCGACGCCCTTCCAGCCGTGGCCGAGCAGGTTTTCGGGCACGGTGAAGAGGAACGCCAGTTGCAGGCCCAGATACATCAGCAGGGCGAGGGCGATGGCGGTGAGCACCGCGGCCGGCAGGGTGCGGCGGGGGTCGCGGGTCTCGCCGGAGAAGTCCAGTGCGGCCTGGAATCCGTTGACCGAATAGACGATGCCGCCGCCGGCGAGAGCGGACAGGCAGGCCGCATAGCCGTAGGGGGCGAATCCGCCGTGGTCGCTCAGGCGCCCGGAGTGCCATCCGGAGGCGAAGAGGGCGATCACGGTGACCACCGGCACGATGATTTTGAACACCGCCACGAGATTGTTCAGCCGCGCGAACGTCCTGACGGCGAACCAGTTCAGCGCCGTCAGCAGGACGCTCAGTGCGACGGCGAGGCCCAGTCCCATGGGGGTGAGGGTGCGGCCGGCGTAGATGTCGGGCAGGTAGTGGTCGGCGTACTGCATGATGGCGCTGATCTCGGCGGCGGTGCCGCCCACCGACAGCAGCACCGACCAGCCGATGAGCGTGCCGACCAGCGGCCCCGACGCGTACAGCGGCCAGCGCACCGTGCCGCCGCCCTCCGGCCGGGACGCGCCGAGCTCGATCATGACGAGCGCCACCAGGCCGCAGAGCACGCCCGCGCCCACCCAGGTCAGCAGCGCCGCGGGGCCCGCGGTCCGGGCCGCGTAGAGGGCGGCGAACAGCCAGCCGGAGCCCACGATGTTGGAGAAGCCGATCGCGGTCAGGCCCCAGAAACCGAGGTCGCGGTGGAGCCGCCGTTCCTGGACGACCACTTCGGGAGCACCGGCGTCGGCCGGCATCGGGTGTTCCGTCACGGCGGTCCTCCTGTTTCCTCGGGCGGGCGAACTCGGGTCGTTCACCGGCCCGATGAATGAAACCGCACCGGGCAAAGATTCGGAATAGCGCGATCCGTTTCTACTGCTCCGGAACAGCCTTGTTGAAAGAGTTTCAGCTGGGTAGCCTGACCGCTGATCATCGACAATGGGGCCCCTTCAGGGAAAGCCCGCAACGCCGTAATAAGGAATTCTTCATGCTCAAGCGCGCCCGTGCCGGCGTCATCTTCGCCTCCTCCCTGGCAGCCGCGATAGGCCTGGCATCTCCCGCCTCCGCGGCGACCCCCTCGACCGGGGACTCCTCGGTCCAGGCGGCGGCCGCCGGGATCCGCAACGCCGGGCCCTCGTGCACCTCGCTGTCCAACGGGACGTTCTGCGTGGGCCTCATCGACAACGGCCGCACGGTGAACCTCGTCTACGGCAAGACCGGCGGCGGCAAGGTCACCGTCAAGTTCGGCTACAAGAAGGGCAACACGTCCCACTTCAGCGAGGGCTTCACGGTTAGCGCGGGCCAGACGAAGACGTACGCCTTCAAGAACCAGAGCCTGGGCTGCAGCAACGTCGTCGGCATCCTGTCGGTGGCCGACCAGGGCCGGTTCGAGACCCCGCCGCTGCACAACACCAACTGCTGACCGGGGATCTCCCCGGGGGCGCGGCACACGGCGGTCCCCCACCCTCCTCGGCGGCGCGTCCGCATTGACAACCACGGTGCGTCAATGGCCGCCCATCAGGTGTTGGACCGCCGTGCACGGGCGCGGCCAGGGTGGGGGGCATGCCTGAAGCCCTTCGTCCGCGCACTCCCGTCCTCGCCACCGCCGGCGGCACGCTCGTCGCCATGGACCACGGCCGCCCCGCCGCACCGGCGTGCCGGACCCGGATCCGGCGTCCCGGGCGGCTCGCGCCCTACGCCCGCGTCTTCTCCGTCCCCGGCACCCGCGCCTTCACCGCGTGGAACCTCCTCGGACGGCTGCCCATGGGGATGTTCGGCGTCAGCGCGGTGTTGATGATCTCGGCCGCGCGCGGGTCGTACGCGCTGGCGGGGGCCGTCGTCGCCACCGGGCTCGCCGCGACGGCCGTCGTCGGGCCGTGGACCGCCCGCCTCGTGGACCGCCACGGCCAGGCCCGCGTCGCCGTGCCCGCGGCCCTCGCCGCCGCGCTGGGCTCCCTGGCCCTGGTCGTGTGCGTACGGTACGACGCGCCCACGTGGACGCTGTTCGCCGCGTACGCCGCGACGGCGAGCACGCCCAACACCGGCGGCATGTCCCGCGCCCGCTGGGCGCACCTCTTCCGGGACGATCCGGCCGCCCTGCACTGCGCGAACTCCTTCGAACAGGCCGCGGACGAGGCGTGCTTCATGCTGGGCCCCGTCCTCGCCGCCTTCCTGTGCACGACCCTGTTCCCCGAGGCGGGCACGCTCACCGGCGCCGTCCTCTTCCTGACCGGCACGGTCCTCTTCGCCGCCCAGCGCCGCACCGAACCACCGGTGGCCGCCCGGCCGGCCGCCTCGCGGTCGCCGCTGCGCGACCACCCGGGACTCGGCCTGGTGATGGCCGTCTTCGTATGCACCGGTGCGCTGTTCGGCTCGCTGGAGGTCGTGACGATCGCCTTCGCGGACGCCCTGGGCCACCGCCCGGCGGCGGGCGTCGTGCTGGGCCTGCAGGCGGCCGGGTCCTGTGCCGCGGGACTGCTGTACGGGCTGGCCCGCCCGGCGGGGCCGGCCGGCGCCCGCTTCCCGCGCTGCCTGGCCGCGATGGCCGCCCTGGCGCTCCTGCCGCTCCTCGCGGCCGCCGCCGGCAGTCTCCTCGCCCTGGCGGGCGCACTGCTCCTGGCGGGCATGGCCACCGCGCCGGCCATGGTCACCGGCATGGGCCTGGTCCAGGCCCTGACGCCGCCGGACCGGCTGAACGAGGGCATGACCCTGGCCGTCACCGCACTGCTGACCGGCATCGCGGCCGGTTCGGCGACGGGCGGCTGGAGCACGGAACACCTGGGCCCCGCCGTCGCCTTCGGGGTGCCCGCCACGGCCGCCGCCCTGGCCCTGCTCACCGCGACGGTCGGCCGGGCGGCCCTGGGCGGGCGACCCGGGATGCCGGAGGCGGGCGACCTCTGAGCGCTCCGCTGGATGTGCGGCCGGTCGACTGCGGGCCGTCCGTGGCCGGGCGCGCAGTTCCCCGCGCCCCCTAGGGGCGCGGTACTCGGCAGCCCGTGACCCGGAGCACGGCTCGCCGTACCGTCCGCATACCGTGCATCCGTGTACGGAACGACAGCGACAGACAGCGCGCCCGTGGGCGGGCGCGATCCGGGCACCGTGCTGGCGGTGGTCGCGGCGGCGACGACGGGGCTCAGCGCGACGAGCCTGTGGTGGGCCCTGCCGGCCATGGCCGCCGCTTTCTTCGCGGGGCACCGCTCCGGGCGCACCTGGCCCATGGCAGCGGCCCTGAGCGTGCTGGTCGTGGCGGGGGCGATCGCGGTGGTGGCCGTGCCGGCGCTGCTGGCGCTGGGGAGCCGGTTCGTCGCCATGGTGGTCGGGGCCGCGCTGCTGCCCTGGTTCGCGGGCCGGTTGTGGCGTCAGTACCAGGAGCTGGTCCGGGCGGGCTGGTCCCGCGCGGAGCAGCTCGAGCGCGAGCAGCGACTGGTCGCCGAGCAGGCGCGGCTGCGCGAACGGGCCCGCATCGCCCAGGACATGCACGACGCGCTCGGCCACGACCTCAGCCTGATCGCGCTGTCGGCCGGCGCGCTCAAGCTCGCGCCCGGCCTCGCGCAGGAGCACCGGGCGGCCGCCGAGGACGTCCGGGCGCGGGCGGCCACGGCCGTCGAGCGGCTCGGCGAGGTGATCGGCATCCTGCGCGAGGAGGCGGAGACGGCCCCGGCGCGCCCCGCGGACTTCTCCGTCGCGCGCCTGGTCGAGGGCGCCGTCGCCTCGGGACTGGCCGTCTCACTGCACACCGTGGGCCAGGAGCACGAGGTGCCCGGCGTGGTCGAACGGGCCGCCCACCGCGTCGTGCAGGAGGCGTTGACCAACGTCGCCAAGCACGCGCCGGGGGCGAGCGCGACGGTCCGCGTCACGCACACGGCCGCCGGGACCGTGGTGTCGGTGGAGAACTCCCCCGCGCCGGCCGCCCCCGCCGCCCGGCCGCACGGCGGCGGCCGGGGCCTGGTCGGCCTGGACGAACGGGTGCGGCTGACCGGCGGAACGTTCACCCACGGCCCGTGCGAGGACGGCGGGTTCGCCGTCACCGCCCGCCTCCCGCACGCCGCCGTGCGGCAGCCGCCGGGGCCGTCGCTCACCCCGCCGGCCCCGGCCGCCCTGGCGCCGGAGCACCGGCGGGCGCGCCGCCGCGCGGGGCGGGCGCTGGCCGCCGCGGTCGTCGTACCGCTGCTGGCCACGGCGGCGCTGACGGCCGCCCTGGCGGTGTGGGGCTCGCTGACGCTGTCCCACTCGGTCCTGGCCCCTGCCGACTACGCCGCGCTCCGGGTGGGGCAGAATCGCTCCGAGGTGGCGGCGTTGCTGCCGGACCGTCAGCTGCCGTACCGTCCGCCGGCGGCCGAACCGAAGGGGCCGGGGATCAAGTGCGAGTACTACGCGGTGACGGCCGACCGGTTCGTCGACAGCTCCGGCGACTCGTACCAGCTCTGCTTCCGGCACGGCCGGCTGGTCGGCCTCGCCGTCCTCGGCGGGTGAGCACGCGATGATCCGCGTCGTGGTCGCCGACGACGAGCCGATGATCCGCGCCGGAGTGCGCGCCGTGCTCTCCACCGACGCGGAGCTGGAGGTCGTCGCGGAGGCGGCGGACGGGCACGAGGCGGTGGAGCTGGTCCGCCGGCACCGCCCCGAGGTGGCCGTGCTCGACATCCGGATGCCGCGGGCGAGCGGCATCGAGGCAGCCGCGCACATCCGCGCCGCCGTACCCGGCACCGGCGTCGTGATGCTCACGACGTTCGGCGAGGACGACTACATCCTCCAGGCGCTGGCGGGCGGCGCCTCCGGGTTCCTGGTCAAGTCCGGTGCGCCCGAGGAACTGATCGCGGGCGTACGGGCGGTGGCCGGGGGCGCCGCCTACCTGTCACCGAAGGTCGCCGCCCGGGTGGTGGCCCATCTGGCCGCGACCGGCGCCGGGAGCGCCGCCGGGCGGCGCGCCGCCGCCCGCGAGCGGGTCGCCGCCCTCACCGCCCGGGAACGGGACGTGCTGTCCCACCTGGGTGCCGGGCTGTCCAACGGTCAGATCGCCCGGCGGCTGAACGTGGTGGAAGGCACCGTCAAGGCGCACGTCAGCTCGATCCTGGCCCGCCTGGGCGTGGACAACCGGGCCGCGGCCGCGGTCGTGGCCCACGAAGCGGGCGTGAGTGCCCCGTCGGCTCCCGCCGGACCGTGACACCAGCGGCGAGAGGAGCCTGACGGCCGGCGGCGGCAGCACCAGCATCGCCGCGGCCGCCACCGCCGCACCCAGTACGACACCGGCCAGTACGTCGTGCGGGTAGTGCACGCCCACCGCCACCCGCAGCAGCGCGGCGAGAACGGCCAGCGGCAGCGTCATGGCGGCGAGCCGGGGCCGCAGGACGGCCAGGCCCACGGCCAGCGCGGCGGCGAGGGTGGAGTGGTTGCTGGGGAAGGACCAGTCCCCCACCTCCGGACAGGGCTCGACCGCGGTGACGCCCCGCAGTGCCCGGCAGGGGCGCTCCTCGTCGACCATGGTCTTCAGGACCTCGCTGACCGCGTACGCCGCCACCGTGCCCGCGCCCGCCGTCAGGACGCCGGCGAGCGTGCGCACCTCGCGGTGGCGCCAGGCGGTCCAGGCCGTCCACATCAGCATCAGCCCGAGCACCACCAGCGTGCCCTCGGTGGCCAGGCCCAGCAGCGAGCCCACCCAGCCCGGGGCGTCCGAGGCGCCGCCGGCCACCGACCGGTAGACGGACACCGACGTCCCGGCGGTGACCCTCACCGCCCCCGTCCCGTCGCCCGCGCCGCCCGGCGCCGCCCACACCAGCACGGCGGCGGCCACCGCGAGCACGCCGGCCGCGACCGGCACCCGCCGGGCCATCTGGCGGCCGTCACCTTCTCGTCGTGTTCCGTGTTCCATGCCGCCGAACCTACGGACGCCGCCCCGGCCGGCACCCGGGTCGAACGGCAACCCGCACCCCTGACGATCGTCGGGGTTGACCCGGACGGTCAGCCGGGTGTCGGACGGCCTGCCCACCGACCCCTCGGATGCCCCCTCGAACGGCGCACGCCCCGGCCGCCCGCGCCCCGTCGGTGCACCGGGGCGCGCGCCGGGCGGCGGATCTCGTCCTACCGGTCGCGCGCGCCGCACTCGCGTGGCAGCATTCTGTGACCGGTCCGGCGGGGGCACGTGCCGGTTGAGGGGGCTGAGGGGCTTGCCGGAACCACCGATGCGGCCGCTGGGGATTCAGGGGATCGAGACGCTCTTCCAGGACTGCCGCACCCGGGTGCAGGACGGCCGCGGGGAGCAGGGCGAACACGGGCTGCCCGTCCTGGTGCTGGCCGGGGGGCGGGGCAGCGGCAAGACCTCCGCCCTGGAGTGGCTGGGCTATCTGGGCTCGCACCGCCCGCACGCGTTCTACGACTTCGGCTCGGCCGCGCCGCGCCGGCCCCACGAGGTCGCCGGCCGGCTGGCCTACGGGCTCTCGCACCGCTTCGCGCGCCAGCCCGCGCTCCTCTTCCCCCGGCTCACCCTCGGCCTGGTCGTGGTGGACCCGGGCCTCTCCCTCGACGCCAACGACTCCCGCAGGGCCGGCCAGCAGCTGCGCCGCGCGCTGCAGGAGGCCCACGACCGCACGGCGGTGGCCGACCGCGCCGCCGAAGTGGCGGGGCTGCTGCAGGACCTGAACCTCATCCAGATACCCGGCGTCGGCCTGCTGGCCGGCCTGATCCGCCGTCCGCCGCGGCTGCCGCTCAGCGTGGCCCGGCGCACCGGGCTCGCCTGGTACGCGGGGCCGCACACTCCGTTGCACGAGCTCGTCGCCCTCAACCAGCTCAGCAAGAGCGAGGCCGAGGCCGACCGGGCCGCGGTGGACCGGCGGCTGTGCGCGGCGTTCCTGGCGGACCTGCGCGGCGAGTACGCCCGCCGGCGGCGCGACCGCAACTGCGTGGTGCTGCTGGACAACATCGACGCCGCCGGCGGCCGGGGGTTCCTGGACCTGCTGACGCAGCTGCGGGACGCCGCCGCCGCGCCCGACCCGCTGCTGGCGGTCGCCACCGCCTCCGACGCCGGGAGGGTTCCGGGGCCGTTCGCGCCCGGCCCGGCGGGGGTGACGATCCGCCGGCCCGAGCAGGCCTCGTACGCCGACTGGGAGCAGGCGATTCCGGAGCCGCCGCCGGACGCGTCCTGGCGCTGGTACTGCGTGCGGCTGCGCGACCTGACCGCCGGCGAGGTCGCCCAGCTCGGCGCCCAGGTGGCCGCACACCTGCCCGAGGCGCCGCCCCTGGTCCACCACCTCACGCGCGGTCACCCGTGGAGCGCGCACCGGTTGCTCGAGGCGGCGCGGCTCGGCGTGGGGCGCGGGGATCCCGACGTGCTGCTGCGCGGCCTGCTGTCCGCCCCCGCGCCGGGGGCCGGCGACGCGCCCGTGCAGACGTCGCTGGGCAGCGCCGTGCTGGAGGACCTGCTCCAGGATCTGACGGATGATCAGCGCGATGCTCTCGTGGCGTGCAGCGCGGCCCGCGAGTTCGACTCGGCGTGCGACTCCGGGCTTCTGGACACCTTCTCCATCCACACCCGCAACACCCTGGCCCGGGACACGGGCACCCGGCTGTGGCTGGTGGATCCCGTCCCCCAGGACGCGGGGGTGCGCGGCGGGCGTGGCTCGGGCTATCTGGAGAACTCCCATCCGCGGCCGCTGCCCGGCAGGCCGGTCCTGCATCCGTGGCTGCGGCTGCTGCTGTGCCGGGAACTGGCCCGTTCGCCGCGGCAGTGGGAGGAGGTGCACGGGCGGCTGCGGGCCTGGCACCTGCTGCGGGGCCATCCGATCGACGTGCTCCACCACGCCCTCGCCCTGGGGCGGCTGGACGACGTCACCGATCACCTCGCCGCCGGCCTGCTGGAGGCGGGCGACACCGACGCCTGGCTGTACGAGCTGTACGCGATCACCGCCGCTCCCCTGCGGGAACCGGTCGTGCCCGAGGTGTCGGCGACCCTGCGGGCGGACCGGCTCGCCGCGGAGCTGGCCCCGCGCTCGTTCGCCCAGCGCAGGGCCCTGACCGTGCTCGTGGCCGCGCTGTGGCTGGCGGCCGACCCGCGCAACCGGCTGCCGGGGGCGCGGCCCGAACTCAACCTCACGATCAGTTCGATGTTCCAGGATCTGGCCATGCGCTCCGATCCCCGCCGGGTCGGCCTCAGGCACGAGGCCGCGAAGTACATGTGACACCGCGTCCGGCGTCCCGGCGCCCGGGGGGACGCCTTTCGTTCCAGCAAGGAGCCGAGATCATGCCTTTGAACCCCGGTCCCGACGAACTGCGCCCGTGGTGGAGGGGGTGGGCGGGCTTCGGTGCGCTCGTCCTCGTCGTCGCCCTGCTGGCCGGGGGCGCCCTGTGGCTGTTACGGCCGTCGGCGCGGGAGGACAGCTGCTCGCCGGGGACGCCGGAGCTGGTGTGGCGGGGGTCCGGGGCGGAGCGGGAGTGCGTCGGCATCATGAACGAGACCGCGTACTCCTTCGACCCGCAGCTCAGGGACATCACCGAGCGGATCGCGAAGGAGAACCGGCGGGTCCGCGACCAGTGGGAGAAGCCCGGCAGCGGCCGGAGCCCGGTCCCGTACGTCAAGGTCGCCCTGCTGACGCCGATGACCACGAGCGACAGCAGTGCCCTGCCCATCGAGGAGATCAGGACGAGCCTGCAGGGCGCCTACACCGCGCAGTGCCGCGCCAACGGCTGCCCCGGTCTGTCGGCGGCGGCCTCCACCGGCATCCACGGCAAGCGCCCCCAGGTCCAGCTGCTCCTGGCCAGCGAGGGCAGGAAACAGGCCCACTGGCGGCCGGTCGTCGCGCAGTTGGCCGGGCTGACCGGCGGGAAGCATCCGCTGGTGGCGGTGGCCGGGCTGGGCGTGAGCATTCCCGAGACCCAGGACGCCGCGGTCGAGCTCAGCAAGAAGAAGATCCCGGCGATCGGTGCCGTCCTGACCGCCACCAACATCGACGCCGAGCGCCTGTTCAAGGTCTCGCCGTCCAACACCGACTACGCCAGGGCGCTCCGGCAGCACCTGGACAAGCTGCCCGCCGAACAGCGCCGCGGATACCTGGTGTTCGACAGCAGGGACGACAACTTCGTCCAGACCATGCGCAAGGCCTACGACGAGGTGTTCGCCGACTACATCGACAAGCGGCGGGTCTCCTTCGTCGGATCCGCCGGAAGCAATGCCGAAGGGGTGCCCAAGCTCTTCTTCAACGCCGTCCAGAACATCTGCCTGACCAGGACCGAGCTGGTCTTCTACGCCGGGCGCGGCCGTGACCTGGCCGATCTCGTACGGGCACTGTCCACGCGCGGTCAGTGCGGGCACGACAAGCCGATCACGATCGTCACGGGTTCGACGGGGGCCGTGCAGCAGGCGGACGAGGTGATGGGGCTGCTCAAGGACAACAAGATCACCATCCTGGAGGCCTCCGCGACCGACTCCGAGCGCTGGATCAAGGGGGTCCACGCGCCGAGCGGGTTCAAGCCCTTCCACCAGAGCTTCCAGGACCTCAAGTTCCCCGACGCCGCGCTCAGCGACGGCTACGCGATCATGCATCACGACGCCGTGCTGACGGCCGTCTGGGCGACGCGCATCGTCACGGCGCAGACGGGCCGGGAGAACCCTGACGTGCAGGACGTGTTCAACCAGATCACCAATCTCCACGACGCCGGCCGGGTGCCCGCGGCCGGCGGCGAGCTGAGCTTCGACGACGCCTCCGCGGGCTGGCCGCACAACAAGCCGGTGCCCATGATCCAGGTGCCCGCGACCGGCGACAGCCCGCCGCCGCCCTACCGGACCCCCTGAGGACCTTCCCCCAAGGGCCCGCCCCAGCCCTGCCGTGGCGGGCCGGTGTGCGTCAGGGGCAGCCTTGCGCGGCGCACAGCTCCCACGGGCCCCACGACGAGGAGCGCTCCGCTTCGGTGATCTGCCAGAACCGGTCGCGGTTCCACTCGCGGGCGACGATGTGCAGGCGGCCGTCGGCGAGCTGGGTGACGGACGTCGGGGCGCCGAGCCCCACGAAGGAGTCGGGCACCTTCCCCAGGCCCCGCACCTCTCCCCAGCGGCCGGAGCCGGGGTCCTGGCTGCGGACCTGCATCGAGTCCGTGGCCGTGGCGGTAGAGGCGAAGGCGTGCAGGCGGCCGTCGCGGTCCCCGAACAGGACGATGCCGCCGTGGTACGGCGCGGGGCTCAGCCCGAAGCCCTCCGCCGGGCTCCACTCCCGCCCGTCCGCCTCCTGCACGGTGTGGCAGAAGCCGCCGGACGAGGAGAAGAACACCTCGAGGCGGCCATGGCTCTCCACCGCGCTGACCTGGTAGAGCTTCGGTCCGACGGGGGTGCGGCTGACGCGTTCCCAGTCCCCGTAGGGGCCGCCGGGCTCGTCCTGCGACCGGTGCCAGACGAAGGGCAGGTACGAGCCGGGCCCGGGGTCGTCGTAGAACTGCTGGAACTGCTCGACGCGGCCGTCGGCCCGCGGCACCGACAGCGTCTCGCCGGTGGCCCGGGCGGCGTGGCCGGGGGCGTTCGCGTCGGTGCCGCACGCGGCGGCGGCCCCGGCGGCGGGGGCGCTCACGGCCGCTCCCCCGCAGGCGAACACCACCGCGATCACGCCGCACAGCACTGCTCGTAACGGTCTTCGGTTCACGATCGCCGGACCTCCACAACGGATCGGATCTGACAGGAGGCCCACATCCTCACGCACGTCCCCGGCACTGACCAGAGCGCGATCCACGCGTGGAGCTCAGGCCGGCGTCAGGCGTCGCGGGCCCGGCGGAAGCGGGCCAGGCCCTCGGCCAGGTCCACGACGGGGGCGGGGTAGCCGAGGCCGTCGCGCCGGGCGGCCGGCAGCAGCCAGGGGCGGTGGACGGCGGGTCCTTCGATGCCGGCGAGTTCGGGCACCCAGCGGCGCACGTAGTCCCCCCGGGGGTCGAAGCGGCGGGCCTGGGCGAGGGGGTTGAGGACCCGGTTGGGGCGGGTGTCGCTGCCGGTTCCGGCGGCCCACTGCCAATTGAGCTGGTTGTTGGCCACGTCGCCGTCCACCAGCAGGTCCAGGAAGTGGGCGGCGCCCACGCGCCAGTCCACGTACAGCGTCTTGCTGAGGAAGCTCGCCGCGAGCAGCCGGGCGCGGCCCGGCATCCAGCCTTCGTGGCGCAGCTGGCGCAGGCCGGCGTCCACGACGGGATAGCCGGTCCGCCCCTCGCGCCACGCCGCGACCTCCTCCGGGGCGTCGCGCCAGCGGTCGCCGCGGGGGCGGTAGTCGCGGTGGCTCGCGTCGGGGCGGGCGGCCAGCATCTGGTGGTGGAATTCCCGCCAGGCCAGCTGGCGCACGAAGGCGTCGGCGCCCTCGCCGCCGTGCCGGCGGGCCCGGTGGAGCACCTCGACCGGTGAGAGGCAGCCGAAGTGCAGGTAGGGCGAGAGCCGGGAGGTCGCGTCGCCCGGGAGGTCGTCGCTGTGCCGGGCGTAGTCGTCCAGCGCCGCGGCCTCCCAGCGGCGCAGCCGCTCGCGTCCGGCCCGTTCGCCGCCGGTGGGCACGCCGGGCGACGCCTGGCCCGGGGCCAGCGAGGTGGCCGTGGGCAGCGGGTCCGAGCGCAGACCGGGAACGGCGAGGGCGCGCGGGGCGGGGAGCGGGTCGCGTACGGGCTGGGCCTGCCAGCGGCGGAAGTAGGGGGTGAAGACCGCGAAGTGGTCCTTGCCCGAGGGGACGACCGCGCCGGGCGGTACGGCGGTGACGACGCCGTCGTGCACCCGCAGCCCGCGCCCCGTGCGGTCCAGGTCCGTGCGCAGCCGTGCTTCGCGGCGTGCCGCGTAGCCGCTGGCTCCGGCGGCGATGTGCACGGTGCGGGCGCCGGCCTCGGCGGCCGCCCGGCAGGTCTCCGCCACGACGTCGCCGTGGCGGACGATCAGCCGTCCGCCGCGTTCGCGCAGGGCGGCGTCGAGGTCGGCGAGGCTGTCGGCGAGGAACGCGGCCCTGTTGGGCACGAGGAAGCCGGCGTCGCGCACACCGGAGTCCACCACGAACAGGGGGACGACCTTCTCCCCTGCGGCCGCCGCCGACCGCAGGACGGGGTTGTCGCGCACCCGCAGGTCGGCGGTGAAGAGCACCACGGAGACCGTCAAGGGCTCCTCCGGGAGGTGAGGCCGTGGACACGGACACGCGAGGAAAGTGATCCACTCCGTAGCGTGCGCGAACACCGGCCGTCGCGGGGAGCGGAGCGGCCTCTCGAGCGTCCGAGTTCACCTGTTGGAGGCATGGCCGCGGGTGCCCCGGTGGAACGGCGAAGGCGCCCACCCCGGTCCTGCCGGGATGGGCGCCTTCGTCTACGGCTCGCAGAGGGGCGGGGTTACTTCCCGGCCTGCTGCAGCTCGGCCTCGGTCTGGATGCGGGCGACCTTGCCGCGCACGAGGAACCAGCCGCCGACCAGCATCGCCACGATGATCGGCAGGCACAGCACCGTGGTGCGGCCGGCGCCGGGCTCGGAGGCCATCAGACCCAGCACACCGGCCAGGAAGACCAGCGTGACGATCTGGGTGTACGGGGCCCAGGGGAGCTTGTAGCCGGGGCGGGTGACCCGGCCGTCCTGGGAGCGGCGGTAGAACAGCAGGGAGCAGACCATGATCATGCCCCAGGTGCCGATGATGCCGATCGCGGCGAAGTTCAGCACGATCTCGAAGGCGTCCGCCGGGACGACGAAGTTCAGGCCGACACCCAGCACGCAGAAGAACGCGGTGAGCAGGATGCCGCCGTAGGGCACCTGGCCCTTGTTCATCAGACCGGTGAACTTCGGCGCCGAGCCCGACATGGCCATCGAGCGCAGGATGCGGCCGGTGGAGTACAGGCCGGAGTTCAGGCTGGAGAGCGCCGCGGTGAGGACCACGAGGTTCATCACGCCGGCCGCGTACGGCACGCCGATCTTCGACAGGACGGTGACGAACGGGCTCTCACCGGCGACGTACTCGCTGAAGGGCAGCAGCACCGCGAGCAGGACGACCGAACCGACGTAGAAGAGGCCGACGCGCCACATGATCGAGTTGATCGCCTTCGGCATGATCTTCTCGGGGTTCTTGGTCTCACCCGCGGCCACACCGCACAGCTCGACGGAGGCGTAGGCGAAGACGACACCCTGGATGACGAGCAGCATCGGCATCACACCGGTCGGGAAGATGCCGCCGTGGTCGACGATGTTCGACAGACCCGGGGTCGTGTCACCGACCTTGTGCTGGCTGGCCAGCAGGAAGATGCCGACGACCATGAAGAGGGTGATCGCGGCGACCTTGATGATCGCGAACCAGAACTCCATCTCACCGAAGTACTTCACCGAGATCAGGTTCACGGTGAGCACGACCGCGAGTGCGATCAGGGCGAGCACCCACTGCGGGATGTCGCTGAACATGCCCCAGTAGTGGGTGTAGGTGGCCACGGCGGTGATGTCCGCGATACCGGTGGTGGCCCAGTTCAGGAAGTAGAGCCAGCCCGCCGTGAAGGCGCCCTTCTCACCCATGAACTCACGGGCGTAGGAGACGAAGGCTCCGGAGGAGGGGCGGTACAGAACCAGCTCGCCGAGCGCACGCACGACGAAGAAGGCGAAGAGCCCGCAGACCGCGTAGGCGATGAACAGGGAGGGGCCTGCGCTGTGGAGACGGCCACCGGCACCGAGGAAGAGACCGGTGCCGATCGCTCCGCCGATCGCGATCATGTTGACGTGGCGGGACTTGAGGTCCTTGCTGTAGCCCGCGTCACCCGCGTCGACGTGCTGTGACGTCGATGCCGGGGCGGAAACGCCGGGCTCGGTGTCGGCCGCAGTAAGGGTGCGGTCACTCATGTGTGTCTTCGCCTTCTTTGGAGGGGGTGCAGGACCGGGCCGCACGACGGTGTTGCGGAAGACCCCTCCCTGCGCGCGGGCAGGCGGCTCACGGCACGCGTGAGCGGCTGCCCTGGGGCGTGGGGGGATCGTCGACGAGGACCCGGTACCCGGGACGGGCTGGCGACGCCTGTGCCCGGGTGGATTTCGGGAGGATGGACCGGTGTGGACCGGCGGGGTTCCGTATCCCTTCGACGGCCTTGGGGGAGGCCAGGTCCCGAAAGCCTGGCCGGCCGGGATACGGAAGCGCGGGTGCGGTCAGCCGTGGGCTAAGCGCGGTCGCCTGTCGGTCAAGTCCATGCCGTGAATGGTGTGAGGCGCGTAAGGGCGTCGTCAAGAGTTTACGGATATTTGATTTTCCGGTGGGGTCACGCTAGATCCGCGCTGGTCAGGGGCCAGGCAGGGGGTGGGGTCTTACCTCGTTCATCGTGCATGTGGGGCCCCTGCCCAGTGGTGGTGGGCATCCGCCGCGTCGGGGCCGGCGAGGCGGTCGAAAAACCCCCTGTTACCGCGGGTGACATACACCACAGCCGCTCCGGCGGGTGCCCGGAAGATCCCTAAGGCACTCCGGCCCGCGCGGGGCGACGGCGGGGGCGCGGCAGCGGGACGCGGGCGGTCACGCACCGCATACAGAAGAGCGCCCTACAGAAGAGCGCCGCGCCCTGCTCGCCGTCCGTGGACGGCGAGCAGGGCGCGGCGCAGAGCTCTCGGGCCTTTAAGGGGGTTACTTCACGGCGGTGCGCTTCTGCCACTGCTCCCAGGTCTCCTGCCAGACCTCGAGGCCGTTGCCGACGTCGGTCTTCTTGGTGCTGGAGGTGCCCTTGACCTCGACGGTGGCGCCGATGGGCAGGAAGTCGTAGATCTTCTTGGCGTCGGAGGTGGTCATGCCGAAGCAGCCGTGGCTGTTGTTCTCCACGCCGATGGAGTTGTTCCAGGGGGCGGAGTGGAGGAAGGTGCCCGAGGCCGTCAGGTAGGTCACCCACTTCGAGTCCAGCTTCCACTGGTTGCCGTAGCCGATGGTCGCGGAGTCCATCGTCTCGGCCGCGTTCTTGCCCCGCACGGTGTGGATGCCGCCGCGGGTGGGGTCCTGCGGGGAGCCGGCGGAGCCCTTGATGTCGCCGACGGGCTTGCCGTTCTCGTACATCGTGAGGGTGTGGCCGGGTACGTCGATGACGGCCTTGCGGTCGGCGCCTATGGTGAAGTTCCAGTCGTAGTTCTTCGCGAACCAGCCGCCCTCGCCGGAGTCGAGGCCCGTCAGGTTGCCCTTGACGGAGACCTTGGTGCCGGCGGGCCAGAAGGTCTTGGGCCGCCAGTCGAGCCGGTCCTGGCCCGAGTAGTCGGTCACCCAGCCCCAGGCGCCCTCCACCTTCGGCTCGGAGGTGACCCGCATCGACTTCTCTATCTCGGCGCGCTTGTCCTTGTCGATCTTGTGGTCGAAGAGGATCGAGACCGGCATGCCCGTGCCGACCGTCTCGCCGTTGCCGGGCGTGTTGGTGAGCTTGTTGACCTTCGGGGCTTGCTGGGTGGTGAAGGTGGCCGTCGACGAGGACTCCTTGCCCTTGCCGTCCTTGCCGCGCCTGGCCTTCGTGTGCACGGTGTAGGTGGTCTTGGGGCCGACCTTGGTCTCCGAGGTCCACGACGTACCGTCACCGGTCAGCTGTCCGCCGACCTTCTGGCCCTTGTCGTCCTTGACCTCGACGGCGGTGAGCCTGCCGCCTTCGGCCTTCACCGATATCGGCGCGCCGAGCGGAACCTCCTTGCCGGCGGCCGGGGTGACGGTGACATGGGCCTCGGGCCCGTCGGCATCACCGGAGGCCCCGGAACATGCGGTGAGGACGAAGGAGCCCATGAGGGCGGATGCCAACAGGACGGAGCGACGGCCCGCGACGTGCACGTGAGTCGACCTTTCTTGCAGTTGCCGAGTGACGCGGCGGGTCACGGCCTGGCCGCCGCCGGTACGTTCCGGCGCCCCCCACCACACCCCTACAGATGGTCTGCACGCTTGTACGGTTGCACGCCGAAAAAAACATTTGTACGGCCGAACGACCCTTGGGGTGGTTCAGGGTTTCTCACGCGGACTTCCGGCGGCCCGCGGGCCACCAGTTGGCGCGCCCGGCCAGCGACATGATGGCGGGTACGAGCAGCGCACGGACCAGCGTGCAGTCCAGCGCGACGGCCACCGCGAGGCCGAAGCCGATGAGCTGGAGCAGGACGAGGTCGCAGGCGGCCAGGGACGCCATGACGACGGCGAAGATGAGCGCGGCGGAGGTGAACAACCGTCCGGTGCGCTGCAGGCCGACGGCGACGGCGAGCGGGGTGGGCGTGCCCCGGCGGTGTTCCTCGAGGATGCGGGAGAGGAGGAAGACCTCGTAGTCCATGGAGAGGCCGAAGGCCGTGCAGAACATCACGGCGGGGATGATGACGTCGGTGGTGGCGGGGCCGTTCATGGGCCCGAGCACCGCCTCCAGACAGCCCTGCTGGAAGACGGCGACGATGATGCCGAACGTGGCAGCCAGGCTCAGCGCGTTGAGCAGGACGGCCTTGACGGGGACGAGCAGGCTGCGGGTGTAGACGAACATCAGCACGAGCGTGGCGGCCACGGTGAGCAGCATCGCCAGCGGCAGCCGGTCGCTGAGGGCGTGCTCGGTGTCGGTCAGCCGGGCGCCCGGGCCGCCGACCAGGGCCTCGGCGGGGGCGGGCTCCTCGCGCAGGCGCTCCGTCAGCAGGCGGCCGTCCGGGGACAGGGGGGAGTCCGTGGTCGGGGTGACGCTCAGCCAGGTCCCGGCCGGTCCGGTGAAGCCGGCCGCCCAGGGTCCTGCGGCGGCCGTGCGCCGGCCGTCGCGGTAGATGCCCGTGGCGGTCTGCACCTGGCGCACGCCCGGCAGCCGGGACAGCCGCGTGGCGTAGGTGTCCACGCCGGACGCGGAGGCGGGCAGCGGGTTCGGGCCGGGGAGGGCGGCAGGGGTCAGGGCGGGGGCCGAGGGCGCGACGTGGACGTCCGGCAGGACGACGGTCGCCGCGCTGCCGCTCTCCGACGCGAAATCGGTGCGCAGTCGCTGCGAGGCCTGGGCCACCGGCGAGGAGTCCGGCAGGATGCGGTCGTCGTACATGCCGAACCGGGCACCGGCCCCGGGCGCGGCCAGCAGGCCGAGCAGCAGCAGCGTGCCGAGGGTGACGAGCACGGGCCGGCGCGTCACCCACACCGCCAGGCGGTACCAGCGCCCCTCGGCCACCGGCCGGTCCGCGCCGCCCCGCCAGCGGGCGAAGAGGTCGCAGGAGTTGACGCGCTCCCCCAGCAGCACCAGCAGCGCGGGCAGGACCAGCAGCGCTCCGGCGGCCGAGCACACGGCGACGGCGGCGCCGCCCAGGGCGAGGGAGCGGGTCAGTGTCAGCGGGAAGACCATCAGGGTGCCCAGGACCGCGGCGATGGTGGTCGCGGAGAAGGCCACGGCCCGCCCTGCGGTGCGCACCGCGCGTTCGACGGCCTTGACGGGTGACGCCCCGTCGGCGAGTTCCTCGCGGTAGCGGCTGACCAGCAGCAGGCAGTAGTCGACGGCGAGTCCGAAGCCGAGGGCGGTGGCGATGTTCAGGACGAACACCGAGACCGTCATCGTCTCGCTCAGCAGCCGCAGCAGGGCGGTGGTGGTCACGACGGCGAAGGCGCCCACCGCCACGGGCAGGAGGGCGGCGACGAGACTGCCGAAGACCCACAGCAGGATCAGCAGGACCAGGGGCGCGACAATGATCTCGGCGACCATGGCGCCGTCGGTGCTCAGCCGTTCCATCTCGGAGAACAGCGCCGCCTCGCCGGCGACCGAGACCTTCAGCGGGCCGCCGCGGCCGGTCTCGCGTGCGGCGACGTCCTTGCCGGCCGCGAGGACGGCCCGCTCGTCGCCGCCGAAGCGCACGGCGATCAGGGCGCTGTGCCGGTCGCGGCTGCGCAGCTGCGGGGTCCGTCCCGGCCAGTAGCCGTGGACCCAGGCGGCGCGGGGGTCGGCGGCGAGGCGGCGCGTCAGCTCCTGCCCCGCGCGGACCGCGGCGGGCGCGTCGACCTCCCCCTTCGCCGTGGCGAGCAGCATCAGGTGCGGCTGCCCGGCGCCGAAGCGGGCCGCGAGGAAGGCATCGGCCCGGGTGGACTGCGCGTCGGCGGGGGTCCAGCCGCCGGGAGCCAGCCGCTCACCGACGCCGTATCCGCCCACGGCGGCCGCCAGGGCCACCAGGGACAGCAGGAGGAGCGAAACGAGAGCCCGGCGGGACGTTCCGTAGGCCGTACTCGCCCAGAACCTTCGGCGTGGCTGATGGAGGAGCATCACATGGGCGTCCTTCGCAGGGAGGGGCCGGGCCGCTCGCATTCATAGAATAGGAATACGGATCGGATTTCCAGCATTTCTCACCCTCGTCGGCGCGGCGGCCGCGAAACCCCGGCGGTGACGCCCTGTCGGGGCAAAGGAGTGAATGTTCGGAACTTCCCCTGCGGCCTTCAGTTACCCAGGTGACTTCTCCGCGGACAGGCGGGATACATTCACCGATCGAAAGGCCGGAACGTGCTCAAGAAGGTTCTCGCGACAGCTGCCCTCACGGCTTCGGCAGTGGGCCTCGTCGCCGGCCCCGCGGTCGCGAGCGTCAATGACGAGCGGAACACCGCCAACGGCAACGACTCCACGACCTCGTACGGCAGGACCGAGACGGACGGCGTGGAAAGCCCGCAGATGAGCGCCATCCAGGGCTCTCTCGACAAGCTGTGCATCGGTGTCGGAAAGGTCAACGCCCAGTCCCTGATCGGCCTGCTCCTCGACATCGGTGTTCAGGACGTCCCGGTGCTCACCTCGCAGCAGCAGCAACAGTGCACCGACAATTCCACGATCAATGACGGCGACGACCCGCTCAGCCACCTCCTCGACGAAATCCCGATCATTTCCGGCAACGGATCCGGGAACGAGAGCGACGAGCACCACGGGCACGAGCACCACTGAAGGGTGTTCGCATAACTCGACGGAGTCGGCGGGTCAGTCGTGCTCGTCGGCGAAACGGCGGGCGAGTTCGGTGCGCGAGCGCAGCCCGAGCTTGCGGTAGACCTGGGTCAGGTGCATCTCCACCGTCTTGGTGCTCAGGAACAGGGCGGCGGCCGCCTCCCGGTTGGTGGCGCCGCTCGAGACCGCCAGCGCCACCTGCATCTCCTGCGGGGTCAGGGCCTGCGACTGCTGTGCCGCCGGGGGCAGGTGCTTGACCCCGGTGGCGCGCAGCTCGGCCAGCGCGCGGCCGGCCCACAGCCGGGCGCCCATGGCGTCGAGGCCCGTGTGGGCGGCGCGCAGCCGGGCGCGGGCCGCGGAGAGCCTGCCCTGGCGGCGCAGCCGCTGTCCCCACGACAGCTGGGTGCGGGCCGCCTCCAGGCGCAGGCCGACCTCCGTGTAGCCGGTCACGGCACGGCCGAAGAGCTCCTCGGCCTCGTCCCCGTCGGGCGTCGTCAGGGCCCGCAGCCGGGCCAGCCCCGCGGCCTGGCCCGGCAGGTCGGACGCGATGTCCTCGGCGAGGGTCCGCTCCAGCGCGGCGGTCAGCGCGTGCGGCAGCCGGTGCCCGCCGCGGGCGTGGGTCTCGGCCACGTCCATCGCTCCCGGCCAGGTCAGCAGGAGCGCGGAGGAGCACGTGCCGAAGTAGCCGACGTCCGCGACGTGGCCCAGGGCGGTGGCCGTGTGGCCGAGGGCGAACTCCAGGGCGGCGAGCGCCTCGTCGATGTAGCGCGCCGAGGTGGTGCCCAGCTGCTCGCCCAGCCGCCGGGCCTCGGCGGCGCTCTGCCGGCAGTCGGCCTCCTCGCCCCGGTTGGCCTGTACGTACGCCAGGACGGCCATGCCGCGGTAGTGCCACAGCGGATTGCCGGTCTCGCGGCCCAGCCGGGTCGACTCGGAGGCCGCGGCGTAGGCGGCGCTCAGCTGTCCCGAGCGGACCTCGGCGACGGCGGCGATGTGCAGGGCGTAGGGCAGCATGCCGAGTTCGGCGTCCGCGCGCAGCCCTTCCACCAGCGGGTCGAGGATCCGCTTGGCGGCCATCGGGTAGCCGGCGCGGACGAGTTCGTGGGCGGCGTGCACGGCGTGCTGGCCGCCCAGGCCCTGCCCCCGCAGGAGTTCCTCGGTGCCGACCGCCTCGCCGATGAGCCGTGCGCCCAGTGCGGGGTCGCCGCAGGCCAGGACGCTGACTCCGGCCAGCAGCCGGGCGAGTCCGGTCAGCGCCCGGTTGGCGGAGCCCCAGCTCGCGGCGGCCATCGCGAGCTCGCCGGCCGCGTCGAAGTCGTTGCCGACGTAGGCGGCGAGCACGGCGTCGAGCTGGCGCTGGACCGCCACCTCCACGGCGGTGGTGCGGTAGCGGGCCGCGGAGTCCGCGAGGCGGCGCAGGGCGCGCCCGGGGTGGCCGAGGAAGAGCTCGATGCCGCCGAGTACGTACTGCGCCTCGGCCGCCCAGTCACCGGCCGGCTCGTCGACCGTCGCCTCGGCCACGAGGTCGTGGGCCCGGTGGAACTGTCCGGCGAACCAGGCGGCGGCGGCCGCCTGGAAGCGGCAGCGGCCGTAGCGGCCCCGGTCGGCGGCGAGTTCGGCGGCGCGCTCGTAGCTCTGGGAGGCGACCTGGTAGGCGCGCTTGTCCCGCATGCGGTCGGCCATCCGTTCCAGCTCGGCCGCGACCTCCTCGTCGCGGCCGACCACCGAGGCGGACAGGTGCCAGGCCCTGCGGTCGGTGTGCTCGGGCCCGGTCAGGGCGCGGGCGAGGGCGCGGTGGGCGGTGCGCAGCTGCGCGGGCGTGCAGACCTCGACGACGGCGGAGCGGATCAGCGGGTGGGCGAACACGATCCGCCGCGCCGCGATCGTCACCAGGCCGTCGTCGTCGAGTTCGGTCATCGCCTCGGGCGGCAGCCCCAGGTCGCGGGCCGCGTCGGTGACGGTGCCGACGTCGGTGTCGGTCAGGGCCGCCAGGAGCAGGGCCGTGCGGCGCTCGGCGCCGACGGCGGACAGCCGGGGGGCGAACAGCGCCGTCGTGGCCCTGCCGACCGGCAGGGGCAGCGGGAGCGCGGCCTTGCCGGTCAGATGCTCGGCGTCGAGCAGGCGGGCGAGTTCGATGAGCGCCAGGGGATTGCCGCCGGTGTCGCGGACGAGGCGGTCGGCGACCTCGGCGTCGACCGGGCCCCGGTGGGCCGCCACCAGCTCCGTGGCGGCGGCCGCGTCCAGTCCGGTGAGCTCGAGGGTTTCCCACTGCGGCGGTGGCACGCGGGTGCCGATGATGACGGCGATGCCCTCGCGGTCGAGCCTGCGGGCGGCGAACAGCACCGCTTCCGCCGAGGCGTCGTCCATCCAGTGGAAGTCGTCGAGCGCCAGCAGCATCGGCTGTCGCTCGGCCGCGGCGGTCAGCAGGCCGAGGGTGGCGGCGGCGACGGCGAACCGGTCGCCGCCCACGGCGGGCCCCAGCGCCAGGGCGCCCCTGAGCGCCGCCGCCTGCACGGGCGGCAGTCTGTCGATGCCGCTCTCCCACGGGCGCAGCAGCGCGGAGAGCCCCGCGAAGGGCAGCTCCCGCTCGGTCTCCGGCGCCCTGATCTGTCGTACCTGCAGGCCGGTCGCGGCGGCGACGGCGTGGTCCACGAGCGCGGTCTTGCCGACCCCCGGCTCGCCGCACAGCACCAGCACGCCGCTGCGCAGCCGGCGGGCGTCGTCGAGCAGTTGGCCCAGCCGTTCGCACTCGGCCTTCCTCCCCCATAGCACCCCACCGAGGCTAACCGAGCGGACGGCCCCGGCGGAAGGAATGTGACAACTGGTGCCAAATGGCAGCAGAGGGATGGGTGTATGGAAGGCCGGCCGGCCGGAGGCGAGCCGCCTCCGACGGGCCGGCCCGGTTCAGTGCCGCGGCTCGGGCACGTAGTCCAGCCCCGCGGGGAGGCGGACGCCGGCCTGGCGGAGCGCGGCGAGACGGGTGTGGAAGGCCGCGCCGGCCAGCAGGTGGTGGGCCACGTCCGCGACGTGCCGCCGGTCGGGGTCCGCGAGGAAGGTGTCGCGGGCCCAGTCGTTGAAGCCGCCCAGGGCCGGGCCGGACCAGATCTGGTAGTCGGCGGCGCGCTCGGGGTCCCCGCTCGCCGCCCATTTCGAGGACAGTCCGAGGTACCAGCGGAAGATGAGCGCCATGCGCCGCCGGGGATCGGCGGCGGCCCGTTCGACGACACCGGGGTCCCGGTCCGCGAAGAAGCGGACGACCTCCGCCCAGACGTCCTCGAGCGGCCTGCGGAACACCTGGCCCTCCAGCCACGCACGGTCCTGGCGCGACAGTTCCTCCACTCCCCCGCAGCTGTCGTACAGCTGGCGCAGCCGGCGGGCGCGCTGCGGGAACATCGTGCCCCTGCGCAGGACCTGCACCTGCGCCCCGAGCTCGAACATGTAGCCGGAGGGGGCCATGTCGAAGTCGCTGATCTGGGCGGTCGCCAGCAGGCGCCTGGTGCGCTCGGCGGTACCGGCCTCCACGCAGGCCTGGTTGACCGAGCCGGTCACCACGTAGTCGGCGCCCAGGGCGAACGCCGCGGCCACGGCGTGGGGCGTGCCGATGCCTCCGGCGGCGCCCAGCCGGACGGGCGGCAGGCCCGGGTGGCGGCGGTGCAGCTCGTCCCGCTGCCGGGCCACCACGGGCAGCAGCGCCGCCAGGGGCCGGCGGTCGGTGTGGCCGGCCGAGTCCGCCTCCACGGTGAGGTCGTCGGCCATGGGCACCATCCGGGCCAGTTCGGCCTGTTCCGCGGTGACGAGCCCCTGGGCCAGGAGGCCGGCGACCGTCTCCTGGGGCGGCGGCAGGAGGAAGCGTGCGCACACCTCCGGCCGGGACGCCTTGGCGATCACCCGGTTCGCGGCGTACGGGCGGCCGTCGGCGCCCCGGCGCAGCCCGGCGACCCGGTAGCGCACCAGGTGCGGAGTCAGGTCGAGGTAGGCCGAGGCCTCCACGCGGCGCACCCCGTGGTGCAGGCACAGCTCCACGACCGCGCGCTCCAGCTCCGGTTCGGCCGGCGTGTGCAGCAGGTTGACCGCGTAGGGCAGCGTGGGCAGGCGCACCCCGAGCCGGACCAGGGCCTCGCGCACCGCGGCCGGGGGGAGCCCGCCCGCGCCGAAGACGGCGAGGAAGCCGGCCCGGGCCGCGGCGGCGACCAGCTCGACCGAGGAGATGGCGCCCGCCATCGCGCCGGCCATGTAGGCGGTCCGTACCCCGTGCGCGGCCCGGAAGTCCGGCGAGCCCAGGCTCTGCGGCGGCAGCGGACCGAGGGAGGCGAGGACCCGGCGGCCCGGCACCGGGGCCGGGACGACGGCGGGGCCGGCATCCGTGGCGACGACGTACACGCTCCGCTCCAGGCGGCCGATCAGGGCCCGCAGGGCATCCGGGTCGGTCGCCTGCGGATCGGTGCGTATCGGTGTGCGTTCGCGGGTCTTCATCGTTCCCCCAGGTGCGTGGCGACGGCGAGGTCGGTGAACTCGTAGATGCGCAGCGCGCCGTTCCACACGCTGCCGTCCGCGATGACGAGGGAGGTTCCGCGCACCTCCTTGATGTGCAGCTCCAGCACCAGTTCGCGGTCGTGGGGCAGGATCTGTCCGCGGTAGCGCCAGGTCAGCGGAACTCCCACGGGCACCGCGAACGTCACGGGCCCGCCCGCGGCCAGGATGTGCCGCGCGAACTCCCGCAGGGAGCGCAGCGCGGCCTGCACGCCGAGCGAGCCCGGCATCACCGGGTCGCCGTGGAAGTGGCACGGAAAGTACCAGTCGCCGGCGTCGACCGGGCGGCGGGCCAGCACGTGACCGAGGCCGTGGCGGCCGCCGTGGCGCACGAGGTCCACGTGGCCGACCAGCCGCAGGCGGTCGCCGTCGTCCCCGGCGACGGGCAGCCGTTCGGCGGCCGTGCCCGGGTCCGGCGGCTGCCAGGGCGGTACCGTCCTCCCGCCGTCCAGGCCGGCCTGTTTGGCCAGCGCCTTGGCGTTGAAGTACCCGAACAGCGACTCGCCACGGTAGAACTCCTCGCCGTCGGCGCTGAGCCGGTAGCGGAAGGTCTGCAACGTCGCGCCGAGGGTCTGCCGGGTGGAGACCAGCTCGGACTCCTGGCGGATGGTGCGCCCGCGCAGGTCCGTATCCCGCAGCAGCACCGCCGTCCCGTCGAGGTTGCGGATGACGAGGTCCTCCTGGGGCGTCAGCAGGCTCGCGCCGAGGTAGTAGCCGGTCAGGACGGCCGACTGCAGGGAGCTCTCCTGCAGCACGCAGTACGGCATGCCCGGGTGCTCGGGGTCCGCGTGGTACCAGGCGTCCGGCGGCACGTCGTACTCGGTGACCATGCGGGCGCCGCTGAGCTGCCCCCGTTCGCCGGTGAACTCCATGATGCGGTCCACGAACCGGAAGTCGCCGCCCGGAATGCGCGGGGCGGTGCGGTCGCGGTAGACGGCGAACTCCGGGCCCATGGCCAGGCTCAGGTCGCCCTGGGCCAGGTGGGCCATGTGCAGCTCGTTCGCCAGCGCCGCCTCGCCGGCGGCGTTGCGGCGGCCCAGGAAGCGGGCCGGGCGGCCGCCCTCCTCGATCCGGCAGGGCGTGCCGGGCTTCTCCCGTACCTGCAGGGCGAGGTCGCGCAGGCTCAGGATCGGCTTGTCGCCGTCGTAGACCATCACGTCGGCGACGATCGTGGGCCTGGGCAGCATCGTGACGTCGGTGACGTCCGCGACGTAGCGCAGCTCCCGTGTCCCGGGGCCCACCTGGCCGCGCAGGGTGCAGTGGGTGCGCCGCCCGGGCGCGGGCTGGAACTCGGCGTCGGGGAAGACCAGGTGCAGTCCCAGGTGGAGGGCGTACACCTGGAGCAGCTGCGCGGCGCCCTCCAGCATCAGGGTGCCGGGCATCACCGGGTCGCCGGGGAAGTGGCAGGCGAAGAACCAGTCGTCCGGAGCGAGGTGGCGCACGGCGGTCAGCCTGCCGAGCGCCCGCGGGCCGCCGGTGCGTTCGATCGCGGTCACCGCGTCCAGCATCAGCGCCTGCCCCGCGGGCAGCCGCACGGACGGGTTGAGGGCGTCGGCGGTCTGGTCCCAGGCGGGGCCGAAGACCGCCGCCGCCTCCCCCGCCGCGAGCCGTTCGAGGTCGGCGCGCGTCAGCTCGGTGCGGCCGGTGCGGGCCAGCGGGGTGAACGAGGCGCGGGTCATCTCCTCGCGGCGCCGCGCGTCGAGCCTGGTGGGCACGATGCCGAGCGGGTCGGCGAGTTCGGCGTCGGTGAAGAAGCCGGCGCAGTTGTCCGACATCTCCAGGAACGACTCCGTCCCGCGGTAGCCCCGGCAGTCGAAGAAGAACAGCAGCTTGTCGTCCTCGCGGACGAACCGGCTGATCTCCAGCTCGTAGCGGACGGTCTCCCCCGCCCGGGGCAGGTCCCCGTGGAAGACGGTGCTGCCGCCCAGCAGCCGGTACTTGCGCCGCCCCCGGTCGAGCAGGTCGACGCCCATGTAGCCGATCAGCACCACGCTGGCCTGGGCGGCCTCCAGGGTGGTGCAGAAGGGCGCCCGCCCGTCCACGGTGAACATGTCGTCGGGAACGTCGTACTCCACGGTGATGCCCGACGGCTGAAGGACGCCGGGGGTGGCCCGGATCGCGGTGACCCGCGACAGCACCAGGTAGGGCGGTGCCGGCAGGCGCAGCCGGTGCGGGAGCGCGTCGGCTTCCGCGAAGGCGGGCCCGAAGACGGCGGCGACGCTTCCGCCGGCCAGCTCCTCCAGCTCCGCGCGGCCCCACACCACGGGCGTGGGACGGGCGACGAGCTCGACGTCGCGCAGCTCGGCCAGGACCTCGCCGACGGCGTCGGTGGCGGTCACCGAGCAGCGGGCGCCGCTCGGGGTGGTCCGTACGTCCTCCACGGACACGGCGAACGGCGTCCCGGACGGCAGGGGGCGGTACATACGGAACCGGCCGATCCGGCTCGGCAGCACCCTGACCCCCTTGCGGCGGTGCAGCCACACCAGGGGCGCCTGGAGCAGCAGGTCGGCGAGGACGGGGCTGTAGCGGGGCGTGGCGCACGCGCCGCCGGCCAGGGGGGTGTCCTGAAGCGTGCACAGGAAGGTCGTGTCCCGGCCGTCGTCGGCGAGCAGGCCGTGGATGCCGCGCAGGGCGGGTCCGTGGAAGAGGGCGCCGTCGGCGTAGGGGTCGGCCGGCTCCGCGCCGTCGAATGCGGGCGGCGGAGTGCGGTGCGGCGGGGGCGCGGCCGGCTCCCCGGTGTCCAGGACGGCTCCGTAGCGGGGTCGTCCCCGGTCGTCGTGGACCAGGACCCGCAGGCCGCCCCCGGAGTGCGCGGCGATCTCGAAGGTCAGTGCCGTGGGCGCGTTCGCGTCGCACACGACGCCCTTGAACACGGTGGCGTCCCGCACGCCCGTCACCGGCGTGGCCGGCAGGACCTGTGCGGCCACGTCCAGCATCGCGCCGAGCGCGGCGGTCATGGGCACGACCGGGACGCCGTCGACGCGGTGGTCGGCGAGGACGGGGTCGGTGAGCAGCGGGGCCGCCTCGCGCCGGACCGTCAGCCCGCCGTCGGGGAGTTCGCGCCGGGCGGGCGGCGACCAGGGGGCGACCGGGCCGATCACGCATACGGTGTCGCCCGGGCCGTGCCGGTCGAACTGGGCGGCGAACAGCTCGGCTCCTTCCTTCAGGGGGATGAGCGGGACGCCGCGTTCGGTGAACATGCGGGCCAGCTCGGGGGTGACCATGCCGCCTTCCCACGCGCCCCAGTTCAGGGCGGTGACCCGCGCGGCGGGGTGGGCGTCCTTCAGGGCGACGGCGAGGTGGTTGAGCGCCTCGTTCGCCATGGCGTAGTCGGCCTGGCCGCGGTTGCCGAAGAAGCCGGCCGCGGAGGAGAAGAGCACGACGTGCCGGAGCCGGTCCGCCGCGACGGCGTCCAGGGCGGCCCGCAGGCCCAGGAGTTTGGTGCCGAGGACGCGGTCGGCGTCCTCGGCGCGCTTGCCCGTGATCAGCTGGTCGGCGAGGACGCCCGCGCCGTGGACCACGCCGGTGATCCGGTCGCGGTGGGGCCGCAGCGCCGCGGCGACCGCTTCGGCGTCGGTGACGTCGACCGGCAGATAGCTCACCTCGGCGCCCGCCCGCCGGACCGCCGCCACGGTGGCGGCGATCTCCCGCTGGGCGGTGATGTCGCGGTGGAGGCGTTCGACCTCGCGCGGCGTCGCGGTGGCGCCGGCCGCGCGGGCCCGGTGGGCGATCTCCGCCCGCAGCCGCCCGTCCGGTACGTCCGCGGCCCACTCGTGATCGGCCGTGAGCCGTGTACGGCCCAGCAGGAGCAGCCCCGTGCGGTGGCGCCGGGCCAGGGCGACGGCGCACGCGGCGGTCACTCCCCTGCCGCCGCCGGTCACCACCAGCAGGTCCTCGGGGCCGGGCTCGGGCACCTCCTCGCCCGGGTCCGGTGCGAGGTCGGTGAGCTCGGTGCGGTGGCGGGTGGCCGCGGCGTCGTAGCGGACCCGGTCCAGGGCCTCGCGCGGGTCGTGGAGTTCGGCCAGGAGCAGTGCGGCGGCGGTGCCCTCGTCGAGGGCGGTGTCCAGTTCGACCGCGCGGCAGAACAGGGCGGGCGCCTCGATCGCGAGGGTCCGTACGAGGCCGGCCAGCCCGCCGAGGGCGGCGGCCGCCGGCTCGTGCGAGGACCGGACGACGGTGAGGAAGGCGGCCCTGCCGTGCCGGGCGGCCGCCTCCAGCAGCGGCTGCGTCCGGCCTGCGAGCAGCAGGGCCTCGCGCAGCCGCGTGGCCGCCTCCTCGAATCCGTCGGGGCGGCCCGGCGCATACAGGACGAGGTCCAGCCGGTCCACGCCCCCGGGCACGTCGTGGCCGTGGTGCACGGTCCAGCCGGCGGCGGTCAGCCGCTCGCCGAGCAGGCTCGTCGTCCGCCCGGCGTCGCCCGCCAGCAGCGCGACCGGGCTGTCGGCGTACGCCCTCTCGAGGCGGTCCGGGGCCGGCAGCGGGATCGGCCGCGCGTGGTGGCGCGCGATGCCGAGCCCGCCCTCAGCTTTTGGGTGGGGGCCCGCCTCCTGGGCGCCGGTGACGAAGTCCACGATGTCGTCGAGCGAGCGCAGTTCGGCCAGCGTCTCGGCGCCGACGACCGCGGTGGCGGGGAACCGCTCGCGCAGGGTCCCCATGATCTCGACGCGCTTGATGGAGTCGATGCCCAGGTCGGCCTCGATCTCCATGCCGCCCTCGAGCATCTCCACGGGGTAGCCGGTCTTGCCCGACACGATGTCCAGCAGCTGCCCGCGCACCTCATCGGTGCCCGGCCCGCCGGTCGCCGGCGCCACGGCTTCCGGTGCGGCGACGGGCGTGGGTGGCGGTGCCACGGGTACGGGCGGTGTCACAGGTGCCGGCAGTGCCGGCGGCGGTCCGATGACGGAGGTGAGGTGCGGGCGCGGCCGTACGACGGGTACGGGCTCGGCGACGGTCCGCTCCCCGGCCCCGGCGGCGGGCGGCGCGGCGTCGGGCGTGCCCTCCTCGCGGCGGGCCAGTCCGCGCAGCGCCTCCTCGTGGCTGCGGCAGATGGCGACGCTGTGCTCGGCGAGGGTGGCGAGGGCGCCCAGCACGGAGTCCCGTACCTCGCCCCGCATCTCCTGCTGCAGCGCCTCCCCGATGCGCTCGGCGATGCGGAACTGCCCGTCGAGGAAGGTCCGGTGCACGGCGAGGTGGCCGGTGTCGTGCTGTCCGTCCGCCGCCGGGCCGGGCTCGGCGCGGACCGTGTAGCCGTTGTCCAGTGCGTCCTGGTACGCGCGCCGGCGCTCGGCCGGGACGTGATTGGTGCCGCTCAAGGGGATCGTCATTCCTTTCCTCGACGCCTGGGCGTCCGTGCCGGCGGTGGGCGGGGCGAACCCCTTGAGGGGCAGTCCGAGGACGGCGAGGCGGGCCACGAGTTCCTTGAGCCCCGCGTCCCCGTCCCCGCCGGGGCCGGGGTCGGCGTGCAGGACGGTGACATCGGCCAGGCCCGCGAGGGTCTGCTTCGCCAGGCCGGCGAGCACCGACTTCGGCCCGAACTCCACGAAGACGCGGAATCCTTCGGCGTACAGCTGCTCGAGGCGCGGCGCGAAGTGCACCGGGCGGGTCAGCTGGCCGGCCAGCACCCGGCGGTTGGCCTCCGCGTCCGTGCCGTAGTGCGCCCCTTCGGTGTTGGCGAGGACGGGGAAGGCCGGTGGACGGAAGTCCGTCCGTGCCAGCTCCTCGGCGAACTCCCCGGCGGCGTGCGCCACATGGCGGGTGTGGAAGGCGGCGGCGACCGGAAGCCGCCCCGCCGGAACCCCCTCGGCAGCGCAGTGCGCGAGGAACTCCGTCACCGCCTCGGTGGCGCCGCCGACAGCCGTCTGACCGGGCGCGTTGCGGCCGCACACGACGACGTCGGGACGGCCGGCGAGCAGCTTGGCGACGCGCTCGGCACCGACGTGCACCACGGCCATCGTGCCGGGGTCGGGCAGGTCGGCGGGCCGGCGGGCCATGGCCCGGCCGCGTGCGGCGGCCAGCCGGTGGAAGTCGCCCTCGCCGAGGCTTCCCGCCGCCCACAGTGCGGTCAGCTCCCCGAAGCTGTGGCCCAGCGCGGCGTCCGCGCCGAAGCCGAGCCCGGCCAGATAGCGGTACTGGCCGGCCGACAGGGCCCCGATGGCGGGCTGCGCGTACTGCGTCCTGCGCAGCGCGGCCTCCTGGGCGGCGCGGGCCGCCGCGTCGAAGGCGGGCGGCGGGAAGACCACCGCGCCCAGCGGCTCGTCGCCGTCCGTCCCGGCCGCCGCCTCGTCGAAGGCGGCCCGCACCTGGGGTACGGCCAGGGCCGTACGGGCGCCCATGCCGGCGTACTGGCTGCCCTGCCCGGCGAAGAGCGCGGCGACCTTGCCGGCGGGCCCGCCGGACCGGCGGTAGAAGACGCGGCCGGCCAGCTCGAAGGAGGGTGCCGAGAGGTCGGAGCGGAGCCGGTCGAGCGCCTCCGTCCGCAGCCGGGCGAGCTCCTCGTCCCCTCGGGCGACGACGGCCAGCCTGGCCCGGTCCTGGGCGAAGGCGTCCTCGCACGGCGGCCCCGCCACTGCCGTGAGGAGCTCCTCGGGGGTACTCGCGTGCCAGAGGTACACCTGGGCCGTGGCGTGCCCGGCGGCCGGCTCGCCGCCGGCGGTGGGGGCGTGCTCCTCCAGGACGCAGTGGAAGTTGGTGCCGCCGAACCCGAAGGAGGACACCGCCGCCCGGCGCAGCGGCCGACGCGGCTCGGCGATCCAGGGCCGGCACTCGGAGTTGACGTAGAAGGGTCCGTCGTCGAACCCCAGGGCGGCCCGGGGGCGGCTGACGTTGATCGTCGGCGGCAGCACCTTGTGGTGCAGGCTGAGCGCGAGCTTGATGAGCCCGGCGGCGCCCGCCGCGCCCTTGGTGTGACCGATCTGCGACTTCACGCTGCCGATCGCCACACTGTGCCGGCCGGCGGCGGCCCGTTCGTAGACGCCGCGCAGCGCGGTCAGCTCGGTCAGGTCGCCGACCGGGGTGCCGGTGCCGTGCGCCTCCAGCAGGCCGACCTGCCCGGGCCCGAAGCCCGCGGCGTCGTAGGCCCGTTCGAGGGCGGCCATCTGGCCCTCCCGGCGCGGGGCGTAGATGCTCTTGTGCCGACCGTCGCTGGAGGCGCCGAGCCCGCGGAGCACCGCGTAGATCCGGTTGCCGTCCCGTTCGGCGTCGGCCAGCCGCCGCAGGGCCAGCATGCCGATGCCCTCGCCGATGAGGGTGCCGTCGCCGTCCTCGTCGAAGGGCCTGATGGCGCCGCTGCGGGAGAGGGCGGGCGTCTTGGAGAAGCACAGGTACATCAGGATGCTGTTGTCGGCGTCGCAGCCGCCGGTGAGCATCAGGTCGGCGCGGCCGGAGCGCAGCTCGTCGGCGGCCATCCGCACGGCGGCCAGGGAGCTGGCGCAGGCGGCGTCGACCGTGCAGTTGATGCCGCCGAGGTCGAAGCGGTTGGCGATGCGGCCGGCGACGACGTTGCCCAGCAGGCCGGGGAAGGCGTTCTCCTCCCACGGCACGAACGCCTTGGCGAACTTGTCCGCGATCTCCTCGGCGTCCCGCTCGCCGAGCCCGCAGCTGCGCACCACCCTCTTGAGCACGGGTGTCTGCAGCCTGGTGGACAGCGGCTGGATGATCGAGTTGGAGCCGGTGACGCCCAGGACGACGCCGGTACGGGAGCGGTCGTGCCACGCGGCGTCGGTGCAGCCGGCGTCGGCGAGGGTGTCCCGGGCCACGAGCAGGCTGAGCAGCTGCAGGACGTCGGTGTACTCCAGGGACTTGGGCGGCAGCCCGAACTCCATCGGGTCGAAGGGGACTTCGGGCAGGAAGCCGCCGCGCTTGCAGTAGGTCTTGTCCGGGGCCGCCGGGTCCGGGTCGTAGTGGTCGGCGACGGGCCAGTGGGTGTCCGGGACCTCGCGCAGGCTGTCGACGCCGTGGACGATGTTGTCCCAGAACCGTGCGATGTTCGCGGCCCCCGGATACAGGCCTCCCAGTCCGGTGATCGCGATGGCCGTGCTGTCGTTCGATGCCGTGGTGACGGGCATCCGTTCCCCCTTGCCGTGCGTGTCGTGCCGATGGGTGGAGCGTGGTGCGGCGCCCGGTGGGCCGTCAGTCGAGCAGGCCGTGGGCCTGGCCGACCTCCCCCAGGGCGTCCAGTGCGTGGTCGATGTCCTCGGGCCGCATCGTGGCGGTCACCGTCAGCCGGAAGCGGGCGCTGCGCACGGGTACGGCCGGGTACATGGCGGTGAAGACGTACACGCCCCGGTCGAGGAGGTCCTTGGCCATGCGCAGCGCGGTCATCTCGTCGCCGATGTGGACGGGGACGATCGGTGTGCGGGTGCCCGCGACGTCGAAGCCGAGGGCGAGCAGTCCGCGGCGGAACCGCTCGGTGTTCTCCCACAGCCTTCGCATCCGCCATGGCTCGCGCTGCAGGAGGTCCAGGGCCGTGAGCACCCCGGCGACGGTAACCGCGGGCAGGCTCGCGTTGAAGGCGTAGGTGTGGGAGGTGTGCCGGAGGTACTCGATGACGTCGCGGCGGCCGGCGACGAAACCTCCCACTCCGGCGAGCGACTTGCTGAAGGTCCCCATGAGCAGGTCGGCACTGACGCCGAAGTGCTCGCAGGCGCCGCGGCCGCCGGGCCCCATGACGCCGAGTCCGTGGGCCTCGTCGACCATGGTCATCGCGTCGTGGCGGCGGGCGAGTTCGGCGATCTCCGCCAGCGGGGCCAGGTCGCCGTCCATCGAGTAGACGCCGTCGACGACGATGAACCGCTTGGAGGCGTCGGCGTTGCGTTCCAGGATGTAGGCGAGCTTGGCCATGCTGTTGTGGGAGAAGATCTTGATGCGGCTCTCGGCCAGCCGGCAGCCGTCCATGATGCTCATGTGGTTGAACTGGTCGGTGACGATGACCGTCTCGGAGTCGCACATGGCCGAGATGGCGCCGAGGTTGGCCATGTAGCCGGAGCTGAACGTCAGGGCCGCCTCGGTGCCCAGCCACTCGGCCAGCCGGGTCTCCAGCTCCAGGTGGAGCGTCGTGGTCCCGTTGACCAGCCGGGCGCCGCAGTTGCCGGAGCCGAAGCGGTCCAGCGCGCTCTTCATGGCCTCGGTGATCTCCGGATGTCCGGCGAGGCCGAGGTAGTTGCTGGTGCTCATCACGAGCACGTCGCGCTCGTGCAGCCTGGTCCGTACGTCCTGGCCCGCGGCGAAGGCCGGCTCGAACGGGTACAGCTCGCGTTCCCGCACGTCGCGCACCAGATCCAGCACGGACGCCATGGTCTTCCCGTAAGCCTGCGAAATCATGTCCTCAGGCTGCCGTTCGCCGGCCGGCCGGGACTACGGGAGGAACCCTGGGATGTGCGGGCCCCAGGGGTGCCCCACCCCGGGGTCCGGGGAGGGGGGTGGCGGGGCGTCAGGTCACCTTGGGCATCTCGCCCTTGGTGGTGCTCATGTCGATCACGGTGAACGCCGCTTCCTGGGGGTCGGTCAGGGCGGCGAAGCGGCCGAACGGGCTGTCCATCGGGCCGAAGCGCAGCGTCCCGCCGCGCGCGGTCGCCTTCGCGACGGCGGCGTCGCAGTCGTCGACGCCGAAGTAGATGTTGATGTAGGGCGGGATCTGCGGCGGGAAGTCGGCGTCCCGCATCGCCATCCGGCCCAGGACGGTGTCGTCGCCGAGGTTGAAGAGCTTGAAGTCGATCTGGTCGTCCTCCATGCGCTTCGCCTCGTAGGAGAAGACGGCGGGGAAGAACGCGTCGGCCTTCTGCGGTTCGCGGGTGAAGACCTCGGCCCAGCAGAAGGAGCCCGGCTCACCGCGCTTCTCGAAGCCCTCGTGGCTGCCCGCCTGCCAGACGCCGAAGGTCACCCCGCCGGGGTCGCCGGCGAGCAGCATCGTGCCGAAGTCCCCGACCTGCATCGGGTCCATGAGGAGGGTGCCGCCGTTGTCGCGGATCCTGCCCGCCGTGGCGTTGACGTCGGAGGACGCGAGGTAGAGGCACCAGGCCGACGTCGTGTCGTCCTCCTGGCCGGGCATCGGAGGGGCGAGGGCGGCGACGGCCTTGCCGTCGGAGTAGGCCTCGGTGTAGCCGCCGAACTCCGGCTTGCTCTCGCCGAAGGTCCAGCCCAATACGTCACCGTAGAAGCTCTTGGCCCCCTCGAGGTCGGCGAACGTGGCGTCGGCCCAGCACGGCGCGCCATCCGGTGGTACGGCCATGGCCGCGGCCCCTTCCGCTCGGTGAATGGTCCCGGCCTTTCCACGCTAGCCAGGGGCGCCCGGGGCCGCGAGGCGAGCGCTCCCCCGTACGGGCGACAGGGCGCTTGTGGGGGTCCGTGCGGGGGCAGGCGTTGCTAAGTCAAAGCCGATGAACGGATAAGAGGTACTTCATGCGTCCTCCCGCCGTGATGACCCTCAAAGCCGCCGCAGTGCTCGGTCTGCTCGACGGCTCCGCCAGGAATCGCTGCCGGCCGGTCCCCTCGCCGCCTCCTCGGCGGGAAGGGGACCGGTGCTGCGAGCGGGAGACGGCGGTCAGCGGCCGCTGTCGTGGCGCATGAGGGTGCGCACCATCCGGCAGGTGGTGTCGGAGGGCCGGTGCACGCCGATCTGGGTGGCGACGGTGCGTATCCTGCGGTTCGTCGCCGTGCGCGGGCGGTAGACCCCGGAGTGGAGCAGGGCGATGACCAGGCGCATCGCCTTCAGCCGGCGGTTGTGCGACTCGTACCAGTCGCGCTCCCGCCCGGCGGGCAGGCGCTTCTTCGGCAAGGTCGCGAGAGTGGGCAGGTCGGGAAGGGGACAGGGTGTTGCGGCTACGGCCATCGGCATCCTCCTGACGCGGTCCTGCGCTTGTTTCAACTCCCCCCATTTTACTGCCGGGCACTGACAACGGCCCAGGTCAGCCACTGTCGGATGGGGCTCACGGTACGGTGGTGGCCATGGAGATCTGGATCAACCCGGCCTGCTCGAAGTGCCGCGGCGCCCTCGGCCTGCTCGACGCGGAGGGCGCCGACTACACCGTGCGCCGCTACCTCGAGGACGTGCCGGACGCCGACGAGATCCGCGCGGTGCTCGACCGGCTCGGGCTCGAGCCGTGGGACATCACGCGGACGCAGGAAGCGGCGGCCAAGGAGCTCGGTCTGAAGGACTGGCCGCGCGAGGCGGCCGCGCGCGACCGCTGGATCACGGCGCTCTCGGAGCACCCGAAGCTGATCCAGCGGCCGATCATCACCGCGGACGACGGCTCGGCGGTGGTGGCCCGCACGGACGAGGCGGTGCGGGAGGCGCTGTCCCGGTCGGCGCGCTGACCGGTTCCGCGCCGGCCGCGGTCAGCGGCCCGAGGGCGGTACTACGGCGAAGGTGGCCGGCGGCGTGGCGTTGCCGGCGTTGTCGTAGCCGATGGCGCAGTACGTCCAGGGGCCGTCGGCGGCCTTGAGGGTCGCCGGGATGTTCAGGTAGTCGCGGTATCCCGCGGGGTCCGTGCAGTCGGTGGCCGCCTTCGGGCCGTACTTGACCTTGTACATGGTGATCTCCCAGGGCGCGTAGACGGGCCGGACCCAGTAGGAGGCGTCCTCGCCGTCGAACAGCTGGATGTCGGCCTTGGGAGCCACGGTCGGCGCGGTGTTGTCGACGCGCGCGTAGGCGTACGACGGGTGCGCGAGGGACGCGGCCCAGTCGGGTCCCTTCAGGGTGGCGTCCGGCCCGCCGGCCGCGCACAGCACGTACAGGTTGTCGTGCGCGGGCAGGGGTTCCTTGTGCTCCACGCCCGCGGAGGTCAGCCGGCGGGGCTTGTCGTACCCCTCGGGGCTGGTGCAGTCGACGACCCCGAACGGGCCGCTCTTGAAGGCGACGTAGGAGTGCCGGGCCGTACCCCCCGGGGTGACGCGGGCATCCCAGCGGGCCGGTCCGTCCGGGGTGTCGGTGCGGGTCTCCTGTCCTTGGAAGGCGACGTTCACCTGCTCGCCCCGGTCCAGGCGGCAGCCCCTCTTGTGCAGCCGCAGGCCCGTGGCGTCCAGGCAGGAGCCGACCGCGTCGACGGGCGTGACGTAGGCGGCCTTGTCCGGGGGCACCACGAGCCCCTTGCCGCTTCCCTCGCAGGGCCGGCCCAGCCCGCACCCGAGGTAGCCGGGGGTGACGATGGTGTTGAACATCCCGACGAGCCGGCCGCTGTCGTGCGCGGTCGTCACGGGGCCGCCGGAGGAGCCGCCGCTGATGCCGAGGCAGTCGGTGCGGGTGAAGTCCCGCCACAGCCAGGTGTGCTCGTGCAGGGCGATGCGTGAGGCCGTGGCGGCGCAGGTGGACAGGCGCAGGTACTGCCGGCCCGGTTCGACGCCGTCGGTCGGGGCGTGGGCGGCCCGCAGGGGCGTGCCGGGCGCGGGCCGCTCGGACGAGAGGGTGCGCGGCGTCACGCCGAGCTTCGCGAGGTCCGCGTAGGTGGCCGTCAGCCGCAGCACCGAGACGTCGATGTCCTTCATCGTGGCGTACACGATGCGCTCGACGGTGAACTTCTTGTGCTCGGCGACGTTGTCGTGGAAGTAGGCGGGGGTGTAGCTCCAGCCGTCGGGCGCGGGCTTGTCGACGACGACGTCGTTCGTGCCCATGGTGTCGTCGGCGCAGTGCCCGTTGCTCAGGACGAGCGCCTTGGCGCCGGGGTTCACGGTGCCCGGGGCGTGCACGAGGGTGGCGGTGCAGGTCGTACCGCCGCCGCCGACGAGCCGTCCGGTGGCGCGCAGCCGTTTGCCGTCGGCGGAGCCGGCGTCGACCAGCGGTGCCTCGTCCCCGGCCGCCGCGGCCGGCCGGGGGGCGCCGGCGCCGGCCGGTGGCGCCGCCTGCACCGGGGAGGCTCCCCATATGAGCCCTGCGGCGATGAACCCGGCCGCACCGGCCGACACTGCGGCCCGCTTCCGGGTCCGGACGGCACTCTTCACGGCGATCCTCCTTGCTGGGGGGACGGATGGACGCCCCGACCCTGACAGAGGTGTTCCGGCGGCCGCGAGCGGGCGGATCTTGTTCAGGACGATCACGCGCGGTGACGCGGGAGCGCCATGGAGCGCTGCGTTCCGGGGAGTGCTCGTCCCCCATGGGCCCTGCTGTGCACGGGCCATGACGGACCGTCACCTGGGCGGCCGCAGTGCGCTCGCGGTTGACTCAAAGACACCGGGCCGTCGGCCACTCCCCAGGCGTGGGAGTCTTCTGATTTTACGGCAGTACCGCCGCACCCGGCGCGGCGGAACCCCGGTCGTTCTGCAGCTCCCACAGCTCCCGGAAGAGTCCGGGGGCCGCGACGAGCTCGGCGAAGCCGCCCTGCTGGATGACGCGGCCGTGGTCGAGGACGACGATGCGGTCGGCGACGGCGACGTTGGCCAGGCGGTGGGTGACGAGGACGACGGCCCGGTCGCGGGCGACCTTGCGCAGGCCGGTGAAGATGCGGTGCTCCGCCCGTGCGTCGAGGGCGCTGGTGGGCTCGTCCATGACCAGCAGCCCGGCCCGCCGGTAGAAGGCGCGGGCGATGGCGACGCGTTGCCACTGCCCGCCGGACAGGTCCACTCCGCCGAACCACTCGCGGGCCAGCAGGGTGTCCAGCCCGCTGCGCAGGCCGTCGATCACCTCGTCGGCGCCGGCGTGCGCGGCGGCCCGCAGGACGGCGGCGTCGCCGCCGTGCGGCTGTCCGAGGGTGATGTTCTCCCGGACCGTCATGGGCCAGTGCGCGTAGTGCTGCGGGACGACGGCGGTCTGCGTCCACAGCCCGTGCGGGTCGAGCTCGGCGACGGCCACGTCGTCCCAGGTGACGCTGCCGTCGGTGGGCAGGTACAGGCCGGCCAGCAGCTTGCTGAGCGTGGTCTTGCCCGAGCCGTTCTCGCCCACCAGGGCCAGGACCTCGCCGCGGCGCACCTCGAGGCTGACCTTCTCCAGCGCCGGGCGGTCCGAGCCGGGATAGCGGTAGGTGAGCGCTTCCGCCTTCACCGACAGCGGGGCATCGGGGATCCTGGTGCCGCGCACCGTGCGGTGGCCGCCGGCCTTCTCGATGAACTCGGCCCAGTCGTCGAGGTAGAGCCCCGTCCGGAACAGCCGCGAGCCGTAGCCCACCACGCCGCGCAGGGACGAGCCGACCGTGCGCAGCGCGAAGACCGCCGTGCCCGCCGAGGCGACCGACATATGGCCGGTGGCCAGCAGCGCCACCAGGGCCGCCCACACCAGCGTGGAGGCCAGCCCGCCGGCGACCGCGCCGAGCAGCGCGTACCGCGCGCCCCGGTGCACGGCCTGGTCCGTCGCGGCGTCGACCCGGGCCCCGATCGCCCGGTACCGGGCGAGCAGGAAGTCGGCCATGGTGGAGGAGCGCAGCTGGTCGGCGGGGTCCTTGTCGGTCATGTGCCACCGCAGGTGGTTCAGGACCCGGCGCTCGCCGCTCAGGGTGCGGGAGGTCTGGTAGTGGACGCGGGCGCCCTTCACGCTGGCGATGCCCTGGGGCAAGGTCGCCAGCACCAGCAGGGGCAGCAGCGCGGGGTGCAGCAGCGTCACCACCCCGGCCGCGGCGACCAGGGAGGCGGCGCAGGCCATGACGTCCTGGGACTCGATGAGGAGGTCCTGGGCCACTTCCGCGCCCCGGTCGGCGGCCTCCCGCATGTCGTTGAACCCGGGGCTGTCGTACGCCACGAGTTCGGCGTGGAGCGCGGCCTCGAGCATCTGCGTCTCCGCTTCGCGGGAGATGCGCGGGGCCATACGGCTGGAGATGGTGTGGACGACGATGCCGAGCAGGGCGCGGGCCCCGGCGGCGCCGGCGAGCAGGACCAGGGAGGGCAGCGCCTCCCCGAGACGGTCCTGGATGTCTCCGGAGGTGATCAGTGCCGTGATGGTGCGCGTGGTGGCCAGCAGCCCGAACGCCTCGAACGCCGCGGACAGCACCTGGCACGTCAGCAGCAGGACCACGGCACGCCGGTCCACCCGCCAGCCCAGGGACAGCGCCTTGCGCACGAGCTGGGGCAGCCGCCTGCTCATCGAGCGGGCGGTCAATGGGGTCTTCTCGAAGAGGGCCACCTTGGGAGAGCGGAACCGCAATTCCTCGCGGGGCTTGTCGATGGCCTCGGTCAACTCGCCTCCCGTGGTCGGTGCGCTGCTCCGGTGCGGGGTGAGCGCTTGCACCTTGCCGTACGGGGCGCCGCGGCGGGCGGCGAATGGCCCGGAATCCACCCGAACGTGCGATGACCGCCCTCGGTGACCGCTCCGGCGGGGAGAAGGAGAGGCACGAGGAGCAACAGGAGCAAGAGGAGCACCGGGAGGCACGGCATGCAGAAGATCACGACGTTCCTGTGGTTCGACGACCAGGCCGAGGAAGCGGCCGCGTTCTACACGTCCCTGTTCGACGACTCGCGCATCGTCGACGTACAGCGGTACGGCGAGGCCGGCCCGGGTGAGCCGGGATCGGTCATGGTGGTCACGTTCGAGCTCGCGGGGCAGCAGTTCATCGCGCTGAACGGCGGACCCCGGTTCACCTTCAACGAGGCCATTTCGCTCAGCGTGGACTGCGAGACGCAGGAGGAGGTCGACGAGTTGTGGGCGAAGCTCACGGCGGGCGGGGAGGGGGTCGCGTGCGGCTGGCTGAAGGACAGGTACGGGCTGTCGTGGCAGGTCGTACCGAGGAAGCTGACCGAGCTGCTGAACGATCCCGACCCGGTCAAGTCGAACCGGGTCATGCAGGCCATGCTGGGAATGAAGAAGATCGACATCCAGGGTCTGGTGGACGCCTACGAGGGGTGACCGCAGCGGGTGAACGGCGCGGCCGCCTCCCCCCTGCGGGGAAGGCGGCCGCGCGTTCCTATGGACTCGGGCTGTCGTGCCCCGCCGTCACATTCCCATCCGGCGGAAGGTGGCCTCCAGCGCGTCGGCGTAGAGCCTGGCCCCCGCGAGCTTGGGGTGGAACGACTGGGCGGAGATGCCGAAGTCCAGCGGTCCCCAGCTCTTCGCGGGCTCGTCACCGGGGGTGAGGTCGGTGACGATGCCGTGGATGCTCTCCGGGTCGCCGCAGATCCCCTTGCCCTTGAACTGCTCCTTGGGGTCGGTGAACCACACCTTCCCTGCGGCGCCCGGCGTGGAGGCCGTCGCGGCGGACTGCATCTGCTCGGCGAGGAGATCGCCCATCTCGTTCAGCCACCGGGATTCGCGGGCGCTGATGCCGAACTGGCGGCCCGGCGGGATGGTGACGCTCAGGCACTCGGCCTTGTCCTCCAGAAGCCGCGGATAACCCATGAGGACGATCTTGGCGTTCTTCGCCTTCGCATGGATCGCGTCGAGGGTCTTGATGATGTTCGAGCGCACCTCGCCCTTGATGAGGGCGCGCTCCTCGGCGTCCTGGTCCGTGCAGTCCGTGGACGCGAAGCACTTCTTGACGATGCTGCTGAAATCGGCGTCGTTGCCGCCGACGGACAGCATCACCAGCGTCGTACTGTCGTCCAGGTACCCCTGCTCGATCTGGGCCCGTTCCCCGGAGTTCATCTCCGAGAGGATGTGTTTCGTCCGGGCTCCGGAGCAGGCGATGAAGTGGAAGTCCTGATCCACCGTGTCGCCCGTGTCGCCGATGTTGTACGGCTTCCCCGGCAGCCTCGCCTCGCGGGACCAGGCGTGCCTGGAGCGGTGGCAGGCCGAGCGCAGGAAGCTGTCGTCGCCGTTGTTGTCGGTCTCCGGGAAGTAGTCGCCGCCGCCCGAGCTGGAGGCTCCTTCGCCGGAGGAGAAGGAGTCGCCCATCGCCACGATGACGTCCTTCGGCTTGCCGGGCAGCGTCTCGAAGGCGATGGCGTCCCAGGCGATGTCCTCGGTTCCGTTCGCGTTCTGGGCCTCGGTGGACAGCGACACCTTCGGAATGCCGTCGAACGGAAAGACCCCGAGGCTGACCCACGTGCTGCCCGCGATGCGCTGTTGTGTGATGCGGTGTGTCTTCGTCTTGCCGGTGTCGATGTCGTACTTCGCCTCGCGGGTGTGCGCTCCGTGGTCGGGGATGAAGACCTTGACCCTGGCCCAGCCGGTGAGCTTCTGCTTCAGGGTCCAGGTGCCCGTGACCTTCAGCCGGCTCTTGTCCGGGTCCTTCGCCCGCGTGTGGGCGAAGTAGAAGTGGCCGTCGTAGCCCCCTCCGAGCTGGTGGGTGTCGACCTTCGCGGGCCAGATCCGTTCACCGGAGTCGTTGGTCTCCCCGGCACCGAAGTCGAACGAGAAGGTGCCGTTGGGTGAATGCGTCTTGCCGCAGCGCGGGTTGGGCGTGCTGTCGGGCACGTTGTCGATGACCAGGACGTTGGCGGCGGAGTCGTCGCGGCAGATGGGGAAGTAGGCGTCCCCGTCGGCCTCCTCCTTGTACGTCTCGTCGAACCGCAGGATCTCGTTGCCGCACGTCTGGAGGGTCGAGTCGGCGCCGCACGTCTTCCACTTGGCCGGCCGGTTCCAGAAGCAGTACAGGTCCTCGCGCTTGCAGGCACCTTCACCGGGAAGGTTCGCGTCATGGTCGCTGATCTTGGAGGGGTCGCACTCGTTCACGTCCGAGCAGAAGAGGTCCTGGGCCGGCTTCACCTTGGTGCGGGAGTCCTTGTCCGTCCACCAGGCGGGGCGGAAGCCGCTGACCATCTTGCCGGGCGACTCCAGGGCCTCCAGAGGATGTCCGGCCCAGCCCAGGACCTTCTCCTGGTAGGGCCAGTCCTGCGGGTGCTTGGCCTGGGAGTAGTCGTCCTTGCCGCTGTAGTCCTCCAGGAACGGGGTGCGGTTGGCCTTCCACAGCGGGTTGGCGGGGTTGTTGGTGAAGCCGACGCCCCACTTGCCCTTGTTCTTCGCCGCCTCCGACTTCGGGTAATAGCCGGCGTTGTACGCCCACAGCGCGAAGAACCAGTTCTCCACGTACTTCGGGTTTCCGCTGTTGATGGTGAGCCCGCCGTCGCGGGTCTTGTTCCACTTGTCGATCAGGATGTTGACGCCGGCGGCGACGTTCGCGGTGTAGTCGAGCGCCACGGCCTCCTGCTGCAGGGTGGTGAGGGGCTTCTCGCCCTCCTTCTCCTTGCCGTGCATGCGCATGCCGTCGGTGACCTGCGTGATGCCGTACCCGCAGTCGGCCCTCTTCCAGTCCACCTTCCACGGGTCCATCTGCTCACCGCCGGCCGCGTACAGGATGCCGTAGTAGTTGCCGATCAGCGGGTTGCCCGTGACACCGGGCACCGCGTACCGGGACGCCTGCCACATGTTCGACTCCTGCGCCGTGATGCCCAGCATCACCTGCGCCGGCACCCGGCCGCCGCCCGACAGCTTCTGGAGGGGGAAGAGGTCCTGGGGCTTGTAGGCGCCCATCCCGAGGTTCTTCCAGTTCGCGGGGCGGGATATGTGCTTGTTGAGGTTGCCGGTGATCGCCTGGTCGACGGCCCACTCGATCTGGCGCGGCTTGGGCTGCATGGCCTGCTTGCGCGGGTCGTTGCGGGGCACGGAGCAGAAGCGCTCGGCCTCGACGGCCGAGTCCCGCGAGCCGCCCGCGGCGTTCACCGACGCCTTCCCGGAGGGTTCCGCCGGGCTCGCGGTGAGCGCCGGCGAGAGCGACCGGCCCTCGGACGAGCGTGCACCGGCGACCGACGGCTTGACCTCGAACTCGGCCTTCTTGCCCGTGCCGAGGACCTTCAGCCCGATCCTGGCGCTGCGTGAGCCGAGGGCCTCCTCCGGGCGGATCCGGGAGTCCTTGCCATCGGCCCACGCAGTGCCGGTGACCAGGGCCCCGCCCCGTGTGGAGGCCGTGGACTCCTTGGGCACTCCCGGGTGCTTGACCGTGGGCGGCAGGGAGCCGGCCACGGTGGCCTCGCCGGTGATGAAGACGGTGCCCTGCGCGCTCGCGGACAGGTCCATGGCCGTGAGCCGGCCGGTGGCCAGCGTGGTGGCGCGGTTCTTGCGGGCGTCGGGCCCGGCGATGTCGGCGGCGGTCAGCCGCTTCACCGCGCCCTGCTCCACCTGGTCGTTCCTCACGCCGCGGGCGGCGGGGCGGTCCATGTAGACGAGGCCGCCGTCGGCGTCGGGCTTCAGGAGGAAGGGGATGCGCTCGGTCGCGACGAGCGGGGTGCGCTTGCGCGTCGCGGTGTCGATGCTGACGACCCGGGCGGAGTCGGCGGCGAGGATGCGCCCCTTGCCGCCGGGGACGGCCGAGGTGATCTGGCCGTCGAGCTCGAGCGGCTCGGCGGTCCTGCCGGTCGCCGTGTCGACCTCGACGAGGCGGGTCGCGTTCTTGTCCTCGCCCGCGTACTGGGAGAGCACCGCGCTCTCGCCGGTGCCGCACCCGGGGCTGAAGTGGGCGAGCGACGCCTGCGTCCCGAGCTTGGTCACTTCTCCGGAGGCGAGGTCGACCACGGCGGTGAAGGCGCCGCGGTGCATCAGGTCGGCCTTGTTGGTGAAGGCGCGGGGTGCGTAGGCGACCACGGCCTTGCGGCCGGAGCCGGTCACGCAGGCGTTGCCGATCCAGGTGTCCGTCTCGAAGCCCGGCTCGGAGAGCGAGGCGGCCGTGCGCCAGGTGAAGGCGTCCTTCTGGTCGGCGACCAGGATGTGGAAGCCGTCCCCGTCGCCGGTGGTGGTCCAGGCCCGGTCCTGCGAGCGCTGCCAGTCCTTGCCGAGGATGTCGGCGCGGCGGTCCGGGGGCACCGTGGTCGGCGCGGGGCTGCCCGTGGCCGCGGGGGACGGCGTGGGGCGCCCGTGGGCGCCGTCCCGTGCCCAGACGGCGTTCTGTGCGGCCAGACTCATGAACACGGCCGCGGCCGCCGTCGCGGCGAGCGGCGCCAGGGCACCTCTTCGGCGTCTCGTGCGGTTCCCCGCCGTTCCGGGGCGCATCACCGCTTCACCGCTTCACCGGCCGCGCGCAGCACCGCCGCGTTCTTCAACCGGGCCGTCTCCAGGTCGGCGTGGTGGTCGAGGACCTGCTTCTTCTGGATCTCGCTCTCGACCGTGAACCAGGTCCGCACCAGAGCGGTGGACTGCTTGCACGCCACGTCGTCGGTGGCCCGGGCGATCTCCTGCGCGGTCGGCTGCTCGGAGTCCGTGCGGGCAGCCTCGGTGGGGTGGGTGACGGAGTGCCCCTTGCCGTTCATGCACGAGGCCCACGCCGCGAGCGCGGCCTTGACCCTCGGGTCCTTCTGGGAGTCCTCGAAGGAGAGACCGGTCAGTTCGTCGGCGAGGTCCTCGTCGAGGTCGCCGCCGAGAGCGCGCACGGACTGGCCCGCGCAGCCCCCGGGCGGAACGGGCTTGCCGTTGTAGGTCACCAGGGCGCCCGGACCCGTCGGCGACGGGCCGCCGAAGAGCACGCGGTGGCCGTCCTCGCTCGTCTGTTCCTCCTCCGCCGCGGCGCCCGCCGCCGTCCGGGCCGCCCGGGCGTCGTCGGCGAGGTGGTAGCCGTGGGCGCGGGCCTGGGCGGGATCGGTGACGCCGTAGCGGCGGGGCATGTTCGCCGAGGTGTACGCGGGCGGCGGCGCGAACCCCGGCTTGGGGTCGTTCAGCGCGAGCCCGAAGCCGGCCATGCACGCGCGGTCCAGCGTGTACTTGGCCTTGGCGTAGGCCACATCGTCCGGATACGCCACGAGGTAGCGCTCCAGCGGCAGGGTCATGCCCTGGGCGAGGCCGCTCTGCGGGGTCTCCTGAGGCCACAGCTCCCGCGGTTCCGCCGCCGCGGCCGCCGCCGCGTTGCGTACGTGGCGGGCGTCGTCACCGCCCTGCTGGGCCTGGAACCCGTATCCGGCCACAGCCAGGACACCGGCACACGTCAACGCGACGGCCGTGGTCCGCCGCATTCTTCCTGTCGTGTCGGACATGACGGCTAATTGGCCTTCCGCGAGGACTGGTTCTTGTTCTTCAGGGCCCGGTTCAAGTTGACGGGGAATTCCTCGCGCTTCGGTTTGATGCGCTGCGACGTACCCGTGTAGGAGTAGCCCGTGTAGATCCGGTGGTTACTGGAGGTGCGGTTGCTGACGGCCGCCGCGTTCTTCCGCAGTTCCTGCCCGTCACCGCTCGAGTCGCAGTAGCTGCCCTGGTGCTTGCGGAAGACGTAACGGACCGGGTGCGTTCCCCCGCTCTCGGTCCGCCCCCAGTGGTCGGGGGTATTGCGGCCGGCGACGAAACAGGCACCCAGCGGGATGCCCGGCGTGATGCTGTTGTGGAACAGGAACACGCACTCATAGCGCGACCCACAGTTCTTCGATTCGTACGACGTCGCCTCAGCGCCTGTGCCGCTGCTGTGCGCGGTAGTGGTGGCCCCGAGCAGCAGTCCGGCGACGGACGCGCCGATCGCCGCCGTTCTCCATACGGGCGATGTTCTGGTTCTCATTGACCGAGCCAAACATCACAACTCCTGGTAGAAGAAGGAGATTCGATGACGTTCGAACGGTGAACGGGGGGCCGGTCGAAAGATGATTGAAATTTCTCTCAGTGCGGACGCGCTGGCGGAATCCCGCTTCGGGATATCTCCTTTGATGCAGGTGGCAGCGGCTCTGCATCCGCATCGTCCGAGAGCGCTCACCCGCAACCGGGGAGCGCTGGACGACATCGACGGAGCACTGGCCGGGGCGCGGCTGCCGCTGCTGACCGCGCTGCGCCGTGACATCCGCGGCTATACGCCGGACTTCATGACTCCGGCTCTGGAGGCGGAATGCCCGGACCTCGAGGCGGAGTTGCATCACGTGGCGACGACACCGGCGCATGTCGTGGCCCGGCAGATGGAACGGCTGGCGTCCGTGACGCACGACACGACGCACGGCGGCAGGGGCTCCGAACTCCCCTCCTTCCGGCAATTCCTGGAACTGGGCGAGTCGGCCTTCGCCGAGCGGGTCGCGAGCGAACTGGAGGATTTCTGGAGTATCGGCCTCGCCCCTTCGGCGCGTTCGCTGATGGCCGAGGCCGTGGCCGACCTCGAATGCCGCGGGCAGACCATCGCCCGGAAAGGGCTGGGGGCCGCCCTCGACGCGCTGCATCCGGCGATCGCCTACCGGGAGGGCGCCCTGCGCATGAGGACCCCGCAGGAGATGGGGGCGACGTCCACGTGCCGGATCTCCTTCTTTCCCTCGCCGCTGGCCGTCAACTGGATGGTGAGCATCGACCCCTGGCACGAACGCGGCATCTATCTCATCTATCCCACGCACCGGCCGGACGGCCGGCCTCCGCGGGCGCGGGAGGAACCGGCGGGCCATCCGCTGGCCGACGTCGTGGGGCGCTCGCGCTTCGATCTGCTGGCCACGCTGGGCTCGCCCCGGACGACCACGGAGCTGGCCGCCCTGCACCGGTTCGGCAAGTCGACGATCTCGTACCACCTCTCCCACCTCCATCGCGGCGGGCTGGTCAGCCGGGTGCGCACGGGCAAGGAGGTGTACTACCAGCGCACCGATACGGCCGACCGGCTGCTCGGCGAGGAGCGGGGCGAGCGGCCCGGACCGGCGGCGCCCCGCCGCCACGGGCGCGCCGGGCGCCTCCCGGGACGGCCGCCGGCGGCGCCCGGCGGCGTGGTCTCGGCGTAGGCGGCCTCCGGTGGCCGGTTCCCGCCCGTGCCGGTGCACGAACCTTCCCTGCCGACGCGGGGAGGTGCAGGCTTCGTGGGCGCAGGGCGGGGTTCGTCGGCACCTCAGCACGCCAACACCGGCCGTTGCATCGACGACAGCTACGCCTACGGGCTGCGGGCCTTCGGCTGCAACGGGCTCGACTACCAGCGCTGGACGGGCTGACCCCGTCGGGCGCGCCGGCCGCACCGTCACCGGTGCGGCCGGCCTTCCTTTTCGCCGGCGCGCCGGCGGACCCCGTCGCCGAACGGGTGTACGCGTCCGGACGCACGGGCCGGAGCCCCCATGCGGCGTCGTCCGACGCCGCGCCTGCCGCGTGGCGGGACGGATCAGCTCCATACTGCGATCACTGCGCACTGTCCGGGTCCGGAGCCGGTGGTCAGGAGGATCTGCCCGTCATGATCAACACATCGCGCGCCGCATGGACGACCCGGCGCGGCATGCTGTACGCGCTCGCGGCCGCGGGCACCCTCACCACGGGCGGCCTCGTCGTCGACGGTTCCAGGCGGGCCGAGCCGGACGTACCGTCCGCACCCGTGGGCTCCGCCCGGCCGGACCCGTCGAGGGCACGGGAGATCCGCGCCGAGTTCCTGCACGCCTGGCGGGGGTACAAGCGGTACGCGTGGGGGCACGACGAGGTGCTGCCGGTCTCGGGACGCCACCGCGAGTTCTTCGCCAAGGGCCACCCGGTGGGCCTGTCGATCGTCGAGGCGCTCGACACCCACTACCTCATGGGGCTCGACGACGAGGTCGACCTGTGCGCCGACTGGATCGTGGACCACCTGGACTTCGACATCGACGCCGACTTCCAGGTCTTCGAGACGACCATCCGCCTGGTGGGCGGCCTGCTCGCGGGCTACCTCGCCACCGGCCGCCGCGGGCTGCTCCGCCGCTGCGTGGACCTGGCGGACCGGGTGCTGCCCGCCTTCACCAAGTCACCCACCGGCATGCCCTACCGGTACGTCAATCTGCGGACGGGCCGGGTCTCGGGCGCCACACTGCCGCTCGCGGAGATCGGCACCAACATGCTCGAGTTCGGCGTGCTGTCCGACCTCACGGGCGACAACCGGTACTGGCGGGCCGCCAAGCGCGCGGTCCGGGCGGTGGTGCAGCGGCGCTCCTCCATCGGCCTGCTCGCCACCAGCCTCAACGTGGAGAGCGGGCGGTGGGCCGACCGGCAGGGCAGCGCGGTCGACCCGCCGGTGGACTCGTTCTACGAATACCTGTGGGGCGCGTGGGAGATGTTCCGCGACGAGGAGTGCCGGGACTGGTTCCGGTCGTTCGCCGCGGCGCTGAGGAAGCACCAGGCCGAGCGCGTGGGCGACCGCCTGTGGTTCAAGCACGTCGACTTCCGCACCGGGGCCCTGCTCGACCGGCGCCAGTCCTCGCTGGCCGTCGCCATCCTGCCGGTCGGCGGCGACAACGCCCTGGCCGCGGACTACTACCGGTCCTGGACCGCCGTGCTCGACAAGTACGCCGTCATCCCCGAGGCCATCGACTACCGGCGCCTGACGGTGGTGAGCGCCAGGAACGAACTGCGCCCCGAGTACGCCAACTGCGCCTTCCAGCTGTACTGGCAGACCGGGGACGCGTACTACCGGACCACGGCGTGGCGCTACTTCCAGAACCTGAGGAAGTACCACCGCGTGCCGGGCGGCTACACCGTCGTCACCGACGTCACCGGACGGCCGATGCCCCAGGGCGACCACTGTCCCGCCTACGTCTTCGCCGAGAACTTCAAGTGGCTCTACCTCACCTTCTCCGGCACCTCCCGCTTCGACTACGCCCACGGCTACCTCAGCACCGAGGGCAAGGTCCTGCGCGGTCTGCGGCGCGCGTGAACCCCAATATCACGTGAAAGCCTTATTTCGTGCGCTTCAGGGGTACGTAAGAATGAGATCCACCGCCCTCTCACGCCAGTCGTCCCCGATGCCGGGAGGTGTGTCCGCCATGGCCGCGACCGAGGTCTCCGTGCAACCCGTGGCCGGCCCGCCCGGTCTTCCGCTGCTCGGCAACCTCCTCGCCTTCGGCAAGGACCCGCTGGCGTTCCTCGTGCGGCTGCGCGACGAGTTCGGGGACTTCGTGACCTGGTCGCTCGGCCGCCGCCCGAGCGTGTTCATCTCGCGCCCCGACCACATCGCCGAACTCCTGGGGGCCGTCGAGCGCAGCTACGAGACCCTCGAGATCGGCTGGGCGCTCAAGCAGGTCGTCGGCGACAGCGTCCTGCTCAGCCGGGGCGCCGCCTGGCGGCGCAAGCGGGCCCTGGTCCAGCCGACCGTCCGCCCCCGCCAGGTGCGCACGTACGCCCAGACGATGGTCGACTGCTCCCTGGCGCTCGCCGGGCGGTGGCGCGACGGCCAGCGCATCGACGTCCGCAGGGAGATGTCCCGGCTCACCCAGCGGATCGTGGTCCGCACGCTCTTCGGCAACGACCTGGCGGGCCGCGGCAACCTCCTCGCGAACGCGATGGACGTGGTCCAGCGCGAGACCGGCGCCGAGCTGCGGGGCATCAACCTCTTCCTGCCCTCCTGGGTGCGCACCCCCTCGCGGCTGCGGCTGCTGGCCGCCGTCGGCGTCATCGACGCCGAGGTCGGCCGGCTCATCGACGCCCGGCGCAGGGGGACGGGCGAGAGCCGGGCCGAGCTGCGCGACGACCTGCTGAGCCGGCTGCTCGCCGCCCGGGACGAGCAGGGCCGTTCCCTGTCCACGCGCGAGGTGCGGGACGAGGCGGTGACGCTGTGGGCCGCGGGGCACGAGACCACCTCCACGGCCCTGACGTGGACCTGGTTCCTGCTCTCGACGTCCCCGTCCGCCCGGGCGCGGCTCGCCGAGGAGCTCGAGACGGTGCTGGGCGGGCGGCCGCCGGCGTACGAGGACTACGAACACCTGACGTGGACCCAGCAGGTCGTCAAGGAGGCCATGCGGCTCTACCCGCCCGCATGGCTGATCCCCGCGGTGGCCACGGAAGGCGCCACGCTGGGCGGGCACCCCCTCGAGGCGGGGACCATCGTCTGGTGCAGCCAGTGGTCGACCCACCGGGACCCGCGCTGGTTCCCCGACCCGGTCGCCTTCCGCCCGCAGCGCTGGGACGCCGACGCCCCGGACCCCATTCCCGACCATGCCTGGTTCCCCTTCGGCGGGGGCCAGCGCACCTGCCTGGGCGCCCGGTTCGCGCTCGTCGAGGCGGCCCTGGTGCTCGCCACGCTGGCGCAGCGCTTCCACGTGGACGTCGACGGGGGCGACGTCAAGCCCGAGGCGGGTCTCCTCCTCCAGCCGGCCGTCCCGCTGCGGGCGACGGTGCGCACCCTGGGCCCGCCCGCGGAGCAGGTCAGCTGAGGCCGGCTCCGCGGATCAGCAGCAGCGCCACGTCCGCGCCCGCGACGAGCACCGCCGCCGCGAAGGGCGCCCGCTCCCAGCGGCGGACCGGCCGGACGCCGGCGACCGCCACCGCCGCGGCCGCCGCCAGGACGGCCGGCCCTGCGGCGTCCGGCGTTCCCCCGGGCGCGAGGGCCAGCACGGCCGTGGCGGCGACGAGCGGGACCGGCAGGGCGAGCCGGGTGCCCCGTGTTCCCAGGCGGTGCGGCAGGCCCCGTACCCCCGTGGCCAGATCCGCGGTGATGTCCGGCAGCGCGTCGGCCAGGTGGGCGCCGACACCCAGCAGCGCACCGGCGGTGACGAGCCACCAGGCCGGCCACGGGGCACCGGGCAGGCCGAGGACGACGAAGGCGGGCAGGCTCGCGAAGCCCACGGCGTACGGGAGCCAGGACAGGGCCGTCGCCTTCAGCCGCAGGTTGTACGCCCACGCGGCGGCCACCCCCGTCAGATGGACCGTGCCGGCGAGCGCGCCGTAGGCCAGGGACAGCGGCACGCAGAGCGCGAGCGCGGTGAACGCGCCGCCCCACACCACCGTCCGCGCCACCGCCCCGGAGGCGACGGGTTTGTCGTGCCGGCCGACGGCGGCGTCCCGGTGGGCGTCGAAGGCGTCGTTGCACCACCCCACCGACAGCTGGCCCGCCAGGACGGCCGCCCCCACAAGGACGCAGCGGGGCCCGCTCTGCCCGGCGACGGCGGCCAGGGCGAGGGTCAGGACGGTGACCGCGACCGCCGGCCCCGGATGGCAGGCGGCGGCCAGTGCGGACACGGCCCGGTCCGGCCGGCGCCGGACCACGCGGTGCGGCCGGGGCCGCTCGCAGGTCTCCACGCAGGCGATCGTAGGCGGACGGCGCCTGCGGCGCGGGCCGCCGGACGGGCGATTGGCGGTACTGCGGCGCCCCTGCGGGGCAGATGGGAAGGAAACAGACTCCTGAGGCGGTAGGTGGCATGACGACCCGGATCGCAGCCGTCCACGGCATCCTGGCCCCGCACCGCCACGCCCAGCGCGAGATCACCGACATGGTCGCCGCCACCTGTCTGCCGGCCGGGGCCGACCGCGGCCTCCTGGACCGCCTGCACCGCACCGTCAGGGTCCGTTCGCGCCACATGGTGCTGCCCCTGGACCGGTACGCGCACCTGGACGGCTTCGGCGCGGCCAACGACGTCTTCATCCGTGCCGCCACCGACCTGGGCGCGCGGGCGGTGCAGGGCGCGCTGCGGGCCGCGGGCATCGGGCCGGGCGACGTCGACCTGCTGATGTTCACCTCCGTCACCGGCCTGGCCACCCCCTCCGTCGACGCCCGGCTCGTGGGACGGCTCGGCCTGCGCCCGGACGTCAAACGGCTGCCCGTCTTCGGCCTGGGCTGCGTCGCGGGCGCCGCCGGGATCGCCCGGCTGCACGACTACCTGCGCGGCTGGCCCGAGCAGGTGGCCGTCCTGCTGTCGGTCGAGCTGTGCTCGCTCACCTTCCAGCGCGACGACGACTCCACGGCCCACCTGATCGCCACCGGCCTGTTCGGCGACGGGGCCGCGGCCGTCGTCGCCTGCGGCGCCGGCCGGCCCGGCCCGGTGGACGGGCCGGCGGTGCTGGCCACCCGCAGCCACCTGTACCCGGACACCGAACGCGCCATGGGCTGGGACATCGGCGGCTCCGGCTTCCGTGTCGTCCTCGACCGGACCGTACCCGACGTGGTCCGCCGCCACCTCGCCGACGACGTACGCGGCTTCCTCGGCGAGCACGGCCTCAAGCCCAAGGACGTGGCGCGGTGGGTGTGCCATCCCGGCGGGCCCAGGATCCTTCAGACCGTCACCGAGGTCCTCGGCCTGCCCCCGGGGGCGCTCGACGTCACCTGGCGGTCGCTGGCCGAGGTGGGCAACCTCTCCTCCGCCTCGGTCCTGCACGTCCTGCGCGACACCCTGGCGGGCCGGCCGCCCCCGCCCGGCTCGCCGGGCCTGCTGCTGGCCATGGGGCCCGGCTTCTGCTGCGAACTCGTCCTGCTGCGCTGGTGAGGACGGCGGGCCCATGACGGGAGGCGATGTGGCGGGAAGCATCCTCTGGTACGCGGCTCTGGTGGCCGCCGTGGCGGCCGAGCGGGGCGCGGAGCTCGTCGTCGCGCTCCGCAACGCCCGCTGGAGCCTGGCCCGCGGCGGGGTGGAGACGGGCCGGGGCCACTACCCGGCGATGGTCGCCCTGCACACCGGCCTGCTGGCCGGCTGCCTGCTGGAAGTCACCCTGGGCGGCAGGCCGTTCGTGCCCGCCCTCGGGTGGCCCATGCTGGGCGTGGCCCTGGGCGCCCAGGGGCTGCGCTGGTGGTGCGTACGCGCCCTGGGCCGGCGGTGGAACACCCGCGTCATCGTCGTCCCCGGCCTGCCCCTGGCGACCGGCGGACCGTACCGCCTGCTGCGCCACCCGAACTACGCGGCCGTCGTCGCCGAAGGGCTGGCGCTGCCGCTCGTGCACACCGCCTGGGTGACCGCCTTGGTCTTCACGGCCCTGAACGCGGCGCTGCTGACCGTGCGCGTGCGCTGCGAGGAGGCGGCGCTGGAGGCGGGGGCGGCCGCGGTGGGCGTGCGGCCGTGATCGACCTTCTGGTGGCGGGCGGCGGACCGGCGGGGCTGGCGGCCGCGATCCACGCGGCGCGGGCGGGCATGGAGGCCGTCGTCGTCGAGCCGCGCGAGGGCCCGGTGGACAAGGCCTGCGGCGAGGGCATCATGCCCGGCGGCGTACGGGCGCTGCGCGCCCTCGGCGTCGACGTGCCCGGAGCTTCCCTGCGCGGCATCCGCTACGTGCAGGGCGACCGCTGCGCCGAGGCTGCGTTCCGCGACGCCACCGGGCTGGGCGTGCGGCGCACCGCGCTCCACGCGGCGCTGCGGCGGTGCGCGGCCGAGGCGGGCGTGCGGGTCGTGCCGGGACGCGTCGCCGGCGTCCGCCAGGATGCCGGCCACGTCACGGCCGGCGGCCTGACCGCCCGTTGGCTGATCGCCGCCGACGGTCTGCACTCCCCCGTCCGCCGGGCCCTGGGCCTGGAGCTGCCGCCCGGCCCCCGGCCCGCCCGCTACGGGCTGCGCCGGCACTACCGGGTGCGGCCGTGGACGGACTGCGTGGAGGTCCACTGGTCGCGGCACGGCGAGGCCTATGTGACACCGGTGGGCGAGGATCTGGTGGGCGTCGCCGTGCTGGGCCCGGGGGGCGGTGCGGGCGGCTACGAGGAGCGGCTGGCGTGGTTCCCGGGCCTCGCGCCCCTGTTGCGGGGGCCGTCGGCGAGCGCCGTGCGCGGCGCCGGGCCGCTGCGCCGGCGGGCCGGGCGCAAGGTCGCCGGCCGGGTGCTGCTCGTGGGCGACGCGGCGGGCTATGTCGACGCCCTGACGGGCGAGGGCATCGCCCTCGCGCTGGCCACGGCCGGGGCGGCCGTGCGGTGCCTGGCCTCGGGCCGGCCGCAGGACTACGAGGCGCAGTGGAGCAGGCTGACGCGCCGCCACCGGCTGCTGACGGAGGGGCTGCTGCTCGCCCGCGGGCACCCGCGGGCGGCCGGCCTGATCGTGCCCGCCGCCCGCAGGCTGCCGCGGCTGTTCGCGGCGGCGGTGCACGCCCTGCAGTGAGGGCCGGTGAGGTCTCTAGCCGCTCACCCCGGGCACGCCGGCGCCGGCCGGCGCCGTGGTGGGCAGCGCCTGCTCGGTCCAGACGGTCTTCCCCTCCCGCCCGTAGCGGGTGCCCCACCGCTCGGTGAGCTGGGCCACCAGGAACAGGCCGCGGCCGCCCTCGTCGGTACTGCGGGCGCGCCGCAGGTGCGGCGAGGTGCTGCTGGAGTCGGAGACCTCGCAGATGAGGCAGGGGCCGCGGATGAGCCGTAGGGTCACCGGTCCGCCGGCGTAGCGGTAGGCGTTGGTGACGAGCTCACTGACGATCAGTTCGGTCGTGAAGGCCATCTCCTCCAGCTGCCAGGCGCTGAGCTGGTCGTTCATCAGCGCCCGGGCCTGCGAGGCGGCGCTCGCCTCGGCGGGCAGCGTCCAGGTGGCCACCCGCTCGGACGCGAGCACGCGGGTGCGGGCGATGAGCAGGGCGACGTCGTCGGTGGGGCGGGCGGGCAGCAGGGCGTCCACCACGTTCCTGGCCGTCTCGGCCAGGGGGCGGGTCGTGGCGGACAGCTCCGCGGTCAGGAGCTCGAGGGCCTCGTCGACGTCGTGGCACGGGGTCTGGATGAGGCCGTTGGTGAACAGGGCCAGGAGGCTGCCCTCGGGCAGGTCGAACTCCATGGCCTCGAACGGCAGGCCGCCCAGCCCGAGCGGCGGCCCGGCGGGCAGGTCGGGGAAGCCGGCCTTGCCGTCCGGGGTGACCACGGCCATCGGCGGGTGGCCGGCGCGCGCCACCGAACAGCACCGGGACACCGGGTCGTAGACGGCGTACAGGCAGCTGGCGCCGGTGACCTGGTCGTTGGGGAAGTCGCGGGCGTTGGCCTCCTGTTCGGCGGCCAGGCGGTGCACCAGGTCGTCCAGGTGGGAGAGGACCTCCTCGGGCTCCATGTCGAGGTCGGCCAGGGTGTGCACGGCGGTGCGCAGCCGGCCCATGGTGGCGGCCGCGTCGACGCCGTGGCCGATCACGTCGCCCACGACGAGGGCGACGCGGGCGCCGGAGAGCGGGATGACGTCGAACCAGTCCCCGCCGACGCCCGCCACGGCGCCCGCGGGAATGTACTGGTGGGCGACGTCGACGGCCGGCAGGTCGGGCAGTTCGGCCGGGAGGAGCCGGCACTGCAGGTTCAGCGCGGCGTGGTGCTCGCGGGTGTAGCGGCGGGCGTTGTCGATGCACACGGCGGCGCGGGCGGCGAACTCGCCGGCGAGGGTGAGGTCGTCGTCCTCGAACGGTTCCGGGTGCCGGGCCCGCCAGAGGGTGACCAGGCCCAGGACCAGGCCCCGGGCGGCGAGGGGGAGCAGCATCACGGAGTGGACGCCGATCTCCTGGGCCTGCCGGGCCCGTTCGTGGGCCACGGCCGACAGGCCGTCGATGCCCTCGATGTGGGAGACCAGGACGGGCCGGACCTCGGCCAGGCAGGTGCCCTGCGGTGTGTGCGGGGCGAAGTGGATGAGCTCGCCCACCGGGTACTGCACCTGTTCCGACCGCGCGACGACGGACTTGGCGGCCGTCCTGCGGACCGGGCCGAGGCCGTCCTGCGAGGGTTCCTCGCCGCGGCTGACGGGCTCCAGGAGGTCGACGGAGACGCAGTCGGCCAGCGCGGGGACGACGACCTCGGTCAGTTCCCGGGCGGTCGCCGTCACGTCCAGGGTGGTCCCGATGCGGGCGCCGGCGTCGTCGAGCAGCGCCAGTCTGCGGCGGGCCCGGTGCCGTTCGGTGACGTCCTCGACCAGCTGGGTGACGCCAAGCACCTGTCCCTCGGAGTCCTCCATGCGGAAGGCGGAGACGGACACGAACCGCTCGCGGGCCGGGTCGGCGCGCAGCCGGCAGGACTGCTCGGTGAAGATCATCGGGCGGCCCGTCTCCAGCACCTGCCGCAGCCGGTCGTCGATGGTCCGTGCGTCCTCCTCCACCAGGAAGTCGCCGATGCGGTGTCCTCGCGCCTGCTCGGCGGAGACGCCGCCGATGCGGGCGATCGGGCGGTTGACGCGCAGGACGGTCAGGTCCGGCGCGTGCTCGGCCAGGCCGATCGGCGAGCGCCGGAACAGCCCGTCCAGCACCGAGCGGTCGGTCTCCCACTGGATCACGGCCTCCGCGGGGGCGGCCACCAGGAACCACTCGCAGTCGGGGCTGCCCCGGGTGACGCAGCGGGCCCGCACTCCCAGCAGCACGCGGTCGCCGTCCGCCCGCACCACGGGCACGATCCCGAACCAGCCGCGGCATTCCAGGCACGCCGCCACCGCGTCGAGGACGTGATCGCGGTCGCCGGGGGCCAGCAGGACCTCGGCCGCGGAGCGCCCGATGATCTCCTCGGCCCGGTGGCCCAGCAACGTCTCGGCCCGCTCCCCCCAGCCGACGACCGTCCCGCGGTGGTCCAGCACCGCCGAGGCCGCGCCGGTCACCGAGAAGGGGTCCTCGGGGCTTTCCCGGAAGAGCGTCACCGGTCCGTTCATCACACCGCCTTCCTGGAGGCAGCGCAGGGGCCGCTTCGGCCCGTGGACGTTGCACCCCTTCGCCGGGACACGGTGCCCGTGCCCGGCGAAGGGGTGATCAGGGGGCCGCCGCGCGTGCCGGACGCCGGATCCGCCGACGGCTCAGGGCGGCTAGTGTTGTCCGCCGCGCTTGCGCTTGAGGGCGTCCTTGCCCTTCTCGGCCGCCTCGCGGACGTCGCCCTTGGCCTTGTCGGCGCGTCCTTCGACCTCCAGGCTCCTGTCGCCGGTGGCCTTCCCGGTGGTCTCCTTGATCTGACCCTTGGCCTGCTCGGCCTTCGCCTTCGCCTTGTTCTTGGCACTCATGCCACGGCACTCCGTTTCGATGAGGGATGGGTCGCCCCCCCGCCGTCGAGTGTGGACCTCCCCGGCGCGGGACGCATGTCCGTACGGCCGAACGGGCCGCCCGCGTCAGTTGAGCAGGCCCGGCCGGCGGGGGTAGCGGTGTTCCTCCAGGGCAGCGGCCAGACCGTCGGCCACGTCCTCCGGGGAGGCGGTGCCGTTGCTGGTCAGGACGCCGAAGTCCACCGCCGCTTCCCCGAGGACGACGTCCTCGGGCAACTTGGCCGCGGTCAGCAGCCGGGTGCCCTCGCCCAGCACCGCCAGCGGCTTGCCGTGCCGGTAGGCCTCCTCGACGAACCGCACGGCCGCCGGGTCCGCCGCCAGCGCGGCCACGGCCTCCTTCCCGTCGGGGACGAGGACGGCGTCGTAGAGGACGGAGGCCATGGTGGGCAGGGCGCGGTCGACGTCGAGGGTGTCGCTGCCCGTCCCCCGGACGCTGCCGTCCTTGGCCGCGAGCACCTCGACCACGGCGCCCTGCGCGGTGAGCCGCTCGCGGACCGCCGCGACCTGGCCGGCGTCCGTGCCGTGGGCGGCCAGGACGGCGACCTTGCGGGTACGGATGCCGGACCCGCGCAGGTTCTCCAGGCTGAGGGCGGGGGAAGCCGCCTCGTTGACGCCGGGGACGGCCTGCGGGGCGGGGACGCCGATACTGTCGGCGACCGCGTTCGCGAGGTCGGCGTTGACGTGGGCGAGGTTGCCGACCATGCGCTCGCGCACCGCCGTGGAGCCGACCTTGCCGAGCTCGAAGCCGAAGGCCTCGGCGATGTGGCGCCGTTCCCAGTCGGCCATGCTGTTCCAGAACAGGGCGGCCTGGCTGTAGTGGTCCTGGAAGCTCTCGCTGCGCACCCGGATCTTCTCCCCGTCGACGCGCTCGGCGTAGTGCCGGAACACCCCGGGTCCGCCGCCGGATCCCGCGTGGGCGGGGCAGCCGCCGCCGAGGGAGTTGGGGAAGTAGTTGGTCCCGGGGTGGATGACCTGCTGGCCGAAGCCGTCGCGGTGGTTGTGGTGGACGTCGGCGAGGGGCCGGTTGACCGGGAGCTGGCTGAAGTTGGGGCCGCCCAGGCGGATGAGCTGGGTGTCGAGGTAGGAGAAGTTGCGGCCCTGCAGCAGCGGGTCGTTGGTGAAGTCGATGCCGGGCACGACGTTCGCGGTGTGGAAGGCGACCTGCTCGGTCTCGGCGAAGAAGTTCTTCGGGTTGCGGTCGAGTACGAGCCGGCCGACCGGCCGCACCGGCACCTGCTCCTCGGGGATGATCTTCGTGGCGTCGAGCAGGTCGAAGTCGAAGGAGAACTCGTCCTCCTCGGGCACGAGCTGCACGCCGAGCTCCCATTCGGGGTACTCACCGGCTTCGATGGCCTCCCACAGGTCCCGGCGGTTGAAGTCGGGGTCGCGGCCGGCGGCGATCTGCGCCTCGTCCCAGATCAGGGAGTGCACGCCCAGCTTCGGCTTCCAGTGGAACTTCACGAAGGTGCCACGGCCGTCGGCGGTCACGAAGCGGAAGGTGTGCACGCCGAAGCCCTGCATCATGCGGAAACTGCGGGGGATGGCGCGGTCGGACATCAGCCACATGAGCATGTGGGTGGTCTCCGGCTGGAGGGAGGCGAAGTCCCAGAAGCTGTCGTGGGCGGAGCCGCCGGTGGGCATCTCGTTGTCCGGCTCCATCTTCACCGCGTGGACGAAGTCGGGGAACTTGATGGCGTCCTGGATGAAGAACACCGGCATGTTGTTGCCGACGAGGTCGTAATTGCCCTCACGCGTGTAGAACTTGGTGGCGAAGCCGCGGACGTCGCGCACGGTGTCGGCGGAGCCGCGCGGGCCCTGCACGGTGGAGAAGCGGACGAAGACGGGCGTGCGGCGGCCGGCTTCGGCGAGGAAGTCGGCGCAGGTGTACTCGCTCAGCGATCCGTACGGCTCGAAGTAGCCGTAGGCTCCGGCGCCGCGGGCGTGGACGACCCGCTCGGGGATGCGCTCGTGGTCGAAGTGCGTGAGCTTCTCGCGGTTGTGGAAGTCCTCGAGCAGGGTCGGCCCGCGGGTGCCGGCGCGCAGCGCGTTGTCGGTGTCGTCGACCCGTACGCCCTGGTCGGTGGTGAGCGCGTCGTGTTCGGGCGCGGCACGGAACCGCGCCAGCTGCTCGTCCTTGGCGTCCTGCGCCGCCGGGTCGCCCCGGCCTGCTGACTGGTGGTGGGCGGACACGCGTGCACTTCCTTCCGCATGGGCAGCGCTCGGGAGGGACGGCGTCCGTCGGCAGGCGCCGCTCGCTCCCTCAGGCTCACCCGCGTTCCCGGGGTGGGCAAGCCGAAACCCGGCGGGCGCCGGGCGGGGTGCCACCGGCGGGCCGGTTCGAGTGGAGGACCCGGCCGCCGTGTGCGACGCTGCTGCTTGAGTCGTTACGACTACGGGTGGTCATGGTGCGGTGCCCCTCCGGGCGCCCGCCGGCAAGCGCAGACGACGCCCCGGCCACCCCGGGCGGCGGACGGTCCGCCGCACCGGCCGCGCACGCCGCGGCCGTCCTGGCGGCGCCCCGAGGCGGCGGCACCGCCCCGAGCGGCGGCACCCCCATTCCAGTCAGCCGACAGGCCCCGCGCCCGCACCGCCCGGTGCGACGAACACGTGCCCGATCGCCCTCGGCCCGCTCTTGGCTCCGCGAAGGAGTGTGATCATGGACGAACGACGCTGGAACCGTGCGCTGGTCACCGGTGGGGCCGGGTTCGTCGGGTCCCACCTGTGCGAACGGCTGCTGGCCGAGGGCACGCAGGTGTGCTGTGCCGACAATCTCGTCACGGGCTCCCGGGCCAACGTCGCCCACCTGGAGGGCCATCCGGGCTTCTCGTTCGTCGAGGCCGACGTCAGCGCCCCCGGCAGCCTGGAGGCGGTGCCGGGGCCGGTGGACCTGGTGCTCCATCTGGCGTGCCCGGCCTCGCCCGCCGACTATCTGCGGCTGCCGATCGAAACGCTGGAGGTGGGCAGCGGCGGCACCCGTGCCGCCCTGGAGCTGGCCCTCCGCGACGGCGCGCGCTTCCTGCTGGCCTCGACCTCGGAGGTGTACGGGGACCCCCTGGAACACCCCCAGCGCGAGGAGTACTGGGGCAACGTCAATCCGATCGGGCCCCGCAGCGTCTACGACGAGTCCAAGCGGTTCGCCGAGGCCCTGGTCACCGCCTACCGGCGCGCCCGCGGCTGCGACACCTCGATCGTCCGCATCTTCAACACCTATGGCCCCCGTATGCGCGCCGGCGACGGCCGTGCCGTGCCCACCTTCATCCGGCAGGCCCTCGACGGCGAGCCGCTGACGGTGGCGGGCGACGGCAGCCAGACGCGGTCGCTGACCTACGTCGACGACACGGTCGACGGGATCGTGGCGCTCGCCGCCAGCGGGCGGCCCGGCCCGGTGAACATCGGCGGCGGCGAGGAGACGACGATGCTCGACCTCGCCCGGCACATCGTCGACCTGACGGGCTCGGCGTCCGTCATCCGCTTCGTGGACCGGCCCGCCGACGACCCGGCCAGGCGCCGCCCCGACACCGCCAGGGCCCGCCGCGAACTGGGCTGGCAGCCCCGGGTCGGCCGCGAGGAGGGCCTCAAGCGGACCGTGGAGTGGTTCGCCCGGTCCGCCCTCCTGTGAGTCCGACCGACCCGTCACCAGACACGGAGCACGCCATGCGCATCCTCGGTATCAACGCCCTCTTCCACGACCCGGCCGCCGCGCTGGTGGTCGACGGGCGGATCGTCGCGGCCGCGGAGGAGGAGCGGTTCTCCCGGCGGAAGCACGGCAAGCGCCCCGTACCGTTCGCGGCCTGGGAACTGCCGTACCAGGCCGCCGCCTGGTGCCTGGCGCACGCGGGGCTGGCGCCCGGCGACCTGGACGCCGTCGGGTACTCCTTCGACCCGGCACTGGCCCGCCCGGCCGGGGCCATGGGCCTGGACGACCCGTGGGACCATCTGCGGCAGACCTACGCCCGCGAGGCGCCCGGCTTCCTCGCCGAGGCGCTCCCGGGCCTGGACGCCGACCGGGTGCGGTTCGTCCCCCACCACGTCGCGCACGCGGCCTCCGCGGGCCTCGCCACGCCGCACCCCGACAGCGCGGTGCTGGTCCTCGACGGGCGCGGCGAGTGCGCCTCCCACCTGGCCGGCCGGTACACCGGCGGGGCGCTGGAGGTCCTCGCCACCCAGGAGCTGCCCCAGTCGCTGGGCCTGGTGTACGAGGAGCTGACGGAACACCTGGGCTTCCTGCGCAGCAGCGACGAGTACAAGGTGATGGCGCTGGCGGCGTACGGCAAGCCGCGGTTCCTGACCGAGCTGCGGGAGCACCTGCACGCCACGGGCGACGGCGGATTCGTCGCCCACGCGGTGCCGTGGGGAGCGCTGACCGAGCCCCGCGCGGCGGGGCAGGAGTGGACCCAGGACCACGCCGACCTGGCCGCGAGCACCCAGGCGTGCCTGGAGGAGCTGCTGCTCGACCTGGTGCGGTGGTTGCACGGCCGCACGGGCGCGGGGTCGCTGGCGATGGCCGGCGGGGTGGCGCTCAACTGCGTGGCCAACTCGCGGATCGCCGTCGAGGGACCGTTCCGCCATGTGTGGGTGCAGCCGGCCGCCGGTGACGCGGGCACCGCCCTGGGCGCGGCGCTGCACCTGGCGGCGGCCCATGGCGGGGTGGCCGCCCCGATGGAGGGCGCGGACCTGGGCCGGGGCTGGTCGGACGAGGAGTTGCGGGCCTGGCTGGAGCGGGCGCGCATCCCCTATGAGCGGCCGCCGGACATCGCCGGGGCGGTGGCCGAGGAGCTGGCCCGCGACGGCATCGTCGCCTGGTTCCAGGGCCGCAGCGAGTACGGGCCGAGGGCGCTGGGCCACCGCTCGCTGCTGGCCCATCCCGGCCGGGCGGAGAACCTCGAGCGGCTCAACCACGTCAAGGGGCGGGAGGAGTTCCGGCCGGTCGCGCCGATGGTCCTCGCCGACCGCGCCGCGGAGATCTTCGAGGGGCCGCTGCCGAGCCCGTACATGCTCTTCGTGCATGGCGTGGCCAAGCCGTGGCGGGAGCGGATCCCGGCCGTCGTCCACGTGGACGGCACCGCCCGGATCCAGACCGTGGACCCGCGGCGGGAGCCGCTGGTCGCCCGGATGCTGGCCGACTTCGAGCGGCGTACGGGGCTGCCGGTCGTCGTCAACACCAGCCTCAACACCGCGGGCCGGCCGATGGTCGACGATCCCCGCGACGCCCTGGAGTGCTTCGGCTCGGCACCGGTGGACCTGCTGGCCATCGGACCGTACGCGGTGCGGCGCGCGGCCGCCTACGGGGGGAGGGGTGCGGCATGAGCACGGCGGAGTACGCGGTCGTCATCCCCACCGTCGGCCGGGCGTGCCTGGCCGACTGCCTGGCGGCGCTGGCCCGTTCCGTGGGCCCGCCGCCGCGGGAGGTCGTCGTGGTCGACGACCGGCCCGGGGCCCGTCGGCCGCGCCCGCCGCTGCCGCTGGAGGCGCTCGGCGAACTGCGCACGCACGCCCGCTCGGTGACCAGCGGCGGGCGGGGTCCGGCGGCCGCGCGCAACGCGGGCTGGCGGGCGGTGGACGCCCCCTGGGTGGTCTTCCTCGACGACGACGTCCAGGTCTCGCCCGCCTGGCGCGAGGAGCTGGTCTGCGACCTGGCCTGCGCGGCACCGGACGTGGGCGGTGTGCAGGGCGTCATCGAGGTACCCCTGCCGGCCGGGCGGCGGCCCACGGACTGGGAGCGCAACACCGCCGGTCTGGCCGACGCCCGCTGGGCGACGGCCGACATGGCCTACCGGCGCTCGGTCCTGGTGGCCGTCGGCGGCTTCGACGAGCGTTTTCCCCGTGCCTTCCGCGAGGACGCCGACCTGGCGCTGCGGGTCATGGGCGCGGGCTGGCACCTGCAGACGGGCACCCGCACGACCCGGCATCCGGTGCGGACGGCGGGCCGCTGGGTGTCGCTGCGCACCCAGGCGGGCAACGCGGACGACGCGCTGATGGTGCGGTTGCACGGCCGCGGCTGGTGGGAGCGGGCCGGAGCGCCGCGCGGCCGGCTGCGCGCGCACGCGGTGGTCACCGCCGCCGGGGCCGCGGCGGCCGTGCTCGCCGTGACCGGCCACCGGCGGGCGGGCGCGGGGGCCGCCCTCGGCTGGGCGCTGGGCACGGCCGGCTTCGCCCGCGCGCGCATCGCGCCGGGCCCGCGCACCGCGGCGGAGGTGGCGGCCATGCTGGCCACCTCCGTGGCCATCCCGCCGCTGGCCGTCTGGCACCGGGTGCGCGGCACCTGGCGCCACCGCGCCGCCCGGCCCCTTCCCGACGCCTTCGCGCCGTCCCGCGTCGTGGCGGTCCCCGTGCGGTCGGCCCTGCGGGAAGGACCGGTCCCGTGAGCCGGGGCCGGCCGCCCGCCGCCGTGCTGTTCGACCGGGACGGCACGCTGGTGGAGAACGTCCCCTACAACGGCGACCCCCGCCGCGTCGTACCGATGGCGGGCGCCCGGTCCGCCCTGGCGCTGCTGCGGCGGCGCGGGGTGCGCACCGGCGTGATCACCAACCAGTCGGGCGTGGCCCGCGGCCTGATCACGGCGGCTCAGATGCGCCGGGTGAACGAGCGGGTGGAGCGGCTGCTGGGACCGTTCGACGTGTGGGCGGTGTGCCCGCACGGCCCCGAGGACGGCTGCGGCTGCCGCAAGCCGGCGCCGGGCCTGGTCCTGGCCGCCGCCCGGGAGCTGGGCCTGTCCCCCGGCGACTGCGCGGTGATCGGGGACATCGGCTCCGACATGGAGGCGGCCGCCGCGGCCGGTGCCCTGGGCGTGCTGGTGCCGACCCCGGTGACCCTGCCCGAGGAGGTGCGCCGGGCCGCGCACCGCGCACCGCACCTGCTGGGGGCGGTGCGCGGCCTGCTGGGCACCGCCGAGCCCGTTCTGGAAGGAGGCCCGCGGTGAAGGCGCTCGTGGCACGTCTGGACAGCTTCGGCGACGTCCTGCTCGCCGGGCCGGCGGTGCGTGCCGTCGCGGCCCGCGCCGACCGCACCACACTGCTGTGCGGGCCCCGCGGCGCCCCGGCGGCGCGGATGCTGCCCGGGGTCGACGAGGTAGTGGTGTGGGACGCGCCGTGGGTGGGGTTCGAGCCGCCGCCCGCCGAACGGGCCGGCATCGAGCGCTTCGTGGAGAGCGTCGCGCAGGCACCGCCGGACGTCGCGCTGGTCCTCACCTCCTTCCACCAGAGCCCGCTGCCCACAGCGCTGCTCCTGCGGATGGCGGGGGTGCCGCGCCTGGCGGCGGACTCCGCGGACTATCCGGGTTCGCTGTTGGACGTACGGCACCGCCGGGCGCCGCGCCGGCACGAGGTGCTCGCCGCCCTCGATCTGGCCGGGGCGGCGGGCTTTCCCCTGCCGGAGGGCGACGACGGGCGCCTCGCCGTGCGGGAACCTCCCGACCCCGGCCCGCTCGTGGGGGAGCCCGGGTACGTGGTCGTGCACCCCGGCGCCGCGGTGCCGGCCCGGCAGTGGGGCCGCGAGCGGTGCGCGGCGGCCGTCCGGGCCCTGGCGCGGGCCGGATACCGGGTCGTGGTCACCGGGGGCAGGAGCGAGCGGGAGCTGACGGCGGCCGTCGCGGGCCGGGACGCCCTCGACCTGGGCGGGCGCACCGGGCCGGCCGAGCTGGCCGGGGTGCTCTCCCGGGCGGCGGCCGTGGTGGTCGGCAACACCGGGCCCGCCCATCTGGCCGCCGCGGTGGGCACGCCCGTCGTGTCCCTGTTCGCCCCCGTGGTGCCGGCGGAGCGGTGGGCACCCTACGGCGTCCCGCACGTCCTCCTCGGCGACGAAGGCGCCCCGTGCGCGGGCAGCCGGGCCCGGATCTGCCCCGTCGCCGGACACCCGTGCCTGAACGGGGTGCCGCCCGAGGACGTGCTGGCCGCCGTCGAGAAGCTCACCGGGCGGTCCCCGGGCCTCGATCCCCTCGTGGAGGGCACGTCATGAGGATCCTGCTGTGGCACGTGCACGGTTCGTGGACGACGGCGTTCGTCCAGGGCCCGCACACCTACGTCGTACCGGTGACCCCCGGCCGGGGGCCGGACGGGCTCGGCCGCGCCGCCACCTTCGACTGGCCCGCCTCCGTGGTCGAACTGCCCCCGGACCGGCTGCGCGAGGCCGGCGTCGACCTGGTCGTCCTGCAGCGGCCGCACGAGTTCGCGCTGGTGCGGCAGTGGCTCGGCCTGCGCCCGGGCACCGACGTGCCCGCGGTCTACCTCGAGCACAACGCGCCCGGCGGGCCCGTCCCCGACACCCGGCACCCCGTCGCCGGCCGGCCGGAGCTGACCGTCGTGCACGTCACGCACTTCAACCGGCTCATGTGGGACTGCGGCACCACCCCCACCACCGTCATCGAGCACGGCATCGTCGACCTGGGAGCGCTGTGGACCGGCCGGCTGGAGCGGGCCGCCGTGGTCGTCAACGAGCCGCTGCGGCGCGGCCGTACGACGGGGACGGACCTGCTCCCCTACTTCAGCGAGGCGGCGCCGCTCGACGTCTTCGGCATGGGCACCGACGGCCTGGCCGGCCGCCTGGGCGTGCCGGCGGAGCGCTGCCGGGGCAAGGAGCTCGTCCAGAGCGCGCTGCACCGGGAGATGGCCGAGCGCCGCCTCTACCTGCACCCGGTGCGCTGGACGTCCCTGGGGCTCTCCCTGCTGGAGGCCATGCACCTGGGCATGCCGGTCGTGGCGCTGGCCACCACCGAGGTGGCCGAGGCCGTACCGGCGCGCGCGGGGGTCGTCTCCAACCGGCCGGAGCTGTTGCGCGACGCGATCCGGGACTTCATCGCCGACCCCGCCCGGGCCCGCGAGACGGGCAGGGCGGCCCGGGCGGCGGCCCTCGCGCGGTACGGGCTGCAGCGGTTCCTGGACGACTGGGAGTACCTGATCAAGGAGGTGACGCGATGAGGATCGCGATGGTGTCCGAGCACGCGAGCCCGCTGGCGGCGCTCGGAGGTCCCGACGCGGGAGGCCAGAACGTCTACGTCGCCCGCCTGGCGGAACTCCTCGCCGGCCGCGGCCACGACGTGACCGTCTACACCCGCCGGGACGACGACTCACTGCCGGACCGGGTGCCGCTGCCGGCCGGGGCGGTGGTCGAGCACGTGCGGGCCGGGCCGGCCAAGGTGCTGCCCAAGGACGCGCTCCTCGCCCACATGCCGCGCTTCGCCGACCACCTCGGGCGGGCCTGGCGGCGCGAGCGCCCCGACGTCGCGCACGCCCACTTCTGGATGTCGGGCATGGCCGCGCTGCGGGGCGCCGACGGCCTCGGCCTGCCGGTCGTGCAGACGTACCACGCGCTGGGCACCGTCAAGCGGCGCCATCAGGGGGCGGCCGACACCAGCCCGCCCGAACGCCTGGGCGTCGAGCGGGAGATCGGCGCCTCGTGCGCCCGGGTGCTGGCCACGTGCTCGGACGAGGTGCGCGAGCTCGCCGCGATGGGCGTCCCGCCCGGGCGCTGCACCGTGGTGCCCTGCGGGGTGGACACCGAGCGCTTCACGGCCCGCGGCCGGATCGCGCTGAACCCCGGGCGCCGGGCCCGGCACCGCCTGCTGGCGGTGGGCCGCCTCGTCCCCCGCAAGGGCGTGGACCTCGCCCTGCAGGCCCTGCGGCGCATACCGGACGCCGAACTGGTGGTGGCCGGCGGCCCGCCCGCCGACGGGCTCGCCAAGGACCCCGAGGCGATGCGGCTGCTCTCCCTCGCCCGCCGGCTGCGGGTGGCCGACCGGCTGGTCCTGCTCGGGTGCGTGCCGCACGAGGACATGCCCGCCCTGCTGCGCAGCGCCGACATGGTGTTGTGCACGCCGGTGTACGAGCCGTTCGGCATCGTGCCGCTGGAGGCCATGGCGTGCGGGATACCCGTGGTGGCCACGGACGTGGGCGGGCACCGCGACACCGTCGCCGACGGGGAGAGCGGGCTGCTGGTCCCGCCGGGCCTGCCCGGGCCGTTGGCCGAGGCGGTGCGCGCACTGCTGGAGTCACCCGGGCGGTTGAGGTCCTACGGCAGGGCCGGGCGCGCCCGCGCCCTCGCCCGCTACACGTGGGACCGGGTGGCGGACGGCGTCGAGGACGTCTACGACCGGGTCGCCGCTCCCCGCCCCGTACCGTCAGGAGTTCCGCGATGACCGTCACCGGTACCCCTCAGACATGGCCCGCGGCGGGCGGCGACGACCACTGCGGCCGGCTGCTGACCGCGCTGGAGCGCTTCCGCGAGGAGAGGGCGCCCACCGCGCAGCGGTGGGGGGCACGGCTCGCGGCCGCCCTCTCCTCGGGGAGCCGGCTGCTGGCGGCGGGCAACGGCGGCAGCGCCGCCCAGGCCCAGCATCTGACCGCCGAGCTGGTCGGCCGCTACCGCGAGGACCGGGCCCCGTTCTCGGCCATCGCCCTGCACACCGACACCTCCAGCTGCACGGCCATCGTCAACGACTACGGCGCCGACGAGCTGTTCGCCCGTCAGGTGCGGGCGCACGCCCGGCCCGGGGACGTGCTGATCCTGTTGTCGACGAGCGGGGCGAGCCCCAACCTGCTGGGAGCGGCCGCGGCGGGGCGGGAGGCGGCCATGCACGTGTGGTCCCTCACCGGCCCCGCGCCCAACCCGCTCGCCGAGATGGGCGACGAGACGCTGTGCGTGGAGGCCGCCACCACGGCCACCGTCCAGGAGCTGCACCTGGTGGCGGTGCACATGATGTGCGACGCCTTCGACACGGCGCTCGGTACCGGGCGCTTCCCGCAGGCCGGGACGTGGAAGGGGAGGCCATGAGTACCGGGACGCCCCTGCTGGTCGTCGGCGACGCGCTCCTCGACCGGGACCTGGTGGGCAGGGCCGAGCGGCTCGCGCCGGACGCGCCGGTCCCCGTGCTGGACGGCTGCCGGGAGCGGCTGCGCCCGGGCGGCGCGGCGCTGGCGGCGTATCTGGCGGCGCGTGCGGGCCGGGCGGTGACGCTCATCGCCCCGCTGGGCGCGGACGCGGCGAGCCGGCAGGTGCGGGCCATGCTCGAGCCGCTGGTGACGCTGGTGCCGCTGCCGCTGGACGGTCCGCTGGCGGAGAAGACCCGTGTCATGGCGGGCGGGCGGCCGGTGGTGCGGCTGGACCGCGGCGACGGCCGGGCGGCGGGTGCCACCTCGTGGGCGCGCCGGGTCCTGGCCGAGGCGCCCGCCGTGCTGGTGGCCGACTACGCGCGCGGCGCCGCCGAGGTGCTGCGCGAGGAGCTGGCCGCCCGGGCCCGGCGGGCGGCGCTGGTGTGGGATCCGCACCCGCGCGGCGGCCCGCCGGTGCCGGGTGCGCGCCTGGTGACGCCGACGGGCGAGGAAGCCCGGCGCTTCACCGGGGAGCAGTCGGCCGACGAGGACCTGAGCGCGGTGGCCCGCACGGCGGCCGAGCTCGTACGGCGCTGGCGGGCGGTGTGCGTGGCGGTGACGCTGGGCGGGCGGGGCGCCCTGCTCTCACAAGGGGACGGCCCCATGCTCGTACCGGCCCCGGCCCGGCACAGCGGCGACGCGTGCGGGGCCGGGGACTGCTTCGCCGCGACGGCCGCCGGACTGCTGGGCGACGGGGCGCTGCCCGCGGAGGCCGTGCAGGGGGCCGTGGCCGCGGCGACGCGCTACGTCGCCGAGGGCGGCGCCCGCGCCGCCGTGCCGGGCCCGGACCCGGCCGGCGCGGACGGGAGTGACGGGACGGACGCCGTGGGGCTGGCGCGGCGTGTGCGGGAGGCGGGCGGCACGGTGGTGGCCGCGGGCGGCTGCTTCGATCTGCTGCACGCCGGGCACGTCGGCCTGCTCCAGCAGGCCCGGGGCATCGGCGACTGCCTGATCGTGTGCCTGAATTCCGACGCCTCGGTGCGCCGGCGCAAGGGCCGGGGCCGGCCGCTCAACCCGCTGGCCGACCGGGTCCGGGTGCTGCGGGCCCTGCAGTGCGTGGACGCCGTCGCCGTGTTCGACGAGGACACCCCCGTCGAGCTGCTGTCCCGGCTGCGGCCGCACGTCTGGGTCAAGGGCGGCGACTACGCGGTGGAGCAGCTGCCGGAGGCGGCGCGGCTGGCGGCGTGGGGCGGTCAGGCGATCGTGCTGCCCTATCTCGACGGCCGCTCCAGCACCCTGCTGGCCACCCGGGCCGCCGACAGCCTCGGCGCCGGCTCCTCCCGGGCGGGGCAGCGATGACGCCGGCCGGGCCGGAGCGGCCCCGGCTGCTGGTCCTGCGGGCCCTGGGCCTGGGGGACCTGCTCACGGGTGTGCCGGCGCTGCGCGCGCTGCGCCGGTCCCATCCGGAGCACGAGCTGGTGCTGGCCGCGCCGCCCGGCCTCGCGGCGGCGGCCGCCGCCTCGGGTGCCGTCGACACCCTGCTGCCGGCGGAGGCGCCTGGGCGTGCCGTGCCGCGGGCCCTGCCGTGGCGGGGGCCGCCCCCGGAGATCGCGGTCGACCTGCACGGCAACGGGCCGCCCAGCCACCGTGTGCTGACGGCGCTGCGGCCCGGCAGGCTGCTGGCGTTCGCGCACCCGGGCACGCCGGAGGTGCGGGGGCCGGCGTGGCGGCCGGACGAGCACGAGCGCGAGCGCTGGTGCCGGCTGCTGCGCTCCTACGGCATTCCGGCCGACGCCGGTGACCTGGCGCTGGCCCCGCCGGCCGTCGTCCCGCCGGTCACCGGTGCGGTGCTGCTGCACCCCGGTGCGGCCTCGCCCGCGCGCTGCTGGCCGGCGGAGCGGTACGCGGCCGTGGCGCGGGCGCTGCTGGAGCGGGGGCACCGGGTGGTGGTCACCGGGGGGCCGGGCGAGGACGGCCTGGTGGCGCGCGTGGCCGTGCCGGGGTGCCGGGCCTTCCCCGGCGGGCTGCCGTTCGGGGCGCTGGCCGCCCTGGTGGCCGGGGCCCGGGCCGTGGTCAGCGGGGACACGGGCCTGGCGCATCTGGCGGTGGCGTACGGCACGCCGAGCGTGACCCTCTTCGGCCCCGTGGCGCCGGCGCTGTGGGGCCCGCCGCCGTCCGCGCGCCACACCGCGCTGTGGCACCCGGGGCCGCCCGGGGACCCGCACGGCCGGCACCCCGACCCGCTGCTGCTGCGCATCCGGCCGGAGGAGGTCCTGGCGGCCCTGGCCCGGCAGGAGGCCCTGACCCATGAACCCGCGCACGAGTGATCCGTCACGAGCGGCCAGAGAAGGAAGGTGTTCCCCATGACCAGTGCGAGCCCCGGTCCCGACGCACCGCGCACTCCGGGCCAGAAGGGCGGCGGAGGCGTTCCGCCGGGCGAGACGCCGCCCGGCGAGGACAGCACCGCCGGTGCGGGACCTCAGGAGACGTACAACCCCACCCGCGGCTGGGGGAAGGGGCCGGTCATCGTGATCGGCGTCTGCGTCGTGCTGATGTTCGTGCTGTTCATCATCTGGGCGGCGATCGTGTGACCGCCGCCGGTCAGGCCGCGGTCCCGTAGGCCGGTTCGGGCACGAGGACCGCGGCGGGACGGCGTGCGGTGCGCCGGCGCCGGTGGGCCAGGGCGCCGACGCCGATCACGCCGGCGATGACGGCGCCGCCGAGGACCAGGGCGCCGCGCTCGCCCACGCCCTGGACCAGCAGGCCCAGCAGGGGCGGGCCGGCCAGGCCCCAGCCGGTGCTGACGCTGCGCCAGACGCCGAGGACGCGGCCGCGCATGTGGGCGGGCGGGTCGGTCTGCAGCACCGTGTTGGTCGCCGTGTCGGACACCGACTCCACGATGGCCATGGGGACGACCATGACCAGCAGCATCAGCAGCACCGGGCTGAGCCCGGCCACGATCTGCAGCAGGGCTCCGGCGGCGGCCAGCAGGGCGACCAGCTGGACGGTGGGCCTGCGCAGCCGTCCGGCGACCACGGCGCCCGCGATGCCGCCGGCCGCGAGCAGGGCCGAGACGATGCCGTACGCGCCGGCGCCGCCGTGCAGCGGGCCGGTGACCAGGGTGGCGAGGGTGAGCTGGTAGTTGCGGCCCAGGACGGCGCTCACCGCGGCGATCACGGCGAGGGCGACGAGGCTGCGACGGCTGAAGAAGAACGCCATGCCGCCCCGGGTGCCCCCGTCCGCCGCGCCGCGCGGACGCGCCGCGGCGGACGCGGCCTCCTCGCGGGCGTGCGGCTGCAAGCGCAGGAAGGGGATGACGGCGGTCACGAACAGGAACGACACGCCGTTGATCGCGTAGGCGCCGGCGGTGCCGATGGTGGCGATGCCGACGGCCGCGAGGGCGGTGCCGGCCAGCCGGCCGACGCTGTGCACGACGGAGCCGAGCGCGATCGCGGACGGTACGTCCTTCTCCGGGACGAGGTCGTTGCCGAGCAGGGCGGTGGCCGGGCCGTCGACCGTGGCGATCAGGCCGGTGACGGCGGCGAGCGCCATCAGCGCGGGCACGCTGAGCATGTCGAAGGCCACCAGCGCGGCGGTGGCGAAGGCCACCAGGGCCAGCAGGGCCTGGCTCACGGCGGCGGTGACCTTGCGCGGCCAGCGGTCCACCACGGCCCCGCCGAGCAGCCCGAACAGCAGGCCGGGCGCGGCCTGCACGGACAGGGACAGACCCGTCGTCGCGGCGGAGCCGGTGAGCTGCAGCACGAGCAGGTTCTGCACGGTGAGCTGCATCCACGTGCCGAGGTTGGACACGAGGTTGGCGGCGGACCACCAGCGCATGCTGCGGCTGCGCAGGCAGCGCCACGGGGACCGGTCGCCGGCCGTGCGGTCGGCCGCCGGGCGGCGGCCGAGCAGGCCGCGGACCGTGCGCGGCGGGCGCGCGGTGTCGGACGCCGGGGAGGCGGCGGGCACGGCGGGAGTCGCAGAGGAGGGGCGCAAGGGTCCGTCCGGGAGTCGGGGAATCGGCGGGCCGGCCGGGCGCCCATGGGAACGCCGCCCTGCGCGGGCGGCGTACGGGTGCCGACGTGCGACGTCCGAGGGTGGGGAACCCTCGGACGGGGCCGGTGGGGACGCCGCCGCGCGCCACTCCTTCGGGGGTGCGTCACGCCGACGTCCCCGCCATCGTCACAAGCGCTTCCCCGTCGGGGGAAGCGCGGCCGCTGTGGGGTGCCTCACCCCGCCGAAAAGCCCAGTTCACCCGCGATGAGCTGGGTCGTAACGCGGGTGAGCTGGGTCATAGGGGCCGATATCAGACGGGCTGGTTGAAGCGGCGGGCGGCGCGGTCGTTGAGCGTGGTGATCCGGTTCACGGCGGCGGAGCCCAGGGTGCGGGCGGCCCGTCGGCCGGGCACGTTGTGCTGCGGTGCCTCTCCGCTCTCCGGGAGCCAGCGGGCGGCCACCGTCAGGGCGCGGGTGGTGGTGGCGGGGGCGAGCCCGTGGAGCCGGACGACCGCCTTGCCGACCGGGGTGAGGATCAGTTCGGGGCGGCGGCGGGCGGCGGCCCGCACGATGGCGCGCGCGGCGCGCTCGCCGTCCATGGACAGCACCGGGAAGCCCGCCGCGGCGGCGAACCAGGCGTACTCCCGGTCCGCCTGGCCGCTGAACTCCGCCGCCACGTGCGAGCCGGTGCGCATGAGGCCGGGGATGACGGTGGTGACGCTGATGTCGTCGGCCGCCAGCTCCGCGCGCAGCCCCTCGGAGAGCCCCGCCGTGGCGAACTTCGCCCCGACGTAGGGCAGCAGGTGCGGGGCGGCGATGCGGCCGCCGAGGGAGCTGACGGTGACGATCCGGCCGCCGCCGCGCTCGCGCATGCCCGGTACGACGGCCAGGACGGCCCGCAGCGGGGCGAAGTACATCGTCTCCATGGCGTCGCGGAAGTCGGCCTCGCTCATGGCGTCGAGGGGGCCCACCTGGATGACGCCCGCGTTGTTGACCAGGATGTCCAGGCGCCCGAACGCGGCCTCGGTGGCCTTGACGAGCCGCTGTGCCGCCCGGGCGTCGTTGACGTCGCACACCAGCGAGCGGACGTCGAGCCCCTCCTCGCGCAGCATGCTCTCGGCCCGGCCGAGTTCGTCCCCGTCGCGGGCGCAGAGCATCACCGGGCAGCCCTGCCGGCCGAGCTCTCGGGCGATCAGCAGGCCCAGACCGCGCGAGGAGCCGGTCACGAGCGCAACGCCGCCGTCCAGGCGGTCGAGGGACGAGCGGGCCATGGGAGCCACCTCCTGCGGACGGGGGACGTACCGCCCCCTCCAGTGTCGCGCCGGGGCCCGGCGGCGCATGCCGGGACGGGAATCGGCACGCACCGGCGCGGACCGTCGCCGTGCGTGAGCGGAACGGACGGAAAGCCGGGGGCCGTGACCCGGTGGGTGCGGGTGTCGCCGGGGCGGGCCCGGGTACCCGGCCACGGTCCCGATCGACGAACGTTTTCGAGGAGGTACGACATGGCACCCCCCGACACCACGGGTCAGCTGCCGGAGAGCAATGACGTCGTGGTGCTGCTGAAGAAGCAGCACGAAGAGATCCGCGGCCTGCTCGACGAGGTCCTGGCGCGCACCGGCCGGGAGCGCGCGCACTCCTTCAGGCTCCTCGTCCATCTGCTGGCGGTCCACGAGACGGCGGAGGAGGAGATCGTCCACCCCTATGCCCGGCAGGCCGTCGACGGCGGCGGGCCGGTGGTGGCCGACCGGCTCAAGGAGGAGGAGGCGGCCAAGCGGTCGCTCAAGCGCCTCGAGGACCTGGATCCCGACGCCCCGGAGTTCGTGGAGGAGTTCACGGCGCTGCGGGAGGCCGTGCTCGCCCACGCGGGCGCGGAGGAGAAGCACGAGTTCGCCCGGCTGAGCCGGGAGGGGGACCCGGCCAGGCTGCAGCTGCTGGCCAAGGCGGTGCGGGCCGCGGAGGCCGTCGCCCCCACCCGCCCGCACCCCGGTGCGCAGTCCGCGACGAAGAACGTCCTGCTCGGCCCGGCGACCGCCGTGGCGGACCGCACGCGCGACGCCGTGCGCCGTGTGTTCCGCGCCGGCTGATCCGGTGGCCGGGCGGCGCACGCACGAGGAGGTCCCTGTGGAGGAGACGATGACGCAACTGGTCAAGGACGTGATGAGCGACGGGGTCGTGACGGTGCTTCCCGAGGCCTCGCTGGCCGAGGTCGCGCAGCTGATGCGCGACCAGGACATCGGGGACGTGGTGGTCGCGCGCGACGACGTCGTGGTGGGGCTGATCACCGACCGGGACATCACCGTCCGCGCGGTGGCCGACGGCGCGGACCCGCTCGCACTGAGCGCCGCTTCGGTGTGCACCCCGGACCCGGTCGTGATCGGCCCGTACCAGAGCGCCGGTCAGGCCGTCGCGCTGATGCGGCAGTTCGCCGTGCGGCGGCTGCCCGTGGTGGAGGACGACCGTGCGGTCGGCGTGGTGAGCCTGGGCGATCTGGCCCGGGAGCGGGACCCGCGCTCGGCCCTCGCCGACATCGGCCGGGCGGACGCCGACCGCTGAGCCGGAGGCCGCCTCCCCCGCGTCGTGGGGCCCCCCCCCGCCGGGGCCCCCGCCCCCGGGGGCGGGGGGGGGGGGGGGCCCCCCCCGCGGGGGGGGGGGGGGGTGGGGGGGGGGGCCGGGGGGCCCCCCACCAGGTGGTAGGGACCC